>NZ_AYKG01000006.1 GCF_003788585.1 Salinisphaera japonica YTM-1 | reverse complement strand
TTGTCCCGAAGGGTTGGGCCGCAAATCGCGTCCTGCGGCGTTGCGAGTCTTGATCGTGGCAAGCCACGACACTTCGACTCGCGCCTTGCAGGACACGATTTGCGGACGCCAACGCGGCGCTCGTATGAAACCTCAACACGCCCAATACCGCGCTGCGGCGTTGGCTGGTTGCGCTGGACCGGGCCGGTGCGGTGCTGGGCGGCATCGATACCGGCTGTTTCTCGCTGGCCGCGGCCGGCCTGCTCGATGGCCGTGTCGTCACGCTGCATTGGGAAAGCCTGCCCGTATTTCGTGAACGCTTTGCCCAGGTCACGGCGGTGGAGTCGCTCTATGAAATTGATGCGCGCCGGTTTTCGTGTGCCGGGGGCATGGCGGCGACCGACATGATGCTGGCCGATATCGCCACGCGCCACGGCGGCCCGCTGGCTACGCAGATCGCCGAGCAGCTCATTCATGATCGGGCGCGGATCATGGCCGGCGGCCAGCGGCGCTCGCTCGTCGAACGCCTGGGCAGCCATGACCCGGTGCTGGTGCGCGCCGTGGCCCTGATGGAGTCGCATATCGAAGCCCCGTTATCATTGACGGCCATCGCACAGCGACTCGGCCGCTCGCCGCGCCGCGTACAGACGGTCTTTGCGCAGCATCTCGGCTGCTCGCCCGGGGCGTGGTACCGAAAGATACGGCTCGAACAGGCCCATGCGCTGATCAGCGCCAGCGAACGCTCGATCACCGATATCGCGATGGCCTGTGGGTTCGTCTCGGTCGCGGTGTTTTCACGTGCGTTCAAGCGCCAGTTCGCGATCGCCCCGAGCGCACTGCGCAGCGCTGGAAAATAAACCGGGCAACCAGCAGACAAACATCACGCAGACGCGCGTAAAGCGCGTAGATTGAGCGGTATTCCCTGCTTTTGGCTGCGACGATTCATATGTATATCTTCGATAATCCGCTGGGCGCGGGCCCGCTGTATTTCGATAATCTGGCAACCGCCCAGGGCACGCCCGTGGCTTACGATCCACAGGCACGGGCCTTCATCCCGACCCCGCCGTTCTGTGCCAATCGCGAGCGGATCGGCTGTAACTGGATCGCCCCGGAAGAAGGCGCATTCTGTCGCGCTTGTGCCATGACGGCGCTGGCCCCCGACCCGTCGCTCGACAACGCGATTCCCGATTGGGCGGCCACGGAACTGGCCAAGCGCTGGGTCATCGACAACCTCGGGCGCTGGCAGTGGTTTCGCCCCGAAGACCCCGGCACGCGCCCGACCTTTCATATGCTGGCCGAGGCCAACGACCAGCCGGCGCCGATGGGCCATGGCGGCGGGGTGGTCACTATCAGTGTTTCCGAGGCGGATCCGGTGGTGCGCACCAAGCGCCGCCAGGCCCTGGGTGAGCCGTATCGGACCATGATCGGTCATATGCGCCACGAGATCGCGCATATGCTCTGGTGGCGTCTGGCCCTGCGCCAGGATTTTCTCGATGCGTTTCGCGATGTCTTCGGCGATGAGCGCGACGATTACGTCGAGGCGTTGGGCCGGCATTATCAAAACGGCCCGCCGGCCGACTGGGCGACCCGGTTCATCTCCACCTATGCCTCGGCGCACCCGCACGAAGACTGGGCCGAAACCGCCTCACACCTGCTGCATCTGACCGATATCGTCGACAGCTTCATCTCATCCGGGCTGACGTCGCGGGCGCTGCCGACCGTCCACTGGAACCCTTATGCCGAGGTCGATACTGCCCGGTTGATCCGCGTGGGCGCCGAAATCGCGGCCGGCATCAATCACGTGAACCGGTCGATGGGACACTCCGACCTGTATCCCTTCATGCTGTCCGAGCCGGTGAATCGGAAACTCGCGTTTGTGCACGAGTGGTTACGGCGCGGCGCACAAGGATGGTGATGACTCGGCGCGCTCGCGGGGCTTCAACTAGAGCCCCGGGGCCTGGCTAAACGCTTGATCAAGGCCTGCGCAGGGCTTGCTGATCCGATAAAGACCCTATGGGTCCGTATCGTGGGAGACCAGCAAGCCCTTCAGCTCGTACAGCATCGAAAGTGCGTCTCGCGGCGACAACGCATCACAGTCCAGGGTGCTCAAGCGCTCTCGTAATACGTCGGGCTCGGGCTCGGCCGGCTCGGGCGCAGGCGAGGGCGCTTCGAACAGCCCGAGTTGCGGGCTGGTCGTTTCGGGGGCGGCCTGTTCCAGCTCGGCCAGGTGTTTCTTGGCCGCGCGCACGACTTTTTTCGGCACGCCGGCCAGCTCGGCGACCTGCAGGCCGAAGCTGCGCGAGGCCGGGCCGGGGCGGATGGCGTGCAGGAAGACGAGTTTCTGCTCGCCGCCGCTGGCGTAGTCGGCCACTTCGAAATGCGCGTTGTTGCTGGCCGGCCAGTCGGCGGCCAGGCGGGTGAGCTCGAAGTAGTGGGTGGCAAACAGGGTATAGGCTCGATTGTGCTCGGCCAGGCGTTCGGCCACGGCGCGGGCCAGGGCCAGGCCGTCGTAGGTGGAGGTGCCGCGCCCGATCTCATCCAGCAGCACCAGCGAGCGCTCGGTCGCGTGATGCAGGATCTGGGCGGTTTCGCTCATCTCGACCATGAAGGTCGATTGGCCGGCCGATAGATCGTCACCCGCGCCGATACGCGTGAATACCCGATCCAGCGGGCCGATGATCGCGGCCTGGGCCGGCACGAACGAGCCGATATGGGCCATCAGCACGATCAGCGCGGTCTGGCGCATGTAGGTGGATTTGCCGCCCATGTTGGGCCCGGTGATCAGCCAGAGCCGCGTGTCGTCATCCAGCGTGGTGTCGTTGGCCACGAAGGGGCTGTCGGAGAACCGCTCGACCACGGGATGGCGCCCGCCGGTGATCCGGATGCCGGGTGTCTCGGTCAGCTCGGGGGCCACCCAGCCATAGTCGACGGCACAGCGTGCCAGCCCGGCCAGTACGTCCAGCCGGGCCAGCCCGTCGGCGATCGATTGCAGGCGCGACAAGTGCGTGGCCAGCTCGGCCACCAGGTCGGCGTAGAGCTGTTTTTCACGGGCCAGAGCCCGCTCGCGCGCCGAGAGTACCTTGTCCTCGAAGGATTTTAGCTCGGGGGTGATATAGCGCTCGACGGCCTTGAGCGTCTGACGGCGCTGATAGTCCAGCGGGGCTTTTTCCGAGTGCGCGCGGCCCATCTCGATGTAGTAGCCGTGCACCCGGTTATAGCCAACCTTGAGTGTTTCGACCCCGGTGCGCGCCCGCTCGCGTTTTTCCAGATCGGCCAGATAACCGTTGGCATTGGCCGAAAGCTCGCGCAGCTCGTCCAGCGTGTCGTCGTAGCCGGTGGCGATGACGCCGCCGTCGCGCACGACCACCGGCGGGGCGGCCACGATGGCGCGTGCCAGTAGCCCGGCCAGATCCGAGGCCGGGTCAAGCGCGGTATCGATACCGGCGAGCAGGGGGGCATCGAGCCTGGCCAGCTCGGTCTTGATGCCGGGCAGGCCGGCCAGCGCCGCGGCCAGGCCGGAGAGATCCCGCGGGCGCGCCGAGCCCAGCGCGATACGTGTGGCGATACGCTCGACGTCGACCATGCTGCGCAGCTTGTCGGCAATCGACTCGTAGGCGCCGCCGGCCAGCGTTTCGATGGCCTGATGGCGATGACGCAAGGTGTTGAAATCGCGCGTGGGCTCGGCCAGCCAACGACGCAGGGCGCGCGCGCCCATGGCCGTGGCACAGCGATCCAGCAGGCCCACAAGACTGTGGCGCGCATCCCCCGTGGCGCTACGCTCGATCTCGAGATTACGTCGGGTGGCGGCGTCCAGAATCAGCGTGTCGGTGATGGCATAGGTACGCATCGAGGCGATATGCGCCAGGGCGGCGTGCTGCGTGGCCTCGACGTAATCGACGAGCGCGCCGGCGGCCGCGATCGCGCGCGGCATATCGCCACAGCCAAAGCCATCGAGCTGGGCCACGCCGAAGAACTGGGTCAGCTTGCGCCGGGCTGAAATGGCATCGAACAGCCAGGCCGGGCGCTCGGTGCGTGCCGTATCGCCGGCCTCGAAGACCAGCGAGCTGTCATCGGCCACCAGAATCTCGCGCGGGGCCAGGCGCGCCAGCTCGCTGTGCAGAGCAGCCTCGTCGACGACTTCGGTGACCGCCAGATCGCCCCGGGCCAGCTCAAGGGTGGCGATACCGATGGCGCGTTTGGCCGGGGCCACGGCCACGATGAAATTCGCCCGGCGCGCGTCCATCAGCGCATCGTCGGTGACCGTGCCCGGTGTGACCACGCGCACGACCTGGCGCTTGACCGGGCCCTTGGTGGCCCCGGGGGCCTCCATCTGTTCACAGATGGCCACCGATTCACCGCGGGCGATCAGACGTGCCAGATACGATTCGGCCGAGTGATAAGGCACGCCGGCCATGGGAATCCGCGCCCCGCCCGATTCCCCGCGGGCGGTGAGGGTAATGTCCAGGATATCGGCCGCGCGCTCGGCGTCTTCAAAGAACAGCTCATAGAAATCGCCCATGCGATAGAACATGAGCATGTTCGGATAGCCGTCCTTGATGGCGAGGTATTGCCGCATCATCGGGGTGTGATGGGCATGACGTGCCGGCGGGGCGGTCTCGTGCATGGGCAGGGCTCGGCTGGGTCGGGGGTCACGGCCAAAGCGGCCGCACGCGATTGTACGTATTTTGAGCGCGCGCTGAGGTTTCACGGCGCCGCGGCGCTGGCATACTTCGGATCATGATCAGCGATACGTTACCCGCCACCGACCGCCCCGATCTGGATACCCTGGTGGCCGAGCTTGCCGCGGCCATGACCGCGCGTCGCCAGAGCCTGGTGTCGGCAGAATCCTGTACCGGCGGCCTCATTGCCGGCGCGTGTACCGGTATCGCCGGCAGTTCGGCCTGGTTCGAGCGCGGTTACGTCACTTATTCCAATGCCGCCAAGCATGAGGATCTGCGGGTGGATCACCACCTGATCAGCGCGCACGGGGCGGTCAGCGCCCCGGTCGTGGGGGCGATGACGCAGGGCGCGCTCACCCTGTCCGGTGCGAACTGGGCGGTGGCTGTTTCCGGTGTGGCCGGGCCCGGTGGCGGCAGCGACGATAAACCGGTGGGCACGGTCTTCATCGGCTGGCAGCAGGCCGGGGCCAGGCCGGACGTCGAACACCTGATGCTGGCCGGCGATCGGCGCGCGGTGCGCGAGCAGACGGTGATTCATGCGCTTGTGGGCCTGAAGCAGCGTGTCGAGCGGATGTAGCCATGACCGCGCGCCTGTTCTTCGCTCTCGTGCCGCCGACCGAGCTGGCCGACGACATCGTGCCGCGCGCGGCACGGCTTGGCCTGGGCGGGCGGCTGGAAACGCCGTCTAGGTTGCATCTGACGCTGGCTTTTCACGGCGCCTGTGATCATAAGACGGTTTCCCGGCTCATGGCGCGCGGGCAGGCCGTGCGCGGTGCCGCGTTTACGCTCAGTATCGACCGTGTTGGCGGTTTTCGCCGGGCACGCAGTGTATGGTTCGGCCCCGAGCGCGCGCCGCAACGTTTACACGATCTGGCCGGCGAATTAGCCCCGGACGGGGTTGATCCCACGTCCTTCACACCGCATATCACAGTGATCCGCGATTGCGCGCCGCCGACACCGCGCCCCCTGTTCCCGCCGCTGATCTGGCACGTTAGCCACGTGGCTTTGATCGAGAGTGGCCGACAGGGCGCGCCCGGCGCTTATCGCCAGCTTGCACGCTGGCGTTTGCCCGACGCCCCCGGCGCCTGACAACGCCCCATATGACAATCACAGGCCGTATCATCGAGCATGAGTAAAAAGACGACACGCGCGCCGGCGCGCCAGACGACGGGGAGTAATTCCATGGATGAAGACCGCAAGAAAGCACTCGCTGCTGCCCTGGGCCAGATTGAACGCCAGTTCGGCAAGGGCTCGGTCATGCGCATGGGCGACGTCGACAACTCCAACGTGGCCTCTATCTCCAGCGGCTCGTTGACCCTGGATATCGCGCTGGGCGTGGGCGGTTATCCGCGTGGTCGTGTGGTTGAAATCTATGGCCCGGAATCCTCGGGCAAGACCACGCTCACCCTGCAGGCGATCGCCGAGACCCAGAAGGCCGGCGGCACCGCGGCGTTCATCGACGCCGAGCACGCGCTGGACCCCAGCTATGCCGAAGCGCTGGGCGTGGATATCGAAAACCTGCTGATCTCCCAGCCGGATACCGGCGAGCAGGCGCTGGAAATCGCCGACATGCTCGTGCGCTCGGCGGCGGTGGATATCGTGGTCATCGACTCCGTGGCCGCCTTGACGCCCAAGGCCGAAATCGAAGGCGAAATGGGCGATTCCCACGTCGGCCTGCAGGCGCGTTTGATGAGTCAGGCGCTACGAAAGCTGACCTCGAACATCAAGCGTACCGGCACCACGGTGATGTTCATCAACCAGATCCGTATGAAGATCGGCGTGATGTTCGGCTCGCCCGAGACGACCACCGGCGGCAACGCGCTGAAGTTCTACTCCTCCGTACGCCTGGATATCCGTCGCATCGGCTCGATCAAGAAAGGCGACGAAGTCATCGGCAACGAGACCCGTGTGAAGGTCGTCAAGAACAAGATGGCGCCGCCGTTTCGCAAGGCCGAGTTCGAAATCCTCTACGGCGAGGGCAGCTCGCGCGAGGGCGAGATCATCGACCTGGGCGTGGCCAACAACATGGTCGAAAAAGCCGGCTCCTGGTACTCCTACAACGGGGATCGCATCGGCCAGGGCAAGGACAACGCCCGCAAATTCCTGAAAGAAAACCCCGAGATCGCCCAGGGCATCGAAGCCAAGCTGCGCGAGCTGCTGCTGCCCAAGAAAAAGAAGAAAGGCGAAGAAGCGGCCGAAGCAGCTGAAGCCGCCGAAGATAGCGCCACCGCCGAAGCCGGCGATGCCGACCTGCTCTCCGGCGATGCACCGGATGACAAGAGCGGCAAGTGATGCTCATCCGCAAATGAACGCGAATGAAAAGAAAGCCAATCCGCCGATGAACGCCGATGGCCGCAGATGAAAAAGATAAGAACGACAGATAGGTGAGTGGGAAACGTCCTACGCACCATCCGTACCGTTTTGTCTTATCCGTCTTCAATCTGTGTTTAATCGGCGTCCATCGGCGGATAACCGCCTGTATTCATTCGCGGACAGCTTTTTCATGAGTGATGACGAAGACATCCAGGCCGAGCGCTTGGCGATTCGCAAGCGGGCGATGAATCTGCTGGCGCGCCAAACCAAACAGCCCGCGAACGGCGCGTTGTTTTGTTCTTAAAATCGTTGTCTTTTCATCTGCGCGCATCGGCGTCCATCGGCGGATTGCTTTCTTTTCATTCGCGTTTATTGGCGTTCATTCGCGGACAGCTTTTTCATGAGTGATGATGAAGACATCCAGGCTGAGCGCTTGGCGATTCGCAAGCGGGCGATGGATCTGCTGGCGCGTCGCGAGCATGCGTACAAAGAGCTTGTCACCAAGCTCGCCAAGCATGAGCACGCCCGGGACGAGATCGAGATCGTGCTCGATGGTCTTGTCGATGACGATCTGCTCTCTGACGTGCGCTTCGCCGAGGCCAGCGTGGCCAGCAAGGCCCGGCGCGGCGTCGGCCCGGTGCGCATACGCGCCGAGCTGATGCAGGCCGGCGTCACCGAGTCAGTGATCGATACCGCGCTAGCCGATTCCGAGGCGGATTGGGTCGCTATAGCCGGCGCGGCCCGCGAAAAACGTTTTGGCCCGGACTGGCCCGAGGATTTTCCGACCAAGGCCAAGCAGATGCGGTTTCTGCAACGTCGCGGTTTTGACGGCGACCAGCTGGCCGCGGTGTTCGACTAGCTTCGAACGCAGACGCGTGTCATGCCATGATCGAGACACCGTTTGGCTGATCTTCGCACCCATGAAAGTCACCGCTGAAATCTGTGTCATCCCGCTGGGCGTGGGCCTGTCGGTGTCGCGCTATATCGCGGCCTGCCAGCCGATCCTTGAGGCCTGGCATTTGAAGCCGCAGCTGCATGCCTACGGCACCAACGTCGAGGGCGAGTGGGATGATGTCTTTGCCGCGTTCAAGGAATGCCACCAGACGATCCATGATCTCGGCGCGCCGCGTGTGCACACCACGATCAAGGTGGGCAGCCGCACCGATCGCCCCCAGACCAACGACGACAAGATTGCGGCGGTCAGGGGCTCATCCGAGTAAGCGCGGGGCTTGTCTCTGCTAAACTTGCCGGCTGTTTGGCCAGTGCCCGGGAGCGTGTCCCTCATGATGTCCACCAACGCCGTTCGAGCGCGTTTCATCGATTATTTCAAGGCCAACGCGCATCGGTTCGTGGCGTCATCCAGCCTCGTGCCGGCGGCCGATCCGACGCTGTTGTTCACCAATGCCGGCATGGTGCCGTTCAAAGATGTGTTCCTCGGCCGTGACCCGCGTGATTACTCGCGCGCCGTGTCGGCCCAGCGCTGTGTACGCGCCGGCGGCAAGCATAACGATCTGGAAAACGTGGGCTACACGGCCCGCCACCACACGTTTTTCGAGATGCTGGGTAATTTCTCTTTCGGTGATTACTTCAAGCGCGAGGCCATCAACTTTGCCTGGGGGTTTCTGACCGAGGAGCTGGGGCTGTCCAAGGACAAGCTCTGGGTCACGGTCTATGAAGAAGACGCCGAGGCCGAGGCAATCTGGAAAGACGAGATCGGTATCCCGGAAGAACGCCTGGCGCGCATCGGTGCCAAGGACAACTTCTGGCAGATGGGCGATACCGGGCCGTGTGGTCCGTGCTCCGAGATCTTCTACGACCACGGCGCGCACATCTGGGGCGGGCCGCCCGGCACGCCGGAAGAAGACGGCGATCGTTTCGTCGAGATCTGGAACCTGGTGTTCATGCAGTACGACCGCCAGCCGGACGGCGAAATGGTCGATCTGCCCAAGCCCTCGATCGATACCGGCATGGGCCTGGAACGTATCGCGGCCGTCATGCAGGGCACGCACGACAACTACGGCATCGACGTATTCCAGACGCTGATGGCCGCTGCGGCCCGCGCCGTGGGCATCACGGGTACGCCCGCCGAGGCCCAGCTGCCGTCGCTGAAAGTCGTGGCCGATCATATCCGCGCCACGGCGTTTCTCATCGCCGACGGCGTCATGCCTTCCAACGAGGGCCGGGGGTATGTCCTGCGTCGGATCATGCGCCGGGCCATTCGTCACGGTTACAAGTTGGGCGCACAGGGGGCCTTCTTCCACGAACTGGTCGCACCGCTCAACGAGCTGATGGGCGAGGCCTATCCCGAACTGGCCGAGGCCTACCCGCAGATCGAGCGCGTGGTGGCCCAGGAAGAACAGCGGTTTTCCGAAACGCTGACCGCGGGCATGAAGATTCTCGAGGACGCCATCGCGGCCATGTCGGGTACGGAGATTCCCGGCGAAACGGTCTTCAAGCTCTACGACACCTACGGTTTCCCCGTCGATCTGACCAACGACGTGGCGCGCGAGCGTGAGTTGACGATCGACGATGCCGGCTTCGAACGCGAGATGACCGCCCAGCGCGAGCGCGCCCGAGCGGCCAGCCAGTTCGGCGCGGATTATCACGCCCGGCTGGACGACGTGGGCAAGGCCACCGATTTCGTGGGGTATGACCAGATACACGCGGCTGCCCGCGTGGTGTCCCTCCTGGTGGAAGGCCAGCCGGTGGATGCCATCGAGGCCGGGGCCGCCGGCGTGCTCGTGCTCGATACCACACCGTTCTACGGCGAATCGGGCGGCCAGGTCGGTGATACCGGCCAGATCGCCGGCGACGAATTCACGTTCACCGTCACCGATACCCAGAAACAGAGCGGCGTGTTCCTGCACTTCGGCCACGTCGATTCGGGCACGGCAACGGCCGGCGTGGCGGTCAACGCCGAGGTCGATATCGCGCGTCGCCACGATATCGAGCTTAACCACACGGCCACCCATCTGTTGCATGCCGCCCTGCGCGAGACTCTGGGCAGCCATGTTCGCCAGAAGGGCTCGATGGTCGCCCCTGATCGGCTGCGCTTTGATTTCTCGCACTTCGAGGCGGTCACGCCGGAACAGCTGGCGACCATCGAAGCCCAGGTCAACGACAAGATCCGCGCCAATATCGAGGGCCAGATCTATGAGCGGTCCTACGATGGGGCCGTGGCCGAAGGAGCGATGGCGTTCTTTGGCGAGAAATACGGCTCCACCGTGCGCGTGGTGCGTTTCGGCGACTACTCGGTCGAGCTGTGTGGCGGCACGCACGCGCCGGCCACGGGCGCGCTGGGTTTTGTGAAAATCACTGATGAGCGCGGCGTTTCGGCCGGTAATCGACGGCTCGAGGCCGTGACCGGCTCGCATGCGCTGGCTTATATTCAAGAGGTCATCGATCGTCAGACACGCCTGGCCGCGCGCTTCAAGACCGCCCCCGTGGAGATCGAGGACAAGCTCGACCGATTGTTTGAACGCGTCTCGGGCCTGGAAAAACAGCTCGAGGCCGCCAATCAGAAACTGGCCGCCAGCCAGGGCGCGGATCTGGCCAGTGAAGCTCAGGCCATCGGCGATGCCCATCTCGTGGTCCGTCGCATGGACGGCGCCGATCGCAAGACGCTTCGTGACACCGTGGACGCGCTCAAGAACAAGCTCGACGGGGCCATTGTGGTGTTAGGCGCGGCCGAGGACGGCAAGGTTGCCCTGATCGCCGGCGTCGCCAAGAGCGTGTCGGACAAGACGCCGGCCGGCGAGCTGGTCAATCACGTGGCCTCACAGGTCGGCGGCAAGGGCGGCGGGCGGCCGGACATGGCCCAGGCCGGCGGCAGCCAGCCCGAGAATCTGGACGCCGCACTCGAAAGCGTGGCTGCCTGGGTGAGCGAGCGTCTGGCATAGTCTGGTATCGGTAATCGGATGAACTCTCGCTCGTCTCGGGCGACATCAGGACAAGGAAACACGAATCCATGGCATTGATTGTCCAGAAATACGGCGGCTCCTCCGTCGGCTCGGTCGACAAGATCAAAAAGATCGCCGATAAGATCAAAGGCTATCGAGACGCCGGCGACCAGGTCGTTGTGGTCGTCTCGGCCATGGGCGGCGAGACCGATCGCCTGACCGAGCTGGCCGGCGAGCTCTCCGGCAAGCCCGTGGCGCGAGAGATGGATGTGCTGCTGTCGACCGGGGAGCAGGTCACTATCGCGCTGCTGTCGATGGCGCTGCAGCATATCGGCTGCCAGGCGCGCTCGTTCACCGGCTGGCAGGTGCCGATCGTCTCCGACGATTTCCACTCCAGAGCCCGGATCGAGGAAATCGAGGGCAACAACCTGCGCGCCGCGCTCGATGGCGGTCAGGTCGCGGTCGTCGCCGGCTTCCAGGGCATCACCAGCGATGGCTCGATCTCCACGCTGGGCCGTGGCGGCTCGGATACCACGGCGGTCGCCCTGGCCGCTGCGCTGAAAGCCGACGAATGCCAAATCTATACCGACGTCGACGGCGTCTACACGACCGACCCGCGCGTGGTGCCCAATGCCCGCCGGCTCGAAAAGATCACCTTTGAAGAAATGCTCGAGATGGCCAGTCTCGGCTCGAAAGTGCTGCAGATCCGTGCGGTGGAATTCGCCGGCAAATACGGCGTGCCGCTACGCGTGCTCTCCACCTTCGAGGAAGGCCCCGGCACCCTGATCACCCTGGAGGAATACGTGGAAGAACCGATCATTTCCGGCATCGCCTTCACCAAGGACGAGTCGCAGCTCACCGTACTGGGCGTACCTGATCGCCCCGGCATCGCCTATGCCGTGCTTGGCCCCATCGGCGAAGCCAATATCGAAGTCGACATGATCCTGCAGAACGTCTCGGGCGATTCGTCCAGCGATTACACGCTCACCGACTTCACCTTCACCGTGCACAAGCGTGATTACGAAGCGGCCAAGGAAATGCTCGAGAAGGTCGCCCCCGAGATTGGTGCGCGCGACGTCTCCGGTGTGCCGGACGTTTGCAAGGTCTCGCTGGTCGGCGTGGGCATGCGCTCGCACGCCAACGTGGCCGCGCGCATGTTCAAGGTGCTGGCCGACGAGAACGTCAACATCCGCATGATCTCCACCACCGAGATCAAGATCTCGATCGTGGTCGAGAACAAGTACCTGGAACTGGCCGTGCGCGCGCTGCATGACGAATTCGATCTCGACGAAGAGCCGAAGAAGGTCGAGTCCGAGCTGACACCGACCGAAGAGCAGTAAGAGCGCGCTGGATCCGCAGCCGAGACGCCGTAGGTCATCGGCTGCGGACCCGCCAGGCCGGTCGTGGCGGGATGAAACCAACGATATTGGAAAAATCGAACGAAAAGACTTGTGTCACAACGGTTTCAGGGCTATTATTTGCGCTCTTGATTGATCGCGGACGCACACGAAAGCCCCGCCGATTTGATAGTCGCTTTGTTCGACCAATCGATGCAAAGGGCTGGGTTTGGCCTTTCGCGTTGAATCAGGCGAAGATTGTCAGTATCGGAGAGGTGGCCGAGTGGTCGAAGGCGCTCCCCTGCTAAGGGAGTAAGGGGTTTATAGCCTCTTCGAGGGTTCGAATCCCTCCCTCTCCGCCAGACAATCAAAACGAGCAATGCGCCCGTAGCTCAGCTGGATAGAGCGTGCGGCTACGAACCGCAAGGTCGGGAGTTCGAATCTCTCCGGGCGCACCACACTAAGAAAGGCCCTCCTGATTCAGGTGGGCCTTTTTTATTGTCTGACAACTCATTTCGAACTCCCGACCCATAAACAATCGTTCGACCGCGCAACGGGCGATTTGCCAGCGATCGTGCTGTAACTTAGCGCCAGCTTTTTCGGGCACCGTAGACGCACAGGTTAGCCTCCCGGGTCTGCTGGATAACGTCACGTAGCTCGGCATCACGCTTTTGGCGGGCCGATCGGCGGCTGGGCTCAGACGTTCGACGCTTGGCTTCGTGACACGTCGACGGTGCCATCGGCAGGATCTTGCCGATTGGCTCGACACCGTAGACGTCGCGGTGATCGTCGATGAAATCGATCATCACTTGCCTCGGCGGTCGAGGCCCTATTGGGCAAAATACGCGGACGCCTTGCGAAGGATATCGTTAGCTCGCGGTTCTCTCACTCAAGCGCTTTGGCGCGTTCACGTTCTTCCGTGGTCTGGCCGTCGCGCAGTCCGCGATCGCGCTCCGCCTCGTGAACCGAGCTGCGCAATGTCTCAGGCGTACAGCCGAACTTGCCGGTGATCGAGCCCATAGCTGCCCTCTGCGAGGCATACTCGCCTTGATAATCAAAAAACCATGCGAACCGCCCGCTGTCGCACTTCCGGTGAATATCGGTTGCTCTGTTTTATGGCTTGAGTCTCTCAAGAGTTGGAGTCCCCGGGAATCCCGGGGTGATTCAGCCTGCCGCGCGAGGCCAAAAAGTCCGAATTGGACGAAGGGGTTTGTCACGGCCTGCGATCAGCGGATACACAGGAGCAGGGCATTGCCATCGGCTGGGAAAATATCCAGTATCTGCAACAGGGCACGGTCAGCAACACCTACTGGGACCATACCCTGACGGGCGGCCCGTGTGAGCGCACGGAGGAATACGTCGCGCCGTTCTTCAAGACCGACCGCGAAGCCGATTACCGCATCGTGTGGGCGTTTTTCGAATCAATGACAATAATCTGATTTTTTCACCCCGGGGGCTAGATGTTATCGAGTTTTGTTGAAGCGGCCGTATCGGGCGTCGATGCGGCGTATCTCACCGACGGCTTTATTGTGCTCATCCTGGCCATATTTGTGCTCGCCTGCGTCTGGAAGCGCGGCAACCGCCAACATGCCTTTACCCACTACGCGCCAACGCTGATGACGACCCTAGGTATTCTGGGAACATTCACGGGGATCGTCGCGGGCCTGCTCCATTTTAACGTTGATAATATCGACGGCAGTATTTCGACACTGCTGGCCGGCATGAAAACAGCGTTTCTGACCAGCCTGGCCGGTATGTTCTTTGGCATTGTGTACAAAGTGCTGGCAACGGTGGGTTGGATCAGCCCGCGAGAGAAGGATGCCATCGACGAAGACGCCATCGGGGTGGCCGAGCTGTATCAGGTGATGACCGAACAGCGGGACGGTGTCGTGTCCCTACGCGAGGCGATCGGCAGCGGCGACGAGTCGTCGCTGACCGGGCAGATGAAGCTGCTGCGCGGCGACATGGGCGACCATTTCAAGCAGAGCCGCCAGGAGTTCGCCGCGTTTCAGGAAAATCTCTGGGTCAAGTTGCAGGATTTTGCCGATATGTTGTCCAAATCGGCGACCGAGCAGGTGATTGAAGCGCTGAATCAGGTAATCGCCGATTTCAACCAAAATCTGACCGAGCAGTTTGGTGAAAACTTCAAACAGCTTAATGAGTCAGTGGAAAAACTGGTGGAGTGGCAGGAGCGCTATAAGGAACAGCTTGGCCAGATGGTCGAGCAGTACGCGCTCGGTGTTTCAGCTATCGGTCAGACAGAAACCGCAGTCATGGCGATCAGCACGGATACGCAGAAGATCCCGGAGTCACTGGCGGCGCTGCGCGATGTACTGGAGGTCAATCAGCACCAGATTACGGAACTCAATCGGCATTTGAAGGCTTTTGCCAGCGTTCGGGATCGTGCCGTGGAGGCCGTGCCGCAGATTCACGACCAGATCGATGCCACGCTCAAGGGGGTGAACGAGGCGTCCGAACATATCTCGACCGGCATGAAGGATGCTGGCGACAAGCTGCAGGGCGCCATCGTTCAGGGTGCGCAGGAGTTTGTGGACAACTCCGGTCGCGTCAACCAATCCCTGCAAAGCAGCTCGGATGTGATTGCCAAGAATAGTGAGGACGTTAAGACCCAGTTCAATGATCTACTCAGCGATATGAACAATAATTTCCGAGACTTGATGGCCGAGGTCGCAAAGCAGAATCAGGCACTGGGACAGCAATTCAAAGACGCAGGCGAAACCATGACCACGGAGTTGGGCAATGCCCAGCGCGAGATGATGAAGGGGTTGGAACATATGGCGGAACGTCAGACCCAAGAAGCACAGCAGGTCTTCCGCAGCCTGCGCGGGTCCATCGAGGGGGCGCTCTCGGACACTGGCGATGCCGTGACCAAGCAGGTTCGTATGCTGGACTCACAAATGGAACGGGAACTCAGTCAGGTGATGACCGAGATGGGCCGTGCTCTCGGAACGATATCCCAGCAGTTTACCGGCGATTACCAAAAGCTGGTCCGTGAAATGCGCAACGTCGTTAACACCTGAGGCTGATCGGGATGTCTGACTTGCTGAATAGCCGGGCGGCCGAGCAGGAGGAGCACCATTGGCTGTCGATCTCTGATTTGATGTCGGGGCTGATGGTGGTGTTTCTGTTCATTGCCATTGCGATGATGCTTAACACGCAGGACGAGCGAAACAAGGTCAAGAATGTCGCCGTGGCCTACCAAGAAAATCAAGTGGCTATCTATCAGGCGCTTATGGCTGAATTCGAAGACGATCTGTCGAAGTGGAACGCCGATATTGATCGTCAGACCCTGACGTTTACCTTCAACTCGCCCGATATTCTTTTCGAGTCCGGTAAGAAAGAGCTCAACGACCGATACAAACAGTTGCTGTCGAATTTTTTCCCCCGCTATCTTCAAGTGTTAAGCCAGTTTGAAGATTCCATCGAGGAGGTCCGGATCGAAGGGCATACCAGTAGCGTATGGAATCAGAATGTGACGCCCACCGAGGCCTATTTTCTGAATATGCGGCTGTCCCAAGGCCGCACTCGAAACGTGTTGCAGTACGTCTACAAGCTCCAGGATGTGGACTCATTTCGTCCGTGGCTCAAGAAACATATGGTCGCAGTGGGGTTTTCGTCGTCGCATCCCGTGCTCGACGCACAGGATCAAGAAAATCTTGATGCGAGCCGTCGGGTGACATTTCGAGTGATTACAAACGCGGATATCAAGATCAAGCAGATTCTGGAAACGGTGCAATGAAGATACGCGTCGATTTCGATGCGCTGTGGCGCAGTGTTGAAATGATGGGCGCCAGCGATCGAGACTTCCGCTTCTCGGCAGTTAACAAAGGGGAGTTGGCGATCGATGCCGAGCTGGAGCGCGGTATCGAGGTCGACCTCGACAACCTAGAAACCACGAGTGGCCTGTTGTCCTATCAAGGACGCCAGGTTCTGTTGTATATCCCGGACCAGGGCAGACGAATTTCCGAGGTGCTCGAAAGCCCTGAAAAGGGTAAGAAATTCCACGTCGCCGAGTGCAATACGCTGGATGCCATGCGCAGTAGAGGGCGTTTTGAGCGATACGTTGTCACCAACGATATGAGTGGCGTGTTCAGTGTTTCGGGGACTGATCCAGTGGCGGGCTATCAGGAAGGAAAGGCGGAATTGTGCGTGTGCAAAAACTGCCTGAAATTTTTGAATTACCAGGGCTACCAGAAAGGCGGGCCCGGCAAGAGTTCCATCTTTGAGGGATTTACCTTGGAGAGGTTCTTCAAGACTTACAGCACTCGTTTCCGAAGTCTGCCAAGCCGTTTTACCGACCGGGGCGGCGGCTATTCCGAGGACTGGCAGCAGATATCCCAGTCTTTTCGCGCCAAGCGAGATTGGACCTGTGAAAACTGTCTGGTGAATCTCGCGGATGAGCGTCGATTGCTCCACACGCATCACGTGGATGGCAATAAAAGGAACAACGAATCGAGCAACCTTAAAGCGCTCTGTGTCGACTGTCATCGTAAGCAGCCGATGCACGGAACGATGATGATCAAGAACAATGATATGGCCACCATCCAGCGGCGACGCAAGCAACAGGGTGTACTCGCGGACTCCGGCAGCTGGGATGAGGTGCTGGATCTGATTGACTCCGCCTACGAGGGCGTGGCGCTCAAATTGCTACGCGAAGGCCATCCAGCGCCTGAAGTGGCTGCCGATATCCTGGATGGTGACAAAGGAGTGATCCTGACGCCTGAATTGTCCTGGCCGGCGAAAAAACGAGCCATCGTCGATACCGGTGCACAGGTGCAGCTGCTCGAAACTGCAGGCTGGCGCGCGCAGCTCGTAACGCAGGTGTTGCAACGCTGAGTTGTCGAGTGGGTAGCCAAGCCGCTTGGACGGGATATCGCCTCATAAAGACAGGGAGTAGATCGTGACAACATTTGACAGCACTAAAACACCGCTGCCCGCGCTGCTGGGCCAGATTACCGAAGGCAAGATTCAGTTGCCGGATTTCCAGCGCGGCTGGGTCTGGGATGATGATCATGTGCGCAGCCTGCTGGTAAGCATCGCGCGCTCGTTTCCCGTGGGCGCGGTGATGCTCATGGAGACCGGCGGCGAGGTGCGCTTTCAGGTGCGGCCCGTGGAGGGCGTGAACTCCGGCGCAGAGAGTCGCGACCCGGAAAAACTGATTCTTGATGGCCAGCAGCGGTTGACTAGCCTGACCCAGGCGGTAGCGCTGGCTGCGCCCGTGGATACGCAGACCAATAAGGGCAAGAAGATCAAACGCCACTATTATCTGCATATTCCCACCGCGTTGGACGGCCCGGAACGCCTAGAAGAGGCGCTCGTCGCGGTGGACGAAAAGCGCCAGATTCTAAGCAATTTCGGCCGGGATGTGGAACTAGATCTATCGACCCTGGAGCAGGAATGCCGGCAGTTGTATTTCCCCTGCGACCAGATATTGAACTCGGATGCTTGGGAAGAAGCGTTGCAGGCGTACGCGCCCGATCAGTTTGGCATGTATATGCGATTCCGCCGTGAGGTCATCAACGCCTTTCGTTACTACGAGGTTCCGGTCATCGAACTTAAGAAGGAGACGAGCAAGGAGGCGGTGTGTCTGGTGTTCGAAAAGGTGAACACCGGCGGTGTCCAGCTGTCGGTGTTCGAGCTGATTACCGCCGGCTATGCGGCGGAAGGCTATAACCTGCGCGATGACTGGTACGGCTCTTCCCTACGCGACGTCGACTCGCGCCGGACCCGTCTGACGAGCGATTTGTTGTTGCACGGCGTGGAATCCACCGAGTTTTTGCAGGCGATCACGCTACTACACACCCACGAGCGCAAACGGGCCGATATACAGGACGGCCGACAGGGCAAGCAGATCCGGCCAGTCAGCGCTAAGCGTGCCGCCGTGCTCGATCTGCCGTTAGATGCTTATAAGCGCTGGGCGGATGCGGTGGAGGCCGGCTATATGCGGGCCGCCCATTTCCTGCGCAAGGAGTGCTTCTATGCCGCGCGCGAGGTGCCCTACGGCACACAGGTGGTTCCGTTGGCCGCAGTGATGACGCTGCTCGGTGAGCGTTGGCGCGAGCCGCGTATCTACGCAAAACTGGCGCAGTGGTATTGGTGCGGCGTGCTGGGCGAGCTCTACGGTGGCGCCGTGGAAACACGCGTGGCGAACGACGTGGACGAGCTTATGCAGTGGTTTGACGACGATGAGGCCGTGCCGCGCACCGTGACCGATGCGGCATTCCAACCCGAGCGTCTGTCTTCGCTACGCACCCGCAATAGCGCGGCCTATAAGGCGATCAACGTTCTGGTATTGCGCGAAGGGGCCGAGGACTTCTTCTGGAAGGCCGGCATTCAGGAGCTCGACGCCCAGGAGATCGCCTTGGACATACACCATATATTTCCCAGCCACTGGTGCGAAACACAGAGTATCCAAGTCAAGCAATACGACAACATCCTCAATAAGACGCCGATTTCGTACAAGGCGAATCGCAAAATCGGTGGCGATGCGCCGTCGCATTATCTGTACAAGATACAGAACGATCCGCAGGTGCAGATGAGCGATGCCGAGATGGACACGATTCTGGCTAGCCATTGTGTTCCAGCGGCGCGTTTGCGGGAAGACGACTTCCACGGTTTTATCGACGAGCGTCGGCGACTTCTGCTCAGTCTGATCGAGAAAGTCATGGGTAAGCGCATTGCTGAAAACGATGTGGCCGCTTGAAAGATAATATCTGCTGCAGGGGGCTGGGTGACGGAGTCAGGTCTTGCATTGCCACAATTTTGATAAGCCAACTACCGATAAAAAGCGAGACTCGAATTGATTAGCTAAGTTGGACCGACGCGGTAGGTTTTCCCGGCTGAATGTCGTAATGCAAGACCTGACTTCGTTCTACTGCACGTTTTCGAGCATCGACTCGGCCAACAGCCGCTTCAAGCGACTGTTTTCGAGCGCCTTGAGCCACTTGGCACCCGGTATGCCCATGCCGCTGAACTTGTTTTGAAACGTGTAATAGTTGGCCTCGGGAAAACCCGTGTCGGCGGCATAACTCTTTAACCGGTGTACCGGTCTCGGCCTCTTCAGAAGACCAATGATTTGGTTTTCGATATAGCGCTTCTTCATATCCAAGCTCCAGGCTTCGGGGGATTGGACTCCAGATCGGGCTGCTACTTTACCGCGCGGGATGGCTGAGCCGGACAGGACGGCCACACTGTACTGGCCCCGAACAGGTGAGCGGCGCAGCCGCGAATAACCTCTCCCGTGGGGGCGCCAAGCGCAGCTGCGGCGACGGGCGGCCTCGTTAGCCCGACGGTTTCGTCGACCCCGGCCGGCGCCGTCGGTCATCTCGATCCACACAACAACCCACAAAAACTGTGGATAACACTGTGTGCATGCGCCGCAAGCCCCGGCTGCCAACGGTTTTGCGATCGATGATCAGAAATTGATCAAACCGTGTGCCCGCGGGCACAGGCATCGAGGCCATGCGGACTATTTGCGCAACATGACCTGTTCGACAGCGTGTTCGGCGCCCTTGGTCAGAATCAGGCTGGCGCGCTCGCGGGTGGGCAGGATGTTTTCCACGAGGTTCTTCTCGTTGATGTCTCGCCAGATGCGGTTGGCGGTTGCCTGTGCCTCGGTTTCCGATAGGTGGGCATATTTGTGGAAATAAGAGTTCGGATCGGCGAACACGCTTTCACGCAGTGTCATGAAGCGATTCAGGAACCAGGCGTTCAGATGATCAATATCGGCATCGACATAGATCGAGAAGTCCAGGAAGTCGGAGACGAAGACATGATCGGCGTTCTGCGGATAATCCATGCCGGACTGCAGCACGTTGAGGCCTTCCAGAATCACGATGTCCGGTTGATCAACCATCTGTGTGCGATCGCTGAGCACGTCATAAACCAGGTGCGAATATAGCGGGACTTCGAGTTTCGGTGCGCCGGCCTTGAGCTCGGAGACGAACTCCAGCAGGCGAGCGATATCAAACGATTCGGGAAAGCCCTTGCGGGCCATCAAACCGCGTGCATCCAGCGTGGCATTGGGATAGAGAAAACCATCGGTGGTCACGAGTGCGACGCGCCGTGAGGTCGGCCAGCGATCGAGCAGCGCCTGGAGCACGCGGGCGGTGGTGCTCTTGCCCACGGCCACGCTCCCAGCGATGCCGATCACGAACGGGGGCCGTCGAGCGTGGTTGCCCAGGAACTGATCCAGCGTGGTCGAACGTTGCTGATGCGCGCTGGCATACAGATCCAGCAGCCGGGCCAAGGGCAGGTAGATTTCGGTGACCTCGGCCATCGAGAGTTCTTCGTTGATACCGCGCAACGTATCGATCTCGTCCGCGGTCAGCGTCATGGGCACCGCGTTGCGAAGCGCGGCCCATTGATCTCGCGAGAAATGCATGTAGGGGCTGTATGCCGTCTTTTCGGGCATGACGACGATTCCTTGAAGCCAAAACGAGCGCGCGGTGATCGACGCCCCCGACGCGGTGAAGCCGCAGTGTAACCATCTCGTCATGCCGATGGGCGCGGCCAGCCGTGTGGCTAGCGGGTGGGGCGTGCCGTTACCCACATTGAAATCACGGCCGAGACGACCGTCGTGCCGTGTGTATCCTCAAGATCGACGACGATCGGGTAGGCCATGCCGTCGGTGAACACCGGCCGGGGCGTGCGGGCCACCGCGGTGGCGCGAATATCCGTCGTGGCCTTGGCCACATAGGCGACTTGCATGCCCTTGGGAATCCATCGGTGCGTACGCGGCACGCTTACTTCGGCCAGCACGCCGGCGGCGGCCTCGGCCAGATTGCAGATCGCGATCGCGTGCACGGTGCCGATGTGGTTTTGAACAGCCCGGCGCTTGGCCATGTGCACGACACAGCGCTCACGCGTGACGCTTTCAAAAAAGGGCCGTATCGTGGCGAAATACGGTGCACGCCAAGCCACGCCGCGCGAAAATACGTGGCGCCCGCCGGGCAGCCGATTGGCGCGTTGCCACAGGGTGAGTAGATCGGCCATGAGGTTTCCCGTTCTAGAAGGTCTTGCCAGAATAGCCTGCCATGACTGATGAAATCGTCACTTACCTGTCGATGACCGATCCGTCAGCGCTGGTCTGGCCGCGCGTGGTTCCGGCGTTTGATTTTCATCGCGTGCAGCCGGCCGACCCGGATCGGCTGCGCGGGTTCTATCATGATGTCGGTGCGGCCTATCAATGGCGTGATCGCCTGGGCTGGTCGGCGGCAGACTGGGCTGCCCGCGCGCGCCGGCCCGGCGTGTCGTTATGGGTGGCCGAAACCGACCGGTCTGTGGGGTTTTGTGAGCTGGCCCAGGATCAGGCGAGTGGCGTGGAGATCGCTTATTTTGGTCTGTTGCCGGCTTTCGTGGGCCACGGCTACGGCGGGGCGGTGCTCGCCGCCGGCGTGGCTGCCGCCTGGCAGCTGCCGGGCACACAGCGGGTATGGCTGCACACCTGTAACTTCGATCATCCCAACGCGCTGGCCAACTATCGGGCCCGCGGCTTCGGCGTCGATCGGGTGGTTACAGACCCGTCTGATCAATCGTAGGTCATGATCAGCAGGGCCTCGGCGTCTGTCTCATGGGCCTGGTAGACATGCGCGCCGTCGCCGGCATATCGCATGTAATCACCGGGTGCCAGCACAACAGGCTGATCCTGGGGGCCGGCACTGAGACGGCCGGAGATCACGTACAGGTGCTCTATCGTCGCCGGCAGATGGGCCTGCGAGACGTGGACCGCGCCGGCGGCCAAATGCAGGCGATACAGCGACTGTCGTCGGCCGGACCAGGCGGTATCAATGAGCGTGGCCTGCATCGTGGCCTGCTCGTCTTCGGTGGTCGTTCCCTGACCGGCGCGCACGATCGCGACATCCGCGGGTGCGGCCGTGATCAGCTCGGCGAAGGGCACGCCCAATGTGCTCGCCAGGGCCCATAGCGTCTCGATGCCTGGATTGCCCCGGCCGAGCTCGAGTTGGGTCAAAGTCGATTTCGCAATCCCGGCCTGTCGTGCCAACGCCGAGGCCGATAACCCGCGCGAGGCGCGCAGACGCCGCAATTGATCGGCGATATGCCCCAGCAAAGCACTCTGGGGTGTGTTGTCGGTCGCGTCGGGCATTGAACAAGCAGTTTCGGCAGGCGGTGAAAAGCGTACACTGAGCGAAAAGTGTTTTATATATCGAACGATGCGTTCATCTTATGATTCATCGGTTGCGACGGTCGGGGCGGTGTTGTGGCGCCAGGTCGCCCCGATTTGTCTGGCCTATGCCCTGGTCGGTATCTCGTTTGGCGCGATCACGGTATCGGCCGGCATACCGGGCTGGGTGGCGCCGGCCATGTCGGCCGCAGTGTTCGCCGGCAGTGCGCAGTTTGCGGCCATCGGGATCGTGATGGGCGGTGGCGGTCTGGTTGCGGCAATCCTGGCCGGGTTGGTCATCAATGCGCGCATGCTGGCTTATGGTATCGCTGTGGCGGATGCCACGGGCCGGCACCGCTGGCATCGGTTCTTTGGCGCGCATCTGATCACGGACGTGAACACCGCACTCGTGCTGGGCGTCTCAGACCCGTGTCGCCGGCGGCGTCTGTTCTGGGGCGCCGGCGGTTTGATCTTTGTCTGCTGGAATATGGCCGTGCTGGCGGGCGTGATGCTGGGCGATCATCTGGGGGACGTGCATGCGCTGGGACTGGACGCCGTGTTGCCGACAATTTTGCTTGCCCTGGTGGCCGACGCGCTTCACGGCGCTCGTGTCCGCGCGGCCGTAGGTGCCGGGGCATTGGCCAGCCTGGTCGGGCTGGCCGTTCTACCGCCGGGCTGGCCGGTGCTGGCTTCGCTGCTCGGCTGTGTGGTGCTGGTGTGGCCTTGCCGGCGGCCAGGGTGGCAAGGCCAGCCATGAGCTGGCTATGGCTGATCGCGGCGATTGCGCTGGGAACCTATCTGTTCCGCCTGATCGGGCCGTTGGCCGGTGCACGATGGCAGCCGGGCACCGCATTGGCCGAGCTTTCGGAGATCGCGCCCGTTGTACTGCTGGTCAGTGTCGCGCTCGTTGCCACGTTGAGCGGTGAAGAGAGTCGCGGCGTATCGATTGATGCGGCCCGCATCGCGGGTGTGGCGGTCGGCGCCGGGCTTGCCTGGCGCGGTCAGACGATGGTGATGATCGTTGTGGGTGCGGCGGCTACGGCAGCCCTGTTGCGCCTTTGTGGGGCGTGACAGGTCGCGCAAAACCGAATTGATGGCCCGGGCCGATAGCGCCTGTCGCCTAATCAATTTGTCGATCTTGCAACACGGCGTGTTTTCGGCTCCTAGCAGCCGCTCATCGTGGCGAGCGCCCGGCTCACGGGCTATCGCGGGTGCCGGCTTTCCAGCGGGGGGCATCGTGCGCTGTCGGCCATCGCTGGGTCGTATTGAGCGCGCCTGCGCTTTCATGCTTTATAGAGCGGCGAGCCGCGGGCTCGTGGAGGAGACAACAAACGAGACCGGTCGCCCGTCGAAGCATTGGGGCGCAATCGGTCATCGGATCAAGGATTACAATCTATGACCTCGACGCTGATGTCGCTTCTGGCATTCACGCCGTTGCTGCTGGCCGCTATCTTGTTGATCGGCCTGCGGCTCGCCGCGCGTACGGCCATGCCGATCGTGTATCTGTATACCGTGCTGTTGGCCATTCTGGCCTGGCAGATGCCGTTCGTGCGGGTCATCGCCTCGTCGCTGCAAGGTTTGATGCTCACGATCTCGATCCTGTGGATCATCTTCGGGGCGATCCTGCTGCTGAACACGCTCAAGCATTCGGGCGGTATTTCAGCGATTCGTAACGGCTTTTCCGGCATCACGGATGATCGGCGTATTCAGGTGGTGATCGCCGCCTGGCTGTTCGGCTGCTTCATCGAAGGCGCCTCGGGTTTCGGCACAACGGCCGCGGTGGCCTCGCCGCTGCTGGTGGCTCTCGGCTTTCCGGCGCTGCCGGCGGTGGTCATGGGTTTGATGGTCCAGTCCACGCCGGTGTCTTTCGGCGCGGTCGGCACGCCGATTATCGTGGGGGTGACCGGCGGCGTGCATCAGTCAGCCATCGCCACCGATCTGGCCGCGCAGGGCGCCAGCTGGGCCCAGTATCTACAGCTTGTGACGTCCGAGGTAGCCATCATCCACGCGATCTGCGGCGTGACGATGCCGTTCATTCTCGTAACGATCCTCACGCGCTTTTTCGGCACCGACAAGAAATGGACCCACGGCTTCGAAGTGCTGCCGTTCTGCCTGTTTGGCGGCCTGGCCTTTGCGCTCCCGTTCGCGCTGGCCGGTATTTTTCTGGGCCCCTCGTTCCCGTCGATGATCGGCGCCCTGGTGGGGCTTGCCATCGTGGTGCCCGCCGCGCGCCGCGGCTTTCTCATGCCCAAGAAGAGCTGGCAGTTCGCCCCGGCCGAGCAGTGGCCGGCCGAGTGGATGGGCTCGATGGAGATCAAGTTCGAGGATGTGGCCGGTCGCGCGCCCATGTCCACGCTGATGGGCTGGGTGCCCTACGGCCTGCTGGCCGTGCTGCTGGTGATCTCGCGCATGGTGCCGCCGGTTCAGGAGGCACTGAAGTCCGTCGCGCTGTCTTGGAACAACATCCTGGGCGAGGCCGGTATTTCCGGCTCGATCGAGCCCTTGTATCTGCCGGGCGGGATCATCGTGATCGCCGTGCTTTTGACGGTGGGTATCCATCGCATGCGGCTGTCGGCCGCACGCCAGGCGTTTTCCGAATCCACGCAGACCATTCTGGGCGCGGGTTTCGTGCTGATCTTTACCATCCCCATGGTGCGCGTGCTGATCAATTCCGGCGTCAACGGGGCGGATCTGGCGTCCATGCCGGTGGCGATGGCGCAGTTCGTGGCCAACGGGGTGGGTGATATCTATCCGTTGTTCGCCCCGGCCGTCGGCGCGTTGGGCGCCTTCATCGCGGGGTCGAATACGGTATCGAACCTCATGCTCGCTGACTTTCAGTTCAACATCGCCGAAGCGCTGGGGCTGTCCACCGCCTTCATGGTGGCCTTGCAGGCCGTGGGCGCGGCGGCCGGCAACATGATCGCGATTCATAACGTGGTGGCGGCTTCGGCTACGGTAGGTTTGTTGGGCCGTGAGGGCACGATCCTGCGCAAGACCATGTTGCCCACGCTTTATTATTGTGTGCTGGCGGGGGTGATCGGGCTGATCGGCTTTTATCTGCTGGGCCTGGCGGATCCGTTGCTGACGGCCGGGGCGTAGTCCGCGGCCAGTAATACCGGCCGGGCATCGTCAATCAGCAATGCCCGGGTTATTTTGTGTCACCGAATTCATTCGTTTTAAGGACTCTCATGCAACAGAAAGCCGTGCTCGGCCTCGCCGACGTCAATCGTATTCTCGACGCGGCTCAGGCCGAAGCCGAGGCCCAGGGCTGGAACGTCGCGATCGCTGTCGTCGACGACGGCGGGCATCCGCTGGCTCTGCGTCGCCTGGACGACTGTGCGCCGATGGGCAGCTATATCGCCACAGAAAAAGCCCGCTCGGCGGCACTCGGCCGCAAGGAGACCCAGGTCTTCGAGGAAATGATCAACAACGGGCGTAACGCGTTTCTGTCCGCGCCCGTGCTGCAGGGCACGATGACTGGCGGCGTGCCGGTCATGGTCGATGGCCAGGTCGTAGGCGCTGTGGGTGTCTCCGGCGTCAAGCCTGATCAGGATGCCCAGACCGCCAAGGCCGGCGTGGCCGCCATCGGCTGATCGCGCGCGTTTTTGCGGCAAGACCAGGCCGGGCGCTCGGATGAGCCCCGGCTTTTTTTGTGTTTTCCAAACCACACGCTCAGCGCGCCGCACGTAACATCGCGACGTGGCCGAGCAGCGCTCGGCGTGCTTCAATCAGCCAACGGCCTTCGAGCGGCAACGAGCCGCATCATTCACGATGATAACAACGACGTACCCGAACCTGTTCGAGCCGCTGGATCTGGGCTTCACCCAGCTCAAGAACCGTGTGTTGATGGGCTCCATGCATACCGGCATGGAGGATTTCTTCTGGCACTACGATGATCTTGCCGCGTATTTCGCCGAGCGGGCGGCCGGCGGGGTCGGGCTGATCGTTACCGGCGGTATCGCGCCCAACGTGGCGGGCTGGGTGTCGCCGTTTGCCGGGCAGATGTCCAGGCGCTGGCATGTCCGGCCCCACGAGAAGATCACGCGCGCGGTGCATGCGCACGATGCCAAGATCTGTATGCAGCTCTTGCACGCCGGGCGTTATGGCTATCATCCGTTTGTGGTGTCAGCATCAGCCAAGAAATCGCCGATCTCGCGGTTCACGCCGCGTGCGCTCAGCACGAAGGCCGTGAAGGCCACCGTTGGCGATTATATCCGCAGCGCCGAGCTGGCCCGCGAGGCCGGCTATGACGGGGTGGAGGTGATGGGCTCGGAAGGCTATCTGATCAATCAGTTCCTGGTGGCGCGGGTCAACGACCGGCGCGATGAATACGGTGGCAGTGTCGAGAATCGGCAACGCCTGGCGGTGGAGATCGTGGCCGGTATCCGGCAGGCGCTGGGGGCCAACTTCATCATCATCTACCGGCTGTCGATGCTCGATCTGGTCGACAACGGCCAGCGCTGGGATGAGATCGTGCAGCTCGCCCGCGCGGTCGAGGCCGCGGGGGCCACGATCATCAATACCGGCATTGGTTGGCACGAGGCCCGCGTACCCACGATCGTCACCCGGGTGCCGCGAGCGGCTTTCGCCTGGGTCACGCAGGCGCTCAAGGCCGAGATTGCCGTGCCGATCTGTGCGGCCAACCGGATCAATACGCCGGCGACCTGCGAGCAACTGCTGGCCGACGGGGCCGCCGACATGGTCTCGATGGCACGGCCGTTTCTGGCGGATCCTGAATTCATGAACAAGGCCGCGACCGGGCGCGCGGACGCGATCAATACCTGTATCGCCTGTAACCAGGCCTGTCTGGACCACACATTCCAATGGAAACGCGCGCACTGTCTGGTCAACCCGCGCGCCGGGCGCGAAACCACATTAACGTTCGAGCCGGCCAACCGGGCGCGACGATTGGCGGTGGTAGGCGCCGGGCCGGCCGGGCTTGAAGCCGCCATGCGCCTGGCCGAGCGCGGGCATCACGTCAGCCTGTACGACAGCGCTGACGAGATCGGTGGCCAGTTCAATCTGGCCAAACAGATTCCGGGCAAGGAAGAGTTTCATGAAACGCTTCGTTATTACCGGCGCCAGCTCGCGCTGGCGGGCGTCACGATATATCTGGGGCAGACGATGAGCGCTGAGGCCCTGGCCGCCGAGGGGGTCGAGGCCGTGATCGTGGCCACCGGGGTCTTGCCGCGCACGCCGGCAATTACGGGCATCGAGCATGCAAGCGTTGCCTCGTATATCGATGTGCTGACCGGCAAGGTGCGCGCGGGGCGGCGTGCTGCGGTGATCGGGGCCGGCGGTATCGGGTTTGATGTCAGCGAGTTTCTCACCCACGAGCGCCCGTCGCCTGCCGAGGACAAAGCCGTGTTTTATGCCGAATGGGGTGTGGACTCGACGCTGGCCCGTCGCGGCGGGCTGGTCGAGCCCGCGCCGGCGCCCTCGCCACGCCAGGTGTATATGTTGCAACGCACCGATGAGAAACCGGGCCGGAATCTCGGCAAGACCAGTGGCTGGGCGCATCGCGCATCGCTGCGTCATAAGGACGTCGAGATGATCGCCGGCGTGACCTATGAACGCATCGACGATGCCGGGCTGCATATTCGTGTCGACGATCAGCCGCGGCTGTTGGCGGTGGACACGATCGTGATCTGTGCCGGCCAGCAGACACGGCATGAGCTGGCCGAGGCGCTGGCGGCCCGAGGCATCGAGACTCATGTCATCGGCGGGGCCAAGCGGGCCGCCGAGCTGGATGCCAAGCGCGCCATTCTGGAAGCCGCCGAACTGGCCGCGCGTTTATAGGCCCTAGGCGTGCGGCCCGTACTCGCCGGCCACGATGCGTTCCAGCCCGGCATACAGATCGGCTTCGGCGTGCATGCTGCGCAGGATCCAGTACAGCCCGGAGAGCGTGCGCAATACGAAGACCATGTCCGGGGCGGCGCGGAAATAGCGCCAGTACTTCATCGAACGCCCGATCTCGGCGCGGATCGAGCTGATCAGGGCATCGCGCTCGAAGACATAGGGCCGTTCGGCCTTCAAGGGCTCGATCGCCGAGGCGGCATGGCGGGCATAGATCTCGGCATAGACCTCGCCGTCCTCGGCCCAGCGGCCGGTCGGCACCGCACCCAGTGCCTCCATATGCCGGTGCACGCCTTCCCAGTCCGAGACAAACGCCCGCTCAAGCAGGCCGCGCAGCGCCAGGCGCGTGTCGTGATCGAGATATTTAACGCAGCCGAAATCATAGAGCGCGATGGTGCCGCGCTCGGTCACGCCGTAGTTGCCCGGGTGCGGGTCGGCGTGCAGCGCACCCAGCTCGAAGATCTGGCGGTTGATGGCTTCGATGATGGCATGGCCCATGGCGGGATCGGCCTGCTCGACCGGGTGCGAATCCAGCCGAGTGCTCACGAAGATCGCCTCGTTGCAGAGGGGTTTGATGGCCGTAGGTAGCTCGAATCCCGCCAGATCGAGCTGGCGCAGCGTATCCAGATTGGCCAGCTCGCGGCGATAGTCGGTCTCCTCGACGAAGCGGTCTCGCAGCTCGCCCAGGATACTGTCCAGATCCGCCCCGCCCACCGGCAACATGCGCGACCACTTGAGCAGGCGGGCCAGATTGGCGACATCCGCATCGATAGAATCAGCCACGCCCGGATAACGAATCTTGACCACCACCTCACGGCCGTCGGTCAGGCGCGCGGCATGCACCTGACCGATCGAGGCCGCGGCGATCGCGGTTTCATCGATCTCGGCGATCATGGCGCGTTCTTCATCGGTCCAGTAGGCGTCCAGCACGCCTTCCAGGCGCGAGAATTCCCACGGCTCGGCGTCGCGCTGCAGGCGTACCAGCTGCTCGGTGATCTGGGGCGGCAGCACGTCTTCGTACTGCGAGGCGATCTGGCCGAGCTTCATGGCCGCACCTTTCATGCCGCCCAGCGTGTCGTACCAATCCTGGCCGGTTTTCTGCCAGCTCTTGGCGCGGTCATAGCCCGGCATGGTGCGCAGCGCCCCGCGCGAGAGTGTGCGGATACCGGCGCCGATCAGTCGCCGGCGCCGTGTTTTCGAGTCGTTGTTATCGGAGGCCATGAACGTCGATGCCTGTCTTGTTGCGAAGCCATCCATACAGGCTCTGTGCCTCGGACGGTTTGACCGCCGTACCGGGCAAGAGTGCCGTGGGCCGCGGCGTGCGATCAAAGACGAACGCACCGTTAAGTGCGCCGGCCCGGCGCGCCGCGCCCAGCCATACGGCCGTGTCCGCACCCATGCGCGTATCGCGCAGCACCGGGCGCAGCAGGTAATAGAAGCGGGGCAGGGCATCGGCCACGCCGGGCGTGTCGACCCAGCCGGGATGCATGGCGTTGAAGCGCACGCCTTCATCGCCGTAGCGCCGAAACCAGTGCCGGGTGAGTGCGACCAGCGCCCGTTTGGTTCGGGCATAGGCGCCCAGCCCGTTGTAATCGTCGCCGCTGGGTTCCAGCGCCCCGCGATCCAGGCCCTTGGCATACATGCCGCCGCTGGACATGTTGATCACACGCCCCTGGGCGGCCGTCAGCGCCGGCATGAGGGTTTCGGTGAGCACGAACGGGGCGATGAGATTGATCGCCAGCGTCTGCTCGTGCCCGTCGGCGGTCTGGCCGTAGGACTCGAACAAAGCGCCCGCGTTATTGACCAGCACATCCAGGTGCGGCATGCGGGCGGCGATCTGTTGGCCGGCGGCCTGGGCCGCGGCCACGGTGGCCAGATCGGCCTCGACGGTGTCGATATGCTCCGGGTCACAGCCGGCCACGCCGCGGACGTGCTCGGCAGCGGCGGCCAAGCGCTGGCTGTCGCGCCCCACAAGCAGCACCCGCGCGCCCAGGCGGGCATATTCGGCGGCGATCGTGCGCCCGATGCCGCCTGTGGCTCCGGTGATGGCCACGGTTTTGTCATCCATGAATTCGGCGTGCGCGCGATCGCTCATGGCGAAATAGCCGCGATCGGTATACAGCGCCTCGCCGGGTAGCAGCGTGCGATCGGCGGCGTAGCTCAGCCAGCCCTGGCGGGGTGTCGCGGTCTTGATGGTCAGCGCGTCAATCAGGCCGGTCATGGCCTGGGCGGTCATGCGCTTGATCGCGGGGCGGGCCAGCCGGGCGGCCCGGGCCAGCGGGCCGCGCAGCGAGAACTCGCCGTGATAGGCGATATGCGTACGTGCCCCGTCTTCGCCGGGCGTGAACGTCAGCGTTTCGTGAGTCTTGATGCCCGCGCCGCGACCGGTCAGCTCGAGACGCTCGCCGGGGGCGATGGCATCCAGGCGATAGCGCAACGTCTTGCGTCTGGGCCCGATCGAGACGATCACCCGGAACTCGGTGCCGGGGCGCGGGGGGCCCGGCGTTAGTTTCTCGGCGCGATAGACCGCCGGATCCCACTGCTCACAGGTCGAGAAATCGGCGAGATACCGATAGCAGTCGGCGATGGCCCGCGGGGCCGTGGCGCCGCGTTCTATAGTTATCGTCGTCATATCAATCAATACGACAAGGGTCGAACAGTATTGCAGTCTGTTGACCTGTTGTCGCGCCATCAAGTTCAGCCGGGTTTACGCTTGGGCGGCGTGGGCTTTGCGTAACAGGGAATCCGCCCGTCTTCGGCGCGGCCTTTTGGCCGGCGTCCGTCGGGGCTTGGGTCGTGCGACACTCGGGCCATGAACGTATTCGACCGGATCTATGCGCTGCACAAGCAGCTGGCCGGCGCCCGGCGGCCGATCGCCAAGGCCACGCTGGAAGCCCGCCTTGAATGCTCGCCGGCCACGGTCAAGCGCCTGATTCGTGACATGCGCCTGTATCTCGATGCGCCTATCGAGTATGACCGCGAATACAACGGCTATTACTACGATCGCGATACCGATGCGCACTTTGAGCTGCCCGGGCTCTGGTTCAGCGCCGGCGAGCTGATCTCGCTGTTAGCGCTCGATCAATTACTGGAATCCGTCCAGCCGGGGCTGCTCTCGGCCGATCTGGCGCCGGTTCGGCGCCGGGTGGAACGGATTCTGGACAGCCGGGCGATGGGCGCCGGCGAGCTGTCACAGCGCACCCGTGTACTACGCGCCACCGCACGGGCGCCGGGTGCCGCTTTTGCTGATGTGGCCAGCGGGCTGGCTCTGCGCCGTCGCCTGAAGATCACCTACCACGGGCGAGCACGCGATACCCGCAGCCAGCGCGAGGTCTCGCCACAGCGCCTGGTGTATTACCGCGACAACTGGTATCTCGATGCCTGGTGTCATGACGCGCAAGGCCTGCGCAGTTTCTCGCTGGACCGGATCGAGGCCGCCGAGGTGCGCGATAGCGCTGCCCACGAGATGACCGCCGACGCGCTGGACACCGCCCTCGGTGCCGGCTACGGCATCTTTTCCGGCCCGGCCGAGGCGACAGCCATCCTGCGATTTTCGGCTCGCGCGGCGCGTTGGGTGGCCGACGAGCAATGGCATCCCGACCAGCAGGGCATGTTCCTGCCCGACGGGCGCTACGAGCTGCGCGTGCCGTATGCCGCGGCCGAGGAGCTGTTGCGCGACGTGCTGGCCTACGGCCCCGAGGCCGAGGTGATCGGGCCGCTGTCCCTGCGCGATGCCATCGCCGAACGCCTGGCGGCCGCCGCGCGCCTGTACGAGTTGTAAATTCATACAGCTCCGGGTCGCGATTTGACCCACCCCCGGGCGCATCCTGTGTTCACACGATCGATACACCGTGTCAACGCGAGGACTTCGTCATGCCCGATACGATCCAACAAATCCGTCTGCCGCTGGACACCCCGGCCGATCACGAGCTTCATGTTGCCAGCCGCGCGCTGCGCGACCGCCTGGCCCACGCGCTGGCCATCGAGTATGACTGGCGCTATCACGACGGCCCGGAATGGGCGGCGCGCTACTGGCAGGCCGTGGGCGATCTCGCCCCGGATGCCACCCAGGCCGCGGGCGCCTTGCATACGCTTCTGGCCCGCAAGGACTGGCCGCGGCTGACCAAGACAGAAACCGATGACGTGCGCACGATTTTTCGTAGCCTGCTCGTGCTCGTGCACCCGGAAGTCGCCCCGGACGGTTATCTCAAGATCGGCGACGGGCTTTGGCAGCGTATCGTGCGCGCGTTTCGCGGCGGTGATCGCAGCGCGCTGGTCACGGCCTGGTCAGAAACCCGCACACTGATTCGCATGGCCCGCTGGCCGGCCGATCGGCTATCACTACAGCGCGAGCATGCCCGGTTGGCGCGTGCCTGTAATGCCGCCGATCGTCGCCTTGAGACCATGGCCCAGAGTTTTCCATTCAACATGCGCGACAAGCTAGCCGACCCGGCATGGCTGGCCCGTCAGCGGATCGCCAATACACAAAACATGAGGCGCGCAGGGGCCGACAACGATCGCGCGGCTGTCGTATCGTAGTGGGATGAGCGCAGCAACCCGTAGCCCCAGCGACGATCAGATCGAGCGCGTTCGCGCAGCTACGGCCCGCTGGATCGTGGCCGCGCGCGAGATCACCGGCGCCACGCCGCGGCGCCTGCCGGTACCCGAGGTGCTTTTCGATCTTCGCGGGCGTTCGGCCGGCCAGGCCGTGTATGCCAAGCGCAGCCGGCGCTGTCATATCCGGTTCAACGCCGGGCTGTTGGCCGCCTACCCTGACGACATGCTGGCCGTGACGGTTCCGCATGAGGTGGCCCATGTCGTGGTCTACCGGCTTTACGGCATGCGGGCCAAGCCGCACGGGGCCGAGTGGAAAGCCTTGATGGCGGCTTTTGGCGTCGATGCCGCGGCCTGCCACAACATGACGACCACGCCCGCGCGCCGGCTCACGCAGTACCGCTATACCTGCGGCTGCGCCGAGCCGGCCTGGCTGACGAGTATCCGCCACCGACGCGCCAAGGCCGGCACACGCTATCAGTGTCGGCGCTGTCGCCAGGTGCTCGTGGCTGATCCGGGCGAAGACGTGTCGTCATGAAATGAGCCGCGGCATGGCGGCGGCCGGCCGTATCAGGCAAGGCCCGTCAGCGCCGCGGCGCGTTTCGAACGGGCCGATCTACAGGCCCGGTTACCGGCGCGCCGACTGACGACACGCCTGCGTTGTCTCGATGAAACCCGACTCGTCGGCCATCGTGGAAAAGCAGGTGAGCGTGTCGGATCGCTTGCCCGGCTGGTGATACTTCGCTTTGGTATATTGCTATCCGTTGTCAGCCATCTCGAGATGACCGAACGCACGCCGGGCGTTGGCACACCGTCGGAGATCGAGGATCATCTGCCTATGAACCGTGCCCTCCGCGCCAAGAGGCAATGACCATGCAGCACGACGACGACGACGACGTCGGCGTCGCGGGGGCAAGGGCTCGATCCGGCCGGGGCCACTGCCTCGCGGCTATCGTCAGCTGGTTTCGAAATACCGCCAATGGATGGATGACGAGGTGATGCGAGCACGTACGGCGATCAGCCTTGAACCGCGGGCCTCGTGCCGGCTACAGGCTCTTGCATCGAGTACATTGCAGGCGGCCGTCCCGAACAACCCTGAACATCAGGGCGCCCACGTCACCGATATCGACGCCGGAAACGCCCAGCGGCGTGTTCGTGCGACCTGAACTGATTCCGCAAGAGGCAATCATGCCCATTCAACTGCTCGACGATCGATTGATCAGCCAGATCGCGGCCGGCGAAGTGGTCGAGCGCCCGGCCTCCATCGTCAAGGAGCTGGTAGAGAACAGCCTCGATGCCGGAGCCGATCGTATCGAGGTGGTGATCGAGGAGGGTGGGCTGCGCCGGATCTGTGTGACCGATAACGGCCATGGCATGACGCCCGATCAGCTGCCCTTGGCGCTGGCCCGCCATGCCACCAGCAAGATCGATTCGCTGGCCGGGCTCGAGCGCGTGGCCAGCCTGGGGTTTCGCGGCGAGGCGCTGGCCAGCATGGCCTCCGTGGCCGAGTTAAGCCTGACCTCGCGGACCGCCGAGGCCGAGCATGCCAGTTGCCTGGTGGCCCAGCGCGAGGCCAGCGTGCGCCCGGCGGTGGGCACACCGGGCACGTCGGTAGACGTGCGTGAGCTGTTCGCGCGGATTCCGGCACGGCGCAAGTTCTTGCGCGCCCCGGCCACGGAGTTCAAGCATATCCGCCAGACGTTCCATCAGCTGGCCCTGTCGCGTTTTGATGTGGCGTTTCGTCTGAGCCACGGCGGGGTAGAAAGCGTTGCATTGGCTCAGGCGCTGTCGCCGGCGCAGGCCAAACGCCGGGCCGCCGATGTGTTGGGCGCCGAGTTCGATGCCCACGCCGTGCCCGTGGACGAGCGCGCGGCCGGCATGCGCCTGACCGGCTGGGTGGCCACGCCGGGGTTCTCGCGTGGCCAGGCTGATCGTCAGTTCAGCTATGTCAATCATCGCCCGATTCGCGACAAGATCTTCAATCATGCGGTGCGTCTGGCCTATCGGGATCTGTTGCACAACCAGCGTCACCCGGCCTATGCGCTGTACTTGGAGCTGGACCCGCGTCAGGTCGATGTGAATGCGCACCCGGCCAAGGCCGAGGTGCGCTTTCGTGAATCGCGCCTGGTTCACGACTTCGTTTTTCGTAGCGTGGCCCGGGCGCTGGAAGCCGCTGAATCCACGCCCACCGAATCCCGTGCGATCGAGCTGGAAGCCGCGGCCGCGCCCACGGGCGCAGCGCCCGCCCAGGTCCCGATGAAGCCGCGCGGCCTGGATCTGTCGTCGGCCGGCCAGCGCGCGGTATCGAGCCTGGCTGAAAACGCGGCGGCCTATCGATTTCAGGCACCGGCCGCCGAAGGGCAGGCTCATGAAGCGGGGTCTTCAGGTCGTGATATGTCGTCGCATACGCCCGAGTTGGGCGGGGTGCCCGCCGACACTGATGATGACGATACGGCCAATACCGATAAAACAGCCGAGGCAGAAGCGCCGACACTCGGTTATGCCATCGGCCAGCTCCACGATATCTATATCCTGGCGCAGAACCGTGAGGGGCTGATCCTGGTGGATATGCACGCCGCCCATGAGCGGGTGCTCTATGAGCGGCTCAAGGCCGAGTTTTCAGCCGGCCGGATTCAGGCCTCGCGCCTGTTGGTGCCCGAAGCCTTGTCGCTGTCGGAAAGCGAGGCTGCCACCGTCGAAACCTCGAGCGAGGCACTGGCCCAGGTGGGCTTTGATCTGACGCGAAGCGGGCCCTGCGAGGCGATGCTGCGCGGCGTGCCGAGCCTGATGGCCCAGCGCGACTATCTGTCGCTGGCGCGCGACGTGATCGCCGAGATCGACGACGGTGCGCGCGGGGCGGATACGGTGCGGGATGCACTCGACGATGTGTTGGCCGATATCGGCTGCAAGGCCGCGGTCAAGGCCGGGCGACGACTGACGCTGACCGAGATGAACGCGCTGCTGCGTGATATGGAACATACCGACCGGGCCGGGCACTGCAACCACGGCCGGCCCAGCTGGGTGAGCGTGGATCGTGCCGCCCTCGATCGTCTGTTCATGCGGGGCCAGTGATGGCCGAACACGGCCCGCTGCTTTTCCTGATGGGCCCGACCGCCTCGGGCAAGACCGGTCTGGCGGTCGATCTCGTGGCGCGCGGCATCGGTGAGATCGTCTCGGTGGATTCGGCGATGGTCTATCGCGGGATGGATATCGGCACGGCCAAACCCGATGCGGCCACGCTGGCCGCTGCCCCGCATGCGCTCATTGACCTGCGGGATCCGGCCGATGCCTACTCGGCGGCTGATTTTGTCGCCGATGCCGATCGCGAGATCGCCCGTATCCGCGCCAACGGTCGGCTGCCGATTCTCACCGGCGGCACATCCATGTATTTCCGGGCCTACGAGCACGGTTTGTCAGCGTTGCCGGGGCGTGACCCGGCGATTCGTGCCCGTTTGACCGCCGAGGCCGAGACCATCGGCTGGGCCAGTCTTCATGCCCGCCTGGCCGCGGCCGACAGCAAGACCGCGGGGCGCATCCACCCCAACGATGCCCAGCGTATTCAGCGCATGCTCGAGATCATCGAGATCACGGGGGAAACGCCAAGCGTGCTTCATGCTCGTGACGCCGGCCGGCGGATCGACGATGTCATCAGCAAGATCATCGTCTGTCCGGGCCGACGTGACGCCTTGCATGCACGCATCGCGCAGCGTTTCGACCAGATGATGGACCAGGGTTTCCTGGCAGAGGTTGAAAAGCTTCATGCCCGACCTGATCTCGACCTCACACAGCCGTCGATGCGCTCAGTGGGCTATCGACAGCTCTGGCAGGTGCTCGACGGCAAACACGATCTGGCCACCGGCCAGGCCCTGGCCGTCACGGCCTCAAGACAGCTGGCCAAGCGACAGTTGACCTGGCTGCGCAGCCTGAACGACGCGCACTGGCTGGACAGCCAGGCCAGGGATAATCGATCACGGGTCGAAGCGTTGATCGAGCAGGTGACCGCGGGCGCCGACGTGCGGCGCGCGTGATAATATCCTTAACGAATTATTAAACCTTATCTAATAAGAATTACGGAGCCTTAGGTCATGGCAAAAGGCCAAACATTACAAGAACCTTTCCTGAACGCGCTGCGCAAGGAACGCGTGCCGGTGTCGATCTATCTCGTCAACGGCATCAAACTGCAGGGCCAGATCGAATCGTTCGATCAGTTCGTGGTGCTGCTGCGCAATGCTGTGAGCCAGATGGTCTATAAACACGCGATTTCCACGATCGTGCCGTCGCGCAACGTACGTAGCGAGATACGAGACGAGATGTCGCAGGAGTCCGACGACGATTCGTCAGCGAGCCCCGAATGATGTTTAAGCCTCATGTTTGAGCGCCCGCCGACCGGCCAGGCGGCGGTCATCGTGCATCTGGCCTTCGGCAACGATGAGTATGCCGAGGCCGACCGCGAATTCCGCGAGCTCGTGGAATCCGCGGACGCGCATGTGCTGTCGCATATCGGCGGTTCTCGCCGAGTGCCTGACCCGCGTTACTTCATCGGCGGCGGCAAGGTGGATGAAGTCACCGAAGCCGTGGCCGAGCTGGGCGCCGAGCTGGTCGTGTTCAACCACGATCTGTCGCCGAGCCAGGAACGCAATCTGGAAAAACGCCTCAAGGCCCGGGTTCTCGACCGGGCCGGGCTGATTCTCGATATCTTTGCGCGTCGGGCGCGCTCGCACGAAGGCAAGCTGCAGGTCGAACTGGCCCAGCTTCAGCATCTGGCCACGCGCCTGGTGCGCGGCTGGTCGCATCTGGAGCGTCAAAAAGGCGGCATCGGCCTGCGCGGGCCGGGTGAGTCACAGCTCGAAACCGACCGGCGCCTGCTCAACGATCGCATCAAGATGCTGCGTGATCGGCTGGACAAGGTGCTGGCCCGGCGTGATCAGGGCCGAGCCTCGCGCCGCCGGGCGCGTACCCCGGTGGTGTCGTTAGTCGGCTATACCAACGCCGGCAAATCCACGTTGTTCAACCAGCTGACGGGCGAAGACATCTATTCGGCCGATCAATTGTTCGCCACGCTGGACCCCACGCTGCGCCGCATGAACGTGCCGGTCGGTGAGCCGCTGATCCTGGCGGACACGGTGGGCTTCATTCGCGATCTGCCCCACGAGCTGGTCGCGGCGTTTCGTGCCACGCTGGAAGAGACCCGTGAGGCGGATGTGCTGGTACACGTCATTGATGTCTCTGATCCGGAGCGGCGTGCGCATGCACGCGAGGTCAACGCCGTGCTTGCCGAGATCGGCGCGCACGAGGTGCCGCAGCTTGAGGTCTTCAACAAGATCGATCGCACCGAGGAAGAGACCGCGCGGGTCGAGTACGACGCCCATGGCCGGCCTCTGCGGGTCTATGTATCGGCGGCCACCGGTGCCGGCATGGAAACATTGCGTCATGCCCTGGCGGCGTTTTGTTATCCCGACACCATCGAGGGCACGTTGTGTGTGCCGCCCACCGAGGGCTGGCTACGCTCGCAGTTGTTCGAGCTGGGCCTGGTTGCGGCCGAGGACTACGACAGCCAGGGCAACGCGCTGTTGTCGGTCACGGCATCCCAGGCCGATCTGGAGCGAATCGTGGCCCAGGCCGGGCTGGTGTTTGACGAAGTGCTCATCGAACGCCGGCCGATTCGCGTAGACGCTGCCGAGATGGCCGACGTGACCGCCGACTGAGCGATCGCGGCCGGTGTTATCCGGCCGGGCGACATTCGACAGGGTATGGCGTGCTCGCTAGGGCCTGTTGCCGTTTCATGCGAGCCCGCGCCAAGCGCTGTTTTGCGGCAAGACGAGGCGTAGCTCACGCCGCGCAGTTACTCTGCGCTAGTGGGCTAGAACGCTGTATTGCCGACGTATCGTTAATTTCAGGGCGCTTGTCCCGAAGGGTTGGGCCGCCCATAAAAATTGAAGATGGGCGCCCTGCGGCGTTGCGAGTCTTGATCGTGGCACGCCACGATGCTTCGACTCGCGCCTGGCAGGCCCCGATTTGCGGTCTCCAACGCGGCGCTCGCATGAAACGGCAACAGGCCCTAGACTTGTCGCTCGGTCGCAGGGCGGGTTTCAGGCTGGCCTATACAACGGTTTGCCGGGCCGACCCGTCAGCTGCGCCGGCCCAGCCGGGCGCCGAGAACAAACGAACGACGACAGGACACTCCCCCAGATACGGTCTGCCAGATACGCCTGGCCAGATACGATCGCTGGGCGCTGGATGCAGTCGAGCGGGCATACGACGATAGCCCGGCTCGATCCGACTCGATCAGAGGCTTTGACGCATGGCATGGAACGAGCCCGGTAAGGGCAAGGATTCCTGGGGCGGCGGCGACCGCAACAAGAACAACCAAGGCAACGGGCCACCGGATCTGGACCAGATCTGGAAGCGTTTTCGTGAACGATTCGGCGGTAACGGCGGTTCGGGCAATCAGGGCGGTGGCAACGGGGGATCCGGCGGGGCCGGCGTGCCCTCGGGGCTGATCGCCGTGGTGATCGCGATTCTCGCAGGCGCCTGGCTGGTCTTCGGCGGGCTGTATGTCGTCCAGCCCGGCGAAAAAGGCGTGGTGCTGCGCTTTGGCGAGTATGTCGATACCGCCAGCCCCGGTTGGCACTGGCATCTGCCGTATCCGATTGCCACCGTGTCGAAGGTGGATGTGCAGCAGGTGCGGCGCGTGAGCAACCGCGCGGTCATGTTGACCAAGGACGAGAACATCGTGGATGTGGAGATCAGCGCGCAATACCGCATCTCCAACGCCATGAACTATCTGTTCCAGTTGGAAAACCCGGATCAGACCGTGCAGCAGGTTCTGCGCTCGGCCGTGCGCGAGATCGTGGGCACCTCGAACATGAATCAGGTGATCCAGGAAGGCGTGCAGGTCAACCAGCTCGAGGATCGCGCGATCAACAACGTGGATCTGAAAGAGGGCTCGGGCCAACCGAAGAAGAAAGACGGCCTGAAGGACATCGATCGCGAGCTGGTCGGCCAGATCAAGCAGAAACAGAACGAATACCCGCAGATCACCGATCGCTCACGGGCCAAGTTGCCCACCAACGTGCGCAAGATCATGCAGTTCACATTGAACAAGTATGATGCCGGCGTGCAGATCGTGGCGGTCAACGTGCAGTACGCACAGCCGCCCGAGCCGGTTCAGGGCGCTTTCCAGGAGGCCATCAAGGCCCGCGAGGAAGAAGAACGGCTCAAGAACATCGCGCGAGCCTATGCCCGCGAGGTGGTGGCCACGGCCCAGGGTGAAAAAGCCCAGATGATCGCCGAGGCGCGTGCCTACAAGTCACGCAAGGTCAACCGCGCAGAAGGTCAGGCCGCACGTTTCTCTGATCTGCTGACGCAATACGAACAAGCCCCCGAGGTCACGCGCTCGCGGCTGTATCTGGAAACCATGGGCGAGGTCCTGTCGGGCTCGCATCTGGTGTTGGATTCCGGCGACGGCAATTCCATGACCTATCTGCCGCTCGACAAGATCATCGACAAGTCGGGCGCCAAGAAACCGGCCAACGACAACGCGCCGAGTGCTGATTCCGACAACGTCGGTGGTGACATGCCGTCTTCGCCGTCGTCGTCCAGCGGGTCACAGAACAACGGCGACTCGGCCAGCGGCAACAATGGCCAGAGCGATACGTCGAACTATGAATCCCAGGCCCTGCGCAGCCGGAGCCGCAACTCATGAATCCCAAGCAGATATCCATCATCGTTGTCGTCTTGCTGGCGGCCGTGGTTGCCTACGCATCGACGTTCACCGTCACCCCGCGCGAGCGCATCGTGCTCGTGCAGATGGGCGAAATCGTCGGCGCTGACTATGACCCGGGGCTGCATTTCAAGCTGCCGGTCATCCAGACGGTGTATCGCTTCGATCGTCGTGTGATGACGTTGACCGGCGATATCGAGCGTGTGCTGACCTCGGAGAACAAGAACCTGTCGGTCGATTACTTCGTGAAATGGCGCATCGTCGACCCGGTCAAGTATTTTCTGGCCACGCACGGCGATGTCAGTCGCGCCCGCTCGTTGTTGACCGAGTCGATCGAAAACGACGTGCTGGCCGAATTCTCCAAGCGCACCATCCGCCAGGCCGTGGGGGATGATCGCAACGAGATCGTGGCGGCCGTACAGGTTCAGGTGAATCAGGCCGCCAAGCAGCTCGGCATCGAGATTCAGGATGTGCGCATCATGAAGCTCGACCTGCCGGACAAGGTCAGCGATACGGTCTACGAGCGTATGCGCTCGGAGCGTCAGGAAGTGATCCGTACGCTGCGTGCCCAGGGCGAGGCCGCGGCCAAGGAAATCCGAGCCGATGCCAACCGTGAGCGCACGGAAGTGCTGGCCAAGGCATATAACCGTGCCGAGCAGATTCGGGGTGAGGGTGATGCGACCGCGGCCGGCATCTATGCCAAGGCCTATACCAAGGACGCCGAGTTCTATCGCTTCTATCGCAGTATGGAAACCTATCGCCAGAGCATCGGTAGCGACGACTTCCTGCTGCTCGATCCCAAGGGTGAGCTGTTCCAGTACTTCAACCCGGCCGTGGGCGCCAGTGTGCCGAGCGGCGGCTAGGGCGCGTGTGGATTGATGTGATCCGGGCGCTGGCCCTGGTGGCGGTGATCGAGGGCCTGGCGCCGTTCATCGCCCCCAGCGCGTGGCGCGACACCATGATCCGGCTGGCCGAGATCGACGCGCGACGGCTGCGTTTGTTTGGCGGCGTGTTGATCGCCGCCGGCGTGGTGGTGCTTCAGCTCGTGCATTAAACGGGTCTACTGAAACGGGTTTTCCGGCTGTTCGACGGCGCGGTCTTCCCTGTCGCGCTGTCTTGCGATAGCGTTCGCGGCGCGACACCTTCGTGATCGGGAGATCAGCTTGTTCTTGGCAGTTCAGTACGTCTTGTTTGCAGCACCCGCACAGCGCACGCCGCGCGGGTGCCGCGCGCGCCTCGGAGCCCATTGATGCAATCCAAACGATGGCTCCTGCCCGAGGGCGTACAAGAAACCGTACCGCCGGAATCGTGGCGGTTGGAAGCCGCGCGTCGTGCGCTGCTTGATCTGTACTGGCGTTGGGGCTTCGATCTCATCCGCCCGCCGTTGATCGAGTATCTGGAGTCGCTGTTGACCGGCGCCGGACACGAACTGGATCTGCAAACGTTCAAGCTGACCGACCAGCTCAATGGCCGCATGATGGGCGTGCGCTCTGACATGACCACCCAGGCCACGCGTATCGATGCGCACCGCCTGGCGGCCACAGGGCCGGCGCGCTACTGCTATATCGGTTCCGTGCTGCGCACGCGTCCGGAAGAGCCGGGCGGCTCGCGCTCGCCGCTGCAGGTCGGCGTGGAGAAATTCGGCGATGGCCATCTGGCCAGCGATCTCGAAATCGTGTCGCTGATGCTGGAAACCCTGGCCGTGATGGGCATCAGCCGCAGCTATCTCGATCTGGGCCACGTGGCGATCTATCGGCGTCTGGTGGTGGCCTGTGGCATCGACGCCGAGCTGGAGCCCACGGTTTTCGATGTTGTCCAGCGCAAGTCACGCCCGGATTTGGATCGGCTGGCCGCTGATCAGCGGATCGATGCGACCACTCACGCCCGCTTCTCGGCGTTGATCGAACTCAACGGGCCGGCCGATGTGTTGGCCGAGGCCCGCAGCGCTCTCGGCGGTATCGACAGCACCATCGACGCCGCGCTCGACGAGCTGGCCGCCATGGTCGCGCTCGTTCAGGATCACTACCCCGAGATGCCGCTGTATCTGGATCTGGCCGAGCTGCGGGGCTATCGCTACAAGACAGGGCTGCTGTTCGCCGCCTTCGCGCCCGGGCTGGGCCGCGAGCTGGCCCGCGGCGGACGTTATGATGACGTCGGCCGTGCGTTCGGCCGGCCGCGGCCGGCGACCGGTTTCTCGGCCGACCTGAACCTGCTGGCCGCGCTCGGCGAGTTCGCCGACCAGCGCCCGGCCACCGGCATTGCCGCGCCGGGCGACAATACCGATGCCGCGCTGCTTGCCGAGATCCGCCGGCTGCGCGCGGCCGGTGAGCGCGTGGTCACCGGCTCGCCCGAAGCCGCGGATGCGCCCGGCTGCGACCGGCTTCTCGAACACATCGACGGCACGTGGCGCGTTCGCGCCATCACAACCAAGAGCGACAGTCATGGGTAAACGCGTCATCGTCATCGGCAGCCAATGGGGCGACGAAGGCAAGGGCAAGATCGTGGATCTGCTGACCGACCGCACCCGTCATGTGGTGCGTTTCCAGGGTGGGCACAACGCCGGCCACACGCTGGTCATCGGCGGCGAAAAGACCGTGCTGCACCTGATTCCCTCAGGCATCCTGCATGAAGGCGTGACCTGTCATATCGGCAACGGCGTGGTGCTTTCACCCAGCGCGCTGCTTGAAGAGATGGCCATGCTCACCGAGCGCGGGGTGCCGGTGGCCGAGCGGTTGAAGATCAGCCCGGCCTGTCCGTTGATTCTCGATAGCCATGTGGCCCTGGACAAGGCGCGCGAGGCCGCGCGCGGTGCTGCGGCCATCGGCACCACGGGCCGTGGCATTGGCCCGGCCTATGAAGACAAGGTGGCCCGGCGTGCGGTACGCGTGGGGGATCTGTTCAAGCGCGAGATGCTGGCCGCCAAGCTGGGCGAGGCGCTGGATTATCACAACTTCGTGCTGAAGAACTATTTCCAGGCCCAGCCGGTTGATTTCCAGAAGCAGCTCGACGATTGCCTGGCCCAGGCCGAGGCGATCGGGCCAATGGTCGCCGATGTGGCCGAGCTGTTGCGCCAGGCTTATGTCGCCGATGAATCGATCGTCTTCGAGGGCGCGCAGGGTGCGCTGCTGGATGTCGACCACGGCACCTATCCCTTCGTGACGTCGTCCAACACCACGGCCGGCGGCGCTTCGACCGGGTCCGGCGTTGGCCCGACCTGTTTCGATCATGTGCTGGGTGTGGTCAAGGCCTATACCACACGCGTGGGCTCGGGCCCGTTCCCCACCGAGCTGGACGACCACTACGGCCGGCATCTGGCTGAAAAAGGCGCCGAATTCGGTGCCACCACCGGCCGGGCACGCCGTTGTGGCTGGTTCGATGCCGTGGGCCTGCGCCGGGCGGCCTTCAACAACGGCCTGTCCGGGCTGTGTATCACCAAGCTGGACGTGCTCGACGGCCTGGACGCGATTCGTATCTGTACCGGTTACCGTCACAACGGCCAGGCCCTGGCCGTGCCGCCCACGGGCGCCGAGGCGCTGGCCGACTGTGAGCCGGTGTACGAGGAAATGCCCGGCTGGTCCGAGGCGACGTCTGGCCTGCGCGATTACGACGCCCTGCCGACCAACGCCCGGGCCTATCTGGATCGCGTGGCCGAGATTGTGGGCGTGCCGATCGATATCATCTCGACCGGGCCGGATCGCGCCGACACGATCGTGCTCAAGCACCCGCTGGCCGACTAGATATCCCGGGCCGGCGAGATAACCGCGGCCCGGGCGCCTGCCATCGACCTGCGCGTCGATCACCGCTTTTCATTTGTTGCCTGCGGCCATGAACGATTCCCCCTACGGACCCTCACGGACCGGCATGGCTGGTGCCATCGCCCGACATTTCGATTTTGCGGGCGAGGGCACCGATTTTCGGCGCGAAACGCTGGGCGGGTTGACCACCTTCCTGGCCATGGCCTACATCATGTTCGTGAACCCCACGATCCTCGCGGCCGCCGGCATGGATCGCGGGGCCGTATTCACGGCCACGGCGCTGGCCGCGATAGTGGGCACGGCGCTCATGGGCCTGATCGCGCGTTATCCCGTGGGCATCGCGCCCAGCATGGGGTTGAACGCTTTCTTTGCCTATTCCGTGGTCCTGGGCATGGGCGTGTCCTGGCAGACCGCGCTGGTTGGCGTGTTGTTCTCCGGCATCATCTTCGTGGCGATCACGTTCTTTCGTATCCGCGAGATGATTCTCGATGCCATTCCGCTGGATCTGAAGCTGGCCGCGGCCTGTGGCATCGGGCTGTTCATCGCGCTCATCGGCCTGGAGGATTCGAACATTGTCGTCGACAGCCAGGCCACGCTGGTCACACTCGGCGATCTGACCGCGCCGGCCACGCTGCTCACGATCTTCGGACTCGTGTTATCGGTCGCACTCATGTTGCGGCGCTTTCCCGGGGCGATCTTCTTCGGCATGGTCGCCACCTCATTGGCCGGCATGGCCACGGGCGTGATTGATGTCCCGGGTGCCATCGTGTCCGGCATTCCGTCCGTGGCGCCGGTATTCGGCGTGGCCGTCACGCAGCTGTTCGCGCATCCGGAGGAGGTTTTCACCCTCAATCTGGCTGTTGTGGTCCTGACGTTTCTGTTCGTGGAGTTCTTCGATACCGCGGGCACGCTCATGGCCGTGGCCAGCAAGGCCGGGCTGATGCAGGGCAATCGCATGAAGCGGGCGCGTGCCGCGCTGTTGGCTGATTCATCCTCGGTGGTGGCCTCGGCGGTGATCGGCACCTCGCCGACGACCTCATACATCGAGTCCACCGCGGGTGTGGCCACCGGCGCACGGACCGGCTTTTCGGCGCTGATTACGGCCGGGTTCTTCGCGGCCGCACTTTTCTTTTCGCCGCTGCTTGCTGTGGTGACGGCCAACGTGACCGCGCCAGCGCTGATCATCGTGGGCGTGCTGATGGTGGCCGCACTCGATGAGATCGACTGGAAACGCCTCGAGATCGCCGTGCCGGCGTTTCTCACGCTCATCGCGATGCCGGCCACCTACAGCATCGCCAACGGCATCGCCCTGGGACTGGTGATCTATCCGGTGACGATGGTCTTTGCCGGGCGGGCCCGTGAGCTGCACCCGATCCTCTACGGCCTGTTCGCGGTGTTCGTGGCGTATTTCGCGTTTCTCGCCTAACGCCTGGTCTAAGGGCCTAAGCTAACGCTTTCGCCTGATAACTCCCCCGGCCGCCGCGGGTGCGACCGCCGGGGCACGCGATCTAATCTGCGTAGTCCGCCAGCGCCGCCAAGAGTGTCTCGCGGCGTGCGTCTGACATGAAGGCCTCGCGCAGGCCATTGCCGGCGATGGTCCGACAGGTGGCCTGATCCCAATCGAAGGCGGCCACGCAGGCCAGGAAGTTATTGACCATGCCGCCACCGAAATAAGCCGGATCATCCGAGTTGATGTTCACGTTCAACCCAGCCGCGATCATGTCGGGCAGGTTGTGGTCCTCCAGGCGTGCCACGCCTTTCAGATACACGTTGGACAACGGGCAGACCGTCAGCGGCATCTGGCTATCGCGCAGGCGGTCCACAAGGTCGGCGTCTTCCATCGCGCGCACGCCGTGATCGATACGACAGACATCCAGGATATCCAGCGCGCCCGTGACATAGTCCGGCCCGCCTTCTTCGCCGGCATGCGCCACGCGGGGTAGACCAAGCTCGCACGCGCGGGCAAACACCTCACGGAACTTCTCGGGCGGGTTGCCCACCTCGGCGCTGTCCAGGCCGATGGCCGCGATCTCGCCGTACCAAGGCGCGGCATCCTCAAGCACTTCCAGCGCCTCATCGGCATCGCGATCACGCATGAAGCTCATGATCAAGGCGCTGGTGACATCGAACTGGGCCCGGGCATCGCGCATGGCGGTCAGCAGGCCGTCGAAACAGGTGTCCAGCGCGACGCCGCGGGCCAGATGTGCCTGCGGGTCGAACGAGATATCGGCATGGCGTACGCCGTCAGCCGCGGCCCGCTCGAAGTAGGCCATGGCCAGATCGTAGAAATCATCCTGGGTGATCAATACGTCCATGCCCTGGTAATACAGCGCAAGAAACGCGGAAAGATCGTCAAACTCGTAGGCCGCGCGCAAAGATTGGGCGCTGTCGTAGGCCAGGGTGATGCCGTTGCGCTTTGCCAGCTCGAACTGTTGTTCGGGCGTGAGCGTGCCTTCGATATGCAGATGCAGTTCGGCCTTGGGCAGGCCAATTAGCCAGTTGTTGTTCACGATCAAAGCTCCAGGATCATCGCGAGATGCGATGTTCGGCATGCAAGTGCCTGAATACAGGGCAAAAAAAAAGCCCGGACCGCATTTAAGCGATCCGGGCCTTTTCGAATCTGGTGCCCGGGAGAGGACTTGAACCTCCACGACCGTTAGGTCACTAGCACCTGAAGCTAGCGCGTCTACCAATTCCGCCACCCGGGCAACGAAGAGCGCGTAATGTAGTAGTCGGCTCCCCGGTTGTCAATTACTGCTTGAGCCTTTTTTCACTTCCGGTATCGTACGCGGTCTATGGAGCGAGATATTGAGTAAGCCAAACGACGATCGCGCCGCCGACTGGCGCGAACGCGACCCCAACCATCAGGCCGAGCAGGGCGCCTACGACAGCCCCGTGCCCAGTCGCCAGCTGGTCCTGGACGATCTGGCCGCTGAAGGCCATCCCATGACCCACGACGAGCTCATCGAGTACTACGCGCTCGATGACGACGCGGCCGAGGCTTTCGAGCACCGGCTGCGCGCGATGTTGCGTGACGGCCAGCTGCTGGAGAATCGCCGCGGCGCACTCGGGCCCATCGACAAGATGGATCTGGTGCGCGGGCGCGTTCAGGGCCATCGCGACGGCTTCGGTTTTCTATTGCCGGACGAGACCAGCGGTGACGACGTGTTTCTGGCGCCGCGCCAGATGCGTCAGGTCATGCACGGTGATCGTGTCGTGGTGCATGTGACCGGGCGGGATCAGCGCGGGCGTCGCGAAGGCCGTATCGTCGAAGTGCTCGAGCGCGTCAACGAAACCATCGTGGGCCGGTTCGTGGTCGAATCCGGCGTGTCGATGGTCGTGCCTGACAACCAACGGATTCCTCAGGAAGTCCGTATCGCCGAGAGCAAGCGTGGCGGGGCCGAGAACAATGATGTCGTCACGGTGCGCATCATCGAAGCGCCGTCGAAGCGCAGCGAGCCGGTGGGCGAAGTCATCGAAGTGCTGGGCGACCGTATGGCGCCGGGCATGGAGATCGAGGTCGCCATCCGCTCGCACGGCATCCCCCACGAGTTCCCGGCCGAGGTGATCGAACAGGCCAAGACCTGTGGCGATGAAGTCGCCGAGGCTGACAAGAAAGACCGGGTGGATCTGCGCGATCTGCCGCTGGTGACCATCGACGGGGCGGACGCGCGTGATTTCGATGACGCGGTCTATGCCAAGAAGACGCCGCGTGGCTACAAGCTGTGGGTCGCCATCGCCGATGTGTCGCACTACGTGAGAAAAGACTCGCCGTTGGACGTCGAAGCCGTTGAGCGCGCGACCTCGGTGTATTTCCCCGATCACGTCGTGCCGATGCTGCCCGAGGCCCTGTCCAACGGGCTGTGCTCGCTCAATCCGGATGTCGACCGCCTGTCGGTGGTCTGCGAGATGCGCTTCAATGCCGCCGGCGAGCTGCAGGCCTCGAAGTTCTATTCCGCGGTCATCCGGTCGCATGCGCGTCTGCTCTATGAGCAGGTGGCCGATTGGCTGGAAAACCCGGACAACCTGCCGGCCCGCCACGCCGATCTGAAAACGCCGCTGGACGATCTCCATGGTCTGTTTCAGGCCATGCTGGAGCAGCGACGCGAGCGTGGGGCGATCGAGTTCGAGACCCAGGCCACGAAGATCGAGTTCAACGCCGATCGCAAGATCGCGCGGATCGTGCCCACCGAGCGCAACGTGGCGCACAAGATCATCGAGGAGTGCATGATCGCGGCCAACGTCGCGACCGCGAAATACCTCGGCAAGCGCAAGATGCCGTTGTTGTATCGCGTGCACGCCACGCCCACCGCCGATTCGCTGGAGGACCTGCGCTCATTCCTGTCCGAGCGTGGTCTGACGCTGACCGGCGGGGATGATCCGGAGGCCGCCGATTACGCCAAACTGTTGGCCCAGGCGGCCACACGGCCCGATTCGCATCTCATCCAGACCGTCATGCTGCGCAGCATGCAGCGCGCGGTCTATTCGCCGCACAACGACGGCCATTTCGGCTTGGCGTTGGACGACTACGCGCATTTCACCTCGCCGATCCGGCGTTATCCGGATCTGTTGGTGCATCGCGGCATCAAGCATTTGGAAGCCGGCGGCAAGCCGCTGAACTTCGATTATGATCTGGCCGGCATGGAAGCGCTGGGTCAGCAATGCTCGGAGGCCGAGCGGCGCGCCGATGACGCCACGCGTGATGTCGATGACTTCCTCAAGTGCGAGTACATGCGCGACTCCCTGGGCGAGATGTTCTACGGCACCGTGACCGGCGTGACCGGCTTCGGGCTGTTTGTCGAGCTCGAGGGCATCTTCGCCACCGGCCTGGTGCATGTGTCCAGCCTGTCGAGTGATTTCTATCACTTCGATGCGAAATCCCGTGCACTCAAAGGCGAGCGCTCGGGCCGGGTCTATCGCCTGGCCGACAAGATGCGGGTCAAGGTGGCTCGGGTGGATCTGGACGAGCGCAAGATCGATTTCGAGCCGGTCGAAGAACGCGCCAGTGTTCGTGGTGACGATGAACACGCTGCCAGTCCCGCCGACGACAACAAGAGCGGCGGTGGCAACAAGCCCGGCGGCGGTAACAAATCGTCGGGCAAGGGCGGCAACAAAAACAATAATCGACGGTCCAAGAACGGTAATCGCCGGAAGAAAAACTCTTCCTGATTGACCCCATAAAGGATTCGACGATGATCTCGATACGCCGGACGCGCGCACCCGTCATTGCGCTTTTGACCGCTACGCTGGCCGTCACGGCCTGTGCGGGCGACCCCAACCGCCGCGCCAAGATCGGCGGCGGTGTCGGCACGGCCGTTGGCGGGGCGATCGGCTCGTTGCTGGGCGACCACTCGACCACCAACACCGCAATCGGCATGGCCGTGGGCGCGCTCACCGGCGCCGGTGTCGGTCATTACATGGATCGCCAAAAAGCCGAGTTGAACGAGAAACTGGCCGAGCAACAGGCGGCCGACCAGCTATCGATCACCGAGCTCGGCAACAACACGTTGCAGGTCGGTGTGGCCAGCGATGCCTCGTTTCCGGTCGATAGCGCCAACCTGACCCCGACCGCACAAAACACCTTCAATAGTATCGCCAATGTTCTGAAGGACTACGACAAAACGGCGATTCACGTGGTCGGCTTCACCGATAGCACCGGCAGCACCCAGCATAATCTGGAGCTCTCGGAAAACCGCGCACAGTCTGTGGCGCAGTTCCTGGGATCGCGCGGGGTCAGCTCACAGCGCCTGCTGACATGGGCCCGTGGTGAAACCGAGTTCGTGGCCTCCAACGATACCGAGACCGGCCGAGCCCAGAACCGTCGGGTCGCGATCATCATCAAGCCGATCGTCGAGGGCCAGGAAAAACAGGCCTTCACCGCGCCGCCGAATCTGGGCAATCCGCAGTTCAATTCGCCGTAGCGCCGAAGACAATCCGCCGATGGGCCGTGAGCCGCCGATAAAGACAAAAAGTTGTGTCCGGCTCTTTCGATCGTTCGCTAAACATTGTCTGCAAATGAATGCGAATTCACGCAGATAAGACAACGCTGATCCGACGAGCTCTATTCGTTTTGAGGCGAAACGATCTTTGTTTTATTCAGTGATCGTTTTTTCTTTTATCTGCGGCCATCGGTGTTCATCGGCGGATTCCTGTCTGTATTCATTCGCGGACAAAACATGAAGAACAGCCCCCAACTCCCTGAAAAAAGAGTAAAAGAATGAGCGACAAGGGGCAGGCGACAGACTGGATCGGTGGCGTACACGCCGTCACGGCCGCATTGGATGCCGGGCAAAAGGTCGTTCGTATCCGCTTGGCGCGCGACAAGGCCGATGGCCGCACGCGGGCATTGATCGCGGCGGCCGAGGCGGCCGGTGTGCCGGTTGAGAGCCACGATCGCGGCGCACTCGACAAGGCGTTGCCTGATATCAATCACCAGGGGTGTGCCGCCGAGATCGTGACGGGCCATATCCTGCGCGAGTCGGAATTGGCTGATCTGTTGGCGCGCACCGACACCCCCTGGGTGCTGGCACTCGACCAGGTTCAGGATCCACATAATCTGGGTGCTTGTCTGCGTAGTGCCGCTGCGGCCGGTGTGACTGCGGTCATCGCCCCGCGCAAGCGCGCCGCCGGGCTGACCGGGGCGGCCAGAAAAGTGGCGGCCGGCGGGGCCGAGATCGTGCCCTTCGTGCCGGTGACCAATCTCTCGCGGGCTATCGAGCGGCTCAAGGCCGACGGGTTCTGGGCGGTCGGGCTGGCCGGAGAAAGCCATGCCTCGATTCACGATACCGATCTACCGGCGCGGATTGTCTGGGTGGCCGGCGGTGAGGCCGACGGTCTGCGGGCGCTCACCGCTGATCACTGTGATCTGCTGGTCTCGATCCCCATGGAGCCGGTGATGGAAAGCCTCAATGTCTCGGTGGCCACGGCGATCGCGCTGTTTGAAACCCGACGACAGCGCGCGGCCAGGGCTTAAAATGATGATCACGATTGCGATAACCGGCGCAAGCGACTAGAATCGCGCGCCTTGCGGCCGCCACGGCTGCATGTCCTTGCTCCATGGCCGTCAAGGCTCAGGGGCTTTCAACCACAAGGAATATCCATGCGACATTATGAAATCGTGTTCCTGGTCCATCCGGATCAGAGCGAGCAGGTGCCCGCCATGGTCGAGAAGTACCAAGGCGTCGTCGAAAACGACGGCGGCAAGGTGCATCGCCATGAGGACTGGGGCCGTCGTCAGCTGGCCTATCCGATCACCAAGATCCACAAGGCCCACTACGTGCTGATGAACATCGAGTGTTCACAGGAAGCACGCGAGGAACTGGAAGACCTGTTCCGTTTCAACGACGCGGTGCTGCGCCATCTGGTTGTGGCGCGCCACAAGGCCGACGTTGATCCCTCGCCGTTGTCCAAGAACGCCGAGAAGTCCGAGAAGTCCGACACCAAGGCCCCGGCCGCCAGCTAAAGGAGCATCAAATGGCTCGTTTTTTCCGTCGCCGTCGCTACTGCAAGTTCACCGCCGAAGGCGTTGAAGAGATCGATTACAAGGATATCGAGACGCTCAAGCAGTACGTCACCGAAACCGGCAAGATCGTTCCCTCCCGTATCACGGGCACGGCCGCACGCTACCAGCGTCAGCTGTCGACCGCCGTCAAACGCGCGCGTTTTCTCGCGCTGCTCCCGTACACCGACCGTCATTCGTCGTAGGAGGCATTTGTGGACGTCGTACTGCTACAGAAAATCCGCAACCTGGGCGATCTCGGCGACACCGTGAAGGTGCGTGCCGGTTACGGTCGTAACTATCTGTTTCCGCGTGGCATGGCCCTGCCGGCCACGAAGAACAACATGGCCGTCTTCCAAGAGCGTCGCGCCGAGCTGGAAGCCGCATCGCAGGAGCGCGAAGACCGCGCGAATCTGCGGGCCGGCCAGCTGCGTGGCCAGTCTTTCGTGATCGCCATGCGTGCCTCGGACGAAGGCAAGCTCTACGGGTCGGTTGGCCCGCAGGAGATCGCCGAGAAGGTCAATGACGACGGCATCGAGCTCGATCCGCGTGAAGTCACGCTGACCGAAGGCACGATCCGTCAGGTTGGCTACTACAACGCCGAGCTGACGTTGCACGCCGAGGTCGTTGTCGATATTGAAATCGTTGTTGCGCAACAGACTGATATGGGCGTGAACATGCCCGCGCGCATCAATGAGAACACCGAAGACGATGCCACGGCTGAAGAAGTCGAAGGCGAGCGCGTCGAAGACGCCGGCGAGCCGGCCGATGCCTCGGCTACCGAGGCTGATGCCCCGATCGGCGAGCGCGAAGAGCCCTAAACCGCGCTTCTCGTACGCTAGAAAAAACGCCGCCCTCCAAGGCGGCGTTTTTTTTTGTTCCGATGTTCTGTTTTGGCGGCTGTTCCTGAAAGCATCAGTCCGCGAATGCACGCCAATAGACGCGAATGTTGGGCCGGGTGGTGTTTGTTGTTCTGACGCCTGGGTTGAGTGCTTGCGGCGGCGGATGAATGGTCGTCGAGCGCCTGCTGGCCCGCGGACGCGTCGGCCGGTGTGGTGCAGGCGTGTGAATTTGCGGCTTCGGTCCTCAATGACCGCAAATAAAAGCGGGCGCCCGGAGGTTACGGGACTTGGCGTGCTGGTTTTTTTGGCGCGTTTCGCCTTATTTTTTTCGGTCCGCAAATGTACGCAAATAGACGCGAATGTTGGACCTGGTGGCGCTCGTTGTTTCAATGCTTGGGTCAAATGCTTGCGGGCGCGGATGAATGGTCGTTGGGCGCTTGCTGGCCCGCGGACTTGTCGGCCGGTGTGGTGCAGGCGTGTGTATTTGCGGCTCCGGTCCTGAATGACCGCAAATAAGAGCAGGCTCGGTCGGGTTTGCGGGACTGGCGTGCTGGGTTTCGAGGTACTCGGGCTTAATTTGTCTGGAGACGGACGCGGATAGACACAGATTCAAATCGAGAAACTTCGAGCGTTGAAGCGGGCCGATACCCGTCGTGTTTTCGGTCAGCAGTAGCGCGGGACAACCGCGCTGCCCGACTACGCGCATGTATGAACGCGATATGTCGTCGCCCCATGCCACGTCAATCCTTCAAACCGAGAAACGCCCGCTCTTATTCGCGTTCATTCAGGGACGAAGCCATCTAACTCGAACGCCTGCGAACAACTGGCCGACAGGTCCGCGGGCCAGCCATCGCCTTGCGACCATCCCGCCGCTCCCGCAAGCAGCCAGTCAAAACACGCGAACTAGAGTGCCCACCAAGCCCAATATTCGCGTCTATTGGCGTGCATTTGCGGACCGAAAAAATAAGGCAAAACGCGTCAAAAAAACCAGCACGCCAAGTCCCGCGAACCCGAAAGTGCCCGCGCTTATTCGCGATCATTCAGGAACGAAGCCATCCAAATCGAAACGCCTGCGAACGACCGGCCGAGCCAGCCATCGCCTTGCGACCATCCCGCCGCTCCCGCAAGCAGCTAGTCAAAACACGCGAACTAAAGTACCCACCACGCCCAATATTCGCGTCTATTGGCGTGCATTTGCGGACGAGAAGAGCAAAACGGAACGCACCAACCAACCACGACGCCAAGTCCCGCAAATCCGAAAGCGCCCGCGCTTATTTGCGATTATTCAGGAACGAAGCCCCAAATCTACACGCCTGCGCCACACCGGCCGACAGGTCCGCGAGCCAGCCATCGCCTTGCGACCATCCCGCCCCTCCCGCAAGCAGCCAGTCAAAACGCCCGAACTAGAGTGCCCACCACGCCCAATATTCGCGTCTATTGGCGTGCATTTGCGGACCGGAAGAACAAAGCGGAACGCACCAACAAACAATCACGCAAAGCCCGTCTAACCCTGAAGCGAGCGCGCTTATTCGCGATCATTCAGGAACGAAGCCATCCAAATCGAAACGCCTGCGAACGACTGGCCGACAGGTCCGCGAACCAGCCATCGCCTTGCGACCATCCCGCCGCGCCCGCAGGCAGCCAGCAAAAACGCCCGAGCTAAAGTCCTCGCCACGCCCAATATTCGCGTCTGTTCGCGTGCATTTGCGGACCGGAAAAACCAAGCGGAACGTGCCAACAAGCAGTACACGAGTCTCAAAGAGAGCACAGGGCGCAAGTGGCCACCGCAGGCTATAACGCGAGCGCAGGGCGGCGAGAATCACAAGCCGTGAAGTCGCAACGCCACCTGACGTAAACTGCGCGTTCCTTAGCGACCGAGCGCGCCTGCCCATGGCCGAATCCAAGCTGCCCCCGCATTCGCTCGAGGCCGAACAATCGGTCATCGGCGGTCTGTTGTTGTCTGAGAAAGCCTGGGACGACGTGGCCGGGGCGATCCACGAGGGCGATTTCTATCGCGAGGATCATCGCCTGCTCTATCGCGGCCTGGCGGATCTGGCGGATCGCAACCAGCCGCGCGATCTGGTCACGCTGACCGAGTGGTTGCGGACCAACGACTTGCTCGAAAAAGCGGGTGGGGCGACCTATATCGGCCAGTTGGCCGCGGATATTCCAAGCGCGGCCAATATCAAGGCCTATGCGGATATCGTGCGCGAGCGATCGGTCATGCGCCAGCTCATCCGCGCTGGCGACCAGATCACCACGTCCTCGTTCGATCCGCAGGGCCAGACGGCCGATGAATTGCTGGGCGGGGCCGAGAAAGAGATCTTTGCCATCGCCGAGCGCGGGCGCAAGGGCGGCGAAGGGCCGATCGGCCTCAACGCCCTGCTGACCAAGGCCGTCAATCACATCGAGCAGCTGGTCGCGCGCGAAGGCGCGTTCTCCGGCGTGCCGACCGGCCTGGCCGAGTTCGACAAGCTCACCAATGGCTTGCAGCCGGCCGATCTGTTGATCCTGGCCGGCCGGCCCTCGATGGGCAAGACATCGCTGGCCATGAACATCGTGGAGAACATCGCCATCAAGGAAAAGATTCCGGTGGCCGTGTTCTCTCTGGAAATGCCGGCCGAGCAGCTCGTGATTCGTATGATCTCGTCCTGGGGGCGGGTGGATCAGTCGCGCCTGAGATCCGGCCGGCTGACCGAGGACGATTGGCCAAAGATCACCTCGGCCATCGGGATCATGAACGAGAACGCCAAACTGTTCATCGACGACACGGCCGGCCTGTCGCCGTCGGAAATGCGTGCCCGGGCGCGGCGTCTCAAGCGCGAACACGATATCGGGCTGGTCGTGGTCGATTACCTGCAGCTCATGCAGGTCCCCGGCACCAAGGAAAACCGGACCAACGAAATCTCGGAGATCTCGCGTCAGCTCAAGGCCATGGCCAAGGAGCTCAACGTGCCGGTCATCGCCCTGTCCCAGCTCAACCGCCAGGTCGAGCAGCGTGACAACAAGCGCCCGCGCATGTCGGATCTGCGTGAGTCCGGGGGTATCGAGCAGGACGCCGACGTGATCCTGTTCGTCTATCGTGACGAGGTCTACAACGAAGACAGCGACGACAAGGGCGTGGCCGAGATCATCATCGGCAAGCAGCGTAACGGCCCGCTGGGCGTGGCACGCACGGCGTTCCTGTCGCATCTGACCCGTTTCGAAAATCTGCAGGATCATTACGACGAGGACTTCATCGACTGATGGAACGCGCTGTTGCCACAATCGATCGCGCCGCACTCGTGCATAACCTGGCCCGTGTATGGGACCTGGCACCAGCGCGAGAGGTCTTTGCTGCGGTCAAGGCCGATGGCTATGGCCACGGCGCGGGCGTTGTTGCCACGGCGCTGGCCGAGGCCGGCTGTGACGGGTTTGCGGTCTCCAGCCTCGACGAGGCCCTACAGCTGCGCTGGGCCGGTATTACACGGCCGATCATGACGCTGTCCCAACCGTTGACCGCCGACGTACTGGCGGCGATGGGCGAGCACGGCATCACGCCGGTGATCTTCGAGCGCGCGCATCTGGCCGCGCTGGCCGATTATCGCGGGCCGGAACTCGCCGCCTGGCTCAAACTGGACTCCGGCATGCATCGTCTGGGCTTCCCGGCCTACGAGGCACGTGCCCTGACGGCCGATATCAAGGCCATGACCCAGGTACGGCTGGCCGGCTGCATGACCCATCTGGGCTGTGCCGATGACCCGCGTGATCCGCTGACCCATCATCAGCTGGCCTGTTTCGACGAGGCGCTGACCGGCCTGGACATGCCGCGCTCGATCGCCAATTCGGCCGGCGTGATCGCCTGGCCGGCCAGCCACGCCGACCGGTTGCGTCCGGGCATTATGCTCTATGGCAGCTCGCCGATGACCGACCGCACCAGCGCAGATCTGGATCTGGCACCGGTCATGCACCTGAGCGCGCCGCTGATCAGCCGACGTGATCTGGGCGCGGGTGAGCCAATCGGTTATGGGGCGACCTGGCTCACGCCCGAGCCGATGCCGATCGGCGTGATCGGCATCGGTTATGGCGATGGCTATCCGCGCCACGCGCCCTCGGGTACGCCAGTCGCGATCGGCGATGCCATCGTGCCGCTCGTCGGGCGGGTATCGATGGACATGATCACGGTCGATTTGCGCGCAGCCCCCCATGCCGCCATCGGCGACCGTGCCACGCTCTGGGGCCGCGGCCTGCCCGTCGATGATGTCGCCCAGGCCGCCGGTACCATCGCGTATGAATTATTCTGCCGGTTGACCCCGCGAGTGCGTTTCGACGTTCTGTAGAGGATGTGGCGGTCTTCGTGTTGACGGGGCTTGTCGTGTCGCCCCATCAAATGTCGGGACTAAACATCTAGGCGACGTGCCAGGGCACGCTTGTAGAAGTCGAGTTGATCGGCGTTGGCGCGTCGAAAGCCAGCGCCGCGATAGATATCGAAATGGCCCAGGTGATAATGACGCTCGATGATGTTGTCGTCGCCGTGCTCAACCATGGCCTCGGAGGCCGCCGCCGGGGCCACGCTGTCGTCATCGCAGATCTGGACCAGCACCGGGCAATGGATCTTGCCCAGCTTGCGGCCCGGCCGGTAGAGCGCCAGCGTAGCCACCATGCGCGCGGTCATACGGTTGTCGAAACCATCCGGGGCAATGGCCAGATAGCCCTCACGAGCATCGGGTGTATTCATGGCGGCCAGCTCGCCCGGGCGGCCAACCAGCGGAATACGATAAGGCGCCGCGCCGGCCAGATCCGCCAGCTGGTCGCGCAGGGCGGCGAAGGTGAGTTTGGCCACGTGCCATAGCCCGTTTTGCTTGAGCACTTCCAACACCGAGGCCAGCCCGTCCAGCATCGGGCCCTGGGAGACCACGGCAGCAATCCGTGAATCGGCGGCGGCCGCGGCCACCACATGCCCGCCCGAGAACGACGTGCCCCACAGTGCGATACGCTCGGCGTCCACGCCGTCGACCGCGCGGGCCGCCTTGATCGCGGCACGCCAGTCGGCCTGCTGCGCCGAAACCTTCAGCAGCTGGCGCGGCTGGCCATCGCTGGCCCCGAAATAACGATAATCGAATAGCAGTACGGCGAAGCCGGCCTCGGCAAAGGCCGCGGCATAGGGCGCAAGACCGGCATCGCGCGTGCCGCCCAGGCCGTGGGCCATGACAATACAGGGCACGCCGCGCCCATCCATTCGGCCCTCATGCTGTGCGGCATAGAACCAGGCGCGACAGGTCGTGCCATGACTGTCGAACTCGAAGTCCTCGCGGTCGATATCAGACGATGGCTCGGCGGGCATGGCGGCGTCGGTCATTAGGTGGCTAGCGCGTGCATCGATAGGTCTTGGTCCCTAGTATGCCCGTTTGCTTTTGCCAGCCAAGCGCGAGCCGATTCTGCATGGCCAAATCCAAGACCGTGTTCGTCTGTGAATCCTGTGGTGCCACCCAGCCGAAATGGTCGGGCCAATGCCCGGACTGCGGCGCCTGGAACACGTTGACCGAGACCGTGCCGGCGGCGCCGTCCAAGCCCGGGGCCGCGGCGCCGCCGGTCTCGTTTGGCGACACCACGCCCCAGGTACAGAAGCTCAACGCCATCACGCCGCGCGAGACGCCGCGCACGCCGACCGGCCTGTCCGAGCTGGACCGGGTTCTGGGCGGTGGGCTGGTGCCGGGATCGGTTATTCTCATCGGCGGGGACCCCGGTATCGGCAAGTCCACGCTGCTGCTCCAGGTGCTGGCGCAGTTATCGGCCGATATCCCGGCGCTCTATGACACCGGGGAAGAATCGCTGGAGCAGGTCCAGCTGCGTGCGCAGCGCCTTGGGGTGGCTGATGCGGATCTGGCCGTGCTGGCCGAAACCTGCGTCGAGCGCGTGCTGGCCCTGGCCAAGCCCCAGGCGCCGCGGCTGTTGGTGATCGATTCGATTCAGACTGTCTTCTCCCAGGCACTTTCCTCGGCGCCCGGCAGTGTCTCGCAGGTGCGCGAGTCTGCCTCGATGCTGGTGCGGTTTGCCAAGGCCACGGGCACCGCGCTCATTCTCGTGGGGCATGTGACCAAGGAGGGCACGATCGCCGGGCCGCGTGTGCTTGAGCACATGGTCGATACCGTGCTTTATTTCGAGGCCGAGGCCTCATCGCGTTTCCGGGTGATCCGCGCGGTGAAGAACCGCTTCGGTGCCGTCAACGAACTCGGCGTGTTCGCCATGTCCGGCGCCGGGCTGAAACAGGTCACCAACCCCAGCGCGATCTTTCTATCGCGCCACGAGACCGCCGTGCCGGGCAGCGCGGTCATGGTCACACGCGAGGGATCGCGCCCGATGCTGGTCGAGGTACAGGCGCTGGTCGACGAATCTCAGCTGTCCAATCCGCGCCGCGTCGCGCTGGGTCCCGACGCCCAGCGTTTGGCCATGTTGCTGGCGGTATTGCATCGCCACGGCGGTATTCCGCTAGGCGATCAGGATGTCTTCGTCAACGTCGTCGGCGGTATGCGGGTATCCGAAACCGCGGCCGATCTGGCCGTGCTTCTGGCCGCACTGTCCAGCTTTCGTGACAAGCCGCTGGGCGAGCGGCTGATCATCTTTGGCGAAGTCGGCCTGGCCGGTGAGATCCGGCCCGTGCCCGGCGGCGAGGAGCGCCTGGCCGAGGCCGCCAAGCACGGTTTCACTCGGGCGATCGTGCCCAAGGCCAACGCGCCCAAATCCAAGCGGGTCGGCGAGCTGGAAGTTGTCGGCGTGGCGCGCCTGGGCGATGCCATTGAGGCTGTGACCTCGTCCTAGGTGTGCCGGGCATGGCGGCTTGTTGGCGCGGCCCATTTTTTCCGGTCCGCAAATACACGCCAATTGACATGCACGTGCGGCCGATAACAAGAACGCGGCCCGAAACTCAGCCGTCGTCTGTATCTACAGCACGTGAGCGACGCTTGCGGCGCGGCGGGCGTACCCGCACGGTTTGCACGAGGTTGGCGCCGGTTTCGACGATCTCGAAGACATATTTTCCGATCTTCAAGCGGGTGCCGGGCTCGGGGATGGTTTCGGTCTGTTCGGTGATCAGGCCGTTGACGGTCCGCGGGCCGTCGACCGGCAGGCGCCAGCCGAGCGCCCGGTTGAGCGAGCGTATGGCCACCGTGCCGTCGACGAGATAGCTGTTTTCGCCGTCCATGGCGACATTTTTCACGCGAGTGAGCGGGTCGGTGGTGAACTCACCCACGATCTCTTCAAGGATATCCTCGAGCGTGGCCAGGCCCTGGATATCGCCGTATTCGTCGACCACGAAGCCGATACGGCGCTTCTGGTTCTGGAAATTCAGGAGCTGCTGATTGAGCGGCGTGTTTTCCGGGATGAAATACGGATCGCGCGCCAGGGACAGTAGATGTTCCTTGTCCAGCTCGTTGTTGGACACCAGCGCCAGCATGCGGCGCATGTGCACGATGCCGCGGATCTCGTCGATCGAGCCGTCATAGAGCGGCAGGCGGGTGTGCTGGTTGTGTACGAGTTGTTCGAGGATCTCGGGCCAGGGCTTGCTGATATCGATGCCCACGATCTCGTTGCGCGGCACCATGATGTCTTCGATGGCGGCGTTTTCCATATCCAGAATCGACAACAGCATCTGCTGGTGACGACGCGGAATCATGGCGCCGGCCTCGGTCACGACCGTGCGCAGCTCTTCCGAGGACAGCGAATGGCTGGCGGCGTCATCGGGTGAGACCCGCAGCAGCCACAGCACGCCGCGCCCGGCCGAATTGAACAGATAGACGAGCGGCCAGAACACCCGGAGCAGCGGCTTGTAGATATAAGCCGCCGGATAGGCGATACGCTCGGGATACAACGCCGAGAGCGTTTTCGGCGTGACCTCGGAGAAGATCAGCACCACGATGGTCAGCGCGATCGTGGAGACCACGACGCCGAAATCGCCGTAAAGACGAATGCCGATCACCGTTGCCAGCGACGAGGCGATGATATTGACGAGATTGTTGCCCAGCAGGATCAGCCCGATGAGCTTGTCGGGGGTCTCCAGCATGGCCGCGGCCCGCGTCGCGCCGCCGTGCCCGGTCTGGGCCAGATGCTTCATGCGATAACGGTTCAGGGTCATCAGACCCGTTTCCGAGCCGGAAAAGAATGCCGACAGAATGAGCATGCCGATCAGGATGCAGAACAGCACCCATAAGGGAATCGCGTCCAAGGACTAATAACTCGTGAACAAATGGAATACCCGGCGCGATGCCGGGCGGGCCTCTCAGCTCAGGACCAATGTTCGCCCAAGATAAGCTCGAGTACCAATTTACTGCCGAAGTAAGCCATCACAAGCAGGACATAGCCCACCAGCACGCCGCGCACGGCCAGCCGGCCGCGCCAACCATAGCGCCAGCGTCCAAACAGCAGGGTGGCAAACACCAGCCAGGCGAAGATCGACAGGATTGTCTTGTGCGCGAGATGTTGGGCGAACAGGTTGTCGATGAACAACGCACCGGTGGCGATCGCAAGGCTCAACAGGAAGAACCCGGCGCCGATCAGACGGAACAGGAGTGTCTCCATCGTCTGCAACGGCGGGAGCGTGGCGAACACCCCGGCGGGCGGGCGCCGGCGCAGCTGGCTGTGCTGCAGCGAGAGCACCACGGCCTGTACCGCGCCGAGCGTGAGCAGCCCATAGGCGAGTATCGACAACAGGATATGCGCCTGAATCGGCCAATCCAGCGCTTCGCGCGCGCCGTTGGGGTCGGGCACCAGCAGCCCGGCCACGGCACAGATGGCCGCCACCGGATACATCACCAGCCCCAGCGCGCCGACCGATTCCTTGAGTGAAAACAGCCACAGCAGCAGGGCGGCCTGCCAGGCGAACAGCGACAGTGCGGTGCCCAGGCCGATGATCATCGCCCCGGCCGACAATGTCAGATGAGCCAGCGATACCAGCTGGAGCACCAGCCCAGCCCCGGCCCATAGCGTGACCGGCAGATAGGTCGTGCCCTGGGCATGGTGCTGCCAGACCGCGCGTGTTGCCGCACTGTAGGCCAGGGCTGCCAGCAGGACTTCGATGACCACGAACGCCATCAGTTGCTCGTTTGAACACGCTTCATAACACCGTATTGTGCCGTATTTCATCGTTCGAGAAACGACGACGGCCTGATCGTCGTTATACTAGGGCGCTCGATGGTGATCGGCGATGTGCTGGTTGTGTGTGGCCAAGCCACCGACAGCGCACGATCGCCGACGGCCCGGCGCGATTCCAGAACCGCGCGACACGCGAAAAACCAACGGATTGATGCATGTTCGATTCCTTAAGTGATCGGCTTAATCGCAGCTTCAAGACGCTCTCCGGGCGAGGGCGGCTGACCGAGGACAACATCAAGGCCACGCTGCGCGAAGTGCGCATGGCCTTGCTCGAGGCCGACGTCGCGCTGCCGGTCGTCAAACAGTTCATAGCCGATATCCGTGAGCGGGCGGTCGGCTCCGAGGTCATGACGAGCCTCACGCCCGGTCAGGCGCTGGTCAAGATCGTGCGCGATGAGCTGACCAAGCTGCTGGGCGAGGCCAACGAATCGCTGAACCTGCGCACCAAGCCGCCGGCGGTCGTGCTCATGGCCGGTTTGCAGGGCGCAGGCAAGACCACGTCGGTGGGCAAGCTGGCGCGCTACTTGAAGCAGCGCGAGAAGAAATCCGTGCTGGTGGTTTCCACCGACGTCTATCGTCCGGCGGCCATCGACCAGCTCGAGCGGGTGGCCGGCGACGTCGACGTCGGTTTTCATCCCAGTGCGTCCACCGACAAGCCGGCCAAGATCGCCAAGTCGGCACTCGAGGCCGCGCGCAAGGGCTTTTACGACGTGCTGATCGTGGATACCGCCGGCCGGCTGGGTATCGACGAGAAGATGATGGGCGAGGTGCGCGAGCTGCACAACGTGCTCGACCCCATCGAGACGCTGTTTGTGGTGGATGCCATGACCGGCCAGGACGCAGCCAATACCGCCAAGGCCTTTGGCGATGCGCTGCCCCTGACCGGCGTGGTGTTGACCAAGGTCGACGGTGATGCCCGCGGCGGTGCCGCGCTTTCGGTGCGCGAGATCACCGGCAAGCCGATCAAGTTCCTGGGCACGGGCGAAAAGCTCGACGGCCTGGAGCCGTTCCATCCGGATCGCGTGGCCTCGCGCATCCTGGGCATGGGCGACGTGCTCTCGCTGGTCGAGGAGGCCGAGCACAAGGTCGATCGCGACAAGGCCGACAAGCTGGCCAAGAAGCTCAAGAAAGGCAAGGGCTTTGATCTGAATGACCTGGCCGATCAGCTGCGCCAGATGCAGGAGATGGGCGGTATCGGCGCGCTGATGGAAAAGATGCCCGGCGGGGCCCAGATGCCCAAGGGCATGGCCGGCGCCGCCGACGAGACCCAGGTCACCAAGATGCTGGCGATCGTGGACTCCATGACCAAGCAGGAGCGCAGCTTTCCGGATGTCATCAAATCCTCGCGCAAGCGGCGTATCGCGGCCGGCTCGGGCACACAGGTGCAGGACATCAACCGCCTGCTCAAGCAGCACACCCAGATGCGCAAGATGATGAAGAAGATGAAAGGCGGCGGCATGAAGAAGATGATGCGCGCCATGCAGGGCATGGGCGGCGGCGGTGGTGGTATGCCGCCGGGTATGGGCGGCGGCAGCCTGCCACCCGGCATGGGGCGGTGATCGTCGCCACGTCTTCCAATCTGGCCCAATCAGCGTACAATGCGCGATCTTTGAATGCCGCGTCGTGCAAGCACGCCCGGCATTGATGATCTAGAAGCCAATCACGGCCCCAACAAACGAAACCCGCTATGGTCAAAATCCGGCTCCAACGCTCCGGCGCGAAGAAAAAACCCTTCTACCATATTGTGGTGACCGATAAGCGCAACGCGCGCGACGGCCGCTACCTAGAGCGTCTCGGCTTTTTCAACCCCGTGGCAGTCGGTGGTGAAGTGCCGCTGCGCCTGGACGTCGAGCGCGTCGAGTTCTGGCAGGGCCAGGGCGCCCAGCTGTCCGAGCGCGTGACCAACCTGGTCAAGTCGTTCAATCGGCATGGCGAAGGCGAAGCCGCCAAGCGCGTGGCCCCGCCGGAGTCCAAGGTCAAGGAAGCCAAGAACCAGCAGGTGCCGGCAGGCGCCACGGGCGATATCTCCGAGGCCGGCCCGGAAACGGCCGAGGCCAAGACCGACGAGTCCGGTCTGGACGAAAACGCCAGCTAGCGCACCGTCATGGCCGGGCAGGGTATAGAAACGCCCGTCGTACTCGGCCAGGTGCATGGCCTGTTCGGGGTCAAGGGATGGATCAAGGTCTATTCCCATACACGCCCGATCGAGGCTATTCTCGACTATGACCGGTGGTGGATCGGCCGCGCCAGCCAGGCGCGGCCGTTTCGTGTCCTGGCCGGTCGCATGCAGGGCAAGACCCTGATCGCCCAGCTCGGCGATGATCACGGCAACCCCTTGCCGGACCGCGATGCAGCCGTTGCCTTGCTCGATCTGGATATCGCAGTCGAACGCGACCAGCTTCCGGATCCCGAAGACGGCGAATATTACTGGGTCGATCTTCTTGGCCTGACGGTCATCAATACCCAAAACGTTGCGCTCGGCACCGTCACCGCGATGATGGAAACCGGCGCCAACGATGTATTGGTCGTCACTGGCGAGCGCGAGCGTTTGATTCCGCTGGTGGTCGATATCGTTGTCGTTGATGTCGATTTCGAGGCCGGGCAGATGACGGTCGACTGGGACGCCGACTTCTAGCATCGTGCGTATCGACGTCATCACGCTGTTTCCGGACTGGGTCAGCCAGCTCGAGGCGTTTGGCGTGGTCGGACGAGGGTTGCGTGAGCAGCGCTTGACGCTTGCCTGCTGGAACCCGCGCGATCACGGCCAGCGCGCCGATGGCCGGGTTGATGATCGCCCGTATGGCGGCGGGCCGGGCATGGTCATGCAGTACGGCCCGTTGGCGGCAACACTGGACGCGATTCGCCGGGCACGGGGCGACAGCGCACCGGTCATTCTGATGTCGCCAGCCGGCGAGCGCTTCGATCAGCGCTGGGCCGAGCGGCTGGCCCTAGGCGATGGCTTCATTCTCGTCGCCGGGCGTTATGAAGGTATCGACCAGCGTTTTATCGATCAGCATGTCGATATCGAGTTGTCGATGGGGGATTTTGTCCTGTCCGGGGGAGAGCTGGCGGCCATGACGGTCATCGATGCCGTGGCGCGCCTGGTGGACGGGGTGCTGGGCGATGCCCGCTCGGCGGTCGAGGATTCGTTCACGGCCGATACGCTGGATCATCCGCACTATACGCGTCCGGCAGACCACGCCGAGGCCGGTGACGTGCCGGCGGTTCTGCTGTCGGGCGATCACGCAGCGATTGCGGCCTGGCGCGAGAAACAGGCGTTGGGCATGACGTGGCTCAGACGTCCGGAGCGTGTGGCCGATATGGCCTTGAGCCAGTCACAGACACGTCTTTTAAAAGAATTCATCGCCGAGCAGAACACCGCTACGCACGATGAGTGAAAAAAACGCGTGAAAACGCGTTCTGCGGGGTCACAACACGGATTGTTTCCGGTATACTCCGCCGACTTTGAACGCCGACCCACGGCTCGACGAACACGATTCAGAGGCAGGCCATGAGCAACATCATCGACGAACTCGACGCCGAACAGACAAACGGCAAAGACATTCCGGACTTCTCGGCCGGCGATACCGTCGTGGTGCAGGTGCGCGTGGTCGAAGGCGACCGCGAGCGTCTGCAGGCCTTCGAAGGTGTGGTCATCGCCAAGCGCAACCGCGGCCTGAACTCGGCGTTCACCGTGCGCAAGGTCTCCCACGGCGAAGGCGTGGAGCGTGTCTTCCAGACGTTCTCCCCCGGCATCGCTGAAATCAAGGTGCTGCGTCGCGGTGACGTACGTCGGGCCAAGCTGTACTACCTGCGTGAGCGCAGTGGCAAGTCGGCGCGTATCCGCGAGAAGCTCAAGAAATAGGCTGAACGGCCCGGGCAACAACGGTTGCCTGATCCGCAGATCAAAAAAAGGCGCCTCGATCATCGAGGCGTCTTTTTTGTGTTCGGCTTCAGGCGGGCGAGATGGCATCTAACGCGCGGCGCCAGCCTGCGGCAGGATACGGCTGACGCCCACGAAGCGCCCCCGCCAATAGTCATCAGCCAGTGATACCCGCCGCACGCCGCCGCCCGCCTGGGCCGTGCCGGGCATGGCGAGCACGGCCAGATTGGCCCCGGCCAGCACGCCGACCGTCAGGCGCGAGCCGTCGGGTGCATCGAGTCGCAAGAAGACCAGATCGCCGGGCTGTGCTTCGGACAGCGCGATCGGTTGGCCGGCATCCAGCTGATCGGACAAGGCCCGCGGCAGAGCACGGCCGTTCTGCCGATAGGCGTAATACGCCAGGCCGGCATCGTCATACTGATTCGGGCCGGCCATGTTCGTTGCATAGGCATCGCCGACCTGGGCCAGTGCGGTCGTGGCCACGGTCTGACGCGTGGGCGTGGTCTGTTCCAGGCTTTTTTCCACGCGTGACGTGGTCGGCGAACTGGCGCAGGCGGCAACGAGCAGGGTCACGGCCGCAAGACCGGCAACGGGTTTGTACATGGACAGAATCGAGTGCGAGCGCATCATCGGCTCATGATGCCTAAAGCAGGAACCCCTGCCCAGCACGGTGCCGGGCAGGGACAAAACAAATCAGACTTCGCGGTGCGCGACCTGGCTTTCCACATGGGCATCCCGCGCCGAGTCGTCCTCGGTCAGCGCGTCGAGATATTTCTCGGCGTCAAGTGCGGCCATGCAGCCCGAGCCGGCCGAGGTGATCGCCTGGCGATAGACATGATCCATGACGTCGCCGGCCGCGAACACGCCGGGCATGCTGGTGGCCGTGGCGTTGCCCTGGGTGCCGGACTCGACCTTGATATAGCCGCCTTCCATATCGAGCTGGCTGGCAAAAATATCGGTATTGGGCTTGTGGCCGATCGCGATGAAGATACCGTCGACGGCCAGTTCCTGGGTCTCACCCGACTCGCGATGCTTGATGCGCCCGCCGGTCACGCCCATGTCGTCGCCCAGCACCTCGTCGAGCTCATGATCCCAGACGATCGAGACATTGCCGTTCTCGACCTTGTCGAAGAGCTTGTCGGCCAGGATCTTCTCGCCGCGGAACTTGTCGCGCCGATGCACCACGGTCACATGCGCGGCCAGGTTCGATAGATACAGCGCTTCCTCGAGGGCGGTATTGCCGCCGCCGATCACGGCAACGTTCTTGTTGCGATAGAAGAACCCGTCGCAGGTGGCACAGGCCGAGATCCCGCGGCCCATGAACGCGGCCTCGGATTCCAGGCCGAGATAGCGCGCGGTCGCGCCGGTCGAGATGATCAGTGCATCACAGGTATAGGTGGCGTAATCGCCTTCCAGGCGGTAGGGCCGGGCCGACAGATCCGTGGCATGGATATGATCGTTGACGATACGGGTGTCAAACCGCTCGGCGTGATCCTTCATGCGCGCCATGAGATCCGGGCCCTGCAGACCGTCCACGTCGCCCGGCCAGTTATCCACGTCCGTGGTCGTCATCAGCTGGCCGCCTTGCTCGATGCCGGTGATCATCACCGGATCCAGATTGGCACGGGCGGCATAGACGGCTGCGGTATAACCGGCCGGGCCCGAGCCCAGAATGATCAGGCGATGATGCTGCGGCTGGCTTTCACTCATGACGACGCTCGGCGTGTGTTTGAATGCGATAAACGTGCGGCGGTTGGCCATCGAATTCAAGCGGCCTGCGATACACTCGGGCGCATTGCGTGCGTTTATCGGCCGCGGGCCGACAAGGATGAACCGTGGCGGACAAGCCTTCTTTGTTCCGGCGCGTGACGGGTGGCCTGTGGCGTACCGTCGTGCTGCTGTATTCGTTGTTTTTTCTATTGCTGCTGATCGCGGTGCCGGTGGGCATCTATCTGGCGCTGAATCCGAGCGCGCCGAGCGTGCCGAACAAGGCCGTGCTGGTGGTCGCTCCCTCGGGTGGTCTGGTCGAGCAGGCCAGCGGCGTCGAGTCGATACTCTCGAGCCTGGGCCGCGCTGCGGATACGCCCAGTGTGACGCGGGATCTGATCACCGCCCTCGACCGGGCGACAAACGACGACCGTATCCGCCAGGTACTGCTCAAACTTGATGATTTTTCTGGCGCCACGCCGGGCCAGCTGCAGGATCTGGTGGGTGCGATCGATCGTTTCCGCGCCTCGGGCAAGCCCGTCATTGCCTGGTCGGATGCCTATAGTCAGGCGCAGTACGCGCTGGCAAGCCATGCCGATACGGTGGCGCTCGACCCGCTGGGCTATGTGCTGCTGACCGGCTACGGCGTGTACAACAATTATTACAAGGACGCCATCGACAAGCTCGGCGTCAACGTCAACGTGTTTCGTGTCGGCAAGTACAAATCCTTTGTCGAGCCGTATATCCGTAACGATATGTCCGACGAGGCCCGAGACGACGCGCTGGCCTGGTCGGGCACGCTCTGGGGCATCTATCGTGATCAGATCAGTGCGGCCCGTGACGTGACCGCCAAGGACATCGACGGCTATATCGACACCTACGCCACGCGCCTGGAAGACAGCGACGGCGATGCCGCCCGGCTGGCCCGCGATGCCGGGCTCGTCGATCGCGTGGCCAGCATCAACGCGCTGCGCCCGGATCTGGTGGCCGCCGTTGGCCAGACGGCGGATAAATCAACCTTCAACCAGATCGGCATCGAAGGGTATCTGGCCGATACCGGCCCCGCCGCCCCGGCCGATGGCAGCAAGCAGCTGGCCGTGGTCACCATCGAAGGCAGTATCGTGGATGGGCCGTCCACCCCGGGCTCGGCCGGCGGCGACACCGTTTCGCAGCTGATCGACTCGGCCCGGCGTGATGATGCGATCGGCGGGCTGCTGCTGCGCGTGAACTCACCGGGGGGCTCGGTCACAGCCTCCGAACAGATCCGGCGTGCGCTGGTGGCACTCAAGCAGGCCGGTAAACCGGTGGTCGTTTCGATGGCCGGCGTGGCGGCCTCGGGCGGTTATTGGGTGTCGATGAACGCCGACGAGATCTGGGCGGAGCCCGCGACCATCACCGGCTCGATCGGCATCTTCGCGATCGTGCCGACCTTCAACGAGCCGCTCAATCGGTTGGGTATCCATACCGACGGCGTGGGCACCACCGAACTGGCCGGGGCCATGCGCCTGGACAAGCCCTTGACCGATCAGGCCAAGCGTATTCTTCAGGCCGGTATCGAGCACGGCTACGACACCTTCGTGAGCAACGTGGCCCAGGCCCGCGGCCTGTCGCGCGACGCGGTGGACTCGATCGCCCAGGGCCGGGTCTGGGCCGGGGTGGATGCCAAGCGCATCGGTCTGGTCGACGCGCTCGGCGGGCCGATGGCCGCCCAGGCCGCACTGGCCAAGCGCATGGGTCTGGCGCCGGACAACGTATCGATCAAGACGCTGCAGCCGCCGACCAACTGGCGCGGCGCGCTGTCTCAGGCGATCGGCATCGGTGCGATCGACGCCTTGTTGCCGGACTGGTTGGCCGAGGCGAGCCGCGCGTCGGGCGCATCAGCCGCACTGGCCACGCTCAACGATCCCAACGGCATGTATGCCCGCTGTTTCTGCACGATCGAAGACCGCAGCGTGTCGCTGTCTGCGGTGCAATAAAGGAGCCACATATGGGACTGCTCATCGACGGCGTCTGGCATGACCAGGGCTACGACACCGAGGCCCACGGCGGTGCATTCGTACGCGAGTCGCCGGGGTTTCGTAACTGGATACGCGCCGGTGAAGACGAGCCGTTCACGCCCGAGGCCGGCCGGTATCATCTATACGTATCGCTGGCTTGCCCGTGGGCGCATCGCGCGCTGATCCTGCGCCGCTTGAAAGGCCTGGAAGACATCATCGGCGTGTCGGTTGTCGACCCGTACATGGGCGAAAAAGGCTGGCAGTTCTCGACCGTACGCGGCGCGGTGCCGGATCCGCTCTATGGCCTGTCGTATCTGCACGAGCTGTATCAGAAGGCCGCGCCCGATTACACCGGACGCGTGACCACGCCCACGCTCTGGGACAGGCGCCACGAAACCATCGTGTCGAACGAATCGGCCGATATCATCCGCATGTTCAACAGCGTATTCGACGATATGGCCGGGCAGCCGGAGGCTGACTATGTCCCCGCCGAGCTGCTGGCCGAGATCGACCGGGTGAACGAAGCCACCTATGAGCCGTTGAACAACGGCGTTTACAAGGCCGGTTTTGCCACCTCGCAAGCAGCCTACGAAAATGCCTATGGCGAAGTCTTCGAAACCCTGGACTGGTTGGACACGCGCCTGGCGCATCAGCGCTACGCTGCTGGCGGGCGCATCACCGAGGCCGACTGGCGTATCTTCGTGACTCTTGTGCGCTTCGACGCCGTCTACTACAGCCACTTCAAGTGCAATGAGCGCCGTATCGCCGACTACACCCATCTGTCGGGCTATCTACGCGAGCTCTATCAAGTGCCCGGCGTGGCCGAAACGGTCGATATGAACCATATCAAGCAGCACTATTTCCGCAGCCATCCGGATATCAATCCAAGCGGCGTCGTTCCACTGGGCCCAGCGCTCGACTTTAATGCGCCGCACGGGCGGGATCATCTGGGCTTGTCGAATGGTTCCTGAAATACTCGTCCGCGAATAAACGCGAATTAAGGAAAGACAATCCGCAGATCCACGCCGATTAACGCAGATAAAAAAGATGAATGGGATAGCTCTCTGGGCCCAATATGAAGCGCGTTTATCCTTGAAAGCTTTCTCGTGTCCAGCGTCGCGTGAATTATGACGCTAGGCTTGGAACTATCGCTTGAGTCATCTGCGTTGAATCTGCGTCCATCTGCGGATAACTGCCTGTATTCATTCGCTTTGAATCGCATGGTGTCTGAAATATTCGTCCGCGGATAAACGCAAATAAACGCGAACGAATACAGATGGTTGTCCGCAGATTACGCAGATTGCACAGATTAAAAGCAAAAGAAATCGAGAGTTCAGAAGATGATCTTCTAGTCGCAGTCCGATCTCTCTCATGGCGCTTGACCAATCTGCGCAATCTGTGAAATCTGCGGATTGTCTTTTCTTATTCGCGTTTATTTGCGTTCATTCGCGGACGATTCTTCCAGCGCCGCGTCGACCATGCTCTGAAGTGCCAACGGCCGGTTGGTGAAGATCCAGGGCACGCCGCGGGCGATTTCGTGCATCAGCGCGCTGTGTTGGGTGAGAAAGCCGCTGCCGATAAACGCATTGTCGGCGGTGAGCGTGTCGATATCGGCCTGGCGAATGAACAGAAACGGGCCGGCGATGCCGCCACACGGGTGTTGTTTCGACCACGCGCGCATGTCGCGCCAGTTGGTCTTGGCCACGATGACGCGTGCTGCGGCGGGCGTATCGGCCACGGCATCGAACAGGGCCGGTACAAGCGAAAGGAAGCGATAATCGCGCACCGGCACCAGATCGTGCAGGGCAGCGTGCAGGCGTTGCTCGGCCACGGGCGTGCCGCGTTCCTTAAGCTCGATCATCAACACCGCGCGCCGGGCGTAGCGCGCGATCATCGTGTTCAGATGCGCCACGGCAGGCGCCTGTCGTTGCAGCTCGGCCCAGCTCAGATCAGCGATCGCGGTATCGATGTCGAAGGTGCGGGCCAGGGTCGCGTCGTGGTGGACGACCGGCTCATCGTCGCGGGTATAGCGGATATCGAATTCGATGGCGCCCACGCCGGCGGCCACCACCGGGTCGAAGGCGGCCAGCGTGTTTTCAATGATCTGTTTGCCATCACGCTCGCCGCGATGCGCCACGATGACGGTGCGGGCCAGCTGCTCTGGCGTCGGCTTGTGGGCCCGCAGGCCCACAAGCCGTTCGCAGCCGGCAAGCAGAATATGTTCGAGCCAGGGCGCCAAAGCCGGTCCTGAAAAAGAGGGCGTGGCCGGCAGTATGCCCGGAGCCGGCGGCTGGCGTATTCTGGGCGGCCTCAGTCCGCGGCTTTTTTCACGCATGAAGACAGCGACCCGTCTCGCCCACGCCGGCCGTACGCCGGCCGCGCACCACGGCATGGTCAATACGCCGGTCTATCACGCCTCGACCGTGCTGTTTGAAAGCCTGGCCGATTTCGATGCCTCCGAGCGCGACCCGTTCACGGGCGTGCACTATGGCCGCCTGGGCACGCCCACGCAGTTTTCCTTCGAGGCGGCGGTGGCCGACATCGAAGGCGCGCATGGCTGTGTCTCGACCTGTTCGGGGCTGGCGGCCATCGCCATCGCGATACTGAGCGTGGCGCGAGCGGGCGCGCATATTCTCGTGGCCGATAACGTCTATGGCCCGACGCGCAAGTTCTGTGACGGCCTGCTGGCGCGTTACGGCGTGACTGCCGAGTATTTCGACCCGCTGATCGCGGCCGATGAACTGGCGCGATACATCACGCCCGAGACCTGTGCCGTGTTTGTCGAAGCGCCGGGCTCGCTGACTTTCGAGATCGCCGACGTACCGGGCCTGGCCGCCACGGCCCATGCCCATGGCCTGACCGTGATCGCGGATAACACCTGGGGCACGCCACTCTATTTCGACAGCCTGGCCCACGGCGTGGATCTATCGGTGCATGCCGCCACGAAGTATATCGTGGGCCATTCCGATGCCATGCTCGGCACGATCAGCGCGGTCGATGAGACGCGTTATCAGGGGATTCGGCGCACCGCGATCGCGCTGGGTTACTGTGCCGGGCCGGACGATGTCTATCTCGGTGCCCGGGGGCTGCGCACGCTGGGCCAGCGTCTGCCGGTACACGAGGCCAACGCTCTGGCGCTGGCCAACTGGCTGGCCGAACAGCCCGGCGTTGCGCGGGTGATCCACCCGGCGCGGGCGGATCATCCACAGCACGAGCGCTGGCTGCGTGATTTTTCGGGCGCCTGCGGGCTGTTCGCCGTCGAGTTGGCGCCCATCGATCGCACCCGGCTTGCCCAGCTGATCGACGGCCTGGACTTCTATGGCCTGGGCGCGTCCTGGGGCGGCTATGAAAGCCTCGTGTTGCCGGTGGACCCGAGCCATAGCCGAAGCGCGAAGACCTGGCAGACCGATGGCCCGTTACTGCGCATTCACGCCGGGCTCGAACATATCGACGATCTGGTCGACGACATGGCCGCCGGGCTGGCCCGCGCCGGACTGTGATGCCCGGCGCGAGGCGTGGCAACTAGCGCGTGTCGCGCGCCAGGCGCAGCCCGGCAAAGACATGGCGGTGTGTCGGCGGGTAGAAGTTACGAAAGCCGGGGCGGATGACATCGGCCTCGGTGTGTCTCGAAGCCCCGCGGGCCACGAAATGCGCGCCGTCGAACCAGGGCAGCGAATACTCGTCGTAGGGAAACGGTGAAAAACCGGGATAAGCGGCAAAGGCATCGTCGCACCATTCCCAGACCTGGGCCGTGGCAGCCAGCTTGTCGCGGCGGCGTGCGGCCTCCCATTCGGCCTCGCGCGGCAGGCGAGCGCCGGCCCAGGCGGCAAACGCTCTGGCCTCATACCAGCCGATGCCGTGTACGGGGTCGTCGCTGGTCGTGCCGATACGCCCGGCCAGATCGTTCACGCGCCAGCCCGTACTCGCGGCCTGCCAGTGCTGTGGCCGATCAATACCGTGCTCGCAGCGCCACGCCCAGCCGGCGGGATCCCACAGGGTGGGGTCGTCATAGCCGCCGGCGTTCATGAAGGCCAGCCACTGGCCGTTGGTCACCGGGGCATCGGCAATGGCAAAGGCCGCGAGTGCGATCGTTTGAACCGGCTGCTCGTTGTCGTAGGCATCCACGTGATCGGTGCCGAGTGTGACCGATGCACCGGCCAGGCTTTCAAAACGCGTGTCCAGCGCACGGGCCACGATGGGGGACGTGCTCGGCGAGGCTGCCAGCGCGAGCTGGGCTTCGGCCATGCGCACGGTTTCCAGGTGCTGGGCGTAGTGCTGGCGCACGAACGACAACAGATAGCCGTTATCCAGCAACGGATGCCGGGTGTGCTCGGCGCGCGCCCAGTAGCCGTCGTTGATGGCGGCGATATCTTGTGTCCAGGCCCGCATCTCGGTCGGGCCCGGCAGGCGTGCACTGCGCTCACCCTTGGTACAGAGCTCGGGGAAGTAGAGCGTGCGCCACGGGTCGGTGACGGTGGTATCGCCGAAGACACGCTCGGCCAGCCAGTAGTTCTCGACAAAGAACATATGGCCGACGTGCCAGAGCAGCGGCGAAAGATCAGGATGCGCCTGGCGGCGCAGCGTGGCCTCGTCGTAGGCGGCCAGGACGCTACGTGTACGTTCGCGCAGGCGGGCCAGACGGGTTGGGGGATTGGCGGTCATGAAGCGCCATTGATGTTGGTTATGCGCTCACCGTAACAAAGCTTTCCGCACTAACGGCTGACCAGCCTGGAGAATCATCGAAGGCTTCCGAGGCCACGACCTGCCCGCCCTGCCAATCGTGATGCACGTAGAGCGAGGGGGCGGGCGCGTTGACGCTGCTGCGCAGGCCCGTCATGGCCTGCCCGTCGGTCACGATCATGTTCAACAGCGCCTTGCGCGACGGTGTCTCGCCCAGCAGGGCCAGCGTGCGCTCGTGCGCGCGGGCCAGTTTTTCGGCCGGTGTGCCGGGCTGGGAGCGCAGCAGGGCAAACAGATACTCGGAATCCGTGTTGCCGTTGATGTCTTCCTCGATGGCCGGATCGATCTCGGCGCGCATTCGGGCGCGTATCCCCTCGGAAAAGCGCTCGATATAACCGTTATGCACGAAGATCAGCCCGTCGCCGGTAAACGGCTGGGTGTTGGCATGGTCGGTGCCCAGGCCGCTGGTCGCGCTGCGTACGTTGGCCAGCCACACGGGCCGGGTGAGGCTGCGCGACAGGGCGTCGAGATTGCCGTCGGCCCAGATCGGCAGGATATGACGATAGACCGCTGGCACATGGGCATCGTCGTACCAGGCCACGCCCCAGCCGTCGGCGTTGACGGTCGAGCTGATTGTCTCGCGCGCGTCCCAGGCCTGTCGCGCCAGGCTGTGCGGCGGGGCGCTCAAGAACGTGTCCAGACGACACGGGGCGCCGATGAAAGCAGCGATACGACACATGAAAACGGTCCAGGCGATACAGCAGCCGCCCATGATAACGTCAGTGCAATTCTCTTATCGGACGAGACATGTCAGACATGCCCAGCGATGCACGGGTTGTGCATCACGGGGTGACGCCCACGCGCCGAATCCCCAGCCTGATCGACGACGTACGCGCCAGCCTGCTACAGGCACCCAGAACACTGCCGCCGAAATACTTCTATGATGACCGGGGCTCGCAGCTGTTCGAGGCCATCTGCGAAACACCGGAGTATTATCCGACGCGCACCGAGGACGCACTGCTGGCTCAGGCCAGCGATGCCATCATCGCCCGCGTGGCCCCCGATCATCTGATCGAGCTGGGCAGCGGCAGCTCGAAAAAGACCCGACACCTGATCGCGGCCTGTCATCGGGCCGGTGTGGCCACACGCTACTGGCCGTTCGAGGTCAGCAGCCAGATCATGCTCGATGCGGCCGATGCGCTGGTCGACGACTACCCCTGGCTGCGCGTGGACGCCATGAGCGGCGATTACACGGGCGGGCTGTCGAACCTGCCGCTGGCTGAGGACGGCGGGCGGCGTCTGTTCGTGTTTCTTGGCGGCACGCTGGGTAACTTCGAGCCCGAGGCCGCCGCGGCGATGCTCGACGAGATCGGTGCCTTGATGAACCCGGGCGATGCGCTCTTGCTGGGGTTGGACCGCGTGAAGGACCCGGGCGTGCTGGAAGCGGCCTACGACGACCGCGCCGGCCATACCGCGGCCTTCAATCGCAACGTGATCAACGTGCTCAACCGCGAGCTGGGCGGCGACATGCCGATCGAGGCCTATGGTCATCAAGCCGTGTTCAACGAAGAAGACGAGCGTATCGAGATGTGGCTGGTCGCCCAGCAGGCCCATGAGGTCTACTTCAGCGCGCTCGATGCCGGCTTTGTCATGCAGGCCGGCGAGGGCATCCTGACCGAGATCAGCCGCAAATTCACGCGACAGACCATTGATGATCTGCTCGCGCGCTGCGACATGGCCGCCATGGATCATTTCGAGGCCGAGAATCAGGCGTACTCGCTGATACTGGCCACCCGCGCATAGGCGTGTTTAATGCCCCGCG
>NZ_AYKG01000005.1 GCF_003788585.1 Salinisphaera japonica YTM-1 | reverse complement strand
CGCGCTGGCGCGGTGCGCCAGACACCCATGCAACCTGCACGTCTGCGCCGGCTCTGAAGGGGCTGCGAATACAGACACGGCGCGGCAGGTGCGGCGCTGGGCCGAAACATGAGGTGCCCACCGTGGACTCTGGCTCCACTCTCAAGACTTGGTCGCCCGCTCCGTATTCGGTCCGTTGCTGAAGGCGACGGAGACGCGGAGCGGCGGCGGGTGTCCGGCGCACTGCGCCGGCGCGCAAAGATGTTTAAGCATCGCGAAAGCGATGTGAGTCCTAAAAATTATTTATGGGCGCGTCCCGTTGACGTAAGCATCGGAGTAGACCGGCAAAGCCGGCGCCGAGGACGGGGTCTTTTCCTTGGTTCCTTCTTTTAGACAAGCAAAAGAAGGGACTCGCACAACAGTGCGAAAACGCCCGGCTAAAGCAGCTCGTGGTTGTTCCAAAACACCAAAAGCCGAAACCGCCGACGCCCGAGCCGCCTAACCAATCAGACGGCCCGGGCCAATCAGATCAAGCCGCCCGATCCGCCTTACCCGAGGCCAATGCCACCGACTCCTCAGCCAACATCCTCAGCAGCCGATCCTTGTGGAAATTGGCATCGCCAAGATAATGATCGATCATGATGATGCGCTTGGCGTAATGCGCCACGCTGGATTCGTCCATCATGCCCATGCCGCCGAAAAGCTGGATGGCTTCTTCGGCCAGCTTGCGCCCGGCGGTACCGACCATCGTCTTGGCCGAGGCCAGACGCTGGCGGCGTTCCGTGGCGTCACCGTCCAGCGAGCAGGCCGCCCAGAGCGTGAGCGAGCGCACTTTTTCCAGATTCATGCGCATATCGACCATCCGATGCTGCAAGGCCTGGAAACTGCCGATGGGCACGCCGAACTGCTTGCGTTCCTTGAGATAATCCAGCGTCAGATCACAGGCGATCTCCATGGCCCCGGCGGCCTCGGCGCAAAGCGCGACCACGCCGCGATCGAGGGCGTATTCCAGGGCCGTACCGGCCTCGTCTTCGACGCCGATCAGGGCATCGGCATCCACGGCGACATCATCCAGCCAGATTTCGGCGGCGCGCTGGCCGTCAATGGTGGTATAGCCGGTACGGCGTACGCCGGCGGTATCGGCATCGACCCAGAACGCCGACAGCCCGGACTGGGCCGGGTTGTCGCCCGAGGTACGGGCGATGACGATCAGATGATCGGCGCTGTCGCCGGCCAGTACGGTGGCCTTTCGGCCCGATAGGTGCCAGCCCTGCCCGTCTTTCACGGCGGTGGTCTCGATCCAGTACGGGTCATAGCGCCCGGCCGGTTCGTGCACGGCCAGTGCCCAGCGGGCCTCGCCCGTGATGAGCGGCTCGAGCGTGTCCGCCTTGGCTGCATCATCCAGGGCGCCATCCAGAAAACAGCCGGCCAGTACGATCCGGCCGAGATAGGGCTCGACGACCAGACCGCGGCCCAGCCCCTCGGCCACGACCATCAGCTCGGCGCCGCCGCCATCGAAGCCGCCGGCGGTTTCAGAGAACGGCACGGCAAGCAGCCCCAGCTCGGCAAACTGCGCCCAGACATCCGGGCTGTGGCCTTCGGGCGAGGCAATATAGCCCTCGCGAGCATCGAAGGCATAGTGATCGGCCACCACGCGGGTGACCAGATCGGCGAGCATGCGCTGCTCGTCGCTATAAGAAAAATCCATGACGCCACCTCATTCGTGTGCGTTTGTCAGCCAGTGCGGATCGGCTTAGAGGCCGAGAATCGCCTTGGCGATAATGTTCTTTTGAATCTCGTTCGAGCCGCCGAAGATCGAGAGCTTGCGCAGATTGAAATACGTGGGTGCTGCCGGTGAGGCGAAGTCATCCACACAGGCCGCGGCCTCGTCTTCGAGATACGTGAACGGCAAGGCCTGCGGCCCGGCGATCTCGCGATACAGATCCGAGATCTTCTGGCGCACCTCGGTGCCCATGATCTTCAAGAACGAGCTTTCGGCCCCGGGCACGCCGCCGGCCTCAGCCGCCGATACGGTGCGCAGGTTGGTCATTTCGACCGCCATGAGCTCCATTTCGAGATCCACGATGCGCTCGGCGGTTCGCGGGTGTGCAATCAACGGCTTGCCGTCGACGATCTGGCCGGCGGCGATCTCTTTCAGATGCGCGAGTGCGGCCTTGGAAATACCCACACCGGCGATGCCCGTCCGCTCGAAGGTGAGCAGATACTTGGCACAGGTCCAGCCCTTGTTCTCCTCGCCCACGAGGTTGTCAGCCGGCACGCGTACGTCGTCGAAAAAGACCTCGTTGACCTCGTGCTCGCCGTCGAGGGTGATCAACGGGCGCACGGTCACGCCGGGGGTGTTCATATCGACCAGGAGGAACGAGATGCCCTCCTGTTTCTTGACCTGGGTATTGGTGCGCACCAGCACGAAGATCATGTTGGCGTGCTGGCCGAGCGTGGTCCAGGTCTTCTGGCCGTTGACGACGTAGTGATCGCCATCGCGCTCGGCCCGGCATTTCAGGCTCGCCAGATCCGAGCCCGCGCCCGGCTCGGAGTAACCCTGGGCCCACCAGTCCTCGTTGTTCAGAATTCGTGGCAGGTAATAGTCTTTTTGGGCCTGGGTGCCGAACTTGATGATGACCGGGGCCACCATGTTCAGCCCGAACGGCAGGATGCGCGGGGCCCCGGCCTCGGCACACTCTTCTTCGAAGATATGTTTTTCGATCGGGCTCCAGCCCGTGCCGCCGTGCTCGACCGGCCAGTTGACGGCCAGCCAGCCTTTTTGCGACAGCGCGCCCTGCCAGGCCGTCATCATTTCCGGCGTCACGCTCTTGAAGGCCTTGACCCGGCGCGATGTTTCCTCGGGCAGGTTGTCGGCGATGAACGCCCGCACCTCGTCGCGAAACACCCGCTCGGCCTCGTTGTATTCGATATCCATGATTATTCTCGGCTAGAAACGGGCGGGTCTACAGATCCGCGAAACGCTTGTTTTCGGATACCAGGCGCTCGAGCAGCGAGGCCGGCTGCCAGGTGTCGGCACCGGTATCGGCGTGGAAGGTCTTGATGCGTTCGAGGATCGTGGACAGACCCACCTGATCGGCCCAGAACATCAGCCCGCCGCGATAGACGGGGAAGCCGTAGCCATAGATCCAGACGATATCCACGTCCAGCGGGCGCGCGGCGATGCCTTCTTCCAGGATGCGCGCGCCTTCGTTGACCATCACGTAGAGACAGCGCTCAAGGATTTCGGTATCGCTGATCTCACGCGGGGTGATGTTATTAGCCGCGCGATACGCCTCGATCTCCGCGTGGGCCACGTCCGACCGCTTGGGCGTGCGGTCGCCCTCGGCGTATTCGAACACGCCGGCGCCGGTCTTCTGGCCCCAGCGCTCGTCCTCGGCCAGCGCGTCCATCCAGTTACGCTCGGGGGCGTTGGCCGGGTCGTTCTCGCGAATATCTTCACGGATACGCCAACCCACATCCAATCCGGCCAGATCGGCCATGGCGAAGGGGCCCATCGGCATGCCGAAGTCATAGATCACGCGATCGACCTGCTCAGGGGTCGCGCCTTCGTTGACCAGCTGCACCGCCTGATCCTGGCGTTTGTGCAGGATACGGTTGCCCACGAAGCCGTGACAGACACCGACCATCACGCCGGCCTTGCCGATGCGCTTGGACAGGTCCATCACCGTGGCCACGACGTCGTCGGCCGTTTTTTCGCCGCGCACGTTTTCCAGCAGCTTCATCACGTTGGCCGGCGAGAAGAAGTGCATGCCCAGCACGTCTTCGGGCCGCGAGGTCGAGGCCGCGATCTCGTCGACATCCAGCGTCGAGGTGTTGGTGGCCAGAATCGCGCCTTTCTTGGCCACACGATCCAGCTCGCCGAAGACCTGTTTCTTGACCTTCATCGACTCGAACACGGCCTCGATGATGAGATCGGCATCCGCCAGATCATCGTAGGACAGCGTGGTCGACAGGCAGCTCATGGCCTTGTCGACCTGCTCGGCGGTGATACGGCCTTTCTTGGCCGTGGCCTCGTAGTTCTTGCGGATGATGGAAACACCGCGATCCAGGGCCTCCTGCTTCATTTCCACCATCGTTACCGGGATGCCGGCCGACAGGAAATTCATGGCGATACCGCCGCCCATGGTGCCGGCCCCGATGATGCCGACCTGCTTGATTTCGCGCTTGGGCGTGTCTTTCGCGATGCCCGGCACCTTGCCCACTTCGCGCTCGGCGAAAAAGACATGGCGCTGGGCGGCCGACTCGGGCGAGGCCAGGAGCTCGGCGAACAGCTCGCGCTCGCGGGCCATGCCGGCATCGAAATCCTGCTCGACGGCGGCCCGCACAGCCTCGATGCAATGAAACGGCGCCAGAAAGCCGCGCTTGCGTTTTTCGATGCTGGCGCGGAAATCGGTGAAGACATCGTCGTCGACTTTCTCAACGTCGAGCTGGCGCACCGGACGCGCCGGCGCGTCGTGATCGGCCAGCTTGCGCGCATATTCCAGCGCGCCGGCTTCCAGATCGCCGTCGATGATTTCATCCACGATACCGGCGTCATGCAGCTTGGCCGCCTTGACCGGCTTGCCGTCGACGATCATTTCGAGCGCGGCCTTGGCGCCGATCAGGCGTGGCAGGCGCTGGGTGCCACCCGCGCCCGGCAACAGGCCCAGATTGACCTCGGGCAGGCCCATACGCGCATCACTCGTCGCCACGCGATAATCGCAGCCCAGCGTCACTTCCATACCGCCGCCCAGGGCGGTGCCGTGGACGGCTGCGATCGTGAGCTTGTCGGCCGCCTCGATACGATCGATGACCTCGGGCAACGACGGTTCTTTCGGCGTCTGGCCGAATTCCTTGATATCGGCACCGGCCGGAAACGTGCGCCCGGCGCCGATGATCACCAGCGCATGGGCGCGGCCATCGGCCAGGCCCTTGTCCAAGGCGGCCAGAAGCCCCTCACGTACCGCGTGGCCCAGCGCATTGACCGGCGGGTTGTCGATGGCGATCACGCCGATATCGGATTCCAGCCGATAAGTCACCACGTCACTCATGATTGCTCCTGTCCGTAATCTGCAAAATCGTGAAAATCAGGCATCAGCCGGGGCCGTGTCGGCCCATTCGGCTTCTTGTAGTTGGCGCCACTGGATCTTGCCGGTGGGCGAGCGCGGCAGGGCCTCGCAGATCTTGATCACGCTGGGCACCTTGTAGGCGGCCATCTGCTCACGACACCACTCACGGATCGTCTCGGGCGTGGCCGCCGCATCAGCGGCCAGTACCACGCAGGCCTTGACCTTCTCACCCCGGCGCGCGTCGGGCTGGCTGATGACACAGGCCTCGCGGATCTCGGGGTGGTTGAACATCATCGACTCCACCTCGGCCGGCCAGACCTTGTAGCCCGAGGCGTTGATCATGCGTTTGACGCGATCGACGATGAAGAAATAGCCCTCGTCGTCGTAATAGCCCAGATCCCCGGTGCGAAAGAAACGCTTGCCGTCCAGTGCCAGATACGACGCCGCGTTGGCCTCGGGCCGGCGCCAATAGCCGGTCTGCACCTGCGGCCCGTGCGTGATGATCTCGCCCACTTCACCCACGCCCAGCTCGTTGGTCGTCTCGGGATCGATGATGCGCGAATCCACATCGAACAACGGCACGCCCAGGCATTGTTTCTTGGGCGCATCCGGCGGGTTGAGATGGGTGGCCGCGATCGTTTCCGACAAGCCATAACCCTCGACGTAGCGCAGGCCAGTGAGCGCGAACAGCTTGTCGGAAACAGCTTCGGGCATGGCCGCCCCGCCGCCGCTCAAGTGCTCCAGACTCGATAGATCAAACGACTCGATGGCCGGATCGGCCAGCATATCGATGACCATGGTCACGATATTGGTCCAGCGATTGATGCGATAACGCTCGATCAGGCGCGCGGCCGTCAACCGGTCCCAGCGGGTCATCAGCACCACGGTCGAGCCGGCATAGATCGGTGAGTTCATGCTGTTCTGCATGCCGGTGACATGGAACAGGGGCAGCGTGCCGAGCGTGAGCCCTTCCGGGTGCGAGCGTGTCCAGACCAGGCCGTTGACCATGGTGGCCGTGACCGAGGCATGGGTATGCATGCAGCCCTTGGGCGCGCCGGTGGTGCCCGAGCTGTAAGGCAGCACGGCCAGATCATCGGATTGCGCGGCATGGGGGCCAGGCGCATGGCCAGCACTCAAGGCCTCGGCCCAGGCCACAGCACCGGGTTGCGACAGCTCGGCGGCGGGCGCGGCCACCTCAGCCGGCAGATCCAGGTCGGTATCGGGGTCGATGTAGTCGTTATAAGCCGCCACCACGCAGGTCGTGATGCGGCCCGCGGCCACCCACGGCGCCATGGCCTCGAAGCGCTCCTGGCCACAGATGGCCACCGTGGCCTCGGTATCGTCAATATAGTGGGCCAGCTCCGGCGACTGGTTCATCGGATTGACCGGCACGACCACCGCATCGGCCCGCAGGATCGCGTAGTAGGCGATCACGAACTGCGGCGCGTTCTGCATGAACAACAGCACCCGATCCCCGGCGACCACGCCCTTGGCTTGAAGAAAGCCCGCCAGACGGTTCACTTCCGCGTCCAGCGTTTTATACGACAGTTCGCGATCGTAATAAATGATCGCGGCCCGATCAGGATATCGACGCGCCGAGATTTCCAGATTCTCGTAGAGACTGGTCCGGGGCAGCGTCAGCGTGTAGGGAACGTTCTCGGGCCAGACCGCGTGATGCCGGTCGAACATGACAGATCTCCTCGGGCGCGCGAGCGATCGGTATTCCAGACCGTCGCTCTTTTTTGAAATGCTGTTTCGTTTTTATTTTTAGCGCGCCGAACCGGTCTTGTCGAGACGCCAGCCTCGTCTATTGGTCGCAGACTCAAACGCGGCGATATCGCAGCGCTCGTTGGTCAACGGCATGACGCTGATGCGGCGCCCGCGCAACACGGCGACATCGCTTTGTGGATCCACCACGGGCGTTGCCCCCCGCGCGAACGCCAGCTGAAAACGATCGGCGTGGCCGGCAACCCGCTCGGCCCGCGGGCGCACGGTCCCGCCCCGCGCGCCACGCGCCCAATCGATGCCCTGAATCGGCGTCTCGTCCTTGGCGGCCGGAAAATTGACGCTCCAGGCGCCCCGCAGCCGGCCTGCCTCGTCGCGCGCGGCTCCGGCCAGAAGCTGGGCGACGACACGCTGGCCGTAGGCGATGGCAGGCGAGAAATCAGCCGTTTCGGCCGCGCCACGGAACGCCTGGCTGAGTGCCACGGCACACAGGCCCGTGTGCTCGGCGGTCAGGGCCGCGCCGATGGTCCCGGAATAGACAATCGTGTCGGAGATATTGGCCCCGCGATTGACCCCGGCGATAACCAGATCCGGCGGGGTGTCGGCCAGCCAGTGCGCCCGTGCCAGCAATACACAGTCGGCCGGCGTGCCGGTCACGGCGTAGCGTCTTGGCCCGTGGGCCGTGACGTCCACGGGCGTACGCACGGTGATCGCCTGGCCGCGACCGGATTGATCGGCCGCCGGGGCCACGACCCATACCTCGTCGGCGATCGCCGCGGCGATCGCCTCGGCCACGGCCAGGCCCGGGGCATCAATGCCGTCGTCGTTGGTGACCAGCACCCGCGACAGGCGCGGGGACTCGTCGTCAGCCGGCATCGCGCGCGATCTTCCAGCCGCACTCGGCCATCACCGTGGCCTGTTTGCCCACGGCAAGCGCATCGGCGTTGCTGGCGTTGCCGGCCTGGGCCCGGGCATAGACGCCTTGCAGGATAGCCGCGATCCGAAACAACGAAAACGCCATGAATACCGGCCAATCGTCGATCGGCCCAATTCCGCGGCGCTCGCGATAGCGGGCCAGTTGATCGGCCTCGCTCGGGATGCCGGCGGCCGCCAGATCCATGCCGTCGATGCCTTTCAATCCCGGAATGCCCTGGGGCAGGTAATACGGCATACAGGCATAGGCCAGATCGGCGATGGGATGGCCGAGGGTGGCCAACTCCCAGTCCAGCACGGCCGCGACCTCGAAGCTCCCCGGGGCCACCAACAGATTGCCCAGGCGGAAGTCACCGTGGGCGATGGCCGGGGCCACGTCGGCGGGTATGTTGTCGGCCAACCAGTCGCCAAGCGCGATCATGTTGGCATCGGGCGCGTCCGTCGAGGCCTCGTACTGGCTGCGCCAGCGCTTGATCTGGCGCTCGACGTAGCCGTGCGGTTTGCCGAAATCAGCCAGGCCCGCGGCCTCGACGTCCACCGAATGCAGATCGGCCATCCGATCGATCATCGCCCCATACAGCGTGCCGCGCTCGGCCGGCGCCAGATCCGGCAGGCCGGGATCGGAAAACACCCGCCCGGCGATATAATCCATGATGAAGAATTCAGTGCCGAGGATCGACTCGTCGGTGCCGTAGGCCCGCATCGCCGGCACCGGCACGCCGGGCGCGTCGCGCAGCGCATGCATCACCTTGTACTCGCGATCGATGCGATGCGCCGACGGCAAAATCTCGCCCGGCGGTTTCTTGCGCAGCACATAGCGTGCCCGCCGGTCGCCGGTCCCCGTAGTCAACAGATACGTCGGGTTCGACTGGCCACCCTGGAACTGTTCGACCGTCAGATCGCCGTCGAGCAGGTTGTGATCGCGCATGAAGCCGGCCAGTGCGGCCTCGTCCAGGCGATGCGCCTCGCGCACGGCCACGATTTCCGGTGCGCCCACGGCGTCGTTTGGCTTGTCGTTGTTGTGCATCAGCAGATGGTCTCCCCGCCGTCGGCCACCAACGTCTGGCCGGTGACATAGGCCCCGGCCTGGCTTGCCAGAAACACGGCCACGCCGGCGATATCATCGGGCTCGCCGATACGCCGGACCGGCGTACGCTGCTCGGCCTGTTTCTTGCGCTCGGGATCATCCAGCAGGGCCTTGGCGAAATCGGTGCGGATCAGGCCCGGGGCGATCGCGTTGGCACGAATATTCTTCGGCCCCCACTCAACGGCCAGATTGCGCACTAGGGCGGCCTCGGCGGCCTTGGACACGCCGTAGGCCCCGATTACGCCGTTACCGCGCAGGCCGGCAATCGAGGACAGCACGATGATATTGCCCCCGCCCTGGGCGGCCATATCCGGGGCCACCATATTGCACAGCCAGAACGTCGAGCGGACATTGGTTTCCATGATCTTGTCCCAGGCCTCGTCACTGATCTCCGAGGTCGGGCCATAGACCGGATTGGTGGCGGCGTTACAGATCAGAACATCGATCCGGCCAAAGGCTTTCTTCGTCTCGGCGACCAGGTTCTTTAGCTGGTCCTTGTGGCCGATATGACAGGCAACCGCAATCGCCTCGTGCCCGGCATCGCGCAGCTTCTGCGCCACCGGCTCACAGGCCTCGGCCCTGCGACTGGACACCACCACGCGGGCCCCGTGACGGGCCATCTGCTCGGCAATGGCCGCGCCGATCCCGCGAGACGAGCCCGTGATCACGGCCACCTTGCCGCTCAGATCGAACAACGTGTCTTGCATGAACTCCTCCTGCACTTTTGTTCCGGTTGTGCGCTTGTTCTGTGGTTAGTCCGCCGATAACCGCGACTGCGCGCGATTGAGAAAAATCCGATGATGAAGAAGACGAGACGATCCGTGCTTTCGTTCTGACTCGTGCGTTTTTTCTTTTCGAACTATCCGCAAATAAACGCGAATGAATACAGACAGGGTTATCCGCAGATGGACGCCGATGAAACGCAGATGACATTCGTGGCGCGGGGTGTGCGGCGTCGTCGCTGCTAACGCGGGCACCCGCGCGTTTGGAGAAAGCGGTTTTTGGTCTTTATCCTGTCTTTTAATCTGCGCACATCGGCGTCCATCGGCGGACTGCCTTTATCTTTTTCTTTATTCGCGTTCATTCGCGGACAAATCCGCCTATATTCATTTGCGCTCATTCGCGTCTATTTGCGGATGAAATTAACCTTGGCTAACCAATGAAAAGAAAGACAATCCGCCGATGCACGCCGATTGGCGCAGATTAAAAAATGCGATGAAGATCAATACACATCGCTTTCAAGGTGCCCGATGGCCTGCGCTACTAGCAGCGACAACTCGGCGCCTTCTGCCCCACCAACGCCATCTGCGTTACATCTGCGTCCATCTGCGGATTGCCTTTGCCTTTGTCTTTTTCTTTATTTTCTTTCATTTGCGCTCATTCGCGTCTATGTGCGGATGGAATTAATGCTGGCTAGCCTCTTCGAGCCGCCTGCTTTCGCAGTTCGAGCTTGGCGATGGAGTCCAGATGCACTTCATCGGGGCCGTCGGCCAGGCGCAGGGTGCGCACGTTCGCCCAGGCATCGGCCAGGAAAGTGTCCTGGCAGACGCCCATGGCGCCGTGGGCCTGAATCGCACGATCGATCACGCGCAGGGCCATTTCCGGGGCGATGACCTTGATCATGGCAATTTCCTGGCGAGCTTCTTTATTGCCTACCTCGTCCATCATTTGGGCCGCCTTGAGCGTCATCAGCCGAGCCTGGTCGATCTCGATCCGTGAGGTGGCGATTTGCTTGCGGATGGAGTCGAATTCGGAAAGCTTGCGGCCGAAGCTTTCCCGCGCCTCGACGCGATCACACATGGCTTCCAGCGCGCGTTCGGCGATCCCGATGGTGCGCATGCAGTGATGAATCCGTCCCGGGCCGAGCCGGCCCTGGGCGATCTCGAAACCACGGCCTTCGCCCAGGATCAGATTTTCGGCCGGCACGCGCACGTTGTCGAAGCTGATCTCGGCATGGCCTTTCGGCGCGTGGTCATAGCCAAAGACATGCAGCGCGCGTTCGATCGTCACGCCCGGCGTGTCGAGCGGCACGAGGATCATCGATTGTTGCTTGTGACGCTCGGCCGACGGATCGCTCTTGCCCATGACGATGGCAATCTTGCAGTTGGTAGCCATCGCCCCGGAGGACCACCACTTGCGGCCGTTGATGACGTAGTCATCGCCGCCGCGCCTGATCTCGGTCGCGATATTGGTGGCATCCGAGGAGGCCACATCCGGCTCGGTCATGGAGAAACAGGACTTGATCTCCCCGGCCAGAAGCGGCTTCAGCCAACGATCCTTCTGGGCATCGCTACCGTAGCGGGCCAGCACTTCCATATTGCCGGTATCCGGCGCACTGCAATTGAACACCACGGGGGCGATCGTCGAGCGCCCCATGATCTCGCAGAGATGCGCATAGTCGAAGTTCGACAGGTTGGCGCCGTGTTCGGAGTCCGGCAGGAACAGGTTCCATAGCCCGGCGGCCCTGGCTTTCTTCTTCAGCGCTTCAATGATCGGTGGCGGGGCCCAACGGTTCGCGGCGTCTTCAAGCTGCTGGGCGTAGACCGACTCGGCCGGGTAGACGTGTTCGGCCATGAAGGCCTCGACCTCGGCCTTGAGCGTCTGTGCGCGTTCGGATAGAGCCTGCATGCGATCTCCTGTTAACCCGCGCCACGACCGACGCGCCAGATAAGATCGAATTTGTCACGCCCCCTGAAGCGGGTCAACGACAAATGAAACGCTATTCCACTAATGTCGAGTGTTGTGGCCGCACCCGCCGCTCGGCATGCCCTAGCCGCGGTGCGACTGAGCGGACGTCGTGCCCTGGCCGGTCAACAGGGCCTCGACCTGATCGACGAGCGTTTTGAGGCGCGGACCGAGATTGTCGGTCAGTACCTGCTGGGTCAGCCGCTGCGCCGCGCCGCCGCAGTTGAAGGCCAGCATGCGCTGCTCGGCCTCGACATAAAGCGGCACGCCGACCCCGCTGATATCCCGGCTCCATTCGGCCTGCGAGGTACAGAAGCCGTAGGCGGCATACTCGGCGTAGGCAGCCTCCAGGCTGTCCTCGATAGCCGGCCAGTCGGACGGATTGTCGCGCTGGATGGCCTCGAGATAAGGCACGCGCTGGGCCGGTGTCATGCCCGCGAGCAGCGCCCGGCCCATGGCCGATAGCCCGATCGGCACGCGTGAGCCGGTCTGCATGCGCAGGATGAGCGGGCCGCTGCCCTGACAACACTGAATATAAGTGATGTGGGTGGCTTCCGGCGCGCCCAACGCGATCATGCAATCGGTGGCCTCGGCCAGTTCCTGCATGAAAGGACGCGCCAACGTGCTCACGCCTTCGCTGGCCAGATAGCGATACCCCAGATCCATGACGCCCGGCCCCAGGCGATAGCGCTCCAGATCGGCGATATAGAGCAGATAACCCAGCTGGGTCAACGTGGCCGTGATACGCGAGACGGTTGGCCGCGGAATACCCGTGCGATCGGCCAGCTCGGCATTGCCCAGATATTCGGCGCCATTGCCGAAACAGCGCAGAAGCTCCAACCCCCGCGCCAGCGCAGAGATCTGCTGGGGAGGCTTGCCCGTGGCCTGGGCCGGCTCCGAGGTGTCTTTTCGTTTCGCCATCGGCTCGCTACTGTTGATCGTCGATCAAGACGCGTTAGCTTGGAATTACACCACGCGCTGTCAACGCTGAAGCATACGAAACCCGCGCGCCCGTGCCAAAGACGGGCGACGACGCGTCAGCGGGCATCGCCAGCGGTCAGCAGTGCTTCGGGCGATACACGGGTGCCGCTTTCAAGCCGTGCCACGCTGGTATTGGCGCCCAGTACCTGTTCGATGACCAGCGTGGCGCTACGTGCCCCGGGCTCCCAGACCACGGGCTGGCCGGCCGGCCCGCGGACCAACTCGCCGGATTCATGGACCGCCAATCGATCGCCGATACCCAACCCCTCGGCCTGGCCGGCCGCCAGATAATACTGCCCGTCGCGCTCGGCAAAGCTGCGCGTGAACCAGGGGGCGATACGCAACCGTCGGCGCTCGGCGGCCACCAGGGTATCCAGGGCTCGTGAGGGCGGGGCCTGACGATCCAGACGGGTCGCGCTGTAGCGCGCGCCAAACTGCGTATCGTAGGTGACAATCGACAACGCATCACCAGCGGGCGCGGCCACCAGCAGTAACCGGGGGGCCGGATACCGGGCGATACTGGCCAGACAGTCTGGCCGGGTCAGCGTGTTACAGCCCGGCGCATCGCTGATGGCATCCGCAAGCGCGTTGGGCCCGACAACGACCATACCGGCGGATTGCAGGCGTTGTGACAGATCCGTAAGTGCAGCCGGTACAGCGCCGTCGCCCTGCCAGGCCAGCGCCACGGACGGCGCCAGGCCGTCGGCACCCGTGGCCGGCCGGATAGCGGCGGCCGTGCCCGTGGCAGCTGCCGCCGCGATGGCCGGTGTGCCTTGATAAGGCGTCATCGGCTCCGATTGCGGGGTGGGATTGAGCGTGTCGTCGGTCGTGGCCGGCGCCTCGGCGCTGCTGGCCCGTGCCCGATCAACCTTCTCGGACAGCCGCTCCCAGAACGGCGTGCCCCAGTCCGGTGACTCATAGCCGAACGCACTCTGCGAGTCAGCCAACGCCAGAGAGCGCTCGGCGGCCTCGGGATCCTGCGGGCCGGACTCGCTGGCCGTGGTGGCACAGCCGGCCAGACCGGCAACCAGCATGAGTCCCACTATCGTATATCTGCCCTGCATGATCCCTCTCCCTTAGAACTCGACGCCGATGTTCAAACTCGTGGCGAACACGTGATTATCGTCGAGGTTGGTACCGCTGATACTACCGATGAGCGAGTTGCCCTGCGGGAAGATCGCGTCGTTGGACTCGACCCAGCCCGCGGTGAACCAGGTCCGAAAGACCGAGTTGTACTGGTATGACAGCTCGGCGTCGTAGACCATGCTGGTATCGCTCTGCCCGCCCGCGCTGTCGGGAATGCTGATGTTCAAGGCACCCACCGATGCCCCCAGCGCCAGTTTGTCGGTCAGATCGACGGTGCCGTTGGCCACGAAGAAGTTCTGATTGAAGTTCTTCACACCGAACGCACGGCCCACGGAATACACGCTGGTGGGATTGGCCGTGGATTCCGGATTGGAGTTGATGGTCGAGGTATAGGTATCGAACCCGGTGGATAGATAGCCACCGTCCTGGGTGCCGATGTACTGGGCACGCAGCGCGTAGCGATCGAATTCGGTACCGATCCGCAGATACTCGGCCCAGCCGACATCGTTGAGGAAATCCTCGCGGCCGGGGGTGGTGTCGTTATCGACGTCGCCTTCATAGAAAATGTTGGTGCCGAACTCGATATCCACGGCCCCGAGCGCGCCGGTCATGTAAGCCGACACGGCCTGCCCGCCGTCGAGCACATAAGGTGCCCCGGCGGTCACGCCACCCGGGGCATCGGTGCTCTGCTGCACCGGCGAACCGGGCAGAAACGCATAGTCGGAAAGCTGACCGTCGTAGTTGTCGTTGTAGTAGAGATACAGCGCGCCAAGGTTCCAACCCGACTTGCCCAGCGGCGTGACAAAGCCGCCCAGGAACTGATCGCCGTTATCGATATTGGCGAACGAGGCATTGTCCTGACGCCGGTCATAGAGCACAAAGGCATTGACCGGGCCGATGCCGCGCGCGGCGAAGATACGATCACGCCGGTCATCACAGACCAGAAAACAGTTGTTGAAGTTGGCTTCCTGTCGACCCACCCGAATCAGCGTCTTGCCGATGGGGATCTGCACGAAACCCAGATCCAGACGCACGGTATCGCCGGTATTGGTGGTGTTGAAGGCGCGCTGGGCCGTGGGCGAGTACTGGCGCTCGTCGCCGGTCCAGCGATCGCCCGAGAGCTCGACACGCGTGATGACCTGAACGCCGGTTTCCTCGTGCTTGAAATCGGCCTCGACCCGCAGGTACTGGGCAAAGCCCTGATCGCTGTCGACAAAGCCTGCCGTATCGTTATCGAACGCGTTCGAATCGACGTAAAACGTCGTGGCCCGATAATCCACGCCGAAATCGGTCTGTATGGCAGCCGCCGGGTTGGCCCCGAGTCCAGCGGCCACGACCAGCCCTGACAAAGAGGCCATCCGACGCAGGCGCCGGGCGCCCCGGCCCATGGTGTTGAAGTCGCTCATCCTGATCTCCGCTCGCTTTTGTCCGCATCGACGCGCAGTCCCGCCGCGCCGCAGTGCCTGCGGGTCGGGTATTGCGGGTTCGATGGGCCCCTTTTTAATGAAAGCTCGGTCGGCCGAGCCGTTTTATTGCCCTGTGATCCCGGCACTCGGCATGAGCGCCCGTCACTGGCCTGCTCGTCGCGGCCGGGCACCCCGCCCGGCCACGATGTCTGTCCAAACGATCCTCGATCAGCCCGCCGACGACGATCCGCCGGCCTGGACCGAGTAGGTATCGCCCCCGCTTAGTCCAGATCCATATCCGAGCGCTGCAGGATGTCGACCTTGCCGTCGGTGACTTCAGCGATGCGTACATCAATGGCCAGGTTGCCGTCGTCGGTCATGCTCGTGACGGCAAACGGGTTGTGCGTCGTGTCCACCTGCTTGAGCGCCTGGGGAATCGCGGCTCGGATATCGGCGACGTCCGTCACCGTGCCGGCGCTTTCCATGGCCCGGGCCAACAGGAACATCGCGAAGTAGTTGTAGGCGGTTTCAGCGGTCGGAACGTTGTCGTGATCCTTCGCGTAGAGCTTGATGAAGGATTTGGCGCCCGGCGTGTCCAGGTGTGACAACGGTGCAACGCCCACCGCGCCTTCCAGCGCGGCCATACCGCCGGCCACGCGGGCCACTTCGCTGACCTTGGCCTGATCCATGATCACGAAGCCGCCCTCAAAGCCCAGCTCGCGCGCCTGGCGCACGACCAAGCCGGTCGGCTCCGAGGCGCCGCCGATGAACAACACGTCGGGATCGGCGGCCAGCACCTTGCTGACACCGGTATAGAAATCCGCGGACTTGTTGTAGTCCATCGGATTGTCGGCCACGATCTCGCCGCCGGCTTTCTTCCAGGCCGGAACGAACGCCTTGGTCCAGTATTTGGCGTAGTCGTGGGTGGCGTTGGCGATCGCCAGCTTCGGCCCGAAACGTTCCATGGTGAGCTTGGCGAACGGCGCTACATAATCGGTGAAGTTCGGCGGAATCTTGACCGTGAGTTTGTTGCCCTTGCTGGTGACCTCGGGAATCGAGGTATAGGACATCACCAGAAACCGGTCACGCTCGTTGAAGGCCTGCAGTGCGAACGTGCCCCCGGAGTGCGGCGTGAAAACCGCGGGCGCGTTGTACTGCTGAACCAGGCGCTTGCCGTTGACCGCGGCGCGGCTTGGTGCGTATTGGTCATCCAGGCTGACCAGGTTGATGTCATAGGCCTTGCCGTCGACCTTGATTCCGCCCCCGGCGTTGATCTCGGCCGCAGCCATTTTCAGCCCCTCGAGTGCGTTCTGGCCATAGAGCGCGGCCCCGCCGGACAACGGCCCGGTGAAACCGATATTCACTTCTGCGGCCATGGCCGGGCTCATGCCGGCGGCCACCAGCGCGCCGGTGGCAATGCCAAGCCCGGCCCAGCGTTTGATGCGTTGTATTCCAGACATGTGGTTTCCTCGTTGTCGCAGTGCGCTATCGCGCTTGTTGTCTTTTTTCCAGTGTTGGCGCTCAGGCGCCGATATAAGCTTTTCGCACGGCTTCGTTGCCGAGCATCGACTCCCGATCGCCTTCGATCGTGAGCCGGCCGTTCTCGATCACATAAGCCCGACTGGCGATCTTGAGTGCGGCATAAGCGTTCTGCTCGGCCAGCAGTACCGTGGTGCCGGCGGCATTGATTTCGGCCACGGTTTCAAAAACCTGCTTGACGATAAGCGGAGCCAGGCCCAGCGACGGCTCGTCGAGCAACAGCAATTTGGGCCGGCCCATCAGCGCGCGACCGATCGCCACCATCTGTTGCTGGCCGCCGGACAACGATCCCGCTGCCTCGTTCTTCTTTTCAGCCAGGATCGGAAACATGGCCAGGATGTCGTCCAGCGTTTTCTGCATGGCGCGCTTGTCGCCGCGGTGTACATAGCCGCCCAGCCACAGGTTCTTCATCACCGACATGTCGGGAAAAAGCTTGCGGCCTTCCGGGCACTGCACCACGCCGCTCGCCACCAGCGCCGAGGGCTTGGCGCCGGTCACGTCGCGTCCGGCGACATTGATACGCCCGGCACTGGGCCGGTGCAGGCCGCTCACGGTGTTGAACAATGTGGTCTTGCCGGCCCCGTTGGCACCGAGCAAGACCACCAGCTCGCCGGCCTCGATGGTCATGTCGATGGCGTCAAGCGCCTTGAAACTGCCGTAGCAGGCATCCACGCGCTCAAGCTTGAGCATGTTCGGCTCCCAGATAGGCTTCGATCACGGCCGGGTCGTTTCGAACTTCACCCGGGCTGCCGTCCGCGATCTTGGCGCCGTGATCAAGCACGACGATGCGATCCGCGATGGACATGATCATGTCCATCTTGTGTTCGATCAGACAGACCGTGATGTCGTGCTCGACCATCTTGTGAATGAGCGCGACCAGGCCATCGGTTTCGCCGGGATTGACTCCGCCGGCCGGCTCGTCGAGCAGCACCAGCTTGGGCTCGGTGGCCAGCGCCAGGGCAAAGGCAATGCGTTTGCGCTGTTCCTGGCTGGTATCAGCGATCATGTGATTGCCGATGGCCGACAGGCCGACGAAATCCAGCATCTCGGCGGCCTTGTCGCGACAGGCCGCCTCGTCGCGCTTGTGGCGCGGCGTATGCAAAAGCACATCCCAAAGACGCGAACCGGTGCGCAGACGGTGCCCCACGATGAGGTTGTCCAACACCGTGGATTCCTCGAACAGCATCGTGGTCTGGAAAGTGCGCGCGATACCGGCTCGGGCGATGGCATCCGGGGCCATGCCGGCGATGTTTTTGCCCTCGAAACGGATCTCGCCTGAGGTAGGCGCGGCGGCGCCGGCCACCAGATTGAAAAACGTTGTCTTGCCGGCGCCGTTGGGTCCGATGATGGCGTTGATCGCACCGCGCTCGAACACGGTCGATACGTGGTCGACCGCGGTCAGCCCGCCGTACTGCTTGGTCAGGTTACGGATATCAAGCATTGCCAGAGCCCTTGGAGTCGCCAGCGCTCTCGTTTGTCTTGGTGTGGGCATAGGCCGGCGCGGCGGTTGCGTTGCTGCTCGAATTCGGGCCCGCCCGCGTCGTACCGGGCGTCGATGCCGTGCTACCCGCACCCGAGTCGTGGCCCGTGCTCGGGCGCTGATCCGCACTCATCTCGCGGCTGGCACGGCGTGCCCGCCAGGCCTGGTACGAGCCGGCGATGCCCTTGGGAAAAAAGATGACCAGCAGCACCAACAGCGGGCCGAACACGATCATTCGATACTCTTCCAGCGACTGCACGGCCTGGGTCAGCCAGGTGATGAGCAGCGTGCCCAGAAGCGGGCCCATGAGCGTGCCGATACCGCCGACCAGCAGATAAGCAATCATGTCGAAGGTGTGCATGAAATTACCCAGATCCGGGCCGATGAACCGCACCACCCCGGCATACAACCCGCCCGCCAGCGCGGCATAGACCGTGGAGATCACGAAGGCCAGAATCTTGTTGCGCATCAGATTGATGCCCAGCGACTGGGCCAGGTCATCACTGATACGAATGGCACGAAACGTCCGGCCCAGCAGCGAGGCCGACAGGCGACGTGTGAAGAACACCGCCAGCGCCAGAAAGAACAACACCAGGTAATAGAACGGCCGGGTTTCGGTGAAATCGACGAAGCCGAAGCCATCCGGCGGCGAGATACTGATGATGCCGAGCGGGCCGTGGGTCAGCGCATCCCACTTGTCGAGCAACATATAGATGATGAAGCCCACACAAAGCGTGAAAATCGCGAAATAATGCTCTTTCAGGCGCAGCGAGACCGCGCCTACGACCAGCCCGAAAACGGCCCCGGCAAGGCCGGCCACAGCAAACGCGGGCCAGAAATTCCAGCCGTGATCCGCGGTGAGAATAGCCACCGCATAAGCGCCGATGGCAAAGAAGCCGCCGTGGGCCAGGTTCAGCTGGCCGCAGTAGCCGGTGATGATATTCAGGCCATAGACCGCGATGGCCCACACAAAGGCCAGCGCCATCACATAGACCTGATACTCGTTGGCCGCCACGAACGGAAACACCGCGGCCAGGCCCAGCAGCACGACGAGCGTGGCCGGGTGATTGAACATATGGGTCAGGCGAGACATTAGCGCACTCCTTGCGAGAACAGGCCCGTGGGCTTGATCGAGAGAATGGCCACGAGCAGCGCGAACGCGATCACGTCCTTGTAGTCACCCGAGATATAGAAGCCGCCCAGTGCCTCGGCGAAGCCGATGATCAGGCCGCCCACGATGGCGCCGGGAATACTGCCCATGCCGCCCAGAATGATGATCACGAAGGCTTTCAAGAGCACCAGATGCCCCATGGCCGGATAGACCAGATTGATCGGGGCGAACAACGTCGAGGCCACCGCGGCCAGGGCGCCGGAGATCGCGAACGTCATCATCGCCACACGGTTGGCGTTGATACCCACCAGAAACGCGCCCTCGCGGTTCTGGGCCATGGCGATGATGGTCGAGCCGGCCAGTGTTTTCTTCAGGTACAGATGCAGCCCGCCCATCAACGAAAACGCGGCCACGATGATCAACATACGTTGGGCAGGCAGTGTCAGCCCGGCGAAGTGAAAGATCGTGTTCGACGGGGCCTCCAGGCGTCGGAAATCCGCGCCCCAGTACATCTGCACCACCGCCTCGAAGAACAACAACAGCCCGATGGCCGCGATCTTGTCGTGAATGGGCGGGGCATTACGCAGCGGATGAAAGACCAGGCGCTCACAGGCCACGGCCAGCCCGGCCACGATGACCGCCGCGGCGATCATGGCCAGCCAGTACGAGGCCCCGAGCTCGCCGGCCACGTAATAAGCGACATACGCGCCGACCATGTAGAGCGCACCGTGAGCGAAATTCGGCACGTGCAGAATCCCGTAGACCAGCGTCAGCCCCAGGGCCACCAACCCGTAGATACTGCCGAGCGTAAGACCGTTGAGCAGTTGTTGTAGCAGTGCTTCCATATCGAGACTCCTTCAACGCCTCGCCCATCGAACAAAAAATCTGTGGCGGCCACGATGGATCACGAAAAACCCCTGTCTGATGCAGGCTTTCGCCCGGCTTGCCTTAGGTTGAAGATCAAACTGGCACGCACTCATAAGCCGGTCAATACGATTTCGAAATTGTGTTTCACTTCGGAAAACACATATTTTCGACAATCGGGAAAAAAGCATAAATATTTGATATTGAATAAATAAAACAGAAAACCAAGGATCGAAAAATGCTCGTCGAAACGCCGTTTCAATCCTCAGGCTTGGCACTAGAGTGGTAATTGATCCGACCAAAGGATGATCAGAACGCATCCGTATTAGACGAATAGCCAATAAGCCATTATTTTTAATTTGGAATGCCGTTTCATTTTTATTGACGCCCGGCGCTCGCTGGGTAGAATCGAGCCATCAAGGATTTCTCGCGGACCGTGTCATGCAGCGATTCGAAGGCCAGAGCGCGATCATCACCGGAGCAGCAGGCAGCATCGGCGCTGCCACCGCTCGGCGTCTGGTGGCCGAGGGTGCGCGCGTGGCGCTGGTGGACTGCTCTGCGGATGCACTGGCATCGCTGGCCGCCGACCTGGGGCCCGCCGTCAGCCGACACGTCGTGGACGTCGCCGATGCATCCGCCGTAGAGGCCGTCGTGGCAGACATCACGAGCGCACACGGCGGGATCGATGTGCTGTGCAACAATGCCGGCACGGCTGGCAACGACTACAGCGGCATCACAGACACCGACATGGCCAACTGGCAACGCCTGCTGGCGGTCAATCTCATGGGCAGCGTGGCCTTCACACGCTACGCTGGCGCGGTGATGACACAGGCCGGTCGCGGTGCGATCGTCAATACCGCCTCAGTTGCCGGTATTCGTAGCGGCGCCGGCGGTAATGCATACAGCGCTTCCAAGGCGGCCATCATCAACCTGACACAGACGAGCGCCTGCGATCTGGGCGGGCACGGTATCCGTGTCAACGCGGTATGCCCGGGCCTTGTGCGCTCGAACATGACGCAGCCGGTCTTTGACTGCGCCGAAGCCCAGGGCAAAAGCCATAAACTGGGGAGCCGGTGCGAGTTGAAGCGCCCCGGCGAGCCGGAGGAAATCGCCGCGGCGATCTGTTTTCTGGCAAGTTCGGAGGCCTCGTTCATCACCGGCCAGGCCCTGCCCGTAGACGGGGGCAACACGGCCTCGCTGAACATGCCGGGCATGAAGGTGTAGCACGACAACGACCGTTCATCGATCGCGACGGTGTCGCGGTCCTCGATAAAGACATGACGCTATGAGCGATATCGAACGCGATGTGATGACCTACGACGTGATCGTCGTCGGTGCCGGCCCGGCCGGCCTGGCCACGGCCATGCGCTTGAAACAGAACGCTCCGGACAAGGAGGTCTGTGTTCTGGAAAAAGCCTCCGAGGTCGGCGCCCAGAACCTGGCCGGTGCCGTGATCGAGACCGGCCCGCTGGACACGCTCGTGCCGAACTGGCGCGAGGATCCGCCGGACATCTGCGTGGACGTGACCGGCGACGAATTCTGGATGCTGAAAAAAGACGGGGCCACGCGCATGCCGACCCCGCCGCAACAGAACAATCACGGCAACGTGGTGGTCTCGCTGGCCAACATGATGGCCTGGCTGGCGCCCAAGGCCGAGGAACTGGGGGTCGAGATCTACCCCGGCTTTTCAGCCGCCGAGGCGTTGTTCGATGACAACGGTGCGGTCAAGGGCGTGCGCACCCCGGACATGGGTATCGCCCGCGACGGCACGCTCAAGGGCACCTACGAGCCCGGCATCGAGATCCATGCCCCGATCACGATCTTTGCCGAAGGCTGTCGCGGTCATTGCACCAAGCAGCTCGTCAAGCGCTTCGAGCTGGACACCGACTGTGACCCACAGACCTATGCCATCGGCCTGAAAGAACTCTGGAAAGTCCCGCCCGAACGCAGCCAGCCGGGGCTTGTCCAGCACACGATCGGCTGGCCGCTGGAAAACGATATCTATGGCGGCAGCTTCATCTATCACCTGACCGAAGACCGGATTGCGCTCGGCTTCGTCGTGGGCCTGGATTATGCCGATCCGCGCTTCGAGCCGTTCGAGGCGTTCCAGCAGTGGAAGCATCACCCCAAGATCCGCGCATTGATCGAGGACGGCGAGATCATATCGGCCGGCGCGCGCGCACTCGTTGAAGGCGGCTGGCAATCCCTGCCCAAGCTGGAAATGCCCGGCGCGCTGATCGTGGGCGATGCCGGCGGCACGCTCAACGTGCCCAAGATCAAGGGCATCCACACCGCCATGGCCAGCGGTATTCTGGCCGCCGATCATCTATGCGAAGCCGGCGCGGTGGACGGCTTTGATGCCGCGCTTCGCGCCTCTGAGGTCGGCAGCGAGCTCAAGAAAGTACGCAATATTCGCCCGGGCTTTCTGCGCGGCAAATGGGCGGGCCTGGCCAATGCAGCCTGGGAAACGGTCACTGCCGGCCACTCGCCCTGGACGCTGCATAACCACGCCGATTGGCGCGCCACGGAGAAACTGGCCGCGGTCGAGAATCAGCCGACACCGGCCCAGGCCAACGACTGGCAGACAAGCCGAGATCTGGCCCCGCGCGATCGCCTGGCCTCGGTCTATTTCGCCCAGACCGAGCACGACGAGAACCAGCCGGTACATCTACAGATTCTGGAACCGGATATCTGTGTCTCGCGCTGTACCCAGGAATACGGTAATCCCTGTACCCGCTTCTGCCCGGCTAACGTCTATGAAATGGTCGACAACGACGCCGGCGAAAAAGAGTTGCATATCAACGCCGCCAATTGCGTGCACTGCAAGACCTGTGACATCAAGGATCCGTACCAGATCATCAACTGGGTCACGCCGGAAGGCGGGTCCGGGCCGAACTACACGAATCTCTAAACGAATTTAGGGCCAAATTGTTAACGGAGTATCGCCACTCATGAAAATACTGGTCAGCGTCAAACGGGCGATCGACTACAACGTCCGTATCCAGGTCGCCCCCGACGGCTCGGGCGTGGTCAAGAACGGCGTCAAGCACAGCATGAACCCTTTCGACGAGATCGCCGTGGAACAGGCGATCCGCTGGAAAGAAGACGGCACCGCCACCGAAGTCGTGGCCGTTGCCATCGGCGATGATGCCGTGGCCGAGCAGCTGCGCACGGCCGTGGCCTTTGGCTGTGATCGCGCCATCCACGTCAAGACCGACGATGAGGTCCAGCCCCTCACCGCGGCGCGTGTGTTCAAGGCCCTGGCCGAGCGTGAATCGCCGGACATGTTCCTGATGGGCAAGCAGGCCATCGACGATGACGCCAATCAGACCGGCCAGATGACCGCGGCCAAGCTGAATTGGCCCCAGGCCACCTTTGCCTCGAAGATCGAGCTGGCCGATGGCAAAGCCGAGGTCACCCGCGAGATCGATACCGGCCTGGAAACCCTGTCGGTGGATCTGCCGGCCGTGGTCACCGTGGATCTGCGCCTGAACGAGCCGCGCTATCTCAAGCTGCCCAACATCATGAAGGCCAAGAAAAAGCCCATCGAGGCTCTGGCTTTCGACGAGCTGGATGTCGCCGCGGCCACGCCCATCAAAACCGTGACCACCAAAGCCCCGCCCAAGCGCGCCGGCGGCATCATGGTCGAAACCGTGGATGAACTGGTTGCCAAGCTGAAAGAAAAGAGCCTGATATGAGCCAAAAGATTCTTGTCATTGCCGATCATCACGACGGCCAGCTTCTGGATGCCACGGGCCGTGCGGTAACGTGCGCCGCCGATATTGGCGGCGATATCGACGTGCTGGTGCTGGCCCACGACGGCCAGGCCATCGCCGACGAGGCCGCCAAGCTGGCCGGTATCGCCAACGTGCATCTCGTGAACAACGCCGCCAACGAACACGCGGTGGCCGCGATACTGGCCCCGCAGATCGTGGCGTTTGCCCAAAACGGCGGCTATAGCCACGTGCTGGGCCCCAATACCACCTTCGGCAAGGATCTCATGCCGCGAGTGGCTGCCCTGGCCGATGTGGCCATGGTCACCGACATCATGGCCGTGCACGGGCCCTACGAGTTCGACCGGCCCATTTATGCCGGTAACGCCATCACCACCGTGCAGGCACCGGACGCTCAGATGCTCGTGGCCTCGGTGCGCTGTGCCTCCTACGGCGCGGCTGAGAAGACCGGCAGTGCTGCGGTCGCCGCCGCCACGGTCGAGGCCGAACTGCCCACCCATACCCGCTTCGTTGGCCTGGAACAGGCCAAGAGCGATCGGCCGGATCTACAGACCGCGCCCAAGGTGATTTCCGGCGGTCGCGGTGTCGGCAGCGAGGAGAACTTTCGTATCGTCTATGACTTCGCCGACAAGATCGGCGCGGCCGTGGGCGCCTCGCGGGCCGCGGTGGATGCCGGCTACGTGCCCAACGATATGCAGGTCGGCCAGACCGGCAAAATCATCTCGCCCGAGCTGTATATGTGTTTCGGCATTTCCGGGGCCATCCAGCACCTGGCCGGTATCAAGGACGCCGGCACGATCGTGGCCATCAACAAGGACCCCGAAGCCCCGATCTTCGAGCTGGCCGATATCGGCCTCGTGGGTGATCTGTTCGAGATCATCCCCGCGCTCGATGCCGCGGTGAGCTAGTCGTGGCGGCTCGATTCTTCGATAACATCGCAGCGCTGGCCGAACAGATCGGCCAGCCGCTGGGCCATAGCGCCTGGATGACCATCGACCAGGCGCGTATCACAGCGTTTGCGAATGCCACCGATGATCGGCAATGGATTCACGTCGACGAAGCACGGGCCCGGGCCGAATCGCCCTTCGGCGCGCCCGTGGCCCACGGGTTTCTCACCCTCTCACTGCTGCCGCGGCTGACCGGCGAAGTTTTCCACGTGGCCGGCATCACCACGCGGATCAACTACGGGCTCGATCGGCTGCGATTCATCGCGCCGGTTGTGGTTGATTCGCGGGTTAGCGCGGCGGTGACGTTATCGGCGATCGATGACCGGGGGGATGGGCGTTACTTGGTGCGGACGGCGGTGACCGTTGAGATCGAGGGTGGTGATAAGCCGGCGCTTTTAGCGGATTCTTTGACGTTGTATATCGAATGAGTGGGCGTGTTCGCGTGGACTTCGCTTGTGAGTGATATGAGCGACTTACGTGCTGCTTTAGCCGGGCGTTTTCGCACTGTTGTGCGAGTCCCTTCTTTTGCTTGTCTAAAAGAAGGAACCAAGAAAAAGACCCCGTCCTCGGCGCCGGCTTCGCCGGTCCACTCCGATGCTCACGTCAACGGGACGCACAAAAACTCGCATCGCTTTCGCGATACTCAGACACCTTTGTGCGCCGGCGCAGTGCGCCGGACACCCGTCGCCGCTCCGCGTCTCCGTCGCCTTCAGCAACGGACCGAATACAGCGCGGGCGACCCAGTCTTGGGAGTCGAACCAGAACCAGCGGTCGGCGCCTTGTGGTTTGGCACAACGCCACACCTGCCGAGCCGTGTCTGTATTCGCAGTCCCTTCAGAGCCGGCGCAGATGTACAGGTTGCCTGGGTGTCGGGTGCACGGCACCCGCGCGGCCAGATGTTTGAGCATCGCCAAAGCGATGCGAGTTCTGGCCGTGTCCCAGGCAACCTGTACGGCTGCGCGTACCCGCGTAGCGGGCGGATACGTAGGGGGTCCTTTCCTTTGGTTACTTTCGTTTGGACAAGCAAACGAAAGTGACTCGCGCTGCAGCGCGAAACCGGGGCTCAAACCATCCTCGATAGTATTTTCAGCCGTAACAATTAAACAGACAAACCATAAATAACCTCGGAGGAGATCTCACAATGCGCCAAGCCGTCATCGTATCCACCGCCCGCACGCCCATCGGCAAAGCCTATCGCGGTGCATTCAACAACACCCAGGCCCAGGCACTCGGCGGCCATGCCGTGGCCCACGCGGTCTCCCGAGCCGGTATAGATCCAGCGTCTATTGACGACGTGATCATGGGCGCAGCCATGCAGCAAGGCAGCACGGCCCCCAATATCGCGCGCCAGGTCGCCCTGCGGGCCGGCCTGCCGACATCCATCGCCGGCATGAGTATCGATCGGCAATGTGCCTCGGGCCTGATGGGTATCGCCACCGCGGCCAAGCAGGTCGTTACCGATCGCATGAACTGTGTCGTCGGCGGCGGGCTTGAGTCGATCTCGCTGGTGCAGAACGAGCACATGAACACCTTCCGCCAGAAAGACCCGTGGCTGGTGGAACAGGTGCCCGCGCTTTATATGTCGATGCTGGAAACCGCCGAGATCGTGGCCGATCGCTACAACGTCTCGCGTGATGCCCAGGACGAATACGCCTATCAGTCCCAGCTGCGTACCGCTGCTGCCCAGGAGGCCGGGCGCTTCGACGACGAGATCGTGCCCATGACCACGATTCAGGCCGTCAAGAACAAGGAGACCGGCGAAGTCAGCGAGCAGGAGGTCACCCTGTCGCAGGACGAAGGCAACCGCCCCGAAACCACGCTGGAGGGCTTGAAGAGCCTCAAGCCCGTATTTTCCAACGGCCAGCAGGTCGAGACCGGTGAATACATCACCGCCGGTAACGCCAGCCAGCTCTCGGACGGCGCCTCGGCCTGTGTGGTCATGGAGGCCGCCGAGGCAGAACGCCTGGGCCTGGAGCCCTTGGGCGCGTATCTCGGCATGGCGGTCGCCGGCTGTGATCCTGATGAGATGGGTATCGGCCCGGTGTTTGCCGTGCCCAAGCTGTTGAACCGTTTCAATCTGGATATCGACGATATCGGCATCTGGGAGCTCAACGAAGCCTTTGCCAGCCAGTGCCTGTACAGTCGCGACCGCTTGGGCATCGATCCCGATATCTACAACGTCGACGGCGGCGCGATCAGCGTGGGCCACCCCTACGGCATGTCCGGTGCCCGCATGACCGGCCACTTGCTCATCGAAGGCAAGCGTCGCGGGGCCAAGTACGGCGTGGTGACCATGTGCGTGGGCGGCGGCATCGGCGCGGCCGGCCTGTTCGAGATCTTCTAGAAGCCGCTCGCCATGATTGATAAATTCTGGCCCGACATGGGCGCGGCCGTGGCCGATATGCCGGACGGCGCGAGCGTGATGATCGGCGGCTTCGGCAGCTCCGGGATTCCGCTGGCGCTCATCGATGCGGTCTGTGCGGCCGGGCCGCGCCATCTCACCGTCATTTCCAATAACACTGGCTCGGGCGAGACCGGCGTCTCGGCGCTGCTACGCGAAGGCCTGGTCGACAAGGTGGTGTGTAGCTATCCGCGCTCGCGGGGCTCGGTCTGGTTCGAACGGCTTTACCAACAAAACGCCATCGAGCTGGAACTGGTGCCCCAGGGCACGCTGGCCGAGCGCATGCGCGCGGCCGGCGCCGGTCTGGGCGGTTTTTTCACGCCTACCGGCTATGGCACCGCCCTGGCCGATGGCAAGGAAACCCGCATGATCGATGGCCGCGGCCATGTTCTGGAGGCGCCGCTGGCCGCCGACTATGCCCTGCTTTCGGCCTACAAGGCCGACCCCTGGGGCAATCTGGTCTACAACACGGCGGCCCGTAACTTCAATCCGGTCATGGCCACGGCCGCGGGCTGTGCCGTGGTCGAAGTCGGTGCACGGGTCGCCCTGGGCGAATTGAACCCGGAAGCCGTTGCCTCGCCGGGCATTTTCATCGACCGCGTCGTTGTGAGAGAACAGCCATGAGCCTGCCCCGCCTGACGACCCACGAGATGGCCGCCCGCCTGGCCGCGGATATTACCGACGGCGCTTATGTGAATCTTGGCATCGGAATGCCCGTCACCGTGGCCAACCACGTACCGGCCGGCCGGCAGGTCATCTATCACAGCGAAAACGGCATCCTGGGCGTTGGCCGCTCGCCGGAACCCGGCGAAGATCATGATCCCGACCTGATCAACGCGGCCAAGGATCCGGTCACGTTGATCGAAGGCGGTTGTTATTTCGACACCGCCGAATCGTTTGCCATGATGCGCGGCGGCCATCTGGATCTGGCCGTACTCGGCGCGTTCCAGGTCTCGGCCACCGGCGATCTGGCCAACTGGGCCACCCATGACGCCACGTATCCGCCCGCCGTCGGCGGCGCGATGGATCTGGCCGTGGGTGCCAAGACCGTCTATGTCCTGATGCGACATACGGCAAAAGATGGCACGCCCAAACTGGTCGAAGCCTGCGACCTGCCTCTGACCGGCGCCGCCTGTGTCAGCCGTGTCTATACCGATCTGGGCGTGTTCGAAATCGATCGCGACAATGCCGCGGCCAAGGTGATCGAGCGTTTCGACGGCGTATCCTTCGACGCGCTGCAAGCGGTGACAGGGCTCACGCTCGTCGAATGACTTGCACGTTGCGCGGCCGTCGAACCTGAATTGTTGGTATCGCAGGTTCGAATTGGCTTTGTTTTAGGCATGAAAAAGCCCGCGTAATTTGCGGGCTTCATTTGATCTGGTGCGCCCGGCAGGATTCGAACCTGCGACCTTCGGCTTCGGAGGCCGACACTCTATCCAGCTGAGCTACGGGCGCTTTACAGGCGGTTAGGATACGCGGTCGGGTTCGGATCGTCCATCCAGATTACGAGAATACGTTGGCCTTAGTCGGCGGGATGATTTGCGGCCAAGCGGCTCACCCGTCGGGTAGATGCCGCCGCCCCGGCCGTTGTAGAGGCACTTATCAACCTCTTTACGCCTCACAGGTTTTGGCCTACTTTGCTAACTAACAATACCCTCCACGCCTCTCATTAGAACGGCGCACCCCGGAGGGTTTTTTGTGCCCGGAATCAGCGTTTCACCTGGACATGTGTCGTCAGCCGTTTTCTAAAACCGCCCTCACTTTCGACCAGCAGATCGAGCGACTGAGCGAGCGAGGCATGCAGTTCATCGACCGCGAACGCGCTGCGCGCGCGCTTGCATGCCTGAATTATTACCGGCTTACGGCGTACTGGTTTCCGTTTTACGCCGACGATACACACACACATATTTCGAGCCCGGAACGTGCTTTGAAACGGTGCTGGCGCACCACGAATTCGACCGAGCGCTACGCGGCCTCGTATTTTCTGCTATCGAACAATTCGAGGTGGCACTTCGAACACAGTTTGCTTACCACGTTGCCCACGAGCACGGCCCGTTCGGCCACGAAAAGCCGGCGTGTTTCGTACGGACAGATAAGCATGCGAAGCTACTTAAGCGACTGCATAGCGAAATTGATCGCAGCAGCGAACCGTTCATTCAACATTATCGTCAAACTTACGATACGCCGGGTCAGCTACCCGTATGGATGGCCTGTGAGGTGATGTCGTTTGGCGCTTTGTCATCGCTTTTTTCATCATTGAAGCAGCGATCGCTTCGTCGGCAGATTGCCTCACTCTTCGGCGTGGACGAGAAGATACTCGTCTCGTTCACCCATCACATTACGTTAGTAAGAAACATCTGCGCGCACCACGCGCGGCTCTGGAATAAGACATTTCCCATCAAGCCGGTACTACCCAAGACCGCGGCTGACGCCCGTCTCGTTGAGTCATTGCATATCCAAGCGCCTGCCAAGCTGTTCAACACCCTAGTGATGCTCGATTACTTCCTTTGCCGTATTGGTGCTGACACCGAACGAATCTGGATCACGAAAATCAGACGCCTCATCAACGAACACACGATGATCGATGCAACCGTCATGGGGTTTCCGACCGATTGGCGCCGTCGTCTGGCAAGCTAAAAGCCGATCATTCGCCCGTACCGAGCATGGCCCTGAGGGCAGCGACCTGGGCCTTGTTTTCGTTGGCCGCGGCGGCCTTGTCGCGTTGGCCTGTAGTGGCGGGCCAGTCGATTTCCTCGCGCGGTAGTTCGTCGAGAAAACGGCTCGGCGTGGTGTCGCTTTCTTCGCCGCCGCGGCGGCGTTTGCGGGCATAGGTCAGGGCCAGGCTCTTGCGTGCCCGAGTGATGCCGACATAAAGCAGGCGGCGTTCTTCCTCGATGCGCTCGTCGTCGAGACAGGCGTGGTGTGGCAGTAAACCCTCTTCCATGCCGGCCAGGTAGACGTGATCAAACTCCAGGCCCTTGGCCGCGTGAAGTGTGAGCAGGTGTACCTGGTTCTCGATGTCTTTTTCCGACTGGTTGGCGAAATCCAGCAGCGACAGGCGACGCACGACATCGGCCAGCGGGGTGGGCGTGCCATCATCGGCCTCGCCGATATGGCCCAGCCAGGACAAGAATTCGTCCAGGTTTTCCAGACGTTTCTTGGCGGCCCGCGTATTGGCCGACGTGTCACGCAGCCAGTCGCGATAATCGATATCGACCATGAGCTGGTTGACCAGTTCTCGCGGCGGCGTGGATTCGCCGGCCATGGCCAGCTGTTTGGCCCAGTCCACGAACTCGGCCAGGCGACGACCCGGGCGCTCGCCGACCCCCCCCGCCAGGCCCACCCCGCGGGCGGCATCGAACAGGCTGATATGTCGGGTGCCGGCATAGCGCGCCAGGGCTTCCAGCGTGGCCGGGCCCAGCTCGCGACGCGGCAGGTTGATGATGCGCAAAAACGCCGCGTCATCGTCGGGATTGACCAGCAGCTTGAGATAGGTGACCAGATCACGGATTTCGCTGCGCTCGAAGAACGAGCGCCCGCCGGAGACGCGGTACGGCACGTTGCGCTCACGCAACGCTTTTTCGAACGAGCGCGACTGGAAATTGCCCCGATAGAGCACGGCATAGTCGCCGTAGGCGTTGCCGGCGCGTAGTTTGTGGGCGGATATTTCGGTGGCCACACGCTCGGCTTCGCCGGCTTCGTCCGGCCCGGAAAGCACGCGTACGCGATCACCCGCGCCCATGGCCGACCACAGCGTTTTTTCATAAGCACGCTGGCTGGACTGGCCGATGAGTTTGTTGGCCGCCGAAAGCACGTTACCCACCGAGCGATAGTTCTGCTCGAGCTTGATGACCTTCAGGTGCGGAAAATCACGCGACAGATCGGCGATATTGCCAGGCCGCGCGCCGCGCCAGGCATAGATCGACTGATCATCATCGCCCACCACGGTGAACGCCGCGCGCACGCCGGCCAGCAGGCGCATCATCTCGTACTGGGCCGCGTTGGTGTCCTGGTATTCGTCGACCAGCAGGTAGCGATAACGATTCTGCCAGCGCTCCCGCGCCGCCGGGTCGTCGCGCAGCAGTTGCACGGGCACCGAGAGCAGATCGTCGAAGTCGACGGCGTTATACGCCTTCAGCCGGCGCTGGTATTCGGCATAGGCCCGGGCCATGGGCACATCCTTGCCGGTGGCCTCGGCCACGGCCTGCTCGGGGGCCACAAGCGCGGATTTCCAGGCGCTGATGGCCGCGCGCGTTTCCTTGCGCTGGTCGCCATCCCGGCCCACGAGATCGGAAAGCATCTTGTCGACGTCTTCGGCATCGAAGATCGAAAACCGCGACTTGTAGCCCAGTGTTTCGTGCTCTTCGCGGATCATCGACAGCCCCAGACTGTGGAACGTCGACACGGTCAGCGCCTTGGCGTCCTGGGCGTTGACCAGCTTGGAGGCACGCTGCTTCATCTCGCGTGCAGCCTTGTTGGTGAACGTGACCGCGATGACGCGATGGGCGGCATAACCGCGCTTGATCAGATGCGCGATCTTGCGTGTGATGACACCAGTCTTGCCCGAGCCGGCACCCGCCAGCACGAGCAACGGGCCATCGAGATACCGCATGGCGGCATCCTGCTGGGGATTGAGTTTGGGCTGTGCCATGGCAGCGCGATTCTATCAGCACAGCACAGCCCGTACCGGTGCCTGCGCGATCACACGCCCGGCCGGTACGGCCACGATCAGAACGAGCGGCTGATGGTGCCCACCACAGTGTCGTCGCAGATATTGCCGCCACATTCGTTGCGGTCCAGATCAGTGCCGACGTAGGCCACCTGCCAGTCCAGGCCGAGCTGGTGCGTACCCAGCGAGATGGACCAGTCGACATAGTCCGGATACCAGAAGATCTCGCGCTGGACTTCCTGATAACCGGCGTGGGCGCCAAGTGTGAGCCAGTCGGTCAGCGTGGTCGAGGTCGAGCCGTTGAAGTAGTAGGAATCGCCCGATTCACCGTAGAAATCGCTGCTATAGGACACGCTCAACGTGCCGGACACGGTATCGGTGGTCCAGTTGAAGCTGGGCGTGTACTCCCAGAAATCCAGCTCGCGCCCGGCCGTATAGGCCGCCAACGTGGTGGCTTTCGGCCCGGCCTTGCTGGCCCCCGGATAGTAGTAGTACAGCGCCTGCACGCCCAACGAGATATTATCGTTCAAGGCGTATTCATAGCCGGCATAGAAGTCGACCTCGGCCTGCGTGCCGTTCGAGCCGTCGACCTGGCTGGGATTGAAGTTGTTGACGTTCGACGCCCAGGTGCCGATATACAGGCCGGAATTCATGGCGTAGTCAAAACCGCCCTGCACCGCGAAATCGTTGCCGGACTGCGAGATACCGCGATAGCGATAATCGGTCGTGAAAGCCACGTTGGCGCTGATATCGCCTTTCAGGGCGTCGGGCACGCCGGACAGTGCTTGATCAATCTCCCCGTCGGCCAGGCCCATCGGCGACCAGGCCAGGCTGCTGACCAGTGCACAGGCAACCGTGGTGTTGATGAATCTGGACATAGATTTCCCCCGAACTGTTCATGGAAAACGCCAGATCATGGCCGGCGCCCCGTCGACGACGGTGAAACAGTCAAGGCAAGAGCTGTGCCAGCTTGGGAGAAGCAGATCGCGCGCTGCAGCGCAAGGCAAAATAACGCATTCCAATCAATACGTTACAGAAACTCGGGCTTGAAAATAACGCCCCGACCCGGGGTCAGTACGCGCTGCGATCCAGGCTGCGATACCCGATCGCTTCAGCGACATGGGCCGATCCGATGGTCGCCTGGCCGTCCAGGTCCGCGATCGTACGGGCCACGCGCAGAATACGGTGATAACCGCGCGCCGAAAGCCCCAGCTGGTCGATCGCCCGTTCGATGAGCGTGGCCGCTGCCGGCTCCGGCCGACAGTGCGTATCGATCTCTGCTGACGAGAGTGCGGCATTGGTGCGCCCGGCCCGCGCCTGTGCGCGCTGATGCGCCGTGGTGACGCGGGCCTGCACCTCTATGGTGCTTTCCGCGGCGTGATCCGTTGCCATCAGCATCTGTTTGGAAATGGGCGCTACCGCCAGATGCATATCGATGCGATCCAGCAGCGGGCCCGAGATCCGCGCGCGATAACGCGCGATACGATCGGCCGTGCAATGACAGCGCCCCGAGGCATCGCCCTGGTAGCCACAGGGGCAGGGATTCATGGCCGCCACGAATTGAAAGGCCGCCGGGAACTCGGCCTGGCGCGCGGCCCGCGAGATCGTGATATGCCCGGATTCGAGCGGTTCGCGCAGCACCTCCAGCACCTTGCGATCAAACTCGGGCAGCTCATCAAGAAACAACACGCCGCGATGGGCCAGCGTGATCTCGCCCGGCTTGGGCGTGGAGCCGCCCCCCACCAGTGCCACGCCCGAGGCCGTGTGATGCGGCGCCCGAAACGGGCGCTGCCCGAAGGTGTCGGCGTTGAAGGCCGCCCCGGAGATCGAGGCGATCGCGGCGACCTCCAGCGCGTGATCGCGCGACATGGCCGGTAGCAGGCCCGGCAGACGCTGGGCCAGCATGGTCTTGCCGGCACCGGGTGGGCCGATCATGAGCAGCGAATGCCCGCCGGCGGCCGCGATCTCCAGGGCGCGCCGGGCCTGGGGCTGGCCACGCACATCAGCCATGTCCGGCCCTGCCGCAGCCGGCATGGACGGGGCCACGGCGGGCGGCGTCTGCCAGACCGCGGACTCGGGCGTGGCCAACGACTGGGCCACATCGGCCAGATGGCCAGCCAGGCGCGTGATGTTCTCCCCGGCCAGGCCGGCTTCGACGGCGTTGATATCAGGCAAGACCAGACACCGCTCGGCATCCGCCGCAGCCAGGCTGGCCGGCAATGCCCCGCGCACGCCGCGAAGCGCGCCCGATAACGACAGCTCACCCAGGAACTCATGGCCCTGTAACGCCTTGGCCGGTATCTGGCCCGAGGCCGCCAGAATCCCCAAGGCGATGGCCAGATCGAAGCGCCCACCTTCCTTGGGTAGATCCGCCGGTGCCAGATTGACCGTGATCCGTCGCATGGGAAAGTCGTAGCCGCTGTTGGCGATCGCCGCCCTGACCCGGTCTTTGGATTCCTTGACCTCGGTTTCGGGCAGGCCAACGATCGCCAGCGCCGGCAGGCCGCCGGCCAGATCGACCTCGACGGCCACCTCGGGTGCCGTCAGGCCGGTCTGGGCGCGGCTGTGAACCGTGGCCAGCGCCACGGGTCAGTCGTTTTCTTTCGGGGCTTCGAGCGCGTCGAGCCGGGCTTCGAGCTCGCCCAGACGCGCCCGCGCGTGCACCAGGCTGTCGCGGGTGGCCTCGAACTCTTCACGCGGTACCAGATCCAGCTCAGCCAGCTGGGATTGCAGCACGGCCTTGAAGTTGGCCTTGAGTTCTTCGCGCATGGGCCCGACCTGGGGCGGCAGAGCATTGGCCAGGCGAGCGGCCATATCTTCAAGCGAGCGCATTGTTAAACGACATCAAAAAACGATGGGCCTAGCTTGCACGCAAAGCCCCGAGCGGGCAAAGCACGTGGTGGAACAGCGCTGTGATCAAGAGTTGGCACGGTGAGTGCAGGGCATTGCCCAGCCACGCCGTGGCCGCTGCGTGCTCGCTTGTGCGCGCAGCGGCCGGCTTCACGGGTATTAGAGGAGTCACGACATGAAACTGATCGCCGCCATCATCAAGCCATTCAAACTCGACGAGGTCCGCGAAGCGCTCTCCGAGGTGGGGGTACAGGGCATCACGGTTACCGAGGTCAAGGGCTTTGGCCGCCAGAAAGGCCATACCGAACTCTATCGCGGCGCGGAATACGTGGTGGATTTCCTGCCCAAGGTGAAGATCGAGGTCGCCATCGAAGAGCCCGATCTGGATACCGCCGTAGAGGCCATCTCCAAGGCCGCGCATACCGGCAAGATCGGCGACGGCAAGATTTTTGTCAGCGAGCTGGCACAGGCGATTCGTATCCGCACCGGCGAGACCGGTCGCGACGCGATCTAGGCACCGGCCCATCACCCATCAAAGCGAGGGGGACATAACACTATGGAAAACCAGATATTCCAGCTGCAGTACGCAATCGATACCTTTTATTTCCTGATCTGCGGCGCGCTCGTCATGTGGATGGCCGCGGGCTTTTCCATGCTCGAAGCCGGCCTGGTGCGCTCAAAGAACACCACCGAGATCCTGACCAAGAACGTCGCGCTCTTTGCTATCGCCTGCATCATGTACATGGTCTGTGGCTACATGATCATGTACGACGGCGGGTTGTTCCTCGACGGCATTGCCGGCGGCAGCACCCTGGTTAACGATGCGCTCTCGGCGTCGGCCGAGAACGGCTTCGACGGCGGCTCGGTCTATGCCGGCGCGGCCGATTTCTTCTTTCAAGTGGTCTTTGTGGCCACGGCCATGTCGGTGGTCTCCGGTGCCGTGGCCGAGCGTATGAAGCTATGGGCGTTTCTGGCCTTCGCCGTGGTGATGACCGGCTTCATCTATCCGCTGGAAGGCAGCTGGACCTGGAACGGCGATGCCGTGTTCGGTCTTTTCAACCTGGGGGATCTGGGTTTTTCGGATTTCGCAGGCTCGGGCATCGTGCATATGGCCGGCGCCTCGGCGGCACTGGCCGGCGTGCTGCTGCTGGGCCCGCGTAAAGGCAAGTACCGCGCCGATGGCCGGGTCGGCGCCATCCCCGGTGCCAATCTGCCGCTGGCTGGCCTGGGCACGCTCATCCTCTGGCTCGGCTGGTTCGGTTTCAACGGTGGCTCGGTATTGAAGCTGGGCGATATCACCAGCGCCAACTCCGTAGCCATGGTGTTTCTCAACACCAACACCGCGGCCGCCGGCGGCCTCGTTGCCGCGCTGCTGGTTGCCCGTGCTGTTTTCGGCAAGGGCGATTTCACCATGGCGCTTAACGGCGCGCTGGCCGGTCTGGTGGTCATCACGGCAGAGCCGTCCACGCCCACCCCGCTCGTGGCGACCCTGTTCGGCGCCGCCGGCGGCATTCTGGTGGTGTTCTCGATCCTGTTCTTCGACAAGATCAAGATCGATGACCCGGTCGGCGCGATCTCGGTGCACGGGGCCTGCGGCCTGCTGGGCCTGCTGCTCGTGCCGGTCACCAACGGCGACGTGACTTTCCTGGGTCAGATCGTCGGGGCCGCGACCATCTTTGCCTGGGTCTTCGGGGCCAGCCTTGTGGTCTGGGCGATCATCAAGTTCACCTTCGGTATCCGCGTCTCGGAACAGGCCGAGGCCGAGGGCACCGATCTATCGGAGATCGGCATGGAAGCCTATCCAGAGTTCACCTCTGGCGGCAGCCGTCGCACGGCGTGATTCCGGGCCCTGCACTTTTAAAGTGCAGGGCGTCTGGTCGCAATACGATCAGCCCCGTTTCGACGGGGCTTTTTCGTGTCTGGCGGGATTGGACAGGCCGTGAATACGCGAACATGGCCGAACGGCCGCAGGCCTGCACGAAAATAACGCAGACGCGCTGTCATAGTGCAGTTTACTGGCACTTACAGGCCGATTTGTCGTTGCCCTACGGACCATCGCTATAATCCGACCCAAACTTGTGCATCCTGCGTTCTCATGTCGTTTCTTCTATCTCGTGGGCGGCTTCGGCTTCTCGTTCTGCTGCTTGCTGCTTTCGTGACCTGCCCTGCCTGGGCCCAGGGCGACGAGATAGACAAGGCCGATACGGCCTGGGTGATGATCTCCACCGCTCTCGTGCTGTTCATGACCCTGCCCGGCCTGGCGCTGTTTTATGGCGGGCTGGTGCGCTCGCGCAACGTGCTGTCCGTGCTGATGCAGTGTTTCGCCATCTGTGCGGTGGCCTCGTTGCTCTGGTTCGCCGTGGGGTATTCGCTGGCGTTCTCCGGCAGCGGCGCCTTCATCGGCGATCTGTCCAACGTGTTCTTGATGGGTATCGGGCGTGACGACGTCAACGGCACGATCCCCGCGCTGTTGTTCGTGCTGTATCAGATGACGTTCGCCGTGATCACGCCGGCGCTGATCATCGGCGGGTTTGCCGAGCGGCTGCGGTTTTCTGCCCTGCTCTGGTTCTCCTCGCTCTGGCTGCTCGTGGTCTATGTGCCGGTCGTGCACTGGGTCTGGGGTGGCGGCTGGCTCGGCCAGATGGGCATGCTGGATTTCGCCGGCGGCACCGTGGTGCATATCACCGCCGGCGTGGCCGCACTCGTGGGCGCGGTCGTTCTCGGCCCGCGGGCCGGCTTTCAGAAACGCGCGATGGCCCCGCACAACCTGACCATGACGGTTTCAGGTGCGGGCATGCTCTGGGTCGGCTGGTTCGGTTTCAACGGCGGCTCGGCGCTGGCCGCCAACGCCCAGGGCGTGACCGCCATGCTGGTCACCCACCTGGCCGCCGCCGCCGGCTGTATCGCCTGGATGGCCTCGGAGTGGATCCGTTTCGGCAAGCCCAGCGTGCTGGGTATCGTGACCGGCATGGTCGCGGGCCTGGGTACGATCACGCCGGCGGCCGGCTATGTCGGCCCGGCCGGAGCGATCGTGATCGGCCTGGCCGCGGGCTGGGTGTGTTTCGTGGCCACGTTGTTCGTCGAGCGCACCCTGCGCATCGATGATTCACTGGATGTGTTTCCAGTACACGGCGTGGGCGGCATGCTGGGTACGATCCTGGCCGGCGTGTTCGCCGCGACCACGCTGGGCCCGTTTTCGGGCTATGGTCTGTCGGATGCAGTGTCAGGCATCGGCGGCCAGCTGGGCGTTCAGTTCATCGGGCTGATCGCGGTACTTGTGTACACGGCGGTCGCGACCTGGGCGCTGCTCAAGATCATCGGCGCCGTGGTGGGCCTGCGTATCGGACAGGAAGAAGAAGATATCGGTCTGGATATCAGCGAGCACGAAGAACGCGGTTATGATCTATAGCATGCATGATAGTCGTGGCCGGACACCGGGTTCGGCCGACGACGAACACACTTTCGTCGAGGGAGACGAGACATGAAAATGGTCACTGCGGTCATCAAGCCGTTTCGATTGGACGACGTACGCGAGGCACTCGCCGAGATCGGCGTGCACGGCACGACCATGAGCGAAGTCCGCGGCTTCGGGCGCCAGAAAGGCCACACCGAGCTGTATCGCGGCGCTGAGTACGCCGTGGATTTCCTGCCCAAGGTCAAACTCGAGATCGCGGTGGACGACGAACGCGTGGATGCCGTGGTCGATGCCGTCATCGGCGCGGCCAAGACCGGTCAGATCGGCGACGGCAAGATCTTTGTCACCCATCTGGAGCAGGTGATTCGGATCCGTACCGGCGAAACCGACCGCGACGCGATCTAGGGCCTGTTGCCGTTTCATGCGAGCGCCGTGTTGGAGACCGCAAATCGTGTCCTGCAAGGCGCGAGTCGCCGCATCGTGGCGTGTCACGATCAAGACTCGCAACGCAGTCAGGGCGCCCATCGTTAATTTTTATGGGCGGCCCAACCCTTTGGGACAAGCGCTTTTTTGCGGCAATACAGCGTTCCAGCCCACTAGCGCAGAATGACACGCTAAGTGGGCTACGCCTCGTCTTGCCGCAAAACAGCGCTTGGCGCGGGCTCGCATGAAACGGCAACAGGCCCTATGACGTGTCGTCAGGGGCGGTGGCTGCAGTAGCAGCCACGCCCCCGACGGGGTTCAGGCCTGGGAGGCCAGACGCGAGCCCAACCACTCGCGCAGGCGCTGCCACAATCCACGCTTGACCCATTCGGCGTGGGTGATGTGTTTCGAGCGGGTCAGGTCATGGTCGTAGTCATCGGACATCCGGCGAGCCAGTCCGGCATCCACCGCGGTGACCACGATCTCGTCATCCTTGCCCATCGAGCGATGATTGAAATTGGCCGAGCCCACGATGACGACCTGCTCATCAATGAGCACGGTCTTGGTGTGCATCATCGACGGCTGGAAGCGATACAGATTGATCCCGGCCGCGCTCAAGCGCTCGAACGTGGCCTCGGCGGCCATCGTGGCCACCCGGGAATCGTTGTGTGGGCCGGGCATGAGCACGTCGATGACCACGCCCCGCCCCACGGCCTCTTCCATGAGCGTCATGAGTGCTTCGTCGGGCACGAAATACCCGGTAGCCACACGCAGGCGACGCTGGCTCACGGTCAGCGCCAGGCGAAAGATCGTGGCTACGTCGCTATAGGCCACGGCGGCCGAGGTACGGATCACCTGGAGCGCGATATCCCCGGCCATGGGCTGCGGTGCCAGTGCCCGAAACAGATCATGGCCGGCACGCCCGGCCTCCACCCAGTTGGAGACAAAGGCCGCGCGTAGCCCGTCCACGGCCGGGCCCTCGATACGAAAGTGTGTCTCGCGCCATTCGTCGGGGTTACGGGTATCGCCCTCCCATTCCGCGGCTATGCCCACGCCGCCGGTGAAGCCCACGCGATCATCCACCACCAGTATCTTGCGATGGGTGCGGTTATCGATCTGCCAGACGCGCCAGCGTGCCTTGGGCCGAAACCAGGCGATCTCGACGCCGGCCTCGCGCAGGTGGTCGATCACCTCTTGCTGCATCCATTGCGCGCCGAAGGCATCGAGCAGCACGCGCACGGCCACCCCGGCCCGTGCCCGATCGGCCAGGGCCTGGCCGATTCGGCTGGCGACATCGCCCTGCCAGTAGATGAAGGTAAGAAACTCGACCGTGTGTTCGGCGGCCTCGATGGCCTCGATCATCGGCGGAAAGATACGATCGCCGTTGACCAGCACATCGACCTTGTTGCCCCCCACGAACGGCACGCCCAGCGCGCCCTCCAGGCAACGACGATACTGTTCGGCCGACCAGGTCGGCGCATCAATCCGGTCGGTCATTGACCCCTCGCAATCAAGGCCGGCGCACGCGCCCGCCCGAAAATAGACGCAGACAGGCCAGCGGGCCAAAGACCGCGACTGCCAACGCGAAGAATAAAACAACATGTGCTGTAACGTGCACAGGTTGTGCCAGCGCCGAGGATGACAGAGACCGTGCCCCGCGGGCGAGTTTCGCCGGGCCCTCGGCGTCCGCGCCCCGGCCCAGCGCCACGACAAACGCTAGACGCAGCTGCCAGGCCTCGCCGTGGACAACACCGGCAATATGCCAAAGCGCACAGGCGCCACGCGCCGGGCCAGCGGCCTCGATGACCGCCAGCGCGTGCTTGAAATACGGGGCGAGTTGCAGCCGTCCGGTCGTGCTCTGCGGGGCATAGATCGTATCGGCGGTGGTGAAAAAGGTCTCCAGCTCACCGACGTACATGGCCATGATCAGGCCCATCAGCGCATAACGCCGCAGGCGGCCCTCGCGCTCGAAGCGGCGCGCCGAGGTGATCACCGCGTGAGGCAGAAGCTGCCAGTGCCCGGCGTCGTGTATGCGTCCGGCCAGGCGTTGATCCTCGAGAAACGACAGCTGCGTGTCGTAACCGCCCAGGGCCATGAAAAACCCGCGACGAATCAGACAGCCCTGGTCGCCGTTGATGGTATGGCGCCGATTGGTTCGGGTCTTGGCCGCCATGTAGCGATACAACAAACCGCGCGCCGGCACGCCGTCCAGCGCAAAGGAAAGCGCGAAGTGACCGGCCGTGGTCTCGGGTGCGCCGGCCAGCGCGGCTACCGCGTCAGCCAGCTGGTCGATACTGACCAGGCGCGTATCGGCGTGCAGGAACAACAGCCAGCGGCCGGTGAAATCCAAAGCCCCCTGATTCATCTGATGGCCCCGGCCGGGCGCGCACTCGATACAGCGCCGCCCGTCGGCCCGGGCGATGGCCACGGTCGCATCGCGTGAGCCGCCATCGGCAATCACGACCTCGAAATCAACACCGCGTTGCGCGGCCAGATCCGCGAGCAGGCCCGGCAACGTCTCGGCCTCGTCGAGCGTGGGAACAACGATCCGCAGATCCGACACGACGCTCAGGGCGTGGGGACAACCGAGGCCGCCACACGCGGCTCGAACCCCGGCAGGTACGCACGCAGATACGCCGGAATCCGCTGCTCGAGCCAGTACACCGGCCGGCCCAGCCGATCACCGGCCACGAAACCGACATGGCCGCCGCCGGCGGACACTTCCAGACGCAGGGCATCGGAGAGCTCGTCCTCGCCCGGCACGACCGACGGCGACATGAACGGATCATCCCGGGCGTGCAGCATCAATGTCGGCGTACGGATCGCCCCCAGGAAGCCGCGGCTGCTCGAGCGGGCATAGTAATCGGCGGCATCGACAAAGCCGTTCAGTGGTGCGGTCACGGCATCATCGAAGCTGGCGAAATCGGTCAGCCCGTCCAGCTCGGGCAAGACGACACCGCCGGCATAGACCCCGGCCGCCTGCTTGGCGCGTACCACCGCGCGCATACCAGCCAGCAGATGCGCCTGATAAAAACGCGACAAGCCCTGCTTGATCGCCTGGCCACAGGCCGCCAGATCATAAGGCACCGACACCGCCGTGGCACAGGCCAGCGGCGAGCGCTCCCCCTGCTCGCCCAGATATTTCAGCAGCACGTTGCCGCCCAGGCTGTAGCCCACGCCGGCCAGCGGCGCGCCCGGATATGTGCGGCGTACATGATCGATGACATAAGCCAGATCGCGCGTCTCGCCCGAGTGATACGCCCGGGGCAGACGATTGGGCACCGCCGAGCCACGAAAATGCAGCAGCACGCCGCGCCCGCCGTGGGCATCGATACGCGCCAGCAGCCCACGCGCATATTTCGAGTCGAGCGAGCCCGTCAGCCCGTGCAGCACAATGACCACCGGCGCCTCGGCCGGCGTGTCGGCACGCTCGATCCACGACAGATCGAGAAAATCGCCGTCGGCCAGCTCGAGCCGCTCGGCGCGGGGCGACAAACGCGGCATCGGCCTGGCCTTGGCCGCAAACACCGTTTGAGCATGCGGATTGGCCAGCCAGAAAGCCGGCTTGAACGCGCTGGTGGTCAGCATATCGATACGATCATGAAAAACGAGGCGCAGTGTAGTGCGTTCACGGTTTCAGTACCGAGTCGAGATAAGCGGCGCCCAGATTGCGCATCTGGCCCTGGATCCAGTCGATACGGCTGGCCACATGCCCGCTGGGATGCGCGGCATCGTATGCCGTGGGGGCAGGCAGCACGGCCGCCAGCGATGCACACTGACGCGGGGTGAGCGTGCCCGGTGCGCGATTGAAAAACCGGCGTGCGGCCTGATCCACCCCGAACACGCGCGGGCCAAACTGGGCCACGTTGAGATAGACCTCCAGCACACGGGATTTCGGCCAGACCAGCGTCATCCAGACCGTGACATAAGCCTCGATACCCTTGCGGATATAAGACCGTGCCGGCCACAGAAACAGGTTCTTTGCCGTCTGCTGGGTGAGGGTGCTGGCCCCGCGCATACCCTTGCCACGAGCGTTGGCCGCCAGGGCTTTTTCGATCGCGTTCCAGGCAAAGCCGTGATGATCCGGAAAGGTCTGATCCTCGCTGGCCACCACGGCCAGGGGCATACAAGCTGCGATATTCTCGATCGGCACCCAGTGCTGATACAGCGTGCTGGCCTGGCCTTGGTCAGCAAACTGCTGGCGCGCATGGGTCATGAACGCCGTGGTCGGCGGATCCACGAACCGAAAAGCCAGCAACAACAGCCCCGGCGCCAGAGCTGCCAGCACGATCAGCGCCAGTCCCCAGCGCAGCACGCCTTTCATGTGTTGCGCCGGGACAGGCCGCGGCCCGGGTGATGCCTACTGCTGATCGGCACTGCGATACGTCGAGGAATCGCCGGTGTAGTCCGAGGTCGCCCCGGTACCCTGATACCCCGAATCGTTGGCGCCCTGCTGCACGGTGATGCCGTTGCCGGCGTTGCCGCTGTTGTAGGGCTGGGTCTGGCCGGACAGATTGTTGCTCTGGTTCTGGCGCTGGTTGAGGCTGTTGTCCGACGACGACCGACCCGACGCATCGCCGCTGGACGGGTTCGTCGCCGGGGCCGTCTGCTGCCCGCCGCCGGTGTTGCTGTCGTAATTGAACTTGTCGTTCGAGGGCGGCATGTACTGGTTCAGCGTATAGACAAACCGCTGGCCGGCCTGCGGCAGCGACTGGCCGGTATCACGACGCAGCAGCGTGCGAGCCTCGATACCCGGCTCGTTATAGAACAGCCAGTTGGCGTCCTTGTCGATACCAAGCCGGGCCCCGCCCAGCGATACACCGCCGAACAGGCCGCGTGAGCGCGAGTAGGAATAGACCTCGGCATCGAAGCTCATGTTGGTCGACGCCCCCACGCTGCGCCCGACGGGCCCGGCAGCCACCGAGGCATCGCCGCCCAGGCTGATCTGGCCGTCGGCGATCCGGTCCACGCTGCGCTGGGTCTTGAACACCAGAATGATATCGGTCGAGGACACGCCGGCCTGAAAGCCCACGGACCCGCCGGTCAACGTGATGAAGCTTGGATCCGACCAGCCGCCGTCGCGGGTGCGTACCGCGAGCACGCCCTTGCCGCGCTGCACGCCGCCCAAAAAGCTGATCTTGAACACGCTGGGAATCACGGCCACGCCGTAGGCCTGGCGCAACAGCGCCTGCGGCACCGCGTTTTCCGGGATGTTGACGAACTGCTGCAACACGCTGGTGGCATCATCCAGGCGCTGTGCGGCATCGTTTTCGGCGATATCGGCCTGGGCCGTCGTTACGGCCGTCATGGCCATCAGGCACAGAATCGCGCCTGCCCGTTTCCAAAGTTTCATAGGCTGTGCATCACTGGTTGGGCGGCGGGCGATTACCTGCCGCGGGAACGCATCGATCGACGCGTGTCGATCGCCTTGGGTATCAATAGACCACAGCGGGCCGGCACCGATCCCCTGAATATGCCATGCGCTGTGCTCACCCCGGCCCCTCCATCAAACGTCGCTGTACGGCCAGCTCTTCGTCATCGCCGGGCTGGGCCGGCGTATAAGTGCCGTCCGCGCCCAGTAGCCAGGCGTTGCTGTTATCGGCCAGATACAGCGACAGCTCGCGCTCGACCCGATCATACAATGGCCCCCGTTCGACGGGGAAACAGGTCTCCACGCGACGAAAGAAGTTACGATCCATCCAGTCGGCACTGGCCAGATAGATTTCGGGCGCGCCACCACCCGCAAAATGAAAGACCCGCGTGTGTTCGAGAAACCGCCCCACGATCGAGCGCACACGGATATTTTCCGACACGCCCGAAACGCCCGGGCGCAGGCAACAGATCCCCCGCACCACCAGGTCGATCTGCACCCCGGCACAGGAGGCGGCGTACAGCGCACGAATCGCCTGCGGCTCGACCAGCGAATTCATCTTGGCCACGATCCGTGCCGGCTTGCCGGCCGCGGCGTTGTCGGCCTCGCGGGCGATCTTTTCGAGAATGGCCGCGTGCAGCCGAAACGGCGCATCGATGATGCGCGCCATGCCCGATACCTTACCCAGGCTCGTGAGCTGCAGAAACATCTCGTGGACGTCATTGCCCAGTGCCGGATCACAGGAAAACAGGCCGTAATCGGTATACAGCCGTGCGGTCTTGGGATGATAGTTGCCCGTGCCCAGATGCACGTAATTGACCAGGCCATCGGTCTCGCGGCGTACGATCAGCGTCATCTTGGCGTGGGTCTTGTAACCCACCACGCCATAGACGATATGCGCACCGGCGGCCTGCAGGCGATTGGCCAGCGCGATATTGTCGGCCTCATCAAAGCGGGCCCGCAGCTCGACCACCACCGTGACTTCCTTGCCGGCCTTGGCCGCACCCACCAGGGCATCGACCACCGCGGATTCCGGGCCGGTGCGATACAGCGTCTGCTTGATCGCCAGCACATGCGGGTCTTCGCCGGCACGCCGCACGAATTCAATGACCGGCAAAAACGAATCGAACGGGTGATGCAGCAGCACGTCTTCGTCGCGAATCGCGGCAAAGATATCCCCCGAGGGGCTCATCAACTGCGGCAGGCGCGGCGAAAACGCCGGATATTTCAGATCCGGACGGTCCACCGCGTCCAGCACCGACATCAGGCGGTTGACGTTGACCGGACCGTTGACCTGGTACAGATCGTCCTTGGAGAGCAGAAACCGGCCCAACAGATAATCGCTGAGTTTTTCCGGGCAGTTGTGGGCCACCTCCAGGCGCACACAGTCGCCGTAGCGCCGGCCCGGTAGCTCGCCCTCGACCGCGCGCAGCAGATCCTCGACCTCTTCTTCATCGACATACAGATCCGAGTTGCGGGTCACCCGGAACTGATAGCAGCCACGGGCATCCATGCTGGGAAACAGATCGCCCACATGCTCGTGGATCACCGACGACAGAAAGACGAAATCGTACGGGCCGCTGTCGGTCTCACTCGGTGGCAGCTGGATCACCCGCGGCAGCGCTCTGGGGGCCTGGACCACCGCATGCGCGATCTTGCGCCCGAAGGCATCGGTGCCGTCCAGATCCACGATGAAGTTCAGCGACTTGTTCAGAATGCGCGGAAACGGATGCGCCGGGTCCAGGCCGATCGGGCTGATCACCGGCAACAGCTCTTCCTCGAAGTAGCGATCCAGCCAGGCGCGCTGCTCGGGCTTCCATTCCGCACGCCGCAGAAACCGGATGTTCTCGGCTTCCAGCGCCGGGATCAGGGCCTTGTTGAGCGTCTGGTACTGCTTGTCGACCAGGGTATGCGTGCGCTGGGAGACCGCGCGCAGCACCTCGCGCGGCGAGCGCGAGTCGGCATCGGTGGGCGGATTGGACAGCTCGGCCTTTTGTTTGAGCCCGGCCACGCGCACCTCGAAGAACTCGTCCAGATTGGTCGAGGAGATACACAGGAACTTCAGCCGCTCAAGCAGCGGCACGCCCGTATCGATCGCCTGTTCAAGCACCCGATCATTGAACTCGAGCAGCGACAACTCGCGGTTGATGAACAGCTCGGGGGCATCGAAAGCACTCGGGGCGGGTACGTCAGGGGTTTCACTCATGCGAGACTCAGACTAAAGATGCACAAAACCAATGTGCGAGTTAACAAGACTACATGACACGCCCATGACCGAATCCCTGACCGCGCACCTGGCCTATCACCAGGTCGATGCCTTCACACGCCATGCCTTTGCCGGCAACCCCGCGGCTGTCTATGTGCTCGACGACTGGCTGGACGACGAGCGCCTGCAGGCCATCGCCGCCGAGCATAATCTGGCCGAAACCGCATTTGTCGTGCCCGACTCGGCCAGCAGCGGTCATTTGCGCTGGTTCACGCCGACCTGCGAGGTCGAGCTGTGTGGCCATGCCACGCTGGCCACCGCCCATGTACTGCTCACCGAGCGCACGGATTTCGCAGCCCCGCTGACGTTTACGACAGAACAGGCCGGTGAGCTTTATGTCGAACAAACCGACGGCCGGCTCTGGCTCAACCTGCCGGCGGACGCGCCCACGCCCTGTGATGACGATCTGACCGCCGTCGCCAGCGCGCTGGGGGCCACACCGGAGGAATGGCAAATCGCCAGCAACTATGTGGCCGTGTTCGCTTCGCCCGACACCGTGGCCGCACTTACGCCCGATTTCGCGGCGCTGGCCCGTGCCCTGGCCGGCACCAATCACGGCGTGATCGCGACCGCGCCGGCAGACGCCGGACAGGCCGATGACGAGACGCTCGATTTCGTCTCGCGCTATTTCGCCCCGGCCCACGGCATCAATGAAGACCCGGTGACCGGATCGGCGCATTGCACGCTGGCCCCCTACTGGGGGGCACGGCTGGGCAAGACAGCACTGACCGCCCGCCAGATATCGGCCCGAGGCGGCACGCTTGCCTGCGGGATCGCCGATGATCGTATTCATATCGGCGGCGATGCCGTGACTGTGGCCGCGGGCACCTTGTTCATCGATACCTCAGAGGTGGTGTCGTGATCCGTCTCGTGCTCGTCTTCGCCGCGCTTTATGGCGGCCTGGCGGTTTGTCTGGGGGCGTTCGGCGCCCATGCGATCAAGGCCCGTATTTCGCCCGATATGCTGGCGATCTGGCATACGGCCGAGCAGTACCAGTTCTATCACGCGCTGGCGCTGCTCGGCGTGGGGCTCATGATGCGTCAGGGCCTGACCGGCCCGGCCATCAACGTGGCCGGGCTCGGTTTCATCGTGGGCACCGCGATCTTTTCGGGCAGCCTGTATCTGCTGGCGGGCAGCGGCGTGCGCGTACTGGGCGCGATCACGCCGATCGGCGGCCTGTGCCTGATCGCCGGCTGGGCCGCGCTCGTCTGGGCGTGCTGGCGTGGCCTCTGAAAAAACGCTATGACACGACGGACGCACGCCGCAGCGCGGCCGGCGTGGTGGCATAGACTCGTCGGAACGCGCGGGTGAAGGTCGGGGCATCGGCAAAGCCGGTGTCGTGGGCGATCTGGCTGATCGGGCGGCGTGTCTCGATCAGCCAGCGGCGTGCCCAGACCAGGCGTCGGCGCAACACCACCTGCTGCGGGGCCATGCCAAAAACCAGATGACACCACTGGTTGAGCGCCGAGCCGCTCATCGCCAGATGACGCGATAGATCGGCGTTATCCGGCGGCACGGCCAGGCGCGCATCCACCAGCCCGTCGAGGCGTTCGGCGCGATTGTCGGCCCTGTTGTGGGCGCGCGTCTCCGGCGCGCTCAGGAGGGCGCCGGTCTGTACCGCGAACAGCGTGGCCCACTGCTGGGCGATCAGCGGGTGGCCGCCGGCGGCCAGCTGCCGGCTGGCCGTGGCGATCAGTGACGAGAACTCGCCCGAGGCCGTCAGGCGCCGCGGGGCGTTGAACAGGCGCTCCAGATCGGTTTCCGGTGCCAGACGAGCCAGCGCCTGCATGATTTCGTCGCCCAGATCGACATCCACGACCAGCAGCCGGCTGTCATCACTGGCGCCCGCGTAATAATGCAGCACATCGCGCGGCACGATGCCGATCTCGCCCGCGGCCACGTCGAAGGCCGTATCGGCCAGCTCACAGTGAACCCGGCCCGACAGGCCGAACAACAGCTGGACAAAGCCATGCGCATGCTCGCCCGAGCCGCGACGAATCGGATTCAGACGCGCCCGTGTTGGGCCGTCGGTCGACGCTTTCATAGGGCACCCGACCGGACGGTCGTCCGATCTTCTTGTAATTAGAGACAAAGTTTAAGAAAACTGAAACAACACCGCCAATCGCCCCGGGCCTTAGGCTCGATGAGATACGGCATGCCGTGTGCCTGGCCCGACTCACTCGTCGCGGCCTTGCACACGGCCACCGTCGATTTTCTCGCGTTATCGGAGTCTCAAGAATGCAATGGTCAACCCCCACGCTTTATCAGGACGCCGATTATCAGGATGTGCTGGCCACGTATCGTATCGACGAGGCCGAACACGTCGCCCGGCTGCTGGATGTGGCCGCCCTGGATGACGCCGCGGCCCGGGATGTCGAAAAACGTGCGGCCGATCTGGTATCGATCGTACGCGAGAAAGCCACCGAAGGCGGCGGTATCGATGCCTTCATGGCCGAATACGAACTCTCCAGTGCTGAAGGCGTCGTCCTCATGTGCCTGGCCGAGGCGCTGCTGCGTATCCCCGATGCCGAAACCATCGACAAGCTGATCGAGGACAAGATCGGCGGCTCGAACTGGGAAAGCCATCTGGGCGAGTCGAAATCCTGGTTCGTCAACGCCTCCACCTGGGGCCTGATGGTCACCGGGCGCATGCTGCGCCGCGATGATCTGCCCGAGCGCAATTTCCGGTCCACGCTGCAACGCATGGTGCGCCGCTCGGGCGAGCCGTTCATTCGCTCGGCCGTGCGCCGGGCCATGCGCGTGATGGGCCATCAGTTCGTGATGGGCCGCACCATCCGCGAGGCGATCAAGAACGCTCGCGCGCTGGAAAAACGCGGCTATTCCTACTCTTACGACATGCTGGGCGAGGCCGCGCGCACGGACGCCGACGCCAAGCGTTATTTCGACGATTACCACAACGCCATCGTGGCCTGTGGCGAGGAAAGCCGGGACCGCGGCCCAGAAGACGCTCCGGGCGTATCGGTCAAACTATCGGCCCTGCATGCCCGCTACGAGCTGGGCCACCGCGAGCGCGTGATCGCCGAGCTGTATCCGCGCCTGCAACAGCTTGCGCGCCTGGCCGCCAAGTACGATATCAACCTGACCATCGACGCCGAGGAGGCCGACCGGCTGGATCTGTCGCTGGAGCTTTTCGAGATGGCCTCGGGCGATGCCATGCTGGGCGATTGGCAAGGCCTGGGCCTGGCCTTGCAGGCCTATCAGAAACGCGCGCTGGACGTGATCGACTGGCTGGCCGCCGTGGGCCGGCGTCATAACCGGCGCATCATGCTGCGCCTGGTGAAAGGCGCCTACTGGGACACCGAGATCAAGCGCGCCCAGGAAGCCGGGCTGGCCGGCTATCCGGTGTTCACGCGCAAGGCCAATACCGATGTCTCGTACATGGCCTGTGCGCGGCGTATTCTGAATCACTCGGACGTATTCTTCGGCCAGTTCGCCACGCATAACGCCCACACGCTGGCTTATATCCGGTATCTGACCGGCGAGCGCCGTGATTTCGAGTTCCAGCGCCTGCATGGCATGGGCGAGGATCTGTATTCCGAGATCGTCGAAAAGAACGACGCACACGGCCGCCCGCGCCCGCGCTGTCGGATCTATGCGCCGGTCGGTGCGCACGAAGACCTGCTGGCTTATCTCGTGCGCCGGCTGCTGGAAAACGGCGCCAACAGCTCGTTCGTCAATCGCCTGGTCGATGAGAACGAGCCGATCGCCGATATCGTGGCCGACCCGGTGGCCACCGTGCGCGCGCAACAGCCCATGCATCACCCGCGTATCGCCGCCCCCCACGATCTCTACGGCGAGCGCCGGCCCAACGCCCGCGGTCTGGATCTATCCGACTTGCGGCATCTGGAAACACTGGCCGCCACCATGGCCGAAGCCGACGGCCAGACCTGGCAGGCCGCGCCAATCATCGGCGGGGCGATCCCCGAGCGGGCACAAAGCACGCTGGCCGACGGGCGCGGCCAGAACGTGCCCAACCCCGCGCAGACCGATCAGATCGTGGGCCAGGTGATTCATGCCAACGACGAAGACGTGGAACAGGCCCTGGCCACCACGACGGCCGCCTTCAACGAATGGTCGTTCACGCCCGGCGCCGAGCGCGCGGCGTGTCTGCGTCGTTATGCCGATCTGCTGGAAGCGCATATGGGCGAGCTGATCGCCCGGTGTACCCGCGAGGCCGGCAAGAACATCGCCGACGGCATCGCCGAGGTGCGTGAGGCCGTGGATTTCTGTCGTTACTACGCGGTCCAGGTCGAGGACGAGTTCTCGGGCGATACCGTGTTGCCCGGCCCCACCGGCGAGCGCAACACCTACGGCCTCTACGGGCGCGGCGTGTTTGTGGCGATCTGCCCGTGGAACTTTCCGCTGGCCATCTTCTCCGGCCAGGTGGCCGCCGCATTGGCCGCAGGCAACGCCGTGATCGCCAAACCCGCCGAGCAGACCTGTCTGGTCGGCGCCCGTGCCATCGAGCTGATGCACGAGGCCGGTTTCCCGGGCGATGTGCTGGCTTATCTGCCGGGGCCCGGCGAGATCGGCGCCAAGCTGGTGGCGGATGCGCGTATCGCCGGCGTGGCCTTTACCGGCTCCATGCCCACGGCCAAGAAAATCAACCGGACACTGGCCGAGCGCGACGGCCCGATCATCCCGTTGATCGCCGAAACCGGCGGCCAGAACGCGATGATCGTGGACTCCTCGGCGCTCATCGAGCAGGTCGTGGCTGACGTGGTGCGCTCGGGCTTTCAAAGCGCCGGCCAGCGCTGCTCGGCCTTGCGTGTGCTGTATGTCCAGACCGATATCGCCGATGACCTGATCGAGATGCTGTCGGGCGCGATGGCCGAGCTCTCGGTGGGCGATCCCTGGCAGCTGGGCACCGACGTGACCCCGGTGATCGATGCAAACGCCCGCGACAACCTGGCCGAGTACGCCGCCTACGCGGATGCGAACTTCAAAACCCACTACACCTGCGAGCTGAACGACGCTCACGACGCCGGCACGTATATTGCACCCAGAATCTACGAGCTGGATTCGATCGATCAGCTCGGCGAGGAACAGTTCGGCCCGATCGTGCATATCATCCGGTTTGCCGCCCGCGATATCGATCGCGTGGTCGATGACATCAACGCCCTCGGCTATGGCCTGACGTTCGGTATCCACAGCCGCATCGATACCACGGTCGAGCGGGTGTTGAAGCGTCTGCGTGTGGGCAACGCCTATGTCAATCGCAACATCATCGGCGCGGTGGTGGGGGTGCATCCCTTCGGCGGCGAGGGCCTGTCCGGTACCGGCCCCAAGGCCGGCGGGCCGCATTATCTGCATCGTTTTGCCACCGAGCGCAGCGTATCGCGCGACACCACGGCGGCTGGCGGCAACGCATCGCTCATGTCGCTCGAAGAAGACGAGCCGGCCGCGCACGTCTACGTCACGCCCGAGCCACAGCGGATCAACCGCGCGCCCGATGATGAACCGGCCCGCGAGAGCTAGGGGCTGTTATATAACGATTTGATCCTTCGGGATCTTCACCGGCACGGCCGCACGGCACGCACCGGCGCTTCCGGGGTCGCATTCACGCGGCCTCGGTCTTAACGACAGACGGGCTACGAAGGGGAACATCATGGCGACGGGCATCTGGATCAGTCTGCTCATCTATTTCACGCTGATGATCGGCATCGGCATCTATGCGTGGCTGCGCTCCACGTCATCGTCCGAGCAATACATGCTTGGCGGGCGTAATCTGAGCCCGGCCGTGGCCTCGCTCTCAGCGGGTGCCTCTGACATGAGCGGCTGGCTGCTGCTGGGCTTGCCCGGGGCGCTTTATGTCTCGGGCCTGGCCTCGGCCTGGATAGGCATCGGGCTGTTCGTGGGCGCGTTGTTCAACTGGATCATCGTGGCACCGCGCCTGCGCGAGCAGACCGAGCGCTACGACAACAGCCTCACGATTCCGCAGTTTCTGTCGCGACGTTTTCCCAGCCGGGCAATGGCCCTGCGGGTGGTGTCGGCGGTCATCATCGTGGTGTTCTTTTCGGTGTACACCGCCTCCGGCCTGGTAGCCGGCGGCAAGCTGGTGCAAAGCGCCTTCGGCGAGGCCGTAAACGTCGGCGCTTTCAGCGATTACTCGGTGGGGGTCTGGGGCACGCTCGCCGTGGTACTGGCCTATACCGTGGTAGGCGGTTTCATGGCCGTGAGCCTCACCGATTTCTGCCAGGGCGTGATCATGATGCTGGCCCTAGTGATCATGCCGGCCGTGGTGCTGTTCGGTAGCGGTGGTGGCGGCTACGGCCAGGCGGCCAGCACGCTGGCCCAGATCGATCCCGATTTCCTGTCGTGGACCGCGGGTCTGACGGTCGTAGGCTGGCTGTCTGCCGTGACCTGGGGGCTGGGTTATTTCGGCCAGCCGCATATCATCGTGCGCTTCATGGCGATCCGCTCGGTGCGCGAGGTGCCACGGGCACGCAATATCGGCATGACCTGGATGGCCATCTCGCTGATCGGCGCGGTATCGCTGGGCGTTTTCGGGCGGGCATATGCCGAGCGTAACGGCATGAGCATCGATGATTCAGAGACGATCTTCATCATCCTGGCCGACCTGTTGTTCAACCCAATCATCACCGGTTTTCTGTTCGCCGCACTTCTGGCGGCCATCATGAGCACGGTATCGAGCCAGCTATTGGTGGCCTCCTCGTCGCTGACCGAGGATTTCTATCGGCTGTTCCTGCGCCGCCAGGCCAGCGAGAAAGAAAGCGTGACCGTCGGGCGGGTCAGCGTGATCGTAGTCGGCGTGATTGCTGCCGTCATCGCCACCGATCCCGGCTCGAACGTGCTGGGCCTGGTCAGCCATGCCTGGGCCGGCTTCGGCGCGGCCTTCGGGCCGTTGATAGTGCTCTCGCTGATCTGGTCGGGCATGTCGGGCACCGGCGCGGTTGCCGGGCTGGTGGCAGGCGCAGTCACGGTGGCAACCTGGATCATGCTCGGCTGGAACCAGAGCTTTCTGGGTGGGCCGGGCGTCTACGAGATCATGCCCGGCGTGCTCGTGGCCTCTCTGGCGATCTATTTTGTCAGCCTGGCCACGCCGTCCAGCGGCGAGTTTCGCCCGGCGCCGGCTTCCTAGGGCGTGTCGTCATGAGACGCGCGGTCCACCATCCCTGATTCGAGCGCCCGGCTTCTGTCGGGCGTTTTTTTGCCCGTAATCCATTGTGAAAAGAAAATTGTGCAAATTACGGGTTTCGGCTAATCTGACATGATCTATTGTCAGATCGAGCGATGCGCCCATGGAGAGCTTCAAGAACAAGATCGCGGTGGTCACCGGTGGCGGCGGCGACGGCATCGGCAACGCCTTGTGCGTGGCACTTGCCAAGGCCGGGGCCACGGTTGCCTTCTGTGATATTGCCAAGCTCGACGCCACGACCCGCGATATTGAAGCACTCGGGGCCAGCTGCTACGCCGCCGAAGTGGATATCGGCGATCGCGAGGCGGTCTCTGGTTTTATCGATGATGTCGTCGCGCGTTTCGGCGGTATCGATATTCTGATCAACAACGCCGGTATCGCTCTGGGTGATCGTGGTTTCGAAGAACTCTCGATCGAGGACTTCGAGCGCATCACGCGGATCAATTACTGGGGCGTGGTGCACACCACCTTGCTGGCGCACCCGCACATCATGAAATCGCGCGAAGGCGCGATCGTGAATCTCTCCAGCAGCCAGGGCATTCTGGGCCTGCCGTTTCTGGTGCCTTACTGCACCACGAAATTCGCCGTGCGCGGGTTCACCGATGCCCTGCGCGCCGAGCATCGGCTACGCGGGGCCGAACACGTACAGGTGCACACCGTGCACCCGGGTGCTGTGGCCACGAACATCACGCTCAATGCTGATTATCACAACGACAGCACGCAGGCCTTTCATCGTATGCTGCAAAAAGGCACGGATCGCCACGAGGCCGCGGCGATCATCCTGAAAGGCATGAAAAAGAATCGCGCTCGCATCATGATCAGTGACGGTCGGGCCCAGGATATTCTGACCCGCCTGTTGCCCACTGCCTGTATCAAGGTCGTGGGCTGGTTGATGCGTCGTCGCGGCATGGCGCCGCGGCCCATGACGCACAAATCGGTCTGAACGCATTCGCCGAGGTGATCGTATGACGTCTCAAGCATCACGCAACAAGATCTGGCCGGTGGTGATCATCGGCACGGGCTTTGGCGGCCAGTCGGCCGCGGTCAATCTCATCAAGCGCGGCATCACCGATTTCCTGATGCTCGAGCGCCGGGATTTCATGGGCGGCACGTGGTGCCAGAACAGTTATCCCGGGGCCGCAGTCGACGTGCAGTCGCCGTTGTACTCGTTGTCGTTCGAGCCCTACCCCTGGTCACAGATGTTCGCCGAGCAGGACGAGCTAGCCGAGTACACCAACCACGTCATCGACAAGTACGGCCTGCGTGAAAAAACACGGGTGAACCACAACGTCGAGCAGGTGGTCTGGGAAGAAGACAGCGCCACCTGGCGTATCGAAATTACCGATGGGCCGACGCTTTATACCCGGATTCTTATCAATTCGTCCGGCCCGCTGTCCACGCCGAAAATTCCGGAAACGCCGGGCCGCGACTCGTTTGCCGGCGCTCAGTTTCATACCAACGATTGGCATCACGATGTCGATCATCGCGATAAAAAGGTCGCAATCGTCGGTTCGGGCGCCAGCGCTGCCCAGGTGATCCCCGCGATCGCGGGCGAGGTGGCCCACCTGCATGTCTTCCAGCGCACCCCGCACTGGGTCATGCCACGCCCGGATCGCAAGTTTGGGCGCCTCACACGTTGGCTGCTGGGTTTTAAGCCGGTCTACAAGGCGCTGCGCGGCGTGCTCTATCTGGCACTCGAATCGCGCATCGTGGGCTTCAAGTATTCACGGGCCATGCTCAATCTGGTGGCCCAGAAGAAAGCCGAAAAACATCTGAAGAAACAGGTGCCCGACGACACGCTACGGGCCAAGCTCACGCCGGATTTCACGATCGGCTGCAAGCGCATCATCCTGTCCAACACGCTCTACCCGGCACTTTCGCGCGATAACGTCACCCTGCATGACGCCGATGACGGTATTGCCAAGGTCACCCCCACCGGGCTGGTCACCAAACAAGGCCACGAGATTGAGCTGGATGTACTCGTCTGGTCCACGGGCTACGACGCGACCGACGGCATGATCTCATACCCCGTGGTGGGCCGGCACGACAAGCCATTGGCTGATTTCTGGGCCGATTATCCGCGCGCCTATCTGGGCACCACCATTCCGGATTTTCCCAATCTGTTCATCGTGACCGGGCCCAATACCGGCATTGGCCATACCTCGGCCATCTTTATGATCGAGGCCCAGATGGACTACATCATGGCTTGTGTTGAGCGTGTGATCGGTGACGCCTCGGTCCAACAGATCGAGGTCACATCACAGGCCGAGGCGCGCTATACCGAGCACGTCCACGACGAGATGACCCGTACCGTCTGGCATAACGGCGGTTGCAACAGTTGGTACAAGAGCCGCTCGGGCCGCGTGGTGGCGATGTTTCCCGGTTTTACCTTCATGTTTCGGCGCATGGCTCGCAACTTCAAGCGCAAGGATCACGTGATCGCCTGACCGACGGCGCAACAGACCGTGTGTTTCGCCACGTCTGGCGTTGGCGCGGCAAATCAGCGGCTGGCCGTGCTGTACGCCGATACGGTCGGCGTGATAGCTGTAGCGTCATCACGTAAGGCGAGACCCCGATGTCCGATTTCCAATGGGCCGATCCGCTCGGCCTGAATCATCAGCTGTCCGAGGGCGAACGCGAGATTCGCGACACGGCCCACGATTATTGTCAGTCCAAGCTCCAGCCACGGGTCTATGACGCTTTCGAGCAGGGCTATTTCGACCGCGCGATCATGACCGAGATGGGCGAGGCTGGCCTGCTGGGCGCCACCGTGTCCAGGCAATACGGGGGCGGCGGGCAGAGCCATGTGGCCTACGGGCTGATCGCGCGCGAGGTCGAGCGCGTGGATTCCGGCTATCGCTCGGCGATGAGCGTGCAGTCCTCATTGGTGATGTATCCCATCGAAGCCTACGGTAGCGAAGCTCAGAAACAGCATTATCTGCCCAAACTCGCCTCGGGCGAGTTCATCGGCGGCTTCGGCCTGACCGAACCGCTGGCGGGCTCCGACCCGTCGAGCATGGGCACGACCGCCACGCCGGTCGATGGTGGCTATCAGATATCCGGCGAGAAGAAATGGATCGGCAACAGTCCGATCGCTGACGTTGTCGTGGTATGGGCCAAATCCGAAGCCCACGGCGGCAAAATCAAGGGCTTTCTGGTCGATCTGCCGGCCGAAGGCTTCGAGGTGACGGAGATGGCCGGCAAGCTCTCGCTACGGGCCTCGATCACCGGCCAGATCACGATGCGCGACGTGTTCGTGCCCGAGGACAAGCTCCTGCCCGACGCCTCTGGCCTGTCCGGCCCGTTCGGCTGTCTGAACAAGGCCCGCTACGGTATCGCCTGGGGCGTGATGGGCGCAGCCGAGGCCTGTTGGCATCGCACGCTGGACTACACCCTGGGCCGCGACCAGTTCGAACAGCCCCTGGCCTCCAACCAGCTCATCCAGAAGAAACTGGCCGATATACAGACCGAGATCGCGCTGGGGCTATCGGCCGCGCTCCAGGTGGGCCGGCTTCTCGACCAGGGCATCAAGGCGCCCGAAATGATCTCGTTGATCAAACGCAACAACTGCGGCAAGGCGCTGGAGATCGCCCGCACCGCGCGCGACATGCACGGCGGCAACGGCATCCTGATCGAGTACGGCATCATGCATCACCTGCTCAACCTCGAAAGCGTGAACACCTACGAGGGCACACACGACGTGCACGCCCTGATTCTGGGCCGCGCTCAGACCGGCATCCAGGCGTTCAAATGAATTGCATCACAGGCGTTGCAGACGCGACGCGCGACACGGGTGCTGACAAACACCGACATTGACGCAGAATCATCGCAACAGGCCAACCACAGCCGCCCGCGCAACACCAACTTTGGTATGACGCAAGGATCCCGGCCGCGCGGCCCGGCATTAAAAAACAATGACATGACCATGCGGGCGGCGCGCATCACTGCCCGCGGCCAAAAGTATTAGATATCCCTCGTCTCGTCCCGCCGTAGGCTTTCGATAACGAAACGCCCGGGGGGATAAGCCATGATCGACACACGCCGCACCGCCATTCGTTCACCGCGCGCCGGCATCGCCAGGACGGCGCTGGGAGCCACCGTGGCAGTCACGCTGGGAACGGCCCTGCTTGCAGCCGGCTGCTCGGACGACGCCAATATCGACATCGCCGATCGCGATAGCAGCGACAGCATGGCCGAGGCCGGGCCCACCACGCCGCCGGAAGCACCGGCCGGCGGCTATGCCGCCACGATTCGCACCACCACCAACGGCGTGCCGCATATTCTGGCCGCCGATCTCGGTTCGGCCGCCTTTGGCGAAGGCTATGTCCAGGCCCGCGACAACGTCTGCCTGATCGCGGATTCGATCCTGCGGGCCACCGGCCGACGGGCGGCTTTTTATGGCCCGGGGCCGGATAACATCAACGTCATCACGGATTTCAGCTATCGCGCGCTGGGCCTCGCCGACAAGGCCGACGCCGAATTCGACGAGCTGGGCGATGATTCCAAAACCATGATCACCGGCTTTGCCGCGGGCTATAACAAATATGTGGAGGAAACCGCACCGGCCGATCTGCCGGGTAAATGCGTCTCTGCCGACTGGGTGCAGCCGATCACGCCCGAGCAGCTCTATGCCTATTATCAGCTAACCGCACTGTATGCCAGCGGCGATCAGTTCGTGACCGGCGTAACGTTCTCGGCGGCCCCACCCGGCGTGAATCCGTCACCGCGCCCGGCCACGCCTGACCAAACCCGTATCGATCTGAACCACGCCAACCGCGTGGCACGGCTCGGCCAGACCGGCGGCACGCCAGCCGATATCGGCAAGTCCGGCGACTGGGCGGTACACGATATCGCGAGCAACGCCTGGGGCCTGGGCAGCGAGTACACCGAGAACGGCAAAGGCGCGCTGCTGGCCAACCCGCATTTTCCCTACACCGGCAATCGCCGGCTCTATCAGAGCCAGATCACCGTGCCCGGGCGCTATAACGTCAATGGCGCGACCCTGATCGGCGTGGCCATTCCACTGATCGGCTTCAACGAGCACGTGGCCTGGAGCCATACCGTCTCGACCGCCCGGCATTTCACGGCCTATCAGCTCGCACTTGCCGAAGGCGACGACCTCGCTTATATCAAAGACGGCCAGACCCGGCCCATCACCCAGCGCGATATCACGATCGACGTGGCCAACGGCACGCCGACACCAACCCGGCTGACCAAGACATTCTATTACTCCGAATACGGCCCGATGCTGGCGGGCAACCTCATCAATGCCAATCTGCCGGCCTGGGGCAACACATTAGGCGGGCAACGCGTGGCCTACACCTATCGTGATGCCAATACCGATACCGCGCGCCAGACCGTCGATCAATGGCTGGCCATGGGCTCGGCTTCGAACATCGACGAGTTCAAGGCACCGTTTGAAGCCTGCGGCAGCGTGCTCTGGACCAATACGGTCTATGCCGACGACGCCGGCCGTGCCTTTTTTATCGATGCCTCGGCCACGCCGCACCTGTCCGACGAGGCGCTCGCCGCCAGGCCAATCCGTTGGTGGCCGGGCTCTACCAGGCCGGCGTCACCCTGCTGGATGGCAGCACCTCGCGTGACGACTGGGTCGAAGGCGATTGCAACGGCCGCGTGCCCTACGACGGCGAGCCCAAGCTCCAGCGCTCAGATTATGTCCAGAACGCCAACGATAGTTTCTGGGTAACCAACCCGGATGCACTACTCACCGATTACTCGCCGCTGTTCGGCCCGGTCGGCCAACCGCTGTCGCCGCGTACACAGATGAGCCTGCGGCTACTCGACAATCCGAAAGATGCCGGGCTATCCAATGTCCAGCCCGGCGGCGAGGACGGCAAGTTCACGGCCCGCGAGATCATCGACACGCTGTATTCCAACCGCGCCTACTACGCCGAAACGCTACTCCCGGCCCTGCTGGATCGCTGCAACGCCGCGGGCGATACGAATATCAACACCAGCGATGATGACTCACGCAGCGTGGCCGAGGGCTGTGCCGCACTCGCCGACTGGAACGGCGTGTTCGACAACGACAGCACCGGCGCCCAGGTCTTTCGAGTCTTCATCGCCGAATTCACGCCTGACCTGAACCGCGAGCTCAGCGTGGCCTTCAACCCCGAGGCGCCGGCCACCACGCCAAACACGCCGGCACCGCTGGCCGGTAACGCGGCCAGTGACACCATGCTGGGCGCCCTGGCCCGCGGCCTGAACACGCTGGATCGCGCCGGCATCGCCTACGACGCGCCGCTGGCCAGTGTGCAATACCAGCGCCAGTCCGCGTCCGGGCGGCCCGGCGGCACCGCCCAGTTCGCCGGCCCGCGCATCCCCTGGCCCGGCACCCAGAACGTCGAAGGCGGCTTCAATATCGTCGAACCGGATACCAGCCCGGTCGAGGAAGGCACACGCTATGTCCGTGTCGCACCTACCGCCACCCTGCCCCGCTCTGGCCAGTTATCGGCTACCGACGGCGAAGGCTGGTCGATCGCCCGCGGCACCGGCTGGCATTTCGGCTTGGCGTTCACCGACCAGGGCCCCGAAGCTTATGGCCTGGTCAGCTACAGCCAGTCCGATGACGCCGATTCGCCGTATTTCTCGGATCAGGACCTGCGCTACTCGAACAAGAACGCCCGGCGCCTGCGCTACAGCGAAACCGCGATTGCCGATGACGACAACCTGAGCACCGAAACCATCACAAGCGCTGCCGGCAGCGGCGCCTAAGCTTGCGCTGGAGGCGGGCCGGCACGCACCGGGGCCGGCTCGTCTCCGTCGCGACACCGTCATGAATCCGCGACCAGGATAGGCCTGCAACCCCACGCGGAGCCCGGCATGGTCCAGCGAACACGATCGATTGGCAGCACGATAGCGCTTGTCGCACTCACCGGCTTTTCAGTCGGCGCTTGGGCGAACCCGCCGGTAACGCTGTCCTTCATCGGCATGGCCGAAATACCTACCGGCACGCGATTTGAGGCCACCGAAGTCGGCGGTCTGTCCGGGATTGATTACGATGCCGCCAACGAGCGATACGTCGCGATCAGCGACAACCGCGGCGCGCAAGGCCCGGTACGGTACTACGACCTGACGATTGACTTGTCGGATGGACAACTGGCCGACGGCGACGTGCAGTTCACCGGCGTTACCGAAATCCAGGCGCTGGACGGCCAGGCGTTTGCCCCGGGTGTGGCCGATCCGGAAAGCCTGCGTATCACGGCCTTCCCGGGCCTGCTCTACTGGACCAGCGAAGGCAATGCCGCGACAGGCCTGGCGCCTTTCGTTCGTGTGATGACACGTGGCGGCGCGCCGATAGCCGCATTTGCTATTCCGGATGTCTTTCGCCCGGCCACCCGCCACGGCATCCGTAACAATCTGGCCTTTGAAAGCCTGACGCATGCCCTGAATCAAAACATCTGGCTCACCGCGACAGAAAACGCGCTCATCCAGGACGGGCCGGCAGCCACCCTGGAGCACGGCAGTCCGGCGCGCGTGTTATGCCTCGACGGTGCGACCGGCAAGCCGCTCGCCCAATATGTCTATCGCACCGCGGCCGTTGCCGCGGCGCCCGAGCCGGCAGACGGTTTTGCCACCAACGGCCTATCCGAACTGCTGGCGATTGCCCCGGATACCTATATCGCGCTCGAGCGATCATTTTCTACCGGTATCGGCAACGATATACGCCTGTATCTGACACACACTCACGGGGCAACAGACGTCAGCGGCCGAGATTCGATCCGCAACACGCGTTATCACCCGATGAAGAAACACCTGCTGCTGGATCTGGCCACGCTGGATATCGATCTCGACAATATCGAAGGCATCACCCTTGGGCCGACTGTGCACGGGCACCCCACGCTCGTGCTCGTCGCCGACGACAATTTCAGCACAACCCAACGCACGCAGTTTCTGGCGTTCACCCTGGACGGGCCGCTCGTGCACGCGCTGGCCGCAAACGACTAGACTCAGCGTCAGGACACCAAACGCCCCAGGCCATGTCTAGCGCTCTATTGTCGCCAGCCACACGCTCGGATATCGCCACGCGCGATCTTGTCATCGCCTGTCATATCGCCGGCCCGGCCGACGGGCCGGCGGCAGTGTTGTGTCACGGCTTTCCCTACGACGTGCACGCGATGGTCGCCGCGGGCGAGCGGCTCGCGACGGGCGGCTGGCGCGTGGTCGTGCCCTACATGCGCGGCTACGGGCCAACCCGGTTTCGCGATACCGCCACGCTGCGCTCGGGCCAACAGGCAGCTCTGGCCCATGACTTGCTGGCCCTGATCGACGCCCTCGGCCTGGATCGGCCGGTGGTGGCCGGTTTCGACTGGGGCGGGCGCGCGGCCTGTATCGTCGCCGCGCTCTGGCCTGAGCGCGTGGGCGGGCTCGTCTCCTGCGGCGGCTACAACATCCAGAACATCGCCACCGCGGATACGCCTCTGGCCCCGGAACAAGAGGCCCGTCTCTGGTATCAGTTCTATTTCCATGGCGCGCGCGGGCGGGCCGGATTGCGCGATAACCGTGCTCGCCTGGCACGCCTGCTCTGGTCGCAGTGGTCGCCAACTTGGCGCTTCGACGACGCGGTCTTCCACCAGACCGCGCCCGCCTTCGACAACCCGGATTTCGTCGATGTCGTTATTCACTCGTATCGACACCGATTCGGCCTCGTCGCGGGTGATTCGCGCTTTGAGGCCACCGAGGCCGCCCTGGCCGAGCAGCCCGTGATCGAGGCGCCGGCCATCGTGCTCGACGGGGCGGCCAGCGGCTTGTTCGAGGTCACCGATACAGCCGGACTTGCCCCGCATTTCAGTGCGCCCTTCGAGCATCGCGTCTTACCCGGCGTGGGCCACAACCCGCCACAGGAAGCACCGGCAGCGTTTGCCGATGCCGTGATGGCACTCGGCGGCTAATGACGGCCGATTCGGTGTCATCAAACAGTCACGATGCCCGCATAAAACTGTATTTGGCACTTAGGGCGTGGCCCGCGGTATTCCCTCGGTCGCCGTCAGCTATGCGGGCACGCCCGAGCGCTCGTATCGAGATTTATCGGCGGATGCGATCGAGATGCGCGAGGCCGGCGTCGTGCAACGCCTCATCGCCTCGCTCAAGACAAACCGCCACGGCAAGGCGCTATTGCCCGCAGGGGTTGGGTTGAGCGTAAACGTGCCCGCCTTCGATGACGATACCCAGGCCGGCGATCTGGCCTTCAAGTTCACCTCGATCAGCTGTATCGGCGCCCGCGACGATTTCTTCGTGCCTTTGAACGAGGACGCCAGTAACACCGACAGTGCCCCGCGGCTGGGCTATGGCAGGGTTGATGATGACGAAGCCGCTGGCTTGGGCATCGACTTCAATTGCCCGCAGGACCAAACGCCCAAGGGCGTACCGCCGGCAGAGGCCGTGGCACTCAACAACGGCTTCGTCACCGTCACGCCGATCCAGGTCACCGTGCAAGCCTTTCGCAGCCAGCGCAATGCCGCGCGTATCCGCGTACAGGATCTCGTGACGGACAGCACGCGATGAGCCACGCACGTCGCCCCGTCGGTTTTCTGGTCGGCACCGGCGTGGCCGCCATGCTCGTGCTCGCCGGCTGTCATGACGATACCGCGCATATCGATACCCACGCCGATCAGCCGGCCCAACCCGATGGCCCGTCGCAAACCGATCTATCGCTACCCGAGTTGTCCGCCGGCACGAGCGCGGTCGTACTTGCCGGCGATCCGGCCGGCAACGACGGCCTGGCGTTTTTTGATGAAAGCGGGCGAGCCTTCATCTCGCTGGCCCCGACGTCTGGGATTGGCGCTCAAGTCATCTATCGCCGCGCCAACGCATCGGCCCCCTGGCACCGCGTACCGGCGCCCACCACGCCGCTGTCGTTGACCCGCCGGTTTACGATCGCCGCTCCAGTGGCGCCGATCACGGCCGATAACCTGGCCGGGCATTATCAAAGCGTGATCGGCGACGATATCGCTGCGTTCACGATCAACGACGCCGCGACCATCGATGCCGCCGGGGCGGGCTGTCGGCTAGCAGGGCGTATTGCACCCGCGCAACGCCTGGCCGCCGGCACCGCCGCGCATCTGAGTGTTGCCGGCTGTGCCGGCACAGCCGACGGCGACTACGACGGACTGATCGTCGTCGATACCGAAGCCATCAATGCCGCTTGGCACTTCATTGGCGCGGGCGACGGCCAAGTGCTCGATATCTATGCGTTTTTGATTTCAGAAGGCTAGCGACAAGCTGCCAATCGAGAGTCAAGTTACTCACTAAATCGCAACTAACCGAACGCGATAGCGCAAGCTATGCTTGGTCTAGCCAGTTGTCTGTTCGAAGCCCGCGAACACGCTCGAATTCACGGATGTTATCGGTGACCACGGTCAACCCGAGGGCGCGTGCCTGAGCGGCGATCAGAAGATCGTTGCCGCCGATCGGCTGCCCCTGGCCCGCCAATTCAGCGCGGATATCGCCGTAATGCCGGTCAGCGGGAGACTCGAGCGACAGCGCCGGCAAGACAGACAGAACAGCGTCGACCTGAGCGGTGAGTTTTTGAGAGCCGCGGCGCGCGACGCCGTAACGTATTTCGCTCACCACAATAATGCTGGTGCATACCTGCGCAACGTCGACGCGCGCCAGAGCCTTGGCAGCGCGGCCTGCTGGACGGCGAACCATGTCGGAAATGATGTTCGTATCCAACAGATAGACAAAGCCCGTCGCCGTCAAAGCTGAACATCCTCGTCCGGCGGCATGTCTTCTGCGATCGGCAGCGTTTCTTCAATCGGCGACAGCGTGGCCAACATATCCAGAAGATTGGGCTTGGCAGCGACCGGCTCAATGATCAACCTGTTGCCCTCTTTTCGGATAATCGCCTCGTTGCCGGGCAGCTCGAACTCCTTCGGAATACGCAGCGCCTGACTTCGGCCGTTCTTGAACAAACGAGCATGACGTTCGGTTTCCATCGACACCTCTGCAATACATGGCATATGCCAGCATATGCCTTTCTTGCAATAGGCGCAACGTGGTAGACGTCAAATCGTTATCGATTCCTACGAAACCGAGAATCCCGCCAAGCCGTGCGGCCGTCATACGCAATCCGGCCACGACAGATCGTCAGGCGCACGCGACAATCGGCGTCCAGCACCACGCAATCGGCATCGTACCCGGGCGCCAGCCGGCCTTTGCGATCAGCCAGGCCGAGATCGGCCGCGGCGTTGGCGCTGGTCATGGCGATCGCCTCGGCCATGTTGCAACCGGTGTAAGCGCACAGGTTGCGAAACGCCTGGTCGAAGGTCAGCACGCTGCCGGCCAGCGTGCCATCGGCCAGGCGCGCCTGGTCGTTCTCGACGGTCACGGGCTGGCCGCCCAGCGTGTATTGCCCGTCGCCTAGCCCTTTGGCCCGCATGGCATCGGTGATGGCCATGAGGCCGGCGGCACCGGCCGTGCGATAGGCCAGGTTCACCATCGCGGGTGCGACATGATGTCCGTCGGCAATGATTTCCGCGCGTGCCACCGGATTGGCGAGCAGCGCACAGGCCGCCCCCGGCTCGCGGTGGTGCAGGCCGTTCATGGCATTGAACAGATGCGTGCCGCGCGCCGCGCCGGCGGCAATCGCGGCCTCGGCCTGGGCCGCGCTACAGGCTGAATGGCCGATCGACGCCCGAACATCGGCCCGTGTCAGGTGTTTGACGAGCGCATCACCGCCCGGCATTTCCGGGGCCAACGTGACCACGCGAATGCGACCGCCGCTTGCGGCCTGCCAGTGCTCGAACCGATCGATATCGGGCGTAGCGATATGCGCGACCGGCTGCGCCCCGGCCTTATCGGCATTCACGAACGGGCCTTCCAGATGCACGCCCAGCATCTCGGCCGTGCCCGGCGGGCTGTCGTGGCTAGCCGCCACCCGCAGTGCCGCCTCGATCGTCTCCGCCGAGCCGGTCATGGTCGTGGCCAGAAACGAGGTCGTGCCCTCGGCGGGCAGGTAGGCCGCGATGCGGGCCAGGCCTTCGGCGCTGGCATCCATGACATCCGCGCCCATCGCGCCGTGGATATGGGCATCAATAAAGCCCGGCACGATATGCCAGTCGGCGGGGAGATCCAGCGTGGCTTCGATCGGATCGCCCGCCTCGCTGATCGTGGCGTCTTCGATGATTAATCGGCGCGCCTCGCCGGCAGGCGTGTGGACCGCCGGCCCTCGAATCTCCCAACGCCGCGGATCGTCAGCTCGTGCGCCGCGCATCAGTAGGTACTCGTGATCTTTCGAACATTGGGCGGCTGATCGGGATCGTAGCCAAGCGCGACCGCCCGAGCCTCGAGCGCGCCGTAGCAATCAAACGCTATGGCGATTGCGTCGGTATAGACATTGTCGGTCGCTGGCCGGCTGATCGTAATCAGGCCGTCGGTATCTTTCGCTGCGGGCAAATTCGGCCCCAGCAAAGTGACCGCGGCGCCAAGATCCACAAGCCGGCGCGCAGTCTTCATGATGCCGGGCCGCGTGGCATCGTCCAGGCAGATCATCAGTATCGGCGTGCCGGGGCTGACCAGCGTCAGCGGACCGTGGATGAACTCTGCGGCCGAAAAAGACTCGGCCGGCGTCACACACACCTCCTTGAACTTGAGCGCGACTTCTCGGGCGACCGCCAGCCCCACGCCGCGCCCGAGCACGAAACCCGCCCGATCGAATCCAGCCAGGGCTGCGGCGTCCAACGGGGGCTGGTCGTCTCGTCGTTGCGCGAGCGTATCGGGCAGGCGCGCAAGCGCGCGATCCAGCGAACGGTCGTCCGCCATCGTCGTAACCAGCCGCGCTGCCGCAGCCAGGGTGCCGAGAAACGTTTTCGTAGCGGCCACGGCCGTTTCTTCGCCCATCGCCAGATCGAAGGTCAGAGCCGCTGATCGTGCCAAAGATGACGATGGATCATTGGTTAGCGCGAGGGTTAACGCGCCGCTTGCCGCGGACGCCTCCACCACCGCGTTGATGTCTTCCCCGGCACCGGACTGGGAGATCGCCAGGACGATGGCATCGGCCAGTGGCGGTCGCCGATCATAGACCGTGAATAAACTTGGCGTGATCTCGCCCACCACTCGGTTGGCACCCAGGCCGGCCGCGGCCGAAAAGAACGTCGCCGCGTGGGCAGAGCTGCCCCGCGCGACCGTCCACCACGGCGTCGCCGGGCCACGCGCCCTGACGTGTTCGGCGATCGTCGCCATCGAGGCTTGGTTTGCAACCCATTGATCAGCCAGACGTTCCGGCGTTTCAAGCATTTCGGCGCGCATGCGCGTGGTCATGACAAAACCTCCGATGCGCCGTGGCGTGCCATCAGGGCAGCGCCGTGGGCCGGTGTATAGCGCGGTGCGATCAGACGTGCGCGCAGATCGCTATCCAGATACGGCGTAACCGTGTCGGCCAAGCCGCCGACGAGCGCCAGCCCCAGATCGTCGTGGGCACCGATCAGCGCCCGGGCCAGCGTGGAGACGTGCGCGCCGGCCGCACGCAGCAATGATTCGGCACGGGCATCGCCGGCCTGCGCGCTCGTGACTACGCCACGCGCCAGACGCGCGAAATCACCGGCGCGTGCCGTACAGGCCCAGGCAGACAGCGCCAGCGGATCATGATCATAAGGCGCCAGAAGCCACTCGGACAGCATGCTCGAATCGTCGCGCCCGTCCGCCACGGCCAGTGCGTGGGCCACCGCTTCCAGCCCCAGCCACGCGCCAGCACCGCGATCATCGTGGGGAAACCCCCAGCCGCCAGCGCGCTTTGGCGTGCCGGCTCGGCGAGAAAACCCAACAAGCCCGGTACCAACAGCCACGATGGCCCCGTCGGTCAGACCGTGTGCGCCGGCACAGGCGATATGCGCATCAGACACCACGCGGCAAGAAGCGAATATCGGCGCAGCGGCCACGAAATCATCAAACGCAGCGGACAGCTCGGTCCCGGCGATACCCACCACGACATGCCAATCATCAGCCGGCCGCCCCCGGCTCAGGCCAAGCTGGCCCAGGGCGATTTCAATGGTCGCCCAGGCGGTATCGGCCTGCCCGTTCAATGTCGCCGCCGCCCCCCGCGCCTGGCCGATCACCGCGCCCTGGGCATCAAGAGCCACGACGTGGGTCTTGCTGGCGCCACTATCCACGCCGATGAACACCGCATCAGCCATGTTCACCACCCAGAAAATGGCGTTCGATTTCTTCAAGCTTGCGGCCCTTGGTCTCGGGCAACGGGAAAATCGCCACCAGCAGATACAACAGAACAGATACCGCCAATAACGCGAAGGCCCCGGCATAGCCGGCCAATGCCACGATATCCATGAACACGGCCGCAAGTGCGGCCGACATCAAGGAATTGGCGAACAGCGCCACCGCCATCCCCTTGGCGCGGATCGCCAGCGGCAACACTTCAGAAATAGCCAGCCACACCACGATACCCGGGCCGATAGCAAAAAAGACCACAAAGCCGATCAACCCGGCCAGCGTGGCATAGCCCTGTAGCGGCGACGCCGTGGTCAGCACATGCACCAAGGCCATGAATACAAGCGCGATGGCCGAGCCTGCCGTACCGATGATCAGCAATGGCCGCCGCCCGACGCGATCAATCAACACCAGCCCGATGATCGTGACCACGAAATTGGTCAAACCAACCGTCACGCTCCCCAGCACCGCGGCCGCACCGGAGCCCAGACCGGACTGATCAAGAATCACGGTATTGAATTGCAGCAACGTATTGATGCCGGTCAACTGATTGAGCAAGCCGATCGCCAAAGCCAGGAAAAACGCCTTGCGATACCCCGGCGCCGGCAACAACGACCAGCGCCCGGCCGCGGCGTCTGCGTCGGTCTGATCGGCCAGCTCGGCAAACGTCGTTTCGGCTTCGGCCGGGCCGTGGGTACGCCCCAACACCGCGCGCGCCTCATCGGTCCTGCCCTGCTTGAACAGCCAGCGCGGTGATTTCGGTAGGGCCAGCCCCAGAAGCACAAAAGCCGCCGCGGGGATTAGCGCGGTGGCGAACATGGCCCGCCAATCCCCGCTGTGGTTGAACAGATACCCCACGAGATAACCCGCCAGAATGCCGAACGTGAGGCAAAGCTGAAACAGCGTCACACTACGCCCGCGCACCGCCGGCGGCATGACCTCCACCATGTACAACGGCACCACGATCGTGATCAGCCCCACGCCGATCCCCTGGATCAAACGCCCGACCAGCGCACCGCTATAGCCACCGGCTATGGCCGTAACCACCACGCCAACGATGAACACCAGGCCAGCCACTGTGAGCGTCGCCTTGCGACCAAAGCGATCAGCGGCCGGCCCGCCGATCAACGTGGCAAGCGACCCACCGCCCAGCACGGCCGCGACGATCAGCGACATCTCAGACGCCGATAACGACAACGCCGGCTTCATGAACACCAGCGCCCCGGCGATGATGCCGATGTCGTAGCCGTAGAGCATGCCGCCGAGTGCGGCCGCGCCGATGGCCAGCCAGGCGGTGGCGGGTAGCGCGTTATGCCGTGGCATGTCCACGTCGCTCATGGTGTGCCCCCTCTTTCTTGTCTTTTCGCCCCCGTCGGGCGACTGATTGCCAACTCAAAAAGCGACACACCCCAGAACGGATCGCCGTTACGACGCTCGCATCATGACGTTTTTGTGTTCGCATACCCCGGAAGCGGTGGCAGCCCGAGTTCTTCGAGAAACTCGTTGTGCCGCTTCGCCGCGTCTGCGATATCGGTCTCGATCGAGACCAGATCCTGATGCACGCGGGCCAGATCAATCTCGGGTTCTGGCTCGGCCGTGCTCACATAGCGCGAGATGTTCAAGTTCCAGTCGTTGCGCTCGATCTCGTCCAGATCGACCCGTCGGGCATAACGCTCGACCTGATCCGGGCGCGCCTTGTAGGTATCGATGATCTCGGTGATATGCGATTCGTTCAGCGCGTTCTGTCGCTTGCCTTTCTCGAAGTGTTTTTCGGCGTTGATGAACAGCACATCGTCTGACTGCTTGCACTTTTTCAACACCAGAATGCAGACCGGGATACCCGTCGAATAGAACAGGTTCGCCGGCAGGCCGATCACGGTATCGATATGCCCGTCTTCTAGCAGCTTGCGGCGAATGCGCGCCTCGGCCCCGCCACGGAACAACACGCCGTGCGGCAGGATGATCGCCATCACGCCGTCGTCTTTCAGGTAATGGAACCCGTGCAGCAGGAACGCGAAGTCCGCGGCGGACTTCGGCGCCACGCCGTGGTTCTTGAAACGCATGTCCTCGCTGGTGTCATCGCCCGGTGTCCAGCGATAGCTGAACGGCGGATTGGCCACCACGGCATCGAAGCGGGGTTTTTTCGCCGGGTTGGTCTCGCGCAGCGTGTCCCACTCGTTCTTGAGCGTATCGCCGTGGTAGATCTCGAACTCGGTGTCCTTCACCCCGTGCAGCAACATGTTCATGCGCGCGAGGTTGTAGGTGGTCACGTTGTATTCCTGGCCCGAAATCTGGCCGATCGTGCCCCCGGCATCGACCACGCGCCGACGCACATTCAACAACAACGAGCCCGAACCGCAGGCAAAATCATAAACGCTGGCCAGGTTCTGCCGTGGGCCGGACGCCGGTGCCTGGCTATCGAGCGTGACGATCGCCGACAAGATGTCGGAAATCCGCTGCGGCGTATAGAACTCACCCGCCTTCTTGCCCGAGCCGGCCGCGAACTGATCGAGCAGATACTCATAGGCATCACCCAGAGTATCGGCATCGGTCGAGAAATCGGCCAGCCCTTCGGCGATGCGCTGAATGATGGTGCAGAGCTTGGCGTTACGATCGGCGTGGGTCTTGCCGAGCTTGTCGGAGCCCAGGTTGATCTCGGAGAACAGCCCGGCAAACGTGCTATCGAACGACTGGTTCTCGATGTATTTAAACCCGGCCTGCAGGGTTCCGAGCAGCTCGTCATCGTGCTTGCGAGCGAGATAAGCAATATTCGCCCACAGATGCCGGGGCTCGATCACATAGTGCGCCTTGCGGCGCATTTGCTTCTCGAACGCCTCGATATCCTCGGGATTCGCGTCGTACCACACCGATAACGGCGTGCGACCGCCGTTGTCTATCGCATCCGGGTCCGGGTAATCGCTACCCAGCTCTTTCTGCGCGGCAGCCTCGTAGTTATCCGAGAGATAGCGCAGGAACAGAAACGCCAGCATGTAATCGCGAAAATCATCGGCGTTCATCGACCCGCGCAGATCGTCCGCGATATCCCAGAGGATTTTGCCGAGTTTTTGTTGGTCGTTTTTTGTCATGGTTTCTTGCGTTGCTTGACCTGATGTTCCAGCGCGGCCAGCTCGGCCTCATCGGCGGCATCGGCGGCTTGAGATTCATGCTCTCGTGTTTGCGTATCGTCCAACTGCGTCACGCCAAAGTGCGGGTCGTAGCTGTCAGCGCGTGCCGCACGCCGCGCGGCTGTCTTTCATTTGAACGACCGAGGATTCCTCGGCCGTTGCCTCACCGCTCGGTTCAGCGCTTTCAGACAGGCTTGTTAGGCGCGAACCAGCCTGTTCGGCCCCCAGATCAAACAGCTATTCGCGTCGCGGCCTTACGGTGTGGCGAAAAATTGTTGCGTCAAGCCGGGCTTGTGGCAAGGGCCTGTTGCCGTTTCAATCTTTTCTGGCCGTTATGAGCATTGAAGCCGAGCTTCCATCACCCTTCGCCTCGTAACGCAGGGTATGGGCCGGTATCCGAATCGTGCGGCCGTTACGCACCACGACCAGATCCGTATCGGTCTGGATCGCGGTTTGACGCGCCAGTTGCGCCGCGCGGCGCAGCGCGGCCTCGGACGCGCGCAGATCGGGGTTGCGTGCCTCGGAAATATCTCGCGATTTCATGGTGTCTCACTCCAGTCCAGCAGGGTGGCGGCATCACCGCCGTTATCATACAAGGCCCAGTCATCCACCTCGTTCTTGTACACCGTATTGAAATGGCGCTGCCCGCCGGTAAAGCGACGACGAATCACGTTTTCGGGAATATCGTGACCGCCCTGACGGACGCGGGTGGCCACGCGAGCAATAGCGGTTTCTACGTCGGGCAGGCTCAGAAAGAACAGGCTGACGTGGTAGCCCAAGGCGCGCCATCGCCGAATGTGTTTTCGGTAGCCCATGCCGGCCAACGTGGTTTCAAATGCAAAGCTCTCCCCATGGGCCACCGCATCGTCTATCTCCTGCAACATCAAGCGCCCTGCCTTGACCGCCGCCGTCTCCGGTGCAAACGGTGACAACCCCGTCGCGATCAGATCGGCATTGATGAAACGCGGCAGGCGCGCGTCATCAGGTAGAAAGGTTCGGGCGAACGTGGTTTTCCCTGCCCCGTTCGGCCCGGCGATGATAATGATTCGTGGGTTCATTACACGGCGCTATCCGACGCCGGGAAGAGTTGCTGCATCAGACCGTGCTTGTGGGTGCGCAGCGCGTTCAGTTTCGCCACCTTCACGCTAATCTGGCCATCGATAGTTGATAAGCAATCAGCGATAACACGCTGCTCCTTCGCATCCGTCGGAATCGCAACGGTGAGTTGGGAAATTTGTGCTTGATATAGATGCGCAACTGTGTCGCCTTGCGCGACCTTGGCAAGCTCAGGTCTTTTTACGCCATTCAAGTAGTAACTCAAGAAACGGCCATCGACCTTTGATCGCAGCACGTTAAGATCGCTCCCCAAGGCGACGCCTGCACTCGCAACGCAGGCGCAAGTCGCAATGTCCGCTTTGGTTTCCCCTGATGCGGGAATGATCACATCTTCTGTTTCACTCAGTACCAAGGCAGAAACTGATACATCGGTGTAGGATTTTATGTCTGTGATCACTTCGCCGTAAGTGGTGTAAAGCTCTGCATAGCGGATACATGGTGTCAATCCGCCGGCGACGATGTCAGCTTTCGCGACGCCTTTGCCCTTAAAAATCTTGGCAATGTTTCCGACCGCGCAGACCTCCCAATCGCCCGCCCCCTGAAACTCCGGAAATCGAAGACGCGGGCGGGTTTCGCCTTCGCGGGGGAAGAGCTGTTGCATCAGTCCTTGCTTGTGATCCCGCAGCGCCGCCAGATTGCGCCGCTCGGCCGCGATCAGATCGTCCAGCGAGCGCAGGCAGTCGGCGATTTTTTGTTGTTCGGCTTCAGTAGGGGGTAGTGGGATAGGTATTCGTTTAAGCTTCGCCAAGGTGAGTTTCGGTGGTGCCGCGCCGGTGACATAAGGCCCCACGTCACTTCTCACGAGGTAGCTCACTAGAAGCGTGTCAATCACTCCTATAGGCTTTAGAACATGGGCGTGATTGTTCACCCAAAACTCATCCTCAGCAATAAAGGCAGTGTTATCAAAAGCTTCCCATTTTGCCCCGTCTTCACCGACTAGCACGAGGCGCTCATCGAAGATGAATTCATCAACATAATCGACGATCCCGCTTGCCCCGTAGTACGGGTAAGGCCCTGGCTTACGATCTTTGGTTGTGATTGGGACTCTTCGATTATTTAGTATTTCACAGACATTCCCGAGTGATTTAATTGTCCAGGACGGCGACTTCTGGTACTCCGGAAACCGAAGCTTGGGCACGAGCAAGCGTTGTTTATCGTTCTTAGTCATCTCGTTCGCCCCACTACTCATAAGCACTCAAACCCGAAATCGTCCGCCCGTCGGCCCGTCTCTTGAGCAGCGGCACGAGGTCATGCATCAGGGCGAGTTCGCGTTTCATTCTTTCGCGCCAGCCCAGGTCGAGCGGAGCGAACAAGTCTTTGAGTTGTTCACCGTCGAAGATCATGCGTTGCAGGATGGTGTCCACAAAGTCGGATAACGCTTGTTCGGACAGGCCGTGTTGGTGGGCGATACCGGCCAGTTCGTGTTCCCGCTTGTTGGCCTTGAACTGGCGATAGCCGTCTCGGATCTGCTGTTCGTCGAGGGGCGTGTCGGTGGCCAGTGAGCGGACGTATTCGGTGATCTCGTCGCGTTCGTCGATGAACTTGGCATCGGACTGGATCAGGCCGATGAGCTGTTCGCGGCTCATGGTCGCTTTCTTGGGGTCCTGATCGGTGAAGCGGGCGATCAGGCCCATGATGTAGTCGTAATCGATGGTGGCCGAGGCGAACAGAACGAACTCGAAGTCGAGCTGATCGACGGCGGGGTTATCCGTGCCGCCGGGCTGTTCGCGCTGTTCGCGCAGGCGCTGGGCGGTTTCGAGATAGGCACCGCGGAAACGTCTTAGATCGTCTTTTGGCAGCGTGTGCTCGATCTCTTGTTTCTGTTCGTCGGTGAGGTCGGTGTACTGGTCGAGCTGGGTCTGGCAGCGCTGGACTTCCTTGAAGCGATTGATGAACTGGGCGCGGGCGTCGTCGCCCTTGAGGTTGGCGATGGCCTCGGGCCGGGATTCCAGGCCCTGGGATTCGAGAAACGCGTCCAGGTCGTCCTTGGCCTGTTTGAACTGTTCGATGACCTGCGGGGCCTTGTCCACCAGCCAGATCTTGCGGGCCGTGTCGGCCTTGGCCCCCGAAAACAGGGCGATGGCCTCGTCCACGTTGGCCTGCTGGCCACGAAAATCGAGGATATGGCCGTAGGGCTTAGTGGCGTTCAACACACGATTGGTGCGGCTGAAGGCCTGGATCAGGCTGTGATGCTTCAGGTTCTTGTCGACATAGAGCGTGTTGAGATATTTGGAGTCGAAGCCGGTGAGCAGCATGTCGACCACGATGGTGATATCGATCTTCTCCGCCCCCTTGCCCGGCAGGTCGGTATCGGGGTGCTGCTGGTCCTTGATGCGCTGCTGGACGTCCTTGTAGAAATCATCGAAGGCACTGATGGCGTGGTTGGTGCCATAGGCGGCGTTGTAGTCGTCCAGGATCTGTTTGAGGGCGGCTTTCTTCTGGTCCGGCTCGGTGGCGTTGTCGGCTTTTTCCTGGGGCAGGTCTTCCTGGAGCTGGCGGACGTCGGCATTGCCTTCGGCGGGCGGTGAGAAGACAGCGGTGATCTTGAGCGGCTCGAGATCGGAATTTTCGGCCTGGCGCTCGGCCTGTATCTGCTTGAACAACGCGTAATAGGTGATGGCGTCGTTGATGCTGGATGTGGCCAACAGGGCATTGAAGCGCCGGTCGGCAGTGGCGGCGTCGTGCTTGTCCAGGATGGTCTCGACGACGGCGCGCTGGGTCAGCGTGTCGCCGGGTTTGGCGCCGGGCTTCGAGGCTGCGTCATCCGATTCGCCCTCCGAGCGGAAATAGTCGGCGTGGAAGCGCAGGACGTTACCGTCCTCGATGGCGTGGGTGATGGTGTAGGCGTGCAGCTGCTGCTGGAAGATGTCTGCGGTGGTCTTGCGCTGCTTTACATCGTCTTCGTTTTCGCCGGTTTGAAACTGTTGTTTCTGTGCGGCGTTCTCTTCGAATATGGGCGTGCCGGTGAAGCCGAAAAGCTGAGCCCTGGGGAAGAATGCCTTGATGGTCTGGTGGGTATCGCCAAACTGCGAGCGGTGGCATTCGTCGAAGATGATGGCCATGCGCTTGTCGCGCAGCGGTGCCAGCAGGTCCGAGTAGGTTTGCTGGCCGCGCTGCTGGCGGCTCTGGTTACGCTTGCTCTGTTCGTCTAGCGCCAGGCCCAGCTTCTGGATGGTGGTGACGATGACCTTGTCGGCGTAGTCGTCCGAGAGCAGCCGGCGCACGAGCGTGGCGGTGTTGGTGTTGGCCTCGACGGAGCCTGGCTGGAAACGATTGAATTCCTCGCGGGTCTGGCGATCCAGATCCTTGCGGTCGACGACAAACAGGCACTTGTGGATTTCGGGGTTGTGCTTGAGCAGCGTGGACGCCTTGAAAGACGTCAGCGTCTTGCCGCTGCCGGTGGTGTGCCAGATATAGCCGTTGCCGCTGTTCTCCTCGATGCACTGGATGATGCGATTGACGGCGTAGATCTGGTACGGACGCATCATCAGCAGCTTCTGCTCGCTGGCCACCAGCACCGTGTAGCGGCTGATCATGCGGCCCAGCGTGCATTTGGCCAGGAAGGCATCGGCGAAGTCGTCCAGATGCGTGATCTTGGTGTTGTCTTCGGCGGCGAACTGGTAGATCGGCAGGAACCGTTCTTCGGCGTTGAAGGCGAAGTGGCGATTGTTGTTGTTCGTGAAGTAACGGGTATCGGTCTGGTTGCTGACGATGAATAGCTGCACGAAGCACAGCAACGTGCGCGTGTAGCCGCTGCCGGGGTCGTTCTTGTAATCGACGATCTGCTGCATGGCCCGCCGCGGGCTGATGCCAAGCGTTTTCAGCTCGACCTGTACGGCAGGCACGCCGTTGATCAGCAAGATCACGTCGTAGCGATGATGGCTGTAATCGGTATTGATGCGTAGCTGGCTGGCCACCTCAAAAGTGTTTTTGCACCAATCCTTGATGTTGACCAGCGTGTAGTTGAGCGGCGTGCCGTCGTCGCGGGTGAAGCCATTGATCTCGCGCAGGGTGCGCGAGGCGGTGAACACATCCGGCGTGACGATCTCACCCAGCAGGCGCTCGAACTCGCCGTCGGTAAGGGTGACGCGGTTCAGGGCTTCGAACTTTTCGCGGAAGTTGGCTTCAAGCGCGGCCCGGTCGCGAATGTCGGGCCGGATCGTGTACTTCAGGCCGCGCAGTTTTTCGATGAACGCCGTTTCAATATTCGCTTCTCGAACGCCCTGCGGTTCGCTATGCGCGGGGATATCGTAGGTGGCGTCGGATGCGTTCATGACTAAGGTCTCGTCGAAACTTTTTGGCCGCGTGGGCACAACCGTGCACGACCCGGCATCACGTCGCCAGCACATCACGACACGGTCATACACGGTGCCACTCGCCGCGGGTGCCTGGTGGGTACCGCCAAGGACGTATCGGGCCGTTATCGTAAACGGCATTGCCCGGCGGGTGGGCCGGCCACCCACGGGCGATCTGTAAAACGGCCTGGCGGCTCGTGGCCGGTCGGCGTTGGACGCTGTTGTTGACGGCCACTTGGCGCATGCCGTGACCGCGCGCGTTGGACGCGCCACAATACGGCCCGCGCACACTTGTCTGCCCATTGGACGAAGACCATGACCTGGACCCCGACCCGCGACGATTTCAACACCTACATGCTGCCCAACTACAACCCGCAGGCGATCATTCCCGTGCGTGGGGACGGCAGCCGGCTGTGGGATCAGGACGGGCGTGAGTTCGTGGATTTTGCCGGCGGCATTGCGGTGAATGCGTTGGGGCATGCGCATCCGGCCCTTGTGGATGCGTTGAAGACCCAGGGCGAGCAGCTTTGGCATCTGTCCAATGTCTATGCCAACGAGCCGGCGCTGCGGCTGGCCAAGACGCTGGTCGAGGCGACGTTTGCCGACAAGGCGTTCTTCTGCAACTCCGGCGGCGAGGCCAACGAGGCCGCGCTGAAGCTGGCGCGGCGTTATGCCCACGATCATCACGGCAAGCAAAAAGACAAGATCGTGTCGTTTCGCCAGTCGTTCCACGGGCGGACGTGGTTCACGGTGTCGGTCGGCGGCCAGCCGAAGTACACCGAAGGCTTCGGGCCGATCCCGGGCGGTATCGTGCACGGGCAGTACAACGATCTGGATTCGGCGCGCGAGCTGGTGGATGAGAACACCTGCGCGATCATCGTGGAGCCCATGCAGGGTGAAGGCGGCGTCACACCGGCCACGCCAGAATTTCTGGAAGGCCTGCGTGCGTTGGCGGATGCCCACAACGCCTTGTTGATCTTCGACGAGGTGCAGTGCGGCGTGGGCCGGACCGGCCATCTCTACGGGTATATGCACTACGGCGTGACGCCGGACATCCTGACCAGTGCCAAGGCGCTGGGCGGCGGTTTTCCGATCGGCGCGATGCTCACCACCGAGCATGTGGCCGAGGTGTTCGTGGTCGGTACGCACGGCTCGACCTACGGCGGTAATCCGTTGGCCTGTGCCGTGGGCTACGCCGCGGTATCGACCATCAACACGCCCGAGGTGCTGGACGGTGTCGCCGAGCGCCACGCGCTGTTTCGCAAGCATCTGGAAGCCATTGATGCCAAGTACGACTGCTTTGCCGAGATTCGGGGCCTGGGGCTTTTGATGGGGGCCGAGTTCAACGCCCGCTTTGGCGAGGCCGGGCGCGATACGTTGGCCGCGGGCATTGATGAAGGCGTGATGCTGTTGGTGGCCGGGCCGGGCGTACTGCGCTTTGCGCCCAGCCTGATCATTCCTGAGGCCGATATCGACGAGGGCATGGCACGCCTGGAGCGGGCGATCGCCCGGGTGGCCGAGTCGGTCGGGTAATTCTACGAATGGCTGCATGACCCACGAAACGGGCAGACTGAGCGCCTGTTTCCAGCGCTTTGCAGACCGTCATGTCCGACCAACCGAACATCCCCGCACAATCCCAGGATCTGCCCGGCAGCGAGGCCGCCCTGCAGCCGGCCGCCGAGATGATCCGCGACGGCTATAAAGGCGCGGACAAACTCACCGGCAAGGTGGCACTCGTGACCGGGGCCGATTCGGGCATCGGGCGTTCGGTGGCGATCCATTTCGCCCGCGAGGGCGCGGATGTGGCCGTGGCGTATCTCAGTGAAACAGACGACGCGCAAGAGACGAAGCGCCTGGTCGAGGCCGAGGGCGCGCGCTGTCATCTGATCGCTGGCGATCTGGCCAATGCCGACACCTGCCGGGCCACGGTGGCCGAGACGATCGAGGTGCTGGGCGGCCTCAATATCCTGGTCAACAACGCCGGCACGCAATGGGTCAATACCGATCTGACCACCCTGCCCGACGCCCAATGGGAAGACACCTTCGCGGCCAACATGCACAGCCAGTTCTATCTGGCCAAGGCCGCACTGGCGCATATGACCGCCGGTGACACGATCATCAACAACGCCTCGGTCAATGCGTATATCGGCCCGGATTTTCTCGTCGATTACTCGGCAACGAAGGGCGCGATCATTGCCTTTACCCGTAGCCTGTCGAATCAGGTGGTCGGGCGCGGCATCCGGGTGAACGCGGTGGCCCCGGGGCCGGTCTGGACGCCCCTGCAGCCGGCCACCCTGGGCGCGCACGACCCGGAGATGGTCGAGAACTTCGGCGCCAACACGCCCATGGGCCGCTGCGGCCAGCCCAGCGAGCTGGGGCCGTGCTTCGTGTTTCTGGCCAGTCGGGATGCGTCATTCATGAGCGGGCAGACACTGCATCCCAACGGCGGTATTGTCGTCAACGGTTAGCTTTTTTACGCCGGCAGGGTTCGTTGTCGGCGTGTCTCGCTCAAGGAGTGTGCGTGTCCGTCATCGACCCGTTAGAACATGCCAACCCGGCCCCCGGCGCGCGCTGGATCGACCAGCCTGTCCATCGACTGTGGCTGGATCAGGAAGGCTTGCGGCTGTTGCATTTCTATCGTGCGGCGGCCCTGCCGGGCGGCGGGTTTGCCGCGCTCGACGTTCATGGCCGGCTGGCCGAGGACGCCGTGGCCGACACGCTGGTCACGGCCCGTCACACCCATTGTTACAGCCTGGCCGCGATGGCCGGCGTGCCCGGCGCGGCCTCGATGGCCACCCATGGCATGACCGCCCTGGCCGAGCTGCTGCGCGACGGCGAGTACGGCGGCTGGTATCAACGCGCACCGGCGGCCGGGGGCGATGATTCCAAGCAGTGTTATATCCAGATCTTTGTCGGCCTGGCAGCGGCCAGCGCCACCCAGGCCGGCATTCCCGGAGCGCGCAACCTGCTGGCCGCGGTACTGGCCGTACTGGAGCAGCATTTCTGGTCGGCCGAGACACAGACGTACTGCGAATCCTATGATCAGGCCTGGACGGCGCGCTCGGATTATCGCGGGGCCAACAGCAACATGCACGCCGTCGAGCTGTGCCTGGTGCTGGCCGACGTACTGAACGACCCCACCTGGTATGACCGGGCGCTGGCGATCGGCGAACGCATCATTCATCGCCATGCCGCGGACAACGACTATCTGATCGTCGAGCATTTCTACGGCGACTGGCGTGAATGGCGCGAGTGCAACGCCGATGCCATCGAGGACGGGTTCTACCCCTTTGGCGCCACGCCCGGCCACGGCTGTGAATGGGCGCGTCTGCTGATCAGCCTTGAAGCCGGCCTCAAGGCGGCCGGTCGCGACGCGCCAAACTGGCTGTTCTACGATGCCAAGGCGCTGTTCGATCGCGCCGTGGCCGTGGGCTGGGAGGCCGACGGCGCGCCCGGCATGGTCTATACCGTGAACTGGCAGGCCCAGCCCTGTGCCACGCGTCGCCGTCACTGGGTACAGGCCGAGGCACTGGCCGCGGCCGCCGCGCTGGCGACCCGCACCGACGAGCCGGGCTACGAAGCCTGGTATCGGCGGATATGGGATCACGTACGCGATGTCTATATCGATACCGTGAACGGCAGCTGGGTTCAGGAGCTGGACGCCAATCTGGCGCCCCACGCCGAGGACGGCCATCTCAAGGCCGATCTCTATCATGCTTACCAGGCCACGCTACTGCCCCCGCTCGCTCTGACGCCGAGCCTGCCGATCGCTGTGTCACAGCCGTTTGGCGCGCCCATGGATGCCAACGTGACGGAATAAGCCGGCCCGGGCTTGTGAAACCCGGGCCCGGCCAGCATCGTATTGTGTAATGACCGCTTCACAACCCGCCGCCTTCGCATGACAGACGATAACGACGACCGTCGCCGCAGCCAGCGCATGCCGTCCTGGGCGGGCTATCTGCTGATCGCCGCAGACACCCTGACCAAGCCGCTGTTTCTCGTGCCCTGGGTGGGTACGCTCGTGGCGCTATCGCTCGTCATGCCGGTGGGCTCGATCTGGGCCTGGGCGCTGCTGCTGATCGTGGCCAGCGCCGTCTGTCTGTTCGCGGTGACACGGGCAGTCACCGTTCAGGCCAGCCAACGCGGCGCACTCGGGGCCTACGTGGCTTATCTGGCCGGCCATACGTCGCTGGGGCGCTGGCTGACCGACTGGCTCAGCGGGCGGGACTCACGCTAACCCTAGGCTAAACTCTTGACCCGTGGCCCGGATTATCGACACCGGGCCATGAATTGCCGAGGCGGCGCCGAGCTTCTATGATCCGCGTCGTTCTGCCGGCCACGCGTTTTTCATGATCACGACCGTTCGCTATGCGCTGGGCAGCATGCTCATCGGCGTGGCCGTCTTTGCGCTGAAATATCTGGCCTACTGGCTGACGGGCAGTACCGCGCTGTATTCCGATGCGCTGGAATCGATCATCAATATCGTGGCGGCCGGCGCGGCGGTGGCCGCGCTTCGCGTCAGCGCAATCCCGCCCGATGCCAATCATCCTTATGGCCATACCAAGGCCGAGTATTTCTCGGCCGTGGCCGAGGGCGTGCTCATCGTGGGCGCCGCCGGGGCGATCCTCTACGATGCGGTACAGACGCTGTTTGATCTGCGGGCGATCGCCGCCCCCATCGAGGGTCTGGCGCTGAACGCAGCGGCCACCGTGCTCAACGGTGTCTGGGCCGCGGTGCTGGTACGCCAGGGGCAGCGTCTGCGCTCGCCGGCGCTGACCGCCGACGGCAAGCATCTGTATACCGATGTCGTGACATCGATCGGCGTGTTTACCGGCGTGGCCCTGGTGGCACTCACCGGCTGGCTCTGGCTGGATCCGCTGATCGCGGCGGCCGTGGCGCTCAATATCCTGTGGTCGGGCTGGCAGCTCGTGCGCGCCTCGCTGGGCGGGCTGATGGACGAGGCCGTGCCCGAGGACGAGCTGGACCGGATTCGTACCGTGATCTTCGAGAACTCGCAGGGCGCGTATCAATCGCATGACTTGCGTACCCGCCACGCCGGGCGGCGCACGTTCATCGATTTTCATCTGGTGGTGGCCGGCGATATGCACGTCGAGCGCGCGCATGACATCTGTGACCGGCTAGAAACCGCGCTCGAGAACGAGTTCGCCGATTGCACGGTCACCATCCACGTCGAGCCCGAGCACAAGGCCGAGGT
>NZ_AYKG01000004.1 GCF_003788585.1 Salinisphaera japonica YTM-1 | reverse complement strand
TGCCCTTCAAGCCTATTTGCACTGCTATTCAATATCGGCCTGATTTGTGGGGAACCCTCAGCTGTTGTCCCCCGTTGCGCGGGATAGCCGAGGGCGAAGGCGCTATGTCGCGCGGGATCTCGCCCGTCTACATTTCATCCAGCGCGCCCAACGCTGTGATTTTTCGCTCGACGAAATCCGGGTACTACTCGAATCCCGGAGCTGCCGTGATGCCGCTCGGCCGGAAGTCGCGCGGTTGACTGAACAAAAACTGCAAGATATTCGAACCCGTATGGCCGATCTGGATCGGCTGCAACAGGAGCTCGGGAACCTTTTACAGCTATGCCGCGGCAGCGACCAGGGTTGCCCGATCATCGACGGACTCGACGCGTCGGCTGAATAGTCAAAAGTGCAAAAGCGCCAAGGTCGAAAATAATTCTTGACCTGGAGTCAACTCCAGGTACTACGCTCCTTTAAACACCATGCGGCTTGACCGAAGCTGGTTGAGCTTGGCTAAAAAAAGGAGCACCTCATGCAAACCACCACACTCAGTATCGACGGGATGCACTGCCAAGGCTGTGTGCAGATCGTACAAAACGTGATCGAACAGCAGGCCGGCGTCAAAGGCGTCTCGGTGTCACTGGACGCGAAGCAGGCGCGTATCGCGCACGACGCCAATCAAGTGTCGCCCGAAACGTTGGCCAAAGCCGTTCGGGATGCCGGTTATCCGGCCGAGCCGGCCTAAGCCTTGGAGATCGCACAGGCCGGGGTACTGGCCGCCGGCCTTGGACTGCTGGCTTTCGTGGAGCCGTGCTCGGTGGGCAGCCACCTGTTGTTCCTGAAATTCTTGGATCGGCTGCCGGAGCGTCAGCGTTTGTATCAAACGCTGGTTTTCACGGTGGCCCGGGCCGGACTCATGGCCGGACTGGGCGTGTTTGCGGCGGCGATCGGCGCCCGATTCCTGGGCATCCAGCACGGCTTGTGGATGGTGCTGGGCAGCTTGTATGTCGCGCTCGGGCTGGCCTATCTGGTCGGCGGCGCGCCGTGGCTGATTCGCCAGAGCGATCGGCTGCTGCCGCGCGTACCGGCGACCTCCGGGGGCGCCGCGCTCGGCGTGTTGTTCGGCTTCAATATCCCGGCCTGCGCGGCGCCGCTGCTCGCGGTATTGCTCGGCGGCGCAGCCGCCCAGGCCGCCGCCGGCGGCGGAATGGCCTATGGCGGCGTGTCCCTGCTGATCTTTGGACTCGCATTGTCCAGCCCGCTCGTGCTCGCGGTGTTTACCCAACGTGGAAGGCGGCTATTGAATGCGATCGCCCGTTTCGCCGCCCGCATGCCGCGCGTCACCGGCGCAGTGCTCGTACTACTCGGGGTCTGGTCCATCGGGCTGGCGTTGTGAGGCCGTGTCTGGCGAGCGCACAGCCGGGCAGTTCCTTTTCGATATGCGTATCGGCACGCGGAGTGACCTATGAATACTGTGACGCTGGAAACCACGCTCGTTTGTCCAGCCTGCGGGCATGAAGCCCCGGAGACCATGCCGACCGATGCCTGCCAGTACTTCTACGAGTGCGGCGGCTGCGGTGCCTTGCTGCGCCCCGAAGCTGGTGACTGTTGCGTGTACTGCTCTTATGGATCGGTGCCCTGTCCACCAGTGCAGCAGGACGGCAACTGCTCATGTTGAGACGAACACACATCGCACCGCGCATTCTCCATTAAAAGGTGATGCCATGAACGACACAACCGCAAACCCCGACGAGCTTCACCCGTGGAGCGAGGAAACCACCGGCGATTCCGGCATCCGCCGCGTGCGCGCCCATATCGGCGGCATGCACTGCTCTTTGTGCACCGGCACCATCGAACGGGCGCTGGGCGCCAAACCCGGCGTGCAGCGGGTGGCGGTCAGTCTGACCCACGAGCAGGCATTGGTCGAATACGACGATGGCCAGACCGACGCCGCAACCCTGATGGGCACCCTCCAGCAGATCGGCTATACCTTGAGCGATCCGCGCAAGGTCGAACCCTTCGAACGGCAGGAACAGGCGCTGGCGGTGGAGCGCAACCGCTTCCTGGCAGCCCTGGCGATGAGTCTCGCCGCGGTCGGGCTCATCGTGGATACCGCCAGCCTTTGGACCCTGGGCCTGTCGGTGGTGGTCTACCTCAGCCTGGTCGTCTTCGGCTACGCCGTGCTGCGCGGCCGCGGCCAAGCCGCCGCCGCGACCGGCAGCGCCGGCCTGGCCGCCGGCGGGCTGGTCCTGTTCGGGTTACGTGCGAGTGGGGTGCTGGCCGGCTATGAGCCGCTGCTGGTGGGTGCGCTCGGGCTCGCCATGATATTCGGGCTGGCCCGGCATATGGGGGTCATGGCCTTTCAGGCGCTACGCCGCGGCATTCTCAACCAGCACGTGCTGGTCGAGATCGGCGCCTTCGCCGGTTTGATCGGCGGCGCGATCGGGCTGGTGGCGCAACCGTCGGGCTATCCAACGGCGGCGTTTTTCGCGGTGTCGGTGATGGTGCTGACCTACCACCTGTTTTCCGAATGGCTGTCGCTGATCGTCAAGACGCGCAGCGCGCAGTCGGTCAAGCGGCTGCTGGATCTACAGCCGGAGACCGCGCACGTAGTCACCGACGGCAACGAACGGGATATGTCAGTCGAACAGGTCGAGGCGGGCATGCAGGTGCGCGTGCGCCCCGGCGAGCGTATTCCGGTCGACGGCGAAGTGATCGACGGCGGCTCGGCCGTGGACGAGGCGCTGATCACCGGTGAGCCGCTACCGGTGGAAAAAACCACCGGCGACAGCGTCGTCGGCGGCGCCATCAACGGCAACGGCACCCTGCTGATCCGGGTCACCGCGGTCGGCGACGACAGTTTTTTGCATCAAGTGATATCCAGTGTCGAAGACGCCCGCGCGCTCAAGCCCGGCCTGCTGCACATCGTCGATCGGGTGTTGCAAGTCTATACGCCGACGGTGCTCGCGATTTCCGCGCTCGCTTTTCTGGGGTGGGCCCTCGGGCCGCTGGCCTTCGGCGCCGACCCCGAATTCCAGCGGGCGGTGTTCGCCGCGCTGACGGTGCTGGTAATGGGCTATCCCTGCGCGGTCGGCATCTCCGCGCCGTTGTCGATCGTGCGCGGTGCCGGCGAGGCCGCGGACAAGGGCGTGCTGATGCGCACCGGCGAAGCCTTCCAGGCGTTGCGCAAAATCGACACCGTGGTGTTCGACAAGACCGGCACGCTCACCGAAGGCCGGCCGGCGGTGCGCGCAATCCATGGCATCGATAGCAATGACGACACGCTGTTGGCGCTGGCCGCCGCCGTGGAAGCGGCCTCGGAGCATCCGCTGGGCCGGGCCGTGGTCGAAGCCGCGCTGGAACGCGGGCTGGACTTCCCCGAAGTCGCCGATTTTCAGGCCGAATCCGGGCGCGGCGTGACGGCGCAAGTCGACGGCGAGACCGTGCGGGTCGGCAGCCCGGCGTTCCTGAGTGCGGCCGGCATCGCGTTGGATGCCTTGCAGGAACGCATCGACGCTGCCGAACAACAGGGCCACACGGTGATTGTCGTGGCCCGCGGCGATCGCTTGCTCGGCGCAATCGCGCTTGGCGATGCGCTGCGCGCCGACACCGTCGATACCATATCCCGATTGCACGAGTTGGGCATCCGCACTGCCATGCTCACCGGCGACAACAAGCGCACTGCGACCCATATCGCCAAACGTGCCGGCATCGACGACGTGTATGCCGGCGTGCTCCCCGATCAGAAAGCCGAACGTCTGCGTGACATGCAGCACAACGTGCGTCTTGCGATGGTCGGCGACGGCATCAATGACGCCCCGGCGCTGATGCAGGCCGATATCGGCATCGCCATGGGCTCAGGCACCGACATCGCCATCGACGCGGCCGATATCATCATCCTCAACGGACAGCTCGGTGCGGTCATCACGGCCTGGCAGATCAGCCGCTGGGGCTATCGCAAGATGTTGCAGAACGTGGGCCTGGCTTTTTTGTTCAACGGCATCGGTATTCCGCTGGCAGCCACGGGCCTGATTTACCCGGTGTGGGCCATGGTCGCCATGGCGGCCAGCGTGACCGCGATCTTCGTCAACTCGCTGTGGCAGCGGCCAACGATGTTTTTCGATGCGGTGGCGAGTGTGGCCGACTGAACGAAAAAGCTCGCCGTTTATCGATTTTGACATGGAGCCGAGCCAATGAGAGTGGAACGACAAGTGTGGTCGCTTAATCGATGGCAGACCATTACGCTGATTGTATTGCAACTTTTATTCGCCGCCTGCGCGACCAGCGTTCTGATTTACCGCGCCCAAGGCTGGGCGCCGGAGGTGATCAATTTCGGGTGGCTATCGTATCGCGCCTGCAACATCTATATCTCCCTTGCTTTGGTCGCGTACTTCGTCGTTGGTTTGTGGCGAGGGCATCGTTATATCGCACCGCTGCTTACGCTGTTCGTGCTGTTTCATTTGGTTGAGGGGGCGATCATCGGCTTCTGGACCAAGGCGATCCTGCAACTCGCGGCGCTCGGTGTGTTGAGTTGGAGTATCTGGCCCGCACTTCGCAACCCCGCGGCGCTGAAAAGCAGTTCAACCAACAGGACGAGATGATCGGGCTTGAAATCAACACCGAAAACAGGCGGAAGCGACGCTGCAAACCCATGGCCTCAACCGTCGCCGCTGCCTCCGGCGGAGCCCCTGCCGCCGCATTGCCGTTACCCATTACCGCTCCCCTTACCGTTGTTGCCATCGCCAGTAACCGGGCACCACGGATTGTCAGGCTCGTCGGCGCAGGGATCGGGCCTGGGCGGCTGGTCGGGTAACGGCAGCAGTTAGGCCCCGACGGCGCGTTCGTGCGCACATGGGGCGGGGGCCGTTCGGGGTCAATATCTTTGGCCCGTTCAAGGGTTGGTTCACCACCGTCAACTCGGTCGCCGTCGGCCCGCAGGGCAACGTGTTCGCCGCCGACTTCTATAACGATCGTATCCAGAAGTTCGATGCCGAAGGCGACTATTTGACGGCCTTCGCGCCGGATAACGTCGGCGGGCCCGGCCATACCGAAACCACGGTGGCCGTGGCCGCCGACGGAACCGTATTTTCCGCCAACTTCAAGGGCAACCGGGTGGAAAGATGGCAGCGCCCATGACTTGCACCATCTGCGATTAACTTACCCCGACGGCTGCTGCGTTGCCCGGCCCTCTTAATCTGTTCGAGGAATAACCAAGCCGAATCCGTCACGACAGCCACACCGGCAACGTGCTCGGCTGCCGGGCTCAGGCGCCTGGGAGAAAAACTTGACTCCGTACCACAGTCCGGACTTAATGTTTACGCTTGTGGCATGAATAGGTCGTTATCTTGAAATCTCCGGTTGCCTTTCGTCTATGGGTGTTCGTACTGGCGGTACTTACCGTGCTGCCCGCGCTCGCCTTGGCGACAAGTGTTAATGCGCAATCGCTGGATCAGAAAACGGCCCAGGCTTCGGTGGTTCCCGTCACCGATACCGCGGTCATGGCCGATAGCCATTGTAACGGCGAGATCTTTTGCCAGGCGCCTTGCGCCGTCGGCTGTGTTGCCTTGGTCGACATGCAAAAACCATTGCCGGTTACGGTGACAGCCAGGCAGCGCCCGGATGCCCAACCGGGCCATCCCACACCGCCCCACGACCACGAATTGATTCGCCCCCCGCTCATCTCCCGGATCTAGCTCTTTTCCAGGGCGCGCGCATTGGCATGCGCGGCTCTTGTTCAGCATTTTCCGGAGATGACACATGTCCCCTGGCATATTCACGCGCTATCGGCGCGCGCATGGCGGCGCCCGCGAGTGGGCGTTCGCGACAATACAAGAAATCGCCTGCGTCGGCGTGCTGCTGGCCGCCGTCCTGTTGCCCGCCACGCAGGCGCTGGCGCAAGACACCGCGTATGACTCGGCGCGCCTCGAACCCGACACGCTGGTCGCGTCGGTTCTCGATCGCAACGCCGGTCTGGCCGCGATGCGCTCGGCGGTCGACGCCGCCGAAGCGCGTATCGAACCCGCCGGGGCGCTGCCTGACCCGCAACTTTCGGGTGCGGTGGCGCCGGAGACCATTGGCGGCTTTGAAACGCCGTCCGGACGTGAGCGCAGTACCAATATTCGTTTCGAGGTCAGCCAGGATTTTCCCTGGCCCGGCACCTTGGGTCTGCGCGCGGACGCTGCGCGTAAAGAAGCGCTCGCGGCCGACGATAACGTCGCGGCGGTGCGGCTGCGCCTAGCCTCGGCCACCCGCTCGGCTTATGCCGAATGGTATTACGTACACCAGGCGCTGGAGATCAATGTCGCCAATCAAGACTTGGTGGATGAGCTGCGCCGGATAGCGGAAAATCGCTACGCTGCGGGATTGACCGGCCAGCAGGATGTGTTGCAGGCCGAGGTTGAACTCCAGCGCCTGAAACACCAGGCCATCAAGCTGCGACGCATCAAGCGCAGCGTGCGGGCCAAAATCAACAACCTGCTCAATCGAAAGGCCACCGCGCCCGTTGCCGGGCCGGCAGGGTTGCCCCTCCCCGGAAGCTTGCCGCCCTATAGCCGCTTACGCCGCAGCGCCCTGTCCAGTCATCCCGAACTGGCGCAAATCCAAAAGCGCATTGCCGCCGATGAGGACCGCGAAGCGCTGGCCAGAAAAGCGTTCTATCCCGACTTCAAGGTCTTCGGCGGCTATAACAGCCTGTGGGACGCCGGCGAGAAACGCTGGATCGCCGGTGTCGGTATCAGCCTCCCGCTGGACCGCAGCAAATACCGCGCTCGCCTCGACGAGGCCAAAGCCGAGACCATGCGCACGGAATACGAGCTGGCAGACCGCCGGACCACGCTGCTGAGCCAATTGGAACAGGCCCACGCCGCGGTGGAGGAAGCCAAGCACGCCATCGCCTTGTACGAGAACGAGCTGATCCCGCGCACGCTGGAAAACCTGGGCGCCGCCCGATCCGAATACGGCGCCGGCGGTGGCGCGTTCCTGGATGTGATTACCGCCGAGCAACGCAAGCTCAACGCGGAACTGGAACTGGAAAGCGCCCGCGCGGACTACTTCACCGCGCTGGCTGAATTGAGGCGCTGGAGCGGCGGCGAGCTGACAGGCATCACGGTGCCGGCCGCCATGAATTCCGAGGAGTTTATGCATGAATAAGAGATTAGTGATCAGCGCCCTGATCGCGATCCTGGCGGCGGCCGGCATCGGCGGCTGGCTGCTGTTGCGCGACGCGGGTGGCGCCGACGCCGGCCCGGCATCCCTGGCCCAGGCCCCGACCTACCAATCGGGACCGTTTCGACTCGCAATTGCGGTCTCCCCCGAAACGCCGGTGGTCGGTAAAAACCGGCTGGCCATCCGGCTAGAAGACAGCGACGGCAATCCAGTCTCCGGTGCCAGCATCAAGGCGGTGGCCACCATGCCGGCGATGGGGGGCATGGCGGCCATGCAGGCCCCAGCCGAGCTCGAAGAGACCGAGCCGGGGCGCTACGCGGGTCCGTTCAACCTGAAAATGAGTGGTGCCTGGCCGCTAACCCTGCAGATCAAGAAGGCCGGCCTCGGCAAAACCCGGATCAGCTTCGACCTGGCGACCGGTCGACAGGGCTTACAGCTCGCCACCGGCGGCCGTCGCCTCGGCGGCGGAGCCAAGGGGGAAATGGATTCAGGCGGGCAAGTCGCCGACGCAGCTTCGGACATGCCCACGATCAACCTCGATAACCGCCGGCGGCAGCTCATCGGCCTCGAGACCGGCAAAGTCGAACGTCGCCAGCTGGTGCGCGAGATTCGCGCCGTGGGCGAGGTGGTCTACGACGAAACCGAGTTGAGTGATGTCACGCTCAAGTACGACGGCTGGGTCGGCAACCTGAAGATCGACTACGTCGGCGCGCCGGTCGAGCGCGGCCAGATGCTGTTCGGCATCTATAGCCCCGAGTTGTTCTCGGCCCAGCAGGAGTATCTGCAGACCCTGCAGCGGCTGTCCCGCCGCGGCCTGGACGACAGCCTGGTTCAGGCCGCCCGCCAGCGGTTGATGCTGTGGGATATCGCCCCGGCGCAGGTGCGCGCGATCGAGCGGCGCGGTGAGCCGATCAAGTACCTGCCGATCCATGCGCCGGCGACCGGCACAGTGGTAGAGAAGAACGTGGTCGAGGGCTCGGCCGTCAAGAAAGGCCAGATCTTGATGCGCATTGCCGATCTGTCCACGGTCTGGATCGATGCCCAGGTCTACGACAGCGAGCTGCCGCTGATCGATGCGGGCATGACCGCCGAGGTCACCCTGCCCTATCTGCCCGACGCCCACTACGAGGCCGAGGTCGACTACGTCTACCCCTACTTCCAGGGGCAGACTCGCACCGGCCAGATCCGCCTGTCGTTGCCCAACCCGGACGGGCGGCTCAAGCCAAACATGTACGCCGAGGTCGAGCTGCAGGCCGATCTCGGGAAGCGTCTGTCTGTACCCGAGTCGGCGGTCCTGTTCTCCGGCGACGCGCGCGTGGTGTTCGTGGACCTTGGCGACGGCCGCCTGCAGCCGCGCTACATCGAGACCGGCCAGCGCAACGAGGACTACATCGAAGTCACCTCCGGGCTGGAGGCCGGCGAGACGGTCGTGACCTCCGGTAACTTCCTGATCGACGCCGAAACACGCCTGAAGACGGGGATCAAGCAATGGTGAGCGAAAAAATGCACGGCGCCGGCGACCGGCCGGACTGGATCCAGCGGCTGATCGCGTACTGCGCGCGTAACTGGCTACTCACCCTGATCGTGGTAGCCGCGGCCACAGCCTGGGGCTGGCGCTCGCTGGACGGCGCGCCGCTGGACGCGATCCCCGATCTGTCCCCTGTGCAAGTGATCGTGTTCACGGACTGGCCCGGCCGCAGCCCGGACCTGGTCGAGGACCAGATCACCTATCCGCTGGTCACCTCCATGCTCGCCGCGCCCAACGTTGAATCGGTCCGCGGCCAGAGCTTCATGGGCCTGTCGTTCGTCTACGTAGTCTTCGAGGGCGGAACCGACATCTACTGGGCGCGTTCGCGAGTACTGGAATACCTCAACTCGGCGAGCAAGGACCTGCCGGAGGGCGTCAATCCCACCCTGGGCCCGGACGCCACCGGCGTCGGCTGGGTATACCAGTATGCCTTGAAGGATACATCCGGTAACCAGAATCTGGCCGAGCTGCGCAGCATCCAGGACTTCAACATCCGCTATGCCCTGGAGGCGGTCGACGGCGTCGCCGAGGTGGCCTCGGTCGGCGGCTACGAGAAGGAATATCAGGTCAACGTCGACCCCAACAAGCTGGCGTCTCAAGGCTTCTCGCTGGACCAGGTGATCGAGGCGGTGCGCGAGTCCAACAACGATGTCGGCGGCCGGGTGCTGGAGGTCTCCGGCCACGAGCACTTCATCCGGGGCCGCGGCTACGTGAAATCCGTCGATGATTTGAAGCATGTCGTGCTGGGCACCGGGCCCGGCGGCACACCCGTCACCCTGGACCAGGTCGCCGACATCCACCTCGGGCCGGCCATGCGCCGCGGCCAGGCCGACCTCAACGGCGACGGCCTGACCGTAGGCGGCACCGTGGTGATGCGCTACGGCGAGAACGCGCTGGACGTGATCGACCGCGTCAAGCAGCGCCTGGACGAGGTCCGGGCCTCGCTGCCCGAGGGCGTGGAGATCGTGCCCGTCTACGACCGCTCCTCGCTGATCGAGCGTGCCATCGACACGCTCAAGCGGATTCTGACCGAGGAGATGCTCATCGTCTCCGTGGTGCTCCTGGTGTTCCTGCTGCACCTGCGCTCGGCGCTGGTGGCCGTGATCACCCTGCCGATTGCGGTGCTGCTGGCCTTCATCCCGATGTACTACCAGGGCCTGACCGCCAACATCATGTCGCTGGGGGGCATCGCCGTGGCCATCGGCGCCATGGTGGACGCCGCTATCGTCATCATCGACAACATCCACAAGCGGTTGGCCGCCTGGCAGTCTGGCGAAGCGCCGCCCGAAGAGCTCGCCAAATCGCGCACGGCGGTGATCATCGAAGGCATGCAGGAGGTGGGACCGTCCATCTTCTTCTCGCTGCTGATCATCGCGGTGTCGTTCCTGCCGGTGTTTGCCCTGGAAGGCAGCGAAGGGCGTCTGTTCAAACCGCTGGCCTATACCAAGACCTATTCCATGTTCTTCGCCGCGCTGCTGTCGGTCACGCTGGTGCCGGCCCTGGCCGTGCTGCTGATTCGCGGCAAGATCCGCGGCGACAAGAGCCGACTGAACCGTGGCCTGCAGCGGGCCTACATGCCGGTGGTTCGGGCCGCGGTCCATGCCCGTTGGCTCGTCATCGGCCTGGCCGCGGCGGCCCTGGTGGCCACAGTGCCGGTGTATCAGCAGCTCGGCAGCGAGTTCATGCCGCCGCTCAACGAGGGCTCGATCCTGTACATGCCCACCGCCCTGCCCGGCATGTCCATCGAGCAGGCCAATCAAACGATTCAGACCATGGACCGCCGGTTGAAGGAATTCCCCGAGGTCAAGCGTGTGTTCGGCAAGGTCGGGCGCGCCTCCACGGCCACCGACCCGGCCCCGCTGAACATGTTCGAGATCAACATCATGCTCGAGCCCAAGGACCGGTGGCGCGAGGGCATGACCTGGGACAAGCTGATCCAGGAGATGGACCAGGCGATGGACTTCGCCGGCATGCCCAATATCTGGTGGATGCCGATCCAGACCCGCACCGAGATGCTGGCTACCGGCATTCGCTCGTCGCTGGGCATCAAGGTGCTCGGCCCGAATCTGAAAAAGATCGAATCCACCGGCATCGCCATCGAACAGGCTCTGCAGGAAGACCCACGGACCGCACCGTACACGCGCAGTGCCTTCGCGGAGCGTACCACCGGCGGCTACTTCCTGGACTTTATCGTGGATCGGGCCGCCGCCGCCCGCTACGGGCTCAACGTCGGCGACGTCCAGGACGTGATCGTCGCCGCCATGGGCGGCCGTGCGGTGTCGCAGACGGTCGAGGGCCGCGAGCGCTACGACATCCTCGTGCGCTACGCGCGTGGCTTTCGGGATGACATCCAGTCGCTCAAGCGCACATTGGTCACCACCGCCGACGGTGCCCAGATCCCGATCTCCCAGGTGGCCGACATCGAGTTCACCACCGGGCCGCCGAGCATCCGCGACGAAAACGGCCAGCTCGCCGGCTACGTGAACGTGGATGTCAAATCCGAAATCGGCATCGTCGACTATGTGGCCAAGGCCAAACAGGTGGTCGCGGACCAGGTCGACATCCCGCCCGGCTATCGCCTGGAGTGGGCCGGCAAGTTCAAGTACTACCAACGGGCCGCGGCACGCCTGCAAATTTTGGTGCCGCTGACCATCGGCCTGATCTTCTTCATGCTGTTCATGCATCGGGGTTCGCTGGTCGAGACCGCGATCATCATGCTCAGCCTGCCGTTCTCGCTGGTCGGCAGCGTCTGGCTGCTGTGGGCGCTGGGCTACAAGCTGTCCGTAGCAGTCGCCGTGGGCATTATCGCAGTCTCCGGCCTGGCCGTGGAGCTGGGCCTGCTCATGATGGTGTATCTGGATTTGTCCTGGCTGCGCTACCGCAACGAAGGACTGATCCACAGCCACACGGACCTGATCGCGGCCATCGAAGTCGGCGCTACCCACCGCATCCGGCCAATGTTGATGACAGGCCTGGCCCTGTTCATGGGGCTGATCCCCATCATGCTCAGCCACGGCTCGGGCGCTGAGATGATGAAGCGCATTGCCGCGCCCATGCTCGGCGGCGTGGCTTCGGCGCTGGTCATGGTGCTGATCGTGTTCCCTGTGATTTTCTCGTTCTGGCGGGGACGCGGTTTGTCGCGGGAGGCCGACACGGAGTCGGGCACAACCAGACCCGGAGGACATCGTGACGCTTGATCGCCGCCGATCAATACAGAGACTCGCGTGCCGGATAGAACGGCGGGGGACAGACCCTGGGCACAGCGCCAGCCCCCCGGCATCCGTAGCTTCCACAAATCGAGGACCTCGTTTCAACCACGCTAAGGAGCAAGACCATGAAAATACTTGAAAGCATCTACCTCACTCTCTTCGCCCCGTTCGCCGGCATCGCCAACGCCGCGGAGCAAACCGGGCCCGGCCGGATGGGCGAGGGCGGCATGATGGACGGAGGAATGATGAACGGCGGCATGATGATGGGCGGGCCGATGATGTTCGCCTGCATGCTATTCGCGCTTCTTGTCCTCGTCGTGCTGGTGCTTGCCATCGTGGCGCTCGTCAAGTATCTGCGCAGCTAGACCGGTCATGGGGGCCGGAAACTACCGATCGTCGATGGCCCGTCAATATTCGCCATGAACGAGAGCGACCACACCCGTCGGCGGTGGATGGCGAGTGTAACGAGTATCGGCGCATTGTCGCCGGGATTCCTACTCGTCGGCGTTAAAAACGAAGCTGAGATTGATAACGATAGAGATGTTGGCACCATCGTGACAGCGCGAAAAGCCCATTTGACGTTGACGGGGTCATCTCACGAAACGGAAAAATCGTACGCTAACTGCGACGCTTGTCCGCAGCGTATCGGCAACGCTAGTGGTTATTCGCCAGGGCCTTGACGATGCGGCAATCTTCGATCCGCCCCCCATGGCAGGCATGGATCATATCGTCCAGTGAGTTTTCCAAAGCTTGCAAGGTCGCAAGCTTGTCACGCACGGCTTCAAGATGCTTTTCTGCGAGTCGAGCGACGTCTTCACAGGAAGCCTCACTCTGATCGGCATGTGTCAGGAGCGTGCGTACATCGTCTTGGCTGAAACCCAGTTCCCGGCAACGTTTGATGAATATGAGCCGTTCAAGGTGAGATGTGTCGTAATAGCGCTGACCCCCCTCACTGCGGCCCGCTTCCGGTAGCAGACCTACATCGCCATAGTAGCGGATCGTGGCCACGCCTACGCCCGTGCGTCGGGCGAGATCGCCAATACGCAGATCGGATTGCGTCATGAATACCTCGTGCTTGAAGCTCTAGCAACTCGAGGATTTATCGTGGCGCTCCTATCGCCCGCTGGCAACTCAAGCGTAGGAATATCGTGTGTGCAAGCAAGCATTGATCAACCGCGTGCCGGCGCGCAACATAACAGTATTCCCGGGCCTGCTCGCGGTCTATAGCGTGGCTTTGCTTGCTGGCGCGCTTCTGCCGCTAGCTTTCGCGCCGTTGGGTTGGTATTGGCTCGCCGTGCTGTCGCCGGCTGCTCTATTCCTACTGGCCGCCCATCTACCGAAACGCCAAGCGCTCTGGACGAGCTATTTCTTCGGCCTGGGTTACTTCGGCGTAGGCGTGTCCTGGGTGTTTATCAGCATCAGTCGCTACGGCAGCGGGCCTGCGCTTGCCATGTTCCTCACTGCGGCCTTTGTGGCCTTGTTGGCCTTGTTCCCGTGGTCAGCGATATTTCTCGTGCGCACCTTATGCTCGCGGACGGGTGGTTTCGCACTGTGGCTTGGATTGCCGGCGGCATGGGTATTGAGCGAATGGGTCCGGCTCTGGTTCCTGACCGGCTTTCCTTGGCTTTTTCTAGGTTACAGCCAGATCGGCACACCGCTTGCCGCAATCGCACCGGTGTTTGGCGTGCTGGGCGTGAGCTTTGTTGTGGCCGTGATGGCAGGTGCTCTGGCGTGGACGATGCTTCGTTTCAGCTTGTGGCGCCTGGCAATCACAAGCGGCGCACTGGTGGCGCTATTGCTCGGCACATCACTGCTTGATCGTGAATGGACCGAGCCGGTCGCCAAACCCCTGTCCGTCGCGCTTGTGCAGGGGAATATGAAACAAGACAGGAAGTGGAAGCCGGAGGCGCTCGCGTTCACCTTGAGGCGCTATCGAGCGCTTACCCAACCCTACGCGGGAACCGACCTTATCGTCTGGCCGGAAACCGCCGTGCCGGCGTGGTTCGGTCAAGCCTCTGAATATTTAGACCGATTCCAAACACGCCTCGGCGCACGCGGATCGACCCTGATACTCGGGATTCCCGTGCGCACCGACCAAGGCCAGGCATACAATGCCGCCGTCAGTTTGGCTCGTCCGCGTCGGTTCTATTACAAGCGCCATCTGGTGCCCTTCGGTGAATACGTCCCACTGCGCGGACTCGTCGGCCCATGGCTCAATATCCTGGGCGCGCCGGTAGAAGACTTCAGTGCAGGCCAGCGACCGCGACTGCTATATGCCTCCGGCGTGCCCATCGGTGCATTGATTTGCTTTGATGTGGCGTTCGGCGCTGAAGTCGCCGACCTGCTCCCGGCCGCGCAGTTGTTGGTCAACCTGAGTAACGACGCCTGGTTCGGGGATTCCCTCGGGCCGCATCAACATCTGCAAATTGCGCAAATGCGCGCCATTGAGACTGGGCGTCCGCTCTTACGTTCAACCAACACCGGCCTCACGGCCATGATCGACCACAACGGTCAAGCGCTGGCCCGCGCGCCACAGTTCGAGTCGACTGTTTTGCCGGCAGAGGTTACACCGCGCACGGGGACCACGCCCTACGTCCGCTGGCGGGACAAGCCGGTACTGGCTTTCATTGGGATCGCGCTGAGCATGCTCGTTTGGGCAGGGAAAAGGCAAAGGGATTCTTCGCGCTGACTGCTTGACCCTTTAGTTGCTAGAGGTTTTATCGTCGCTATATGTTCAACAGAGTCGGTGCACGATTGCGCCGGTGGAGGTAACACGCGATGGCCGATTGCGGCTGTGAATTCGAGGCCGAAGACCAGGCCCAACAAAAGGCGCTCTACTGGCTGCTGGCGATCAATGGCGTCATGTTTCTGGCTGAATTCGGGATTGGTTTGCTGGGCGGCTCCACCGCGCTGATCGCCGATTCACTCGACAACTTCGCCGATGCGGCGGTTTATTCTGCCGGGCTGTATGCGGTGGGGCGCGCCGTCCATCACAAGGCGCGCGCGGCTTCCATTGGCGGCGTTGTGCAGATATTGCTCGCTTTGTTCGCCTTGGGCGAAGTGGTCCGGCGGACCGTTATGGGCAGCGATCCCGAGCCCGCCTACATGATAGCGATGGGCTTGGCGGCACTTGTCGCGAATATCACGTGTTTGCTCATCATCGCCCGCCATCGGGAAGGCGGCGTCCATATGCGCGCGAGTTGGATCTTTTCGGCCAACGATGTGATCGCCAATGTTGGCGTCATTGTCGGCGGCGCGCTTGTCTACTACTTCGACACGCGTTACCCCGACCTCATTATCGGTCTGGTCGTTGGTTTCATCGTCCTACGCGGCGGTGTCCGCATCCTGAAGGACGCGCGCAAAACGCGAGACGAACTTCAGGCATCGTCGCCCACGGGAGCCCTTTGACGTGGCGATATATACGTGCACTGCGAACAGGAGTCACAGCTCGTGTCTACGGGGTCGATAGGCGGCACGCTGAAAAGTGCTAGCCCGACCGACAAGCTGCGGTGGCTGGGGTTGTCTCTTGCGCTGCTGCTCGTAGATCAAGCAGCCAAGTACGCGGCCAGCACCTATCTTGACTATGGTGAGCGCAGAGCCGTCACAGAGTTTTTTAGCTGGACACATCTACATAATACGGGTGCCGCATTCAGCTTTCTGGCCGATGCGGGTGGGTGGCAACGGGCATTCCTGATCGGTGTCGCCGTTGTCATATCGGCCTTTCTGTTGCGCTGGCTGTGGCGCGGGGTGACTTCGCAAGGTCAAGGGATCGCGCTCAGTGCGATTTTAGGCGGTGCGCTGGGCAACTTGACGGATCGCCTGCTACGCGGCTACGTCGTGGACTTTCTCGATTTCCATTTCGCACAGTACCACTGGCCGGCATTCAACCTGGCCGACGTCTGGATCACAACCGGCGCTGCATCACTGATGTGGGCACATGCAAGATACCGCGAGTGAGCGTATCGGCCCGATCGCTGAGTCCCGGCTCGGGCTGCCCGAATCCCCACCGCTGGCCGGGCACGCTAGAGTAATTTTGAATGACAAGTACGGCTCGATACCTGAATCTCTACCGACCAAAAGCATGGAAAACACCATGAAGCTATTCGTAGCATTGCTGTTGAGCCTGCTTGGCTCCATTATCGGGATCGCCCCTGCCGCGGGACAGACCGGCCCGGGCCGCATGGGCGACGGCGGTCTGATGAACGGATCAATGATGCAATGCGGCATGATGGGTGGCCCGATGATGGCCGCGTGGGTGCTGTTTGCACTTCTCGTGTTGAGCGTATTGGTGCTCGCCGTGGTGGCGCTGATCAAATACCTGCGTAGCTGATGACGACTATCGACCCCAGACGCCGCATGCTATTGCGTTGCGTGGGCGGCCTTGCGGGTATCACCGCTTTGACGCCCACAGCTCTGTTGACGGCGTGTAAAGACAACGCGGCCGCGGGTACGAAACGCGAAGGCGCGGGCCATTACGGCCTCGAAAATGGCCCCTTCGACGTCGACATTCGGCTGCGCGCGCGTCCGGATACCGTGCCCATTTTGCCCGGCACGCCAAGCGAAGTCTGGCGCTACACGGCCGAACTGCGTAATGGCCCCGCGGATACCATCACCCCGGTGGGCGACAGCTACACCGGGCCGCTGATCCGGCTGCGCCGCGGCCAGCGTTTCCACGCCCGGTTGGAGAACAGCCTGCCGGAGGACACCACCGTGCATTGGCACGGACTGCACGTGCCGCCGGATGTGGACGGCCAGCCACGGCTGCCGATCAAGCCCGACGAAGCCATGACCGTAGCCTTCGATGTGCGCGACCGCGCCGGGCTGTATTGGTACCACCCGCACCCGCACGGACCGGACGGCGGCCGGGTGGGCTTTCAAAGCTATGCGGGTTTGGCCGGCCCGCTGGTCATCGAGGACGAGGCCGAGCGCGCCCTGGGGCTGCCGGCCGGGGATCAGGAAATGATCCTGGTTCTGCAAGACCGCCGCTTCGCCGGCGACAACGAGTTGACCTATATCGGCAGCGGCATGGGCACCATGATGACCCGCATGCGCGGCTTTCTCGGCGACCGCATCCTGGTCAACGGACAACCGGATAGCGCACGCGAAGTCGCCACCCGGCCGTACCGTCTACGAATACTCAATGGCTCCAACTCGCGCATCTACAAACTGGCCTGGAGCGACGGCCGGCCCATGACTGTGCTCGGCACCGACGGTGGCCTGCTGGCGGCGCCGCGCCAATATCCCTTCGTGGCCCTGGCGCCGGCCCAGCGCATCGATCTGTGGGTGGATTTATCCGCAAACGACCCCGGCGATGAACTGCGCCTGCTCAGCGACAGCTACCAGGCCGGGATGATGGACAACATGATGGGCGGCGGAATGATGGGTAGCGGCATGATGGGCGGCGCAGACCTCCCCGCAGGCACACGCGTCCCGTTACTCGCCTTGCGCGTAACACGGCGCGAACGCGGCAAGGAACGACTGCCTGAACGTCTCGCCGAGGATTTGCAGACGCCACCGGTCGAGCGCGACACCCCGTTGCGCCGCTTCAAGTTGGGCATGGTCATGATGCGCGGCTTCGCCATCAACGGCCGCCGGTTCGAAGGCGCCACCGTGGCCGACCACGAAATCGTGCCCCTGGGACACACCGAGGTCTGGGAATTTGTCAATGACTCCATGATGCCGCATCCCATGCACGTGCACGGGCTGCAGTTCGCGGTCGTCGGGCGAGAGCAAATCGGCGGCCGCCGGGGCTGGAGCGGTCTGGCGGCCGGACTGGTCGATTCCGGGCTACACGACACGGTGCTTGTGTTGCCGGGCGAACGCGTGCGTGTCGCGTTGACCTTCGCCGACTTCGAGGGGCTTTATTTGTATCACTGCCACAACATGGAACACGAGGATAACGGCATGATGCGTTACTACCGCGTTCGTTCATAAACCGAGTTACTATCGTGTATAAAAAACCTCGACTCCGTACCCGGCTTCAGTCTTGTAAAGATAAAATCCAAGCCCTATAGTTTTTATATGAAGCGGTTCATTGCCCAATTGCTCGTGATGATCGTTATGCTCGGCAGCGTACTGGCGAGCCCCGCGGTCATGGCATGGTCCATGGAGTCCGAGACCCGGATGGACGATTGCGCACTTTGCCAGAACGAGTTGTCGAATCAGCCGCATTCGGCATCGGCTACCGCCAGCTGTGCCGTGGCCGCCTGCGCGATGGTCGCCAGCATGAACCGTACCGATATGCCGGTTTTTCATCCGGCGCCCGCGGCGCTGTTTCCTCCCCCGTCCGCCCATCGCGGCCGGCTGCTGGATGGCCCCGATCCCTTCCCTCCGCGTGACCTCCACGCCTGATCCGACGGGCGCCTAACGCGCCACGTTCCTCGGATTCTTCCTGGCGGTCGCTCGGGCAATTTGTGCCCGACCGCAGCGCTCCGCAGCACACGATCGTCGTGACCCGACGAAATACGGGTAATGCGAAAACCGTGCCCCTGAGGATGAATCCGGACACATCGATTCAAGTCACGTGGAGTCATATTCCGATGAAGAACATTCTAATTCGCGCCATAGCGATGTGGTCGCTCCTGGCGTTTGCCTCGGCCTTTACCGGCATCGCTTTCGCGGCGCCGATCCAGGCCGCCCTGTATCACAACCCCGGCTGTATGTGCTGCGAGAAATACGCCGACTACCTCAATGAAAACGGTTTCGACGTCGAAGTGCTCGACACCAACGATATGGCCGGCATCAACCGTCAGCACGGCGTGCCCGCCAAGCTCTCCTCCTGCCACACCATGATGGTCGGCAACTATGTCGTCGTCGGCCATGTGCCGGCGCAAGTAATCAACAAACTGCTGGACGAACAGCCCGATATCCGTGGCATCTCGCTGCCCGGAATGCCGATGGGATCCCCCGGCATGGGTGGCGAAAAGCAGGAACCTTTCGTGATTCACACGCTGAGTGATGACGTTTACACGACGTATTAGGCCTGTCTTCAGGCAACCATCGAGGAAATCAATGGTGAAAAGCTGCAATTCCGAAGCATCGACTTCGTCGTCCGACTCGGGTCATCCGGCCCGGCGCTGGCTCGAGCCACGCAGCGTGCTCGTGGGCGGCTTGGTCGCCGCGGTAATCGGGCTCGTATTCAACTGGAACTGGGTCGTGGCCATCGGGGCCGTGCCGCTGCTGTTCATCCTGCCCTGCATGATCATGATGGGCTGGATGATGTGGAGCATGCGACCGAAAGCTACTGATGATTCAACGGCCCGACAGGAACCAAACACGCAAACCCGTTATTCACAGCAGACAGCGCCGTTGAGCGCGCCTTCTGCACAATCCAAAGAGGACTAGAACCATGCGTACAACAGTAAAAACGATTATTGCCGCCGCTCTGATCGCGGGCGCACCCGCCGTACTCGCCGCCACGCCAGGCGACGATACCCAGTCGGCACCCGCGGACAACATGGGGCAGATGATGCAAGACGATAGTGAAAAGGGTCATGGCATGGGCATGAACGACAAGGACATGCCGATGATGAAAATGATGACCCGGATGAACGACATGATGGAAACCTGCAACAAGATGATGCAGAGCAAGATGGAGAATATGAACGGCCCGGACGGTTCGACCGACAAGGGCTAGACACGAATGCGCCGGCGGCCCCAATCCCGGTGGCCGCCGGCCTCTTCTTGATCGAACAGGAGTATAGAAATGAGCTTACATCTAGGCGATACCGCCCCGAATTTCACCGCCGATACCACCGAAGGCGAGATCGATTTCCACGAATGGCTTGGCGACGGCTGGGGCATGTTGATGTCGCATCCGGCCGACTTCACACCGGTGTGCACCACCGAGCTGGGCGCGGTCGGCGGTCTCAAGGAAAGGTTCGCCCAGCGCAACGTGAAAGCCATCGTGGTCTCGGTGGATTCGGTGGACGATCACAAACGCTGGTCGGCCGATATCGAGGAAACTCAGGGCCAGGCCGTGAACTTCCCGCTCATCGGCGATTCCGACCGCAAGGTCGCCGAACTTTACGACATGATCCACCCGAACGCAGGCGATACATCGACGGTGCGCAGTGTGTTCATCATCGATTCCAACAAGAAGATCCGGATGACGCTCACCTATCCCAAGAGCGCCGGGCGCAATTTCGACGAGATTCTGCGGGTGATCGATTCGTTGCAGCTGACCGACAACTACAAGGTCACCACCCCGGCCAATTGGCAGGACGGCGACGACGTGATCGTGTCGCCGGCGTTGTCCAATGAAGAAGCCGAGAAGCTGTTCCCGGCCGGCTGGAACGAACTCAAGCCCTACCTGCGCATGACCAAGCAGCCGAACAAGTAACGACTGAGAGTGTGCTGCCCCGGATACAGGCGCGTCGCGTTGCTGTATCCGGGGCGTTACCGGCGATCACGTCATGAGCCGTCCGCGCTGGGTATGGACCCGATCGATGCATGACGTCGGCCATCCAATCAAAGGCTTGTTTCCGACATGCAAACCCAAGCTCCGTACCAAGAGGTTGTCGCGGAATACGCTCGGATTGCGGGCCGCTATGATCGGAAGTGGTCGTTCTATATCGAGGCGACGATGCAGGAGACGATCGCGCGTTTGCCGCTGGGCGAGGAGGATCGATTACTCGATGTGGGCTGCGGAACGGGCGCCCTGCTTTATCGTCTTGCGACCGTTCATCCCCCAACTCGGCTCGTGGGCGTGGATCCGGTACCCGCCATGCTCAAAATCGCGCGCCGCAAACTCCCGTCTGATATAGCGCTTCATGAGGGATGGGCAGAGCAGCTCCCATTTGCCGACGCACAGTTCGACCTCGTCGTTTCCTGCAGCATGTTTCACTACGTCGCGCGGCCGCTCGACGCGTTGATCGAAATGCGGCGCGTGCTGCGCCCCGGCGGCCAGCTCGTGCTCACGGACTGGTGTGGCGACTATCTGATGTGCCGGCTGTTCGAGCGCTATCAACGGCTGCGCGCTCATGCGCACGCACGGACCTATCGAACGCATGAGTGCGCTCGAATGCTCAAAGAAAGCGGCTACGCCGCCGTGCAGATCGAAACCTACAAAATCAACTGGCTCTGGGGGCTCATGACCGCCCGTGGTACCCATGTTCAAGCTTAATTTTCTACCGAAACGAAAAAATCAGCGAGAAGCCCGATGGCGATGAACGCCGATTTGCTGTTCGTCTGCCTGGCGTTGGCCGCACTGGGCCTCGTGTTGTTGGCCGTGGTCTTCCGCACATTGCTACGCACCGCGCGCAAGGGGTGGCTGATAGCGGCTGTGGTGCTAACCGCAGCACTGCTCTGGATCGATATCGTCATCATCTGGTGCTTGGTCGAATACAGCCTGTTTGCTGTCGATTTTAGTAGTGACGGTTTGCGCACGCTCCTCGAGCGCGCTGGCCCCTGGGCGCCTGCCGCGTCCATCGGCCTGATGACAGCTCATTCCTTCGTACCGTTCCCGGCCGAGGTGATCGCAATCGCCAATGGCGTCGTCTTCGGCTCCGGGCTGGGTGTACTGCTCACCTGGGCGGGCGCAATGATCGGCGCAATACTGAGTTACGAGATCGCACGGGCCCTGGGCCCGGCCACGCGGACGCGCTTGGTTCCGCTGCGTTACCAGGCGCGGTTGGATGCATTCGTGAGTGATAGCAGTATTTCGACACTGCTGACCGCGCGCCTGATACCGATCATGTCGTTCAACCTGATCAATTACGCCGCGGGACTCGCCGGCGTGCCGCGATGGACGTTCGTCTGGACCACCGGCGTGGGTATTTTGCCGCTGACCGTACTGAGCGTACTGCTCGGTAGTCAGGCGCTGCACTTGCCGGCCTATATCTGGACTCTCGCAGGCATTGCCGCGCTGATCTTGTTCGGCGCGGCGCGCGTCATCCGATCGCGGGGCGCGCATGAGCGAAACCGCGAGCACGACCATTCCAGGGCGCGGGATCGCCGCCGCCAAAACGCCACGCGATGACGATCTGGACGAATCTCCTGCTGGCGCTGTTCGCCGGCGTGCTGCTCAATCTCACGCCGTGTGTGCTACCCGCGTTGCCCGTCAAGTTGCGCACGATCGCGCGCGTGGTGGGCAACGGTTCGCGACAACGCTTTCTGGCAGCGATCGCGCTGCTGGCTGGCACGCTCACCTTCTTCGGTGCGCTCGCTTTGGCGACCGCCATGCTGAACTGGACCTGGGGCACCCTGTTCCAGGCGTTCTGGTTTCGCGCGGCACTGGCTTTCCTGCTCGCCGGCCTCGGCGTTTACAGTCTCGCGGGGCGCGGCGTGCAACCACCCCAATGGGTCTACCGCGTCCAGGGAAACGGCTACGCCGAACCCTACTTGGCCGGTTTTCTGGCCGCGGTCTTGTCCGCGCCCTGCACCGGGCCTTTCCTGGGCGGCGTCATGGCATTTGCGCTCACGCAGGCGCCGAGCACGATCTTCGCGCTGTTCATGGCGGTGGGCGTCGGGTTGGCCCTGCCCTACCTCGTTCTGCTGGCCCGACCCGGACTACTGACACGCATACCACGCAGCGGCGCGTGGCTATCCCGCGTGCAGCAGGTCATGGGCCTGATTCTCCTGGCCGGCGCGACGTTTTTTGCAACGACCGTGCTCGCGGAACGCGTCGGCACCCTGCTGTGGACCGCCTGGCTCGGGACCCTGGCTTTCTGGTTGATCCGCGCATTGGTGGTCGGCCCCGGATTCGGCGCGCGTTTGGTACCGGCGCTCGTCTTGGTCGCTGGCGTGGCCGGCGCCGTCACGCTCGGCTTTGATCGTGGGGCCGGCGCACAGCACGCGTTGCCTTGGCAGCCGCTAACGGAGCGCGCGCTTGCCGAGGCCCGCACTGCCGGCGCGCCGGTGCTTGTCGAGTTCACGGCGGATTGGTGTATTAACTGCAAAGTTCTGGAACAAACCGTTTACGCCGACGCCACGATTGTGAAATCCGTCGATGCAGCCCAGATGCGCGTTCTACGCGCCGATCTCACGCGGCCGGACGCTGCGCTTGATGCCTACCTACGATCCTTCGGTGGCGCCGGCCTGCCCTTCGCCGTGGTCTTGAAGCCGGACGGGACCGTGCACCGACGCCTACCCGATCTATTTACGGTGGGCACTTTGAAAACAGCCATCGAAACCAGTGGAGAGCAGACGCGTGTCGACCCGTAAGAGTTTTGTCCTCACTTGGCTGTTGCCAGCGACCATCGCGGTCACGGTCAGCGGCCTTTTTCTTTTCTCGCAATGGACCGTACCTAGTACGGAGCCCGAAGTGCAATCGACGACCGACCAGTCGACAGGTAATAGCCGGGATGGCAAGCGGGACGTTGTTGACCTCTATACCGCGTCAGAGTCATCAACAGTCTCAAAGTCCGTCCCACCGCAAACACAGCGTTTTAGCGCGGCCCACGTGGATCTCGATGCAACGCGCGACGGCGATACGATCCAAATAGAACTGGACATCGCATCGGAGTGGCATATCAACGCCAATCCCGCCTCTTTCGACTTTCTTATTCCGACCGACATCAAGGTATTTGCGAACGGCGTGCTGTTATCGACCGAGCTTGTATACCCACCGGGCGATGAACTCGACGTCGGCCTTGAAGACCCGATCCGGGTGTATTCGGGTAAGGTTAAGTTGATAGCGGCCCTGGATGAAGTTGCCGACAACGACATATCCACCGTCGAGGCCGTGGTACAAGCCTGTAATGACTCGGGGCTTTGCCTTCCGCCCTCAACGCTTTCTACGTCGCTTCCGAGCACCGCGAACCCATCGCTACCTTAAGCTTCAAAAGCTCTAAGGTCTTCGATCGCTAATGTAAGACGAGCCCAGAATATGTTCGAGCTCGCATGCATGCGCCGCGCGCCTTAGAACCAGCCAACCTCGATGATTTACAAAAACGTTTTTTTGCTCGAGAAAAAACTTAGCCGACGGCCATTGCTAGCCTCGCCTATTTTGATATAGTCAAACGATGCGTGCCTTCTTGGTTCTAATTTTGCTGTTGCAAGCCTTGGTCGCCCAAGCGGGCGTTCCGGGGATATCTTGCCTGCACGATTCCGAGCACGCTAACGCGGAAACATCCGCTGTTACGAACTCGGGTGCGACGGCCAGCGAGCACTCGCACGCGACGAAGCACGTCGAGGGTAGTGGCGACTCCCCATCCCATGATCGATGCTGCTGCTCGGTCATGGGCCATTGCTCCTCGAGTGCGGTCAACACCAGCTTCCCAACTGATGCGCTGTCTCCCCCTGCGGCGCACTTGGTAAGCCGTGCGCTTGTCGCGGTCGCCCCCGGGTTCGAACATCCTCCCTATCGTCCGCCGCCTACTCGCGTCTAATTGAAGCTTTTGGTGCATTAATGATGCGCCGAACATCAATCAGAACGGTGGTTGCGGCTTTTGCATAGCGTTTCACTAGGAGATTGTTGAAAGTCGCCACTTGGCGGTTATCTCAGCAAAGTCCTAGAGCGCCGTGCTGCGTCACCGTTCCCACGGAGACGCATTGTGCGAACTTGGAAAATTGTCATAGCGACCCTACTCGTGAGCTTGCTCATCGTAGGCGCCGCAGCCGCCGGAGTCATTTATTCCGGTGTTTATAACGTCGCGGCGACTAGCGAACACTGGCCGATCACGCGCTGGGCATTACAGAAAACGGTCCATCGCTCGGTTGAAAAACAGGCCTCCGGCATCGAAGCCCCGAAGCTGGGCTCTGAAGACCAGTTACTGGCAGGCGCTGCCAACTTCGACGCCATGTGCAGCGATTGTCATGCCCCGCCCGGCGGCCAACAGTCGGTCGCTGCGCGCGGCATGTACCCCAAACCACCGGAGCTTACCCATGCGGCCAAAGAGAAAAGTCCGGCTGAACTCTTCTGGGTAATCAAGCACGGCATCAAGGCATCGGCCATGCCTGCCTGGGGCGCGTCGCATAGCGACGAGGAGATATGGGCGATGACCGCCTTCGTCGAGCAACTGCCGAGCATGTCCGCCTCCGATTACCGGCAGATGCTGCAGACCGCTAAGGCTCAGGGCATCGGCCATGGGGACGAAGGCCATCACGATGAATCTGACGAGAGCCACGGTGGCGGTCACGCCTCGGACGAGGCCAGCGGGCATCCAGACTCACACGGCGAGGCCCAAGAACAGCCCCATTCAGATCCGAACGGTAGTGCTCATGCACACGGCTGAGCATCACGGACTCGTCCATCTACAGAACACGAATTCAGGAGCACCCTTCAATGAGTGATCGAACACACGATAGCGACCGCCGTCGCCTGTTACGGGCCATGGGCGCAACCGGGCTGCTGGCGGGTTTCAACGCCCTGCTGCCCGCCTATGCCCGCGAGGGCATGACACGCCACCTCAATACCGCAGCGGCCCAGGTTCCGGGCGGCGGCGCGCGCGACGTCGTCATGGATGTCCATGTCCGTCGCGAGATGATCGATATCGCCGGCGGTCGCGCGTCGGCCATTACGCTGAACCACACCACGCCCGGCCCGATCGTCGAACTCTGGGAAGGACAGAACGCCCATCTCCGAGTGCATAACCATCTCGACGAGTCGACCTCGATCCACTGGCACGGCATTTTGCTGCCGTTCCAGATGGACGGCGTGCCCGGCGTCGCCTTTCCCGGCATCGATCCTGGCGAGACCTTCGAAGTCGATTTCCCGGTCCGCCAGGCGGGCACCTACTGGTATCACAGTCATTCTGGCCTACAGGAACAGGTCGGCCAGACCGGGCCGATCGTCATTCATTCGGCCAACGACGACGGCATCAACGCCGATCGCGAGTACGTCATCGTGCTCAACGACTGGACCTTCGAGGATCCGCATCGTCTGCTGGCCAAGCTCAAGGAAATGAGCGACTATTACAACTTCAGCGAGCGCACGCTGGGCGATCTGGCCGAGGATTTTCGCCAATCCGGTGTCGCGACGACTCTGAAGGATCGCCTGGCCTGGGGCGACATGCGCATGAGCCCGCGTGACATCGCCGATGTCACCGGCCATACCTATAGCTATCTAATGAACGGCGTGCATCCCGATGCCAACTGGACCGGCCTGTTCACGCCCGGCGAGCGTATTCGCCTGCGCGTAATCAACGCCTCCGCAATGACCTATTTCAACGTCCGCGTGCCGGGCTTGCCGATGACCGTGGTCGCGGCCGACGGCAAGGAAATCCAGCCGGTCGAGACCGACGAATTCCAGATCGGCGTCGCCGAGACCTTCGACGTGGTCGTGCAACCCAAGGCCGATCAGGCCTACACGATCATGGCCGAGACCATGGACCGCAGCGGTTATGCCCGCGGCACACTCGCGCCGCGTGTCGGCATGGTCGCGCCCGTGCCCGCCCTGCGCGAGCAGCCCCAGCGCACGATGATCGATATGGGCATGGACATGAGTCAGATGGGCATGGGCGGCATGAAGATGTCGCAGGGCAAGCGCCCGAAACCGATGGGCCACGGCCAGATGGCGATGGATCACGGCTCGATGCAAAAGATGGACATGCCTAAAAAGGATTCCGGCATGGCCGAGATGTCGCATCAGGGCCACAAGATGGCCGACTCGAAGATGTCTGGAAAAATGGCCGGCATGGGCCACGATATGAAAAAGATGGCCCATGGCACGGGCCCGAATGCCGGGTCCATGGGTACGGGCGCGATGATGGAACAATCCGGGCCGGTCATAGCCAAGCACGGCCCGGATCATCACGGCGCCGGCAACTTGACCGTGGCCAACGTTCAGCGTGATCGCCTGGGCGAGCGTGGGACCGGGCTCGAGGACGTCAACCATCGCGTGCTCACCTACAGTCAGCTGCGCAATATGGTCCCGATGCGCGACCGCCGCGAACCCTCGCGCACGATCGAGGTACACCTGACCGGCAACATGGACCGCTACATGTGGTCGTTCGACGGTGTGAAGTACTCCAACGCCACGCCGATCGAGTTTCCGTACGGCGAGCGGATTCGGCTGATCATGGTTAACGACACGATGATGGAACATCCCATCCATCTGCACGGCATGTTCATGGAGCTTGAGAACGACCAGGGCGAGCACCTGCCGTTCAAGCACACCCTAAGCGTGCTGCCGGGATCCCGCGCATCGCTGCTGATCACGGCAGACGAACCGGGCCGCTGGGCCTTTCACTGCCATCTGCTCTATCACATGGAAATGGGCATGTTCCGCGTCGTGCGCGTGAGCGATCAATCCGGAGACAAGAATGCTTAAACAATCGACCCCAACCATCCTCGGCGCGGCCGTTCTTCTTTTGGGATCTACGGCCCCAGCTTTTGCGGCATCCGATGGCAAAGCCGATCTCGACTCGGTCATCCCCCAGGGGCCCGTCGAGCCCTCAAGCGGGGCGCCGCTGGCCTGGAAAAAGCCCATCAAAGATCAGCAGATTCATAAGTTCTTTCTGATCGATCGCCTCGAATACGGCGACGTCGACGGGACCAACAACTATCTCTGGGACGCCCAGGGCTGGATTGGCGGCGATTACAACAAGCTCTGGCTCAAGACCGAAGGCGAGGGCCCGATGCGTGGCGGCTCGCCGGAGGACACCGAGTTCCAAGCACTCTACAACCGCACGATCACGCCTTTCTGGAGCGCCCAGGCCGGTCTGCGCTACGACGTCAATCCAAACCCGGACCGCGGCTTTGCGGTGTTTGGCCTGCAGGGGCTCGCGCCCTACTGGTTCGAATCAGATACGGCGTTGTTCGTCAGCGAAGACGGCGACGTGAGTTTCCGCGGCGAATTCGAGTACGAGCTGTTGCTTACCCAGCGCTTGATCCTGCAGCCACGGGCCGAAATCAATGCCTCAGCCCAGGATGTGCCGGAATACGGACTGGGCAGCGGTCTCAATAACACCGAGATGGGGATCCGGCTGCGCTACGAGATCAAGCGCGAGTTCGCGCCTTATATCGGCGTACGCTGGGAGCAGAGCTATGGCGAAACCAAGGACATCGCCCAGGCCGAAGGCGAGGAAACGTCGTCGACCGCTTTCGTGGTCGGTATCCGCGCCTGGTACTGATAGGGAAATCACCGGATGTATGGAGGGCGTTCATCTCATTAGCATGTCTGTGGACTTCGCGTACGGGCTTGCAGCGAGCCAAAGAGGATAAAACCCAATGGCGTTAACGGGCCTACTCACCATCATGGGCACGATCGTGGCGGGCGCCCTGCTGTTGCAGTGGGTTGCGGCACGCACTCGTCGCGATCGCGTGGTCGAGTCGCAGAAGATCCCGTTTCTCGGGGGTAGCGCACCGAACACGCACGCCTGGCAGCGTTTTCATGTGCGTTACTACTCGATGACGCTGCTGTTCATCGCCTTCGAGATGGAGATGATGTTCATGTACCCATGGGCGGTCGTGTACGTCGCCGAAGGCGTCAAGGCGCTCGCGGAGATGGGCATGTTCCTCGCCATCCTCACGGTGGGCATCCTCTACGGCTGGCGCGAAGGTATCTTTCGGTGGCAGTGAAGATGCTCGAGCGCCTGGCGGCACGCGCCCCCGTGCCGGTATTCGTGGCCATGGGGCGCGACCGCGCCCCTGCCGTCGAGCGCTTGCTGCGGAATGCGGATATCGACGTAACCGCCACACCCCGGCACGCCAGTATCCTGTTAGTCGCGGGCCGCGTCCGGGATAGCGACCAGGCCTATCTCGACCGACTCCACGACCAGCTGCCGCACCCACGCGCCACGTTCTGGTGGGGAGACGAACAGGGCGACGACGTGGACGAAGCGCGGCGCGCTGCGTCATCCGACGATCCCGTAGTGGCTTTACGCGTGCTTTACCGCAACCTGATTTCCGGCGCCCATGCATCGGAGACCCACCGGCTCGCGGACGAGCCACCCGCACCCTGGCGCGGCAAGGGCGATCACGGTCAGGGCGGCGAAGGGATGATGGGTGGCGTGCCCTACGGGCGCATGATGCCCATGCCGCCGACGCCGGATATTCGCGACGGGCTAACGCTGGATGTCTACACCACCCAGATCGGCCCGTTCATGCCGTACTGGCCCGCTGGACTGGTACTGGAGGTGACGTTCCAGGGCGACGTGATCCAGTCAGCCGAAGTGGTTAACCCAACCTATCCGCCGCGCGACGTCGATCGCGTACCGTTCGATCACTTGCTGCACGAAACGACGGCCCTTGCGCAGATCGAGCGAGCACGCGCTGCGCACCATCTCGTGTGCATCGCCCGCCTCCTGTCGCTCGTCGGATTGCCAACACTGAGTCGGCGCGCCCAAATATTGGCGGCACGCGTACGCGCGAACGAGACCATCGCTATTGCGCCGCTGCGAAAAGCGGCCGCCCGATCCGGTTTGAAGGCTGCACTCGCGCCGGGGCTCGGTCGGATCGATGACCGACTGGCGCGTGAACTCGGCGGCCCGGTACAACGCGCTGCCGGCCACGCCATCGACCACCGCAGCGACAACCCAACGTACACACGACTCGACTTCACGCCGGTCATGCAAACACAAAGCGACTGTCGAGCGCGTCTGGCGCAGTGGTTCGACGAAGCCGAACAAGCGCTGGCGCTCGTTTCGGCGGCACCCGACGCGATGATCGACCATGGCGCACTTATCGAGGCGCCATGGGCGCATCGGGCACCGCCGATCGATTATCGCGTAACCGAGCTGTTACCGGGGCTTGAATGGAGTGAGGCGCTGCTGGTGCTCAACAGTTTCGATAGCGCCGCGCTGTGTCGCATGGCGCCACTGGAGGCCCCATGACCCCGATCGTTCTAACCATGACCTGGGTCGCTTTCCTCCTCGGCATGGCGTGGTACATAGCCGTGCTCGACGGGCTCTGGGCGGCCGCGCGCGAAGGTCGACAGCCGCGCGCGCCGCTCGCCAACCCGCTCTACCGGTGCGCCACGATACTGCGTCAACAGTCCAACCTGACCGAAGCGCCGGATTTGCTGAACTGGCGTCTGGCGCCTGCACTGTATGCCGGGCTGGCCGGTACCGGCGTCGCACTCGTGCCCTTCTCCAGCGCCAGCGTGCTTGCGGACCTCGAAGTCGGCATCGTCTGGTGGGGCGCCGTCGAAGCGCTGACGGTCGTGGTCGTCTTCCTGCACGGTTGGTCGGCCAATTCTCAACTCGGCCTGATCGGCGCCTACCGCTATGTCGCCATCGGGCTACCGGTGATGCTGATCAGCATGTTCGTGCTTATCGCGGCGGCATTGCCCGCCGAGTCGCTGGCCGTTCCGAAGATCATCGAATCCCAGCACGAACTCTGGAATGTCATCCGCCAGCCGCTCGGGCTCCCGCTGTTCCTGCTGCTTGGCCTGTCTCTCAGCTTCAGAGGCCCGTTCAACTATGCGGACTCGGCCGATCTGGCCGACGGCACGGCCTCGGAGATCTCGGGAGCGGCGCGGCTGGTCTGGGAATTCGCGCGCCTGGCCATGCTGGTGGCAACGGCGGCCATGGCGGCGACCGTATTCCTCGGCGGCTATCTCGGGCCGGTGCTGCCGGGCCCGCTCTGGCTGCTGCTCAAAACGGCCGTGGTGCTCGTGCTGCTGGTTGCGCTCAGCCACTTATTTGCGCGTATTTCACCGAGCCGGATGCTGACCTTGATCTGGATCGTGCTCATGCCGCTGGCGTTCATCGATCTCGTCTGGGCCGGACTGGTGGCGCTATGAGCGTTGTGGACGATATGGCCTTCTGGATCTTCGCCCTGACCGCAATCGTGTCCGGCTGGCGGGTTTTCTGTACCGATTCGATGGTGCGCGCATCGTTTTTGCTGCTGGCCTCGTTCATCGCGGTCGGCCTGATCATGCTGCTGCTCGGCGCACCCTACCTCGGCATTGCGACCATTTTCATGATGGGCGTGGAGATGATGGTCATGGCCTTGTTCATGGTCATGTACATGATGAATCCCGCCGGCCTGAACCCGATGGTCATGGTGCATCAGCACCGTTTTTCGATCGGCGCGGGTATCGCTGCGTTTGTGGGTCTGGCGGCGGTGATGCTGGTCACCGACTTTGCGGATAACCCGGTCGCTTCCGACGCGCGCGTGGTAACGGATCTCGGCAAGGAACTGCTCGGCGACTCGATGCTGATCTTCGAAACCGCGGGCGTGACCCTGCTGGCGACCATGGTGGCCAGCGTGATCCTGTCGAGCCGCAGCGGGCGCTTCGGTCCCGCGGACGAAGGCTCTGTTCCGCCGCCCCTGGAACCGGGCGGTCAGCCGGCCGGACGTCTGCCCGAGGAAGGCGGCGGCCACGGCCATCACCATCATTGAGGAGACGAGAACAATGACCCTCACCGCTATCCTGCTCGTGGCCGCGGCCCTGATCGGCATCGGCCTCTATGGCACGCTTTCCCAGCAGTCGTTCGTCATGCTGATGATGGGCCTGGAACTCATGCTCAACGGCGTACTGCTGGCCGCAGTCGGCTTCTGGTCGCTGGCCGCCGGCGGCGTGCCGACCGGGCAACTGCTGGCCATCGTCACCATGGCCGTGATGGCGGTGGAAATGTCGGTGGGCTTTGCGCTGATCACCGCGGTCTATCGCAACCGGCAGGCCGATATGACCGAAAGCCTCGGCACCATGAAGCACTGATGCTCTGGTTACTCGCGCTCATCCCGATTCTGGCTGCTCCGGCGGTTTTCCTGCGCGCAGGCGAGCGCCGCGCGACGCTGGGTATCGCCGCCGCTGGCGTGTTAGCCGCCACCCTGGCACTCGCGATCTGGGCCGCGCTCGGCGGCTGGAGCGGACAGCTGGCGTGGAGCGGGGCACTACGGCTCCAGGTTGGGTTGACCGATTTCTCCGCCGTGATGGCGATCCTGGTGCCCGCGGTGGCTCTGCCGGTCGTGGTCTATGCGACGGCCCACGAGGACAGCCAGGGCCTGAAGCGCCTGATCGCCCTGCTGCTGTTGTTCGTCGGTGCTATGGAACTGCTCGTGATCGCGGCCGATCTGTTGACGCTGCTGATCGGCTGGGAACTGGTGGGGGCCTGTTCCTGGGCGCTGATCAGTCACCGCTGGCGCGACGCCGACAATCCGGCGGCCGGACGCTATGCCTTCGTAGCGACCCGGCTCGGCGATCTCGGCCTGTTCCTGGCCGCGATGGCGGCGTTTACCGGCACTCGCAGCTTCGCCTTTGCCGGGCTGGGCCAGCTCGACGGTCCGCTGCAGCAGCTGCTGGTATTCGGCGTGTTGCTGTCGGCCGCGGCCAAATCCGGCCAAGTACCGTTTGCGCCCTGGCTGTTTCGCGCGATGGCCGGTCCGACCTCAGTATCGGCGCTGCTGCATGCGGCGACCATGGTCGCGGCCGGCGCCTATCTGCTGATCAGGCTGCATCCGGTACTCGATAGCGCCGCCTGGTTTGGCCCGGTCACCATCGGCATCGGTCTGGTCACAGCCCTTGCCGGCGGCACGGTGGCGCTGCTGCAGCCACACGCCAAAAAACTGCTGGCCGCCTCGACCTCGGCCCAGTACGGGCTCATGTTCGTCGCTGTCGGCGCCGGCTATCCGGGCGTTGCGCTCGCGCATATGGTGAGCCATGCGGCATTCAAGGCATTGCTGTTCCTGGGTGCCGGCATTGCCGGCGAACAGGCCGGCAGTTTCGAGCTGAGCCGCATGCGCTTTGCGCGCACCCTGCCCTATGTAACGGTCTTGAGTGCGGCGGGCGCGCTCGCGCTGGCCGGTGTGCCGCCGCTGGGCGCGGCCTGGACCAAGGAGGCGGTGATCGCGGCCGCCGGCCACGCCGGGCCGACGCTGGCGATCGCAGTCATACTTGCCGGCGGTCTGAGTGCGGCCTATGCGATGCGTTTCCAGTATTCGGTCTTCGGTCCGGGCGACGAGGCCGGGCACAGCGCCAAGCCGCCATACCGGCTGGAGACCGTGATGCTGGCCCTGCTGGCCTTGGCCTGTGTCGCACTCGGCGCACTCTGGCTGCCGGGTGTGCGCGACGCGCTCGAACAGGGATTTGCCGCAAGCCTGCCCGCGTTCAAGCGCTGGGAGACCATCGGCTCGCTGATCGCGGTCGCGGCCGGTCTCTATGCGGGCCTGCTGGTCGCCCGTCGCGATCCGGCCTTGGGCGGCGACGGCGCGCTGGCCGCCAGCGCCGACTGGCTCGGCCTGCCGGTCGCGATCCATCGGCTCGTCGTGGCGCCGACCAGCCAGCTGGCGCAATACAGCGCCCGATTCGACGACCACGTCATCGATTATACGGTCGGGCGTATCGCCGCCGCGGCCACAGCGATCGCCCAGACCGGCTGGCATTTTCTGGAACGCCTGGCCGATGGCCTGCCCGAAGGGTCCGCGCGCTGGGTCGCCCTCGGCGGCGAAGACAGCCGTCGCCTGCAGACCGGCCTCTCCCATCATTATTTCGCCCTCATCGCGATCGGGGTCGTGGTGTTGACCCTAATTCTGCTCGCAGGGAGCTGACATGCTCACGCTGACTATTCTGGTTCCCTTGATCGGCGCGCTGGCGATCCTTTACGTCAACGAGGACCGCTGCCGCAAGGTGGCCTGCGTGCTCGGCGCGATTCCGCTGCTGCTGCTGATCATCGCCTGGATCGGTTTCGATACCGGAGCGGGCGCGCCGGTCTTTCAATGGGTCGAGAGCTATCCCTGGATTCCCTCGCTCGGGGTCGGCTGGCGCATGGGCGTGGACGGCATCGCCCTGGCGATCGCAACCATGAGCGCCCTGCTGTTCGTGGCCGCGATCGCCTGGCCGGCCGAAACCCAGGGTCGACCGCGCCAGTACTACGCCTGGTTTTTATTCCTGGAAGCGGTGTCGCTGGGCGTGTTCCTGACCCTGGATCTGCTGCTGTTCTATGTGTTTTTCGATCTGAGCCTGGTCGGACTGTTCTTTCTGATCGGCCGCTGGGGTCACGGCGACGCCCAGCGCGCCGCGCTCAAGTTCTTTGTCTATACCTTCGCCGGCTCGCTGGCGATGCTGCTGGCGATCATTGCTCTGGTGCTGACCACCGATCCGGTCACCTTCGACATGCGCGAACTCATCGCGCGCCAGCCGCTGGCCGGCATGGACGTGCGCGGCGCGCTGGTGCTGCTCGGTTTTGTCATCGGTCTCGGAATCAAGACGCCCTTCGTGCCCTTGCATACCTGGCTGCCGCCGGCCCACGTCGATGCGCCCGGCCCGGCGTCCGCGATCCTGGCCGGCGTGCTGCTCAAGATGGGCACCTACGGGCTCATCCGTATTCCGTTTTCGATGATGAGCGCGACCTTCGCGCGTTACGCCTTCGCGCTCGGAATCGTTGCGGTGGTCTCGATTCTCTGGGGCGCGCTGGTGGCGATGGCACAGCGCGATCTCAAGCGCCGGATTGCCTATACCTCGGTCAATCACATGGGATACTCGCTGCTCGGCATCGCCGCAGCCGGCGCCCTGGTCGGCGGTGGCGAGCAGGCCGCGCGTCAGATGGCGTTGACCGGCGCGACCGTCGAGATGGTGGCCCACGGGCTGATCACGGGTTCGTTGTTCCTGATCTGCGGCGTCTTCTGGCAGCGCGGCCGTGAATACGATCTGCAAACCTACGGCGGCCTGGCTCAGGTTGCCCCCCGACTCACCGGCTTCGCCGTACTGGCCTCCTTTGCCAGTCTCGGCCTGCCGGGGCTGGCCGGCTTCGTGGCCGAGCTGCAGATCTTTGTCGGCACCTTCGGCGTCTATCCGTGGCTGGCGGCGATCGGGCTCGTCGGCATCCTGATCACCGCGGCCCTGTTCCTGCAGATGCTCCAGCAGCTGTTCTTTGGCGAACTGCCCGCGCGCTGGTCCGATTTCAGCGACCTCGGCCGGGTCGAAACCCGGATGCTGACGGTACTCGCGGTGCTGGTGGTTGTCATCGGCATCTACCCGGTCTGGCTGCTGACCTTGATCAACAGCACCACGGCGGTGCTCACCGGTGGGCCATAGCATGCCGATCGGCGACGTCCTGCCCGAGATCAGTGTCCTGGTCAGCGCGGTCGTGCTGCTGCTGGCCGCCTCGTTCATGCGCCAGCAGGACCACTGGCGGCTTGCCATCGGGGCGCTCGCCAGCCTGTTCGCCGCGGCCGTGCTCTGTGCGCTACAGCTGGGCGAGCCGGCGCGGCTGACGTTCGCCGGCGTCTGGGCGCTCGACGGCGCGAGTATTTGGGCTCGCCTGCTCATTCTGGCCACCACCGCGATCTGCGTGGCGCTGACCCCGGAATGGCTGCGCAGCGATCGCCGCCACGGTGAGTATTACGCCATGCTGTTGCTGGCAGCACTTGGAGCCATGCTGCTTGCCGGGGCGGCCGATCTGCTGCAGCTAGTCATGGCGGTGCTGCTGTCGTCGGTCACCGGCTATACGCTCGCGGCCTACCACCGCGCCTGGCCGCTGTCGGTGGAAGCGGGGATGAAGTATTTCCTGGTCGGCGCGCTCACCAATACGCTGCTCATGATCGGGGTGACGCTGCTCTTTGGCCTGTTCGGCAGCACGGATTACGCGCAAATAGCAAAAGCCGCCACCGGCGCGCCCCAAATCATGGCACTGATCGGATTGACGCTGGTCGTGGTCGGCGTCGCCTTCAAGCTGGCGGCGGTGCCGGCCCATACCTGGATGCCCGACGTGTCCGAGGGCGCGCCGCCACCGGCTGCCGCGTTTCTGACCGTGGCCCCCAAGATCGGCGCGGCCATTGCGCTGGCACGGCTGGTGACAATCTTTCCGGCCGACGTTGTCGCCTGGCGGCCGCTTGTCGCCACGCTTGCCGTGGCCACCATGACCATTGGCAATCTCGGGGCGCTCGGCCAGAGCGACGTGCGCCGGCTGCTGGGCTGGTCGTCGATTTCACAGTCCGGCTATGCTCTGATGGCGGTTACCGCGGTCGGCCTGAACGCGCAGGCGATACCGGCCTTGCTGTTCTTCCTGGGCGCTTATGCGGCCGCCAATCTGGCAGCATTCGCGGCGGTCACGCAACTGCGCGGCCGGACGAATCTTGCCGATTACCGCGGGCTGGCGACGGCCCGGCCCGGGATTGCTGCGGTGCTGGTGGTGAGCTTTCTGTCGCTGGTGGGCATCCCGCCGCTGGGCGGTTTCGTCGGCAAGCTGGCGCTGTTCGTGACCACGATCGAGGCCGGCTATGCCTGGCTGGCCGTGATCGCCGTCATCAATACAGTCGTTTCGTTAGTCTATTATCTGCGGGTACTCGGTCCCGTGTACTTTGGTGATCTCGACGGGCCGGTGCCAGTACTCGGTGGCTGGGCCCAAAAGGCGCTCTATCTGGCTACGTTGTTGACGATCGGTCTCGGTATCCTAGCTGAACCGCTATGGTCTGAGCTTGGGCGAGTAATGCTGCTACCTTAAGGATGTTGGTGTGATTTCACGGCGGCTGGAGGACACCGAGTGTCAGGCGCTGTATAACCGCATAATCAGCCCCTTTCGGGGGCGCCCAGGCGGGTATTCGCTACGACACCAGCCCCGGTGCCGACCGCGCCTTCGCCGTGCTTGGCATACAGAGTCTGGCACCTTACTGGCTCGAGTCCGATACCGCACTATTCGTCAGCGAGGACGGCGACGTGAGTTTCCGCGGCGAGTTCAAGTACGAGTTGCCGCTCAGCTAACGCTTGATCCTGCAGCCGCGCCTGGAACTCGGCGCCAGTGCCAACGACGTACCCGAGTACAGTCTGGGCCAGGGCGTCAACGACACCGAGATGGGCCCGTGCCTGTGCTACGAGATCAAGCGCGAGTTCGCGCCCTACGTCGGCGTGCGCTACGAGGCGCTGCACGGTGAGACTGAAGACATCGCTGAATGCGAAGGTGAAGCGACCTCGTCGACCGCATTCGTCATAGGCATCAGGGCCTGGTACTGAGCGTCGCGAGGGTTCTACGCCGTTTTCGCGACCTAGACTTTCAAATCCGGCAACGCAGAGGTACACCAATGACCAAGATCGCAACGCTTTACCGCATGGTGATGGACGATCACCTTTGTCCATTTGGCCTAAAGTCCAAGGACTTATTGGAGCGTCAAGTGGACTTGTCCGGGTCCATTAGACACTTCTGACCTATGATTTGAGCTCATCCGATAGCAAGTCACTGATGAGAGTTGCACGTATCTAAAGGTGCTCGGCTGGCCGTGCCTGGCATCGTCGATCTGTCGGACATCGCCGCCGAAATAGATGGTGTCGCGAAAGTCGTGCTCGAATCCGTCCAGGAGATGCTGCTCAAGGTCGCGCTACAGATGGCGCACGATGATTAGATTACGAGGATCGCCGTGCTCGTCAGCAGCCAGGCATCGAGCCCGCCAAACAACAAGCAAGTACCGTGATCTGTACGAGTCAAATACATCGCGGCTATCGCGTCAAATCGGCAACCTCGCCCCCAAAGCAGTGATGTAGCCGCGGCAAGCTGTGCATGTGTCGGCGGATGTGTAGGTGTACAATACGATTGAGTCAGTACTGCAGAGTTGATTATGGCCACCAATCACGAAGAGCCTAGGATGCTGCGCAAGCAGTATCACCTGAGCGCTGCGCATGTACGTCGAATCGAGACGCTGCGTGCCGAACTCGGGCTGAGTTCCGATGCCGAGCTTATCCGGCGCGCCATCGATACTTTTGATTCGGATGCGCTTAATGCATCCGAGCAAGAGATAGTCGAGGCAACGGCCGCGGATCTGCTCAGGCAGATCGAAGACCTGAATACGAAGATTGAGGGCACACTTGAACGTGCCACCAAGGCACGAAAGCAGCTTACCGATCCGGCATGGATAGAGCGTATCCGTGAGCGCACACGGCGTGAAGCTGCCGAGGATCCGGCGCTCATCTCGGGCGTCGCCCATTTGATCCAGGCCTAGCGATGAGTGTCTGGACAACGCTTCTTTCCGCTGGCCGCGAGATGACCGTGGTAACCGAGCGTGTCGACAGATTGCGCGCCGAAGTAGATGCGTTACACCAATCGGTCACGGCCAATACAGAACGGTTGATCCGCATTGAAACGCTGATCGACCTGGCACGAGAACGACAACGCGAGATTCCGACACAACAACGGTCCGATGAGTGAGTTAATCGGCAACAAAACGTGGGCCGGCTATTGGCGCTCGATGCGCGATGAGGCGTGGTTATCATTTCATGACTGGTTGGGTACACCTGCTCGTCTGACGGCGTGGACCGAGCATTTTCCGGCCGATGACGTGCCCGCTATCAGTGTTGCATCCAGCGGTATCGACGAGACTTTGGTAGCCCCATGGCATCGATTCGGTCAATGGCCCGTGTTCATGTTTCCACGCCGCGAAGATGGCCTACTTACAGGCTGGGCTCGTGACTCATTTGGCGATTACCGAGGACACCGACGAACGTGTCAGCCACTTCTGGATTTCGCGTCGACTACCAAGCGGCAAGTGGCCATTGATATACGCGATATTGATGGTCTGAGCTGCTCTAAAGGACCCTTAGAAAAATATGATTGTCTGACCGACTTTGTACGCCATGAATGCAAGAAAGAACTTGGCGAAGCCGATGAAACTGCGTTCTACCGAGCGCTGGCCCACGATGAAATTCGCATCATCCACTGCGAGAATCCCGCTGATCATTTGTCGTCCTATGCTTGGGACGGTCGGGTTTTTCTATCGAACGTTGGCGGTAGCCATCATTTTGCTGTAGCCCAATATCTCTCACGCTCCTTCGATCTCCCTGTGATTATCGAAGCGGAGATTCATCAGACCTCCCTGAACAGCTTCGCAATCGAAGCCCTGAGCGACGAATTCGACATATTCGCTGCTCACGCCGAAGCAAACTCCGAATGCGTTTTCATCGATGCCATGAGGCCGTTTGGCGCCGCCTTCTACTGGATTCCCTTGCCAGACCGGTTCGGTCCTGCCAGCGCTATTTTTCTACCGCGCAGCGACCAGCGCGCACGGCGCGCCGCAGATGTTCTTCGCGACGCCGGCTTCACCGATCTTTGTGCTTTGCTGCTCGATATTGCCAAAAAGCAGCAGACGGTCGGTGACCGAGTCATTGAGCTAGGCGCAGACGCGGTGCCGGGCCGTATCAATGAAGCGTTACGCAACCGAATTTCAGAGCAACTTGCCCATTTATAGCGATCGCATCAATCTGACGTGCGCTGCCATGGCGGCCTTCGCTTGACGGAACGTTTCTAATCTGGTTGCCTTACACCTGAAACCCTACCGCTAGGTTGATAGCGGCCCTTGAAGTCTCTCCGGATCGCGAACAGAGACGCCTTTCGAGGTTCGATCCATTCTTATAAACCTGCTGCTTTTGCGGCATCTTCCAACCCACTCTTGGGGATCATCATCCCCAATGAGGGTGTGGTGTATCCCCTATTCCAGGAGAAACACCATGTCTGAATATTTCGATCTTCACACGCAGGGTATCGGCTATCTGAACCGCGTCCGCGAAGTTCGCCCCAAGAACGGTTCGCCGTTCTGGGCTTGCGACATCGCGGCACTGCACGGTTCCAAAGATAACGTCAATCACACACGTTTTGATTGCCGTGTCAGCGGTGCCCAGGCGATCGAACTGGTCCCGCAGTATCAGAATGCCGTAGCACAAGACCGCAAGGTCTTGATCGGTTTCCGGCTCGGAGATCTGTATCCCGACACGTTCACCTATTCCAAGGGCGAACGTGCCGGCGAGACAGGCATCAGCCTGAAAGCCCGCCTGCTCTACATCGGCTTCATCAAGATCGATGGCGAGACTGTCTACAGCACCGAGACGGAATCCGACGACGGCGAGGAACCGGAATCGCAAAATAGCGACGCTGGATCCGAGACCGCCCCCGAACCGGAAGCGGCCACGCCTGAATCGCCCGAGTCGGATCCTGACGGCATGCCGGCCGAAGTCGCGCTGTCGAAAGACGATCCCGACTTCCAGGAGCGCAAAGCCGCGCTCAAGGAAGCAGGCTATCGTTTCGACGGCCAGGACAAGGTCTGGCGTCTGCCAGCTGCTACCGCGGCCTAATCGGCCAAACCAATCGGGACGTTCGCGTCCCGATTTTTACTTCGCTTTCAATCCCATCGGGGGACATCGTTCCCTGCGGGATCGGTGTTTCCCCGTTTTTTTATGGAGAAACACCATGGCTAAAACCAACATTCGGCAACAGATCACCGATCAGTTCATTCACGCACTGGAACAGGGGACACGGCCCTGGCGCTGCCCCTGGGATCAGACTCAGACATTCAACATCCCGGTCAATCTGTCCACGGGCGATGACTACCACGGCATCAACGTGGCCATCCTATGGGCGATGCAGCTGGATCAGAAGTACAGCACCGGCCACTGGCTCACCTACCGACAGGCCCAGAAGCTGGGCGGTCAGGTTCGCAAGGATGAGCACAGCACACCGGCTGTTTTCTACAAGGCCATCGAGAAAGAGACCGACGAAGTCGACGCAGACGGCGAGGCTGTCACAGAAAAGATTCGTATTCTGCGATACTTCAATGTCTTCAATCTCGATCAGATCGACGGCCTCGAAGCCCCGGATCCGCGACCGCGGTTCGGTTTCGAGCCAATCGAGGCGGTCGAGCGGATCGTTAATGCCATTGGGATTACCGTTCTGCACGGCGGCACACGGGCCTGCTATCAACCGAATACGGACATCATTGCGATGCCCGACCGCGATCGGTTCAGTTCGGCGGTGGATTACAGCGTCACCGTTCTTCATGAACTGGCCCACGCCACCAAGACGCGGGATCGCTGCAATCGACCTAAGTACGAGACCACTGTTCGCAAGGGCGCTTACGCGTTCGAGGAGCTTATCGCCGAGATTACAGCCACTTATGCGATGTCAGCGCTCGGCCTGCACGGCCAGACCTTCGAGGATAGCGCGGGCTATATCGATTACTGGCTCAGTATCCTCAAAGAGGACCAGTCAGCGATTTTCCGGGCGGCGGCTCAAGCCGAGACCGCCTATCAATGGCTGATTGGCCACCTGCAGACACAGGAAACGCCCAAAACGGCCTGAACCCACACAGCCCCGCACAACGCGGGGCTTTTTTTCGGTTCATCGCACTTTACCGGGAATGACTCGCGTAATGGAATCATGCGAGTATAAGCAGCAACGATTTCATCCGTACCGTTGCGGTTATCAACGGCCCTTGCTGCTTCGGCAGCAAACTCCGCTCGGATCGTGAGACGGAGTGTCCTTTCGAGGATCCGATCCTGCGTTCTCGGTGGGCACAGACGCTCAATCTCAGCCCATCGACAGCCGGGAACGCTTCACATAGCGCCAGGTGTGTACTGGCGCCCCTCTTTTAGCTGATTCAGGCGTGGTTGCGCCGTGGCCTTCCCAGGGCCGGCTTCCGAGCCGATCACGGGAAGGCCACGGCCTTCCTTGACCACGCCGGCTGCCCGTCTCCGGAAGTTGACGGCGCCCCTTTGTGCGGTAATCCGTGCCCAAAGATGAATCAGGTTCCGACGCCCCGATCCCGAACCCGCATGACCGGGCCTTACTGACGGCGAGGCCGATATCATAGCCTTGGGGCACTCCTCCAATCAGGCGATGCGCGCTTTCACGGTGCGGCGCGTCGCGAGCAACACGCTCAATACGGTAGTCACCCAGGCCGCGCCGATGCGCGGCCTTTCACGTTGCAACAGCGGTGACGGCGAAGGGCCGAAGGGCTGGTGCAAAGGGCCGAATGGAATAGGTTTTTCAATGGTAATGGGCTTACCCGGTCAAAGGTCGCTATAGAGCCCGTTGAAAGGGCGAAAGGGTATAAATTCACTCGGTGCCCGAGTGAATTTATTGCACCCAGAACCCGGTCCGATCCAGCATGATCGCTCATCATGATCGTTTCGCGTTTCAAGAAATGGCTGCGCCCCAGCGAGGACGCTGGAACGGCCGATGGCCCCGAACGCCATCGTTTCAAAGTTCTAGCGTCATCGGAATTGCTCGCCCCGTTTAAAGGCGAGCTCGCAGCGATCCGTGCCCGCGCCGGCGTGCCGGCTGAACATTGGCGATCTCTGTACCAAGCGGTCTTCGATAATTATGCGGCCCTGGTTCAGCGCCTTCCGGCGTCGGAATCCCATCATCACGGGGGCGTTGGTGGGCTGCTACAGCACGGTATCGAAGTCGTGCGCCACACCTTGGATCTGAAACAGGGCGTCATCCTCCCGCGCGGCGAAGCCCCGGAGGTTCAATCTCGAGTGCAGGATCTGTGGACGTATGCCTGCGTTACCGCCGCCCTGCTCCACGATCTCGGTAAACCGGTCACGGATCAGTGCATCACGCTTTACGAGGGAACATATGGCCGGCGCAGCGCTTGGTCGCCGGTTCACGGGTCGATGCCGATCGGGGCAACGTATTCCATCGACTTCAATCCGAAGCGTGTCTATCGCCACCATGAGCGGATCCCGCCGCTGCTGGCGCACCATCTCATGCCAACCGAAGGACTACGGTGGATCGCGGGCGATCAGAGCGCACTACATAACTGGCTCGCGGCCATTCAGGGTGATCTCACCGACGCCGGCGCCATCGGTGAAATCGTGGGTAAGGCGGATGGCTTGTCGGTCGCACGCAACCTCAGTGGCCGCAAGAACGTGCAACTGCCGACAGCCAAGGCCAAGCCGCTTGTTGAGCGCCTGATCACTGGTCTGCGTTATCTGCTGGATAACGGCGAATTGCCGATGAACCGTCGCGGCGCGGCGGCCTATCTCGACGGCGACACGCTTTGGCTGGTGTCCAAGACCACACTCGACAAGCTCCGCACTCATCTGATCGAGGAAGGCCAGACCGGCATCCCGACACGGAATGATCGGCTTATGGACGAGTTGCAACAGCACGGTCTATTGGTTCCCAACGAAGACCGCGCAGTCTGGCTCTGCTCGATCACAATCGCCGATTGGCAAAAGCAACTGACGTGCCTTCGATTTCAGGCAGACCAGATTTGGCCAGACTCGTCCCGTCGACCCGTCGTTATGGATGGATCTGTCGAGTCCGTCATGGCCGATCAGCAAAAGACAAAGCCCAGCGAGACATCGCTCCAGAATGAGCCGTCGGTTGAGAACCAGAAAGCACCTGCCACCGGCGCCTCATCACCGCACGGCGATGTTGGCAATCAATCGACTGCGGTAAGCAACGCGAGTAATGAGGACGCACTAGATGAGTTACCTTTACCGTTCAACATTGAGGCTAATTCGGCGGTCGAGGACGCCGCTGCTACAGAACCTAGCTCGTCGGCTCCTGAATCAGACCCACAACCGCATCAGGGTGATGGCCACGTCGACGGCATGGATTCCAGCGAGGATGCGGGCGAGCGATTCCTCGCCTGGCTAAAACAGTCGATCGAGCTTGAATCGGTACCAATCAACACCGCCCAGGCGCGGATCCATGTCGTGCCGGAAGGTTTAGCGCTAGTCTCACCGCGGATATTCCGCGATTTTGACTCAGCGAATTGGAGCCACGCACAAAAGCGGTTTCAGAAGCTGAGACTACACCGGAAGACACCCAACGACGAAAACATCTGGACATGCCGGGCAACAGGCAGCCGGAAACAGTCTCTGCTGAAGGTGATTCTGATTCCGGATGCCGCTGGGTCGCTCGGCGTGAATCTACCAAAGCCGAACGCGGCGATCACATTGCTACAGACGGAATGAATTGCTTTCCTCGGCTCGCTCAGCAAAATACCGTTTATCATCGGGTTATCGATGCTCGACAGTCATCAGCCTTATCAGATGACAATTCGTTGCGCCGATTTCACTGCCGCGGACATGGCCGAGTCGGCCAGCGAGGCCGTATCTGACGGATTGCCCGCGTTTCGCGCCTTGCGCACTTTCGCGAGAGGTTTGAGAATTCGCTGTAATAGGCGCGGCTCTCGTGACAGCTAACAGCCTTCAAACTGTGTGAGCTGTCATTTACATATGGTCGTCGAAAATAGCTTTTGGCGGAATTTAGACACAGGTGTATTACGCTCGCGCAGCCTTCCTGGAATATCTAGTCATACAACGCTGGGGGTATTTTTGGGGGTACGTTATACTTGGATAAAATTAAAAACATTTATTATCATTGCCTTATATTTTATTTATTGGAGCCGCCCCGGCACCACGCGACATCTCGACCCAAATAGTGTGGCCCTGACAGCAGTCGGCGCCTCGCAAGGGGTCGTACGCCGTGTGCCGATCGGCACCGACTCTCCTTAACGTTTACTCAGCCTCCGGTCATGGCTTTGCCATCTCACCGCGGGCAAAGTGCGTCTGCGCCGCGGGCGGTGTAACGATTTCCAGTCAGTGGCTGCGGGCTGGATGTGGGCCTGGAACATTTTGTCGACGGGGCCCAACCCCAATGGTTGTTTTGCAACAACCCGGTGTGCCCGTACGTGTCTTGCCGTCTCGCTGGCAACATCCTGCAAAGCTCCGGGAATGCGTCTGACAGGCCATCCGTAACGCACGCTCCGTACGCGCACGGATAGCAATCAGACACGCACGCTCTATTATCTCGCGCCCTCATTCATGGATAGCGACTGGCCAGGCTACGGGCGTGGGCCAATCATCTAAAAAGAAAAAGAGTATTGATATGTGGTCTTGGATCATGGACAACGCCTCCGGCCTATCGGCCGTGGGGACGTTTCTCACACTGCTGGTATGGCTGTTCTATGCCCAACTGTTGCTGTACAGCTTTCAGCGTCAACGCCGCTCGCGGTTGTTGATCAACCAGGCCTATGGCAACGATACAAGCTCGATCTGTCTGTTGAGCAACATGTCGCATGAGCCGGTCTATATCCAGCTGCTGCTGATCACGCTGTCGACCAGCCAAGGAGAGACGACGTGTTCGATCACCGATATCGATCGGTCCCGCGGCGAACAGCCGGATCTCAAGGACGGCTCGGTGACGCGCCAGGGCCCGTTGAACTCCGGATGCTCGATGACGACCGGCAGCTTCAACGATCTGATCCTGCAGGCGGCCCGCGAGAATTCGGTCACGAATATCGACAACGATGATCTGACCACCCTGGGCCTGCAGTCGATTCGCATGACGGCGATCATCAACTATGGCCCCGACGGAAACTCCATCGGCTTCGAGCGCGACTTTTTGATTCAGGGTGAAGCGGCTAACGGCGATGATCTCAAGATCCGGCCGCAAAGCGTGTCCACCATGCGGTTGAAGAACCGCCGCTCGCGCAAGCGTATGGCGCGCTGGATCGAAGCAATGAACTGATGATCATACGCCGGGCCCACACGCAGCGCGGAACCTTTGACGCGCTGTATCATCCAAGCCGGCAACTCTTTATCAAAAGGCTCCAGCCTTGCCCGAGCAATCCTTTCAACCGGCCGCGCCATCCGCGACCGGTTATCTCGCCGTTGATCCGGCCCGTGATCCGGTCGGTGCCCTGCATCCGCGCCTGGCCGGCGACTGTCATCTGCTGGGCCGGCTCGAGCGCGCCAGCGTGTTGTTGCATCGCAACGCGCGCGTGGCCTGGTTGATTCTGGTCCCCGATACCGATGCACGCGGCTGGCACGAACTCGACGACGCCGAGCATGACCGGATCAGCCGCCAGGTTCGTGATCTATCGATCACGGCCGGTGAGTTCTTTGTTGCGGACAAGATGAACGTCGCCGCCATTGGCAACGAGGTGCCGCAGATGCATGTGCATGTGGTCGCCCGGCATGAAAACGATGCCTGCTGGCCCAAACCGGTCTGGGGCCACCTGCCGCCGGGCGATGATTACACGGCGTCTCGTATCGATACGATCACGGCGGCGCTGGCCGATGCGCTGAATCTGAAGGCCGTGGCGCGAGGCAACGCCCATGCCTGAGACAACGCTCGAAGAACTGGAAATCCGTATCGCGTATCAGGACGATACGATCAGCCAGCTCAGCGAACAGATCTATCGTCAGGATCAGGCGCTGTCGCGCCTGGCCGCGCGCTGCCAGGCTCTGGAACAACGCCTGACGCAGATACAGGAACAAGGCGACGACACGCCGTCGCCGACCGACGAGCGTCCGCCGCACTACTGACAGCGCGCACAAAAAAGCCGACGTCGAAATGACGTCGGCTCGTGTCCACGGTCGATTCGGCAATCAGAACTGGATACGGCCGCCGCCGCCACCCTGGCCACCGCCATAGTTTTCCTGACCCGGCACCTGGATCTTCTGGCTCTGCTGGCGCTGCATTTCCTTGAGCTCGTCGATCGCTTTCTCTGCGGCCTGATTGACCGCGTCCGGGAATTTCTCGATCGCGCCCGCCAGATCGTCGGCCTCAAGCTCGAACGACAGCGGCAGGCTGCCCGCGGGGGTCATCAGGCTCGCCGAGCCTTCGTAGTGCACCTCGCGCGACGCGTCGTCGTCGCCGCTGGCGGTTACCGGAATCAAGCGACGAATGCTGCCGACCTTGAGATCCGTGAAGGATTCCTCGCGGTACATATTGTCGGCATCGATCTTGATTTCGGGCATGTTCTCGGCCATGGCCTGATCCTTTTAGCTTGAATAATGCGCATAGGATAACAGCGCGCGCCGTCGACGAGCCCGAGGACTCGCCGCCGACAAGCCCTGCCTTGTTAACCGGTGTTGCGCATGCCGGCCGCAATCGCGTTGATCGAGCGCAGCACCGGATCGAGCCAGGCCCGATCGCCGTTCTCGCGATACCGGGTGAGTGCCGCGGTCTGAATATGGTTGAGCGGGTCCAGATACGGTCGGCGCCGGTCCAGCGAGGTCTGTAGCACCGGGTCGTCGTCGAGGATCTTGTGCTCGCCGGTGATCTTGAGGATGCCCTGCACCGCGCGGTCATATTCGCCCTGGATAGCATCAAAGATATGATGCTGGCCCTCAGCCAGGCGCGCGTACTCGGTCGCGATCGACATATCCGCCTTGGCCAGCGACATCTGGACGTTGTCGATGATCGTGCGGAAATACGGCCACTCGCGATACAGCGACTGCAGCGTCTCGGTCTCGACCTCGGCCAGTGCCGTGCCCAGGCCCAACCAACCCGGCAGGGTATGGCGTGACTGGGCCCAGGCGAAGACCCACGAAATGGCGCGGATCGAGCTCTTGTCGAGCTTGGCCTTGGACGGGCGCGAGCCGGGCCGTGACCCGATGTTCAGCGCGCCGATTTCTGCCGTGGGTGTGGCAGCCTGGAAATAATCGAAAAAGCCTTCCGTGTTCTCGGTCAGGTCGCGATAGAAGGCTTCACCGGTATCGGCCAGACGGCTGGCGATGTCGGAATAATCGGCATCCGAGGCCTGGCTGCACGAGGCCTTGAGCGTACCGGTCACACCGAGAGTCAGCTCGTGCACGGCGGTTTCCGGGTTCGAGTACTTGGCGAAGATCATCTCGCCCTGCTCGGTGAACTTGATGCGCGAGCGCACCGTGCCGGGCGGCTGGCTCATGATCGCCTGATGGGTCGGCCCGCCGCCGCGCCCGACGGTGCCGCCGCGCCCGTGGAACAGCACACAATCCACGCCGTGACGCTCGCACAGAGCCACGGCCTCCTGCTGGGCGCGGTAGAGCTGCCAGCGCGAGGTCATGATGCCGCCGTCCTTGCAGGAATCCGAATAGCCCAGCATGACTTCCTGGCGCAACGTGTCGTCGGATTCACCGGCCTCGATGAAGGCCCGGTAATGGGTGTTGGCCAGCAGTTTGTCGAGCACCGGCTCGATGTGTTCCAGATCGGCCACGGTCTCGAACAGCGGCGCGATCGACAGCGGCGGCGCGCTGGTGGCCCCCGGCTCGTAGACGCCGGTGACCCGCATCAGCCAGAGCAGGGCCAGCACGTCGGAGGCGCTGTGCGTCATGGAGATCACATAGCTGCCGAACGCGGCGTTGCCGAGCGTGCGGGTGAATTCACGCACCACGGCCAGTGATTCCAGCGTGTCGTTGACGTCAGAGCTGACATCCACGCGGCCGATGGCCGGCATGTCATCGCGTGCGAGTTCGGCATTCAGGAACTCGACGCGGGCCGCCTCGTCCATCGATTCATAGTCGATATCGTGGCCGAGGGCCGCGAACAGCTCGTGCACGCACTGGGTGTGGCGCGTGGATTCCTCGCGCAGATCCAGCCGGGCCAGATGAAAACCGAACGTCTCGACCAGGCGCTGTAGATCCTTGATCTGGTCTTCGGCGATGACCTCATCCCCGTGGCCGGCCAACGACTCACGCATGACACGGATATCCGCGATCAGCGCATCGGCGCTTTCATAGGCCAGCGAGGTGCGCTCGCTGCGCTCGGCGCGCAGCCGCAGCTCGGTCTGGATCTGGTCAACCATGGCCGCCAACCGGCGCCGCATGAGATAGAGCTTGCGCCGATACGGCTCGGCGGCATAACGCTCGGGCCGAACACCCGAGTGCGAAGCGATTCGTTGCTCGTCGGCCTCCAGCGAGGCCCAGAAGTCGTCACTGGGGCTGCACCAGCGCGCCGAGAACGACAGCCGGCTGGACAGGTCATCAATCCGGCGCAGATATTCCGACAGAATCTCGCGTGACTGCATCCGCAGCGCGTAGCGGGTTTCGCGCGCGGTGACGTACGGGTTGCCGTCGCGATCGCCACCGATCCAGGAGCCGAAGGTGAGCACCGTCGGCGCATCCACGTGCGGCTTGCCGTAGGCATTGGCCACGGCTTTCTCCAGATTGCGATAGATCTGCGGCACGCTGGCAAACAACGAGGCCCGGAAGTAATACAGTCCGTTACGGATCTCATCCTCGACGGTGGGCCGTGAACCACGCAACTCCTCGGTCTTCCACAGCACCTGGATGTTCTGGCGGATATGTTCTTCGATCTCCTCGCGCTTCAAGGCATCGGGATTGCCAAAGGCGAGTTCGTGAAACCACTCGAAGATCCGGCGCAGCGCATCCAGCACGGCCCGTGGCTTGGCCTCGGTCGGGTGGGCGGTGAACACCGGGATGAACGACAGGGTCTGCAGCCGGCCCATCAGATCATCGAGCGCCACGCCCTGGGCCGCCATGTCCGTAAACGTGCGGTTGAACGAGCCCAGCCAGCGCGGGTCGCCGTCAGCGGCCAGGCTGCGACGCGTGCGATGCGCGTGCAGCTCTTCCAGCAGATTGGCCAGGTTGAAATAGATGGCGAAGGCACGCGTGACTTCGGTCATCGTCTCGGCGGGCAGCGCATCGATCAGCGCCATGAGCCGTGCGCGTTCCTCGGCGTCGTCGGCCTCGCGCAGACCGATAAAGCCGCGACGCAGTGTCTCAACCGTATCGAAGACCTCCGAGCGCGCCTGTGCCTGAAGCACATCCCCCAGAAGCGCCCCGGCACGGCGCACCTGGCCTCGTAGTTCGCGATCGGCTTCTTGTTGGTCGGCCTGGCCGGTCGCGGGGTGTTTTTCGTTGATTGCTGGATTCATGTTCGGCTTTTATGGAATCGTTTCCCCAAACCGGAGCATATCAGCCTCATCGGCGCGTGCCAGCGCGTAAGCCGTGGCCCACGCTCTACGCGCCCGCCGACAGGCCAAGCTGCGGTAGGATGCGTGTTTGATCCCTGATCGCGGCCCGTCATGTCTCGCCCAATGCGTTTTTGCCCGAACTGTGGTGCGCCCACCGAGTTCAAGATCCCCGACGGCGACGACCGCAAACGAAATGTCTGCACCGCCACCGGCGAGATCTTTTATGACAACCCGCGCAATGTGGTCGGCACGATCATCGAGGCCGACGGCGCGATCCTGATGTGTCGGCGTGCCATCGAGCCGCGGCTTGGATTCTGGACCCTGCCGGCCGGCTTTCTCGAACTGGGCGAAACCGCAGCAGATGGCGCCGCACGAGAGACCTGGGAAGAAGCCGGCATCGTCGCGCGCGATCTGTCCCTGCACTCGATGATCGATGTGACGCACATCGGCCAGATCCATATCTTTTTCACCGCCGTACAACAGGGCGCGCGCGAGCCGGCCGGTCCGGAGAGCAGCGAGGTGGCGTTCGTGCCGCTTGACGAGATCGACTGGTCACAGCTGGCTTTTCCGACCATCCACCGGGCGCTGACGCGTTATATGGCTGATCGCGAATCCGGCAGGCACGACGTCCACGTAGAAGCGCTTGGCGCCGATGACTGGAAAGCGATGAATCTGGCCGCCACGCCGCGATATTGAGCGCGCGAGCGGCCCTCGGCTGATAGACTTTCGGCTAACCGAACCGATCCACGCGATCACCGAACATCTCGAGGGACGAGGCGTAACGCATGACCTTCGTTGTCACCGAAAACTGCATCAAGTGTAAATACACCGACTGTGTGGAAGTCTGCCCCGTGGATTGCTTCCACGAAGGCCCGAACTTCCTGGCGATCGATCCCGAGGAGTGCATCGACTGCACGCTGTGCGAGCCGGAGTGCCCGGTCGAGGCGATTCTGTCCGAGGACGATCTCCCGGCCGATCAGGCGGATTTCCTGGAGCTCAACGCCGAGCTGTCACAGAAATGGCCGGTCATCACTGAAGTGAAGAAACCGCCGGAAGACGCCGACGAGTGGGCCGACAAAGCCAACAAGCGCGAGCTGTTGGAGCGCTAGGGCGTGTCGTCATAAGATAAGGCGGCGCACCGGCGGCCAAGCCGCGGCAAGACAAGGCATCGCGCGGGCAGCGGGGTTATTCCACGTAAATGAGCCCCTAAAAATCGACTATGGCGCAGGATTGCCGGGGCTTGGCCGCCGGCCCATTCGGGTTGCTCGCGCCGGACGCGCCATGCGGCGTTACGGGCCTTGACCGTGGCGGGCCCCGCTCGGCGGCCCGCGCCTTGCCTGACACGCCCGGCGCGAGCAATGCGACGTCATATCTTATGACGACACGCCCTGGACGGATTGCTGGCCGAGCATGTCGACGTAGGCGCCCGTGCACAGGGCGTCTTCGTCGATATCCAGCGTGGCCATCAGCGCCTGTGCTTCAGCCTGACCGGCTGTTTCCGGCTCGTCGTCGGCAAGCACCACCTCCAACTCCATGAACGTGCCAAGCCCGGCCACCCGGTCGAGATGGATGCGTATGCGCCCGACGAGATAGAGCCGTCGTGTCTTTTCCACGCGCCCGTTGATGCCTTGGGCGGCGGCCAGCACATCGCGTAGCGCGGTCGGGTCATCGGTCACGACGCGACGATAGAACGACGCCCTCGGGCCGGTCTGGTCGCTGCGTTGATAATAAATCAGCTCGCCGCTGGCCGGTCTCGTCAAGAAATCACGCAGCTTCAAACGCCCCGTCTCAGCGCAGAAAAACGTATCAGCCTGTGTGATGACAACCGGGCCCTCGTCGGCCAGCCCGGCCACTGTGGTTTCCAATGCGGCCAGGTCAGCAACCCGTGCCTTGATCTCGATATTGCGTGCCAACGGTCAGCCTCGCGGATGATGTTCGCCGTGCAGGGCCTTGAGCCGTGCCCGGGCGACATGGGTATAGATCTGGGTGGTCGAGAGATCGGCATGGCCCAGCAATATCTGTACCGCGCGCAGATCCGCGCCGTGGTTGAGCAGATGGGTGGCAAAGGCATGGCGCAGCGCATGCGGAGAAACCGCCTTGGCGATGCCGGCCCGCTCGGCGTGGCCGCGGATACGATGCCAGACGTTCTGGCGCGTCATCGCCCCGCCGCGGCCGGTCACAAACAGGGCATCGCTGACGTGCGCGCCCAGCAACAGCCCGCGGGCGCCGGCCACGTAACGCTGGATCCAGGCGCCGGCCGCCTCGCCGATCGGCACCAGGCGCTCACGCCCGCCCTTGCCCATCACCCGGATCACGCCCTGTCGCGTATTGACCTGCGACAGGCTGGCCGAGACCAGCTCGGATACACGCAGGCCCGCGGCATACATCAACTCCAGCATGGCCCGGTCACGCAGGCCCAGCTCGGTGTCGGTGTCCGGCGCCCGGATCAGGGCTTCGACGTCTGCCTCGCTCAGCGTCTTGGGCAGGCGCTGGCCCTGAGCGGGGCTATCGATCAGTGCGGTGGGATCGGCCGTGATGCGCCCGGCACGCCGCTCGTGACGATAGAACTGGCGCAGGCTCGATAACAGCCGGGCCACGCTGCGCGGGCTGTTTCCCGGGCCGGTGCGCGCTGCCAGATACGCCTGAATATCGCCTGGCGCGACCGCCAGCAGGCCGTTGCTCGGGCATTGCTCGGAGGCCGCAAAGCGGGCCAGATCGGCCTGATAGGCATCCAGCGTGGCCTTGGACAGCCCGCGCTCGGCCCACAGGGCATCGATGAAACGCGCGATGGTTTCAGCAACGGGCTTGTCCAGTGCATCGATTACAGCCATGGCGAAAGCGTATAATGCAACGCTTTTCCCGGCCAGCCGAGCTCATGTCCAAAGCTTCATCGCTCACGCCCAAACAGCGCTACGAGGCCGATCTGGAACACACGGATTTCCAGCGCGATCCGGCCCAGGTCGAGGCGGTGGATGCCCTGCAGCGCATTTATGACGAGCTGTGCGCCAACCGCACCACCTCACACGGGCTGTTCGGGCGCAAGAAAAAACGCACGCCGGTGACCGGGCTTTATGTCTGGGGCGGCGTGGGCCGCGGCAAGACCTATCTCATGGATTGTTTCTACGAGGCCCTGCCCTTCGAGGACAAGTCGCGTCTGCATTTCCATCGCTTCATGGCGAAGGTGCACGAGGCGCGCAAGACCTACGCCAATCAGAGTGATCCGTTGGTCAAGATCGCCGACGACTGGGCCAGCGATCGCGTGCTGTGCTTCGACGAGTTCTTCGTCTCGGACATCGCCGATGCCATGATCCTGTCGCGCCTGACAGAGGCCCTGTTCGAGCGCGGCGTGACCCTGGTGGCCACCTCCAACGTCGACCCGGACGATCTCTACAAGGGCGGGCTCAAGCGCGAGAACTTCCTGCCGGCGATCGAACGGCTGAAGACGAACTGTCAGATCCTGCATCTGGCCGACGGCACGGATTTCCGCCTGGATCATATCCAGGAGGCCAGCACCTATCAGACGCCTGCCGGGCCGGCGGCCGATGACGCCCTGGGCAAAAGCTTTGACAAGCTGGCCGCCGGGCGCGTGGTGCATGCCGGCAACGTCGAGATTCTGGGCCGCAAGATTGCCACCCGCTATCGCGCGGAGAACGCGGTCTGGTTCGAGTTCGATGCGCTGTGTCGCTCGGCCCGATCGGCAAACGACTATATCGAGATCGCGCGCGAGTTCCCGGTGGTGATGATCTCGGACGTGCCCGTGCTGGTCGATCGCGACGAAAACGCAGCGAGACGGTTCATCAACGCCATCGACGAGTTCTATGACCGGCGCGTGAACGTGTTTCTGGCCGCCGACGGCGGCCCGGACGATCTCTACGCCGGCACCGAACTGGCTTTCGAGTTCGAGCGCACGTCCAGTCGCCTGCACGAGATGAGCACCCCAGACTATATTTCGGCGCCTCACCGCAGCTGATACGGCACGCCACGCGCCACCGCGCGTGCGTCGAAAGCCGTATAGACCTGCACGGCCCGCGCCCACACGCTGATCAGACCTTTTGCCAGCGGAGTGTTTGATGGGCTCGTGCATGATGTCGTCCCCCCTGCTGCTCGACGAGATACTCGAGCGCGCGGCCACCGAGTTCCCGAACGTCGAGATCGTCAGCCAGATGCCGGACAAGTCCCGGCACCGCGAGACTTACGCCGACATGGCAGCGCGGGCCAAGAAACTGGCCCAGGCCCTCACCGATGCCGGCATTCAGCTCGGCGATCGCGTGGGCACCCTGTCGTGGAATCATTTCGCCCATCTGGAATGTTATTTCGGCATCCCGGCCATGGGCGGCGTCTGCCACATGATCAACATCCGTCTGGCGCCGGAGGATATCGCCTGGATCATCAATCACGCCGAGGACCGGATCCTTGTCGTCGATGATGTGCTGCTGCCGCTCTACGAAAAGTTCGCCGACCAGATCAACGTCGAGAAAGTCGTGGTCGTCAATCTGACCGGCCAGGCCGTGGCCGAACCGATGATCGATTACGAAGCCTTTCTGGACTCGGCCTCACAGGATTTCGTCTATCCCGACAAGCACGAGCACGACGCCTGTGGCATGTGCTACACCTCGGGCACCACGGGCAAGCCCAAGGGCGTGACCTACTCACACCGCTCGACCGTGCTGCACGCGTTGACCTCCTCGCTGCCGGATTGTCTGAATCTCAGCTACAACGCCACGGTTCTGCCGGTGGTGCCCATGTTTCATGTCAACGCCTGGGGGCTGCCGTATTCATCCACGCTGTGCGGGGCCAAGCAGGTACACCCCGGCCCACACCTGGACGCCGAAAGCCTGTTGAACCTGTATCAGGACGAGGGCGTGACGATCTCGGCCGGCGTGCCCACGATCTGGATGGGTATTCTCAACGCGCTGGACAAGGAGCCCGAGCGCTGGCAACTGGTCGATAATCTATCGATGATCGTGGGCGGCTCGGCGGCCCCGGAGTCGATGATCCGGCGCTTTGACGGCCACGGCCTGCAGCTCATCCAGGCCTGGGGCATGACAGAAACCTCGCCGCTGGGCACCTCGGGGCGCTTGAAACCGGCGGTGCAGGCACTGGATGAAGATGCCCGCTATGCCCGGCGCGCCACCGTGGGTACCACGGTGCCACTGGTGCGGGTGCGTATCGTCGACAACGAAGGCGAGCTGGCCCCGCGCGATGGCGAAAGCATGGGCGAGCTTCAGATCCACGGCCCGTGGATTGCCGGCAATTATTATCGCCTGGAGAACAGCGAAGAGAAATTCACCGCCGACGGCTGGCTGCGGACCGGCGATATCGCCACCATCGATGACGACGGCTATATCGATATCACTGATCGCACGAAAGACGTGATCAAGTCCGGCGGCGAGTGGATATCCTCGGTCCATCTGGAAAACGAGATCATGGGCCACCCCGACGTGGCTGAAGCCGCGGTCATCGCCAAGAGCGACGATAAATGGGGCGAGCGCCCGCTGGCCGCGATTGTGGCCGTCCAGGGCAAGACAATCGACGAGGCCGCCATTCGAGCGCATCTGCTGGAGCGGATGCCCAAATGGATGGTGCCGGACGACTATGTCTTCATCGACGAGATTCCGCGCACCTCAACCGGCAAGTTCAGCAAGCTGGCGCTGCGGGAACAGCTCCAGGAATAGCCACCGGCGCGTCAACCGGCGCTGCAGACAAGCCCCGGCGATCAGTCCGATCGCCGGGGCTTTTTATGCCGCCCCGCTCAGGCTCGTCTGGCCGGGCAGCGTCAGGCGCGCCAGATCGCGAACCACCACGGTCAGATGCTCGTGGCCCGGGGTTTCGATGGCCTGGAGTTCAGCCAGGCGTGCTGCAATGAAGGCCAGCGTGCGCTCGTTGTCGGCCTGCCAGTCAGCCAGCGGATCATCGGCCTCGCGCGTGAGCACCTGATCCACGATACGTTGATGGATCCGGTAGCTGTCGCCGCGCAGACTCATGCGCGCCAGGGCCTGCCAGCGCTCGTTGGCCGGCAGCTGGTGGATCGCGTTCTGTAGCCAGGCCACGCCCAGCAAATCGCCCACGCGGTAATACAGGCCGGCCACCTCGGTGACGGCCACATCGCGCTCGGCAGCCAACGCGGCGATATCCATGATGCCACCGCCGACATCGGCCACGGCGATGCGGTGGGATAGCTCGCCCGGCACGCCAAGCGCCTCCCACTGTGCGTAGGTGGCATCAAAGCGCGTGCGATAGGCGCCAACGAGATAATCCGCCAGCGCGGTCGTCAGGCGTTGGGCACCCGGCTGATAGCGCGCCAGCAGATCCGAAATATCCTCGCCCAGACCGGGCGTGGCCAGCCACCAGTTCATCGCATGTTTCAAGAACGCGATGCCGATACGATGCGCGCGGTATTGTTCGGCCGCGGAAATCGTGTCGTCCAACCCGTCGATGGCACAGAACAACGACTCGCCGCCCAACCAGGCATCGGCCAGCACGTAGCCACGCACCGCGGCCTCCATGCGTGTGCCGAAGCCGGCCGGCAGGCGATGCGCGCTGGCGATACCCAGCCGGTCGACCATCTGATTGGTCGCCAGCGTGGCGATCAGCTCTCGCCGCAGCCGATGCCCGCGCACATCCGGGGCAAAACGCTCGCCGAGTGCCTCCGGCAGCCCGTCGAACAGCCAGCCTTCAAGAGCGGGATCATCGGCCAGGCCGCCGGCCAGGGCGGCATCGGCCAGGGCCAGCTTGTTATAGGAAATCAGCACGGCGAGTTCAGGCCGGGTCAGGCCCAGGCGCTCGCGCGAGCGTACCTCGATGGTTTCGTCATCCGGCAGGCCCTCCAGGCGACGATCCAGCCGCCCGTCGCGCTCGAGCGCGCGCATGAAACTGATCTGCTCATCAAAACGTGTCGTGCTCTCGGCCTGCATGAGGCTGATCTGCTGGGTCTGTAACACGTTGGTACGCAGAACCAGCGCGATCACATCCGGCGTCATCTCGGCCAACAGCCGGTTGCGGGCCTCACGATCAAGCCGGCCGTCGGCCTCGGCCGTGCCCAGCGCGATCTTGATATTGACCTCGAGATCCGAGGAATCGACGCCGCCGGAATTATCGATGGCATCGGTGTTGATACGCCCACCGGCCAGCGCGTACTCGACCCGCCCGGCCTGGGTGAAGCCCAGGTTGCCGCCCTCGCCGACCACGCGGGCGCGCATGGCCCGGCCGTCGATCCGAAGCGCGTCGTTGGCCCGGTCGCCCACGTCGGCGTGTGATTCATGGCTGGCCTTGACGTAGGTGCCGATGCCGCCGTTCCAGAACAGATCGACCGGGGCGGCCAGCAGCGCCGCGATCAGGGCGGTCGGCGTGTATTCACGCTGGCCCAGGCCCAGGGCGGTCATGGCTTCGTCGGAGACGGTGATGCGCTTGGCCGAGCGTTCATAGACCCCGCCGCCGCGCGAGATCAGCTCGGCAGCGTAGGCATCCCAGCCCGAGGCCGAGGCGGTGAACAACCGCTCGCGCTCGGCGTAGCTGGCCGCCATGTCCGGATCCGGATCGATGAAGATATGACGGTGATTGAACGCCGCCAACAGGCGGATACAGCGCGAGGCCAGCATGCCGTTGCCGAACACGTCGCCGCCCATATCACCCACGGCCACGGCGGTGAAGGCCTCGTTCTGGCAATCACGGCCCATCTCGCGGAAGTGACGCTTGACGCCCTCCCAGGCGCCGCGGGCGGTGATGCCCATCACCTTGTGGTCATAGCCGGCCGAGCCGCCGGAGGCAAAGGCATCGTCCAGCCAGAAATCGTATTCCGCCGACAGGCCGTTGGCGATATCCGAAAAACTGGCCGTGCCCTTGTCGGCGGCGACCACGAGATACGGATCAGCCGCGTCGCGCGCGACCACCCGGTCGGGCGTGATCACGTCGTCGCCCACGCGGTTGTCGGTGATATCCAACAACCCGCGAATGAAGACCTTGTAGCCGGCGATGCCACGGGCTGCACGGGTATCGCGATCGATATCCGCGGGCAGGCCCTTCAGCACGAAGCCGCCCTTGGCCCCCACCGGCACGATCACCGCGTTCTTGACCATCTGGGCCTTCATCAAGCCCAGCACCTCGGTCCGGAAATCCTCCAGCCGGTCGGACCAGCGCAGGCCGCCACGCGCGATCGGCCCGCCGCGCAGATGCACGCCCTCGACCTCGGGGGCATAGACGAAGGTCTCGACCCAGGGCCGCGGCTCGGGCAGCTCGGCCAGACCAGAGGAATCCAGCTTGAGCGAGACATAAGGCCGCGGCTGCCCACGCTCGTCGTGTTGGTAGTAGTTGGTACGCAGTACGGCATCGACGACGCCGTAGAAGGCCCGCAGCACGCGATCGGTATCCAGGCTGGCGATGGCTTCCAGCGATGCCTCGATCGCCTCGACGGCCGCCGCTTCGGCCTGGGCCGAGCGTGCCTGATCGGGATCCAGGCGCAGGCCGAACAGCTCGACGATACGCGCGACCAGATCAGACTGTTCGGCCAGCCGATCCCCGATATAGACCGGCGAAAACGGCAGCTCGGTCTGCAATAGATAACGCGCCACGCTGCGCACGAGCACGATTTCACGCGCGGAGAAGCCGGCCTCGACAACCAGACGGTTCAGGTTATCGTTGGCCACGCGGCCGGCCATGATCTCATCGAAAAGCTCGGCCAGCGCATCGCGACGCGAGCGCTCGGCCAGGCGGGTCGCCGCGGGATGGCGCGCCTCGAACTCGTGGATCCACTGGCTTGCAAAGCCGCTGCGCTCCACGCTGAACGGGTGCTGGTTGATCACCGCCAGGCCAAAGTACTCGAAGATCGGCAACACGTCCGACAGCGCCGGGGCCTCGCCGCTGCCATAGAGCTTGAGCGTGACCGTGTTGTCCTCGCCCACGCCGGCGACCCGCAGCACCGGCCGGCTGTCACCGGCCAACTCGGCCAGGACACCGGCATCGGCGATGGCCGCGTCGGCGGCGTTACGACGCTGGTAGGCGCTGTCAAAGGCATGTGCATAGGCCGGCATCGACAGCCCGGCCTGGCGAGCCGCGGCCAGAAATCGATCCGGCCAGGCACGGGTCTGATCAACGAGCTGGCGCTCGATTTCGGCGGTGTCCGGTGTGGGCGTGTCGGCTTCGGTGGCGATCTGAAAGACCAGGCGCACCACCGAGCCCCGCAGGAAGTCGGCGTCAGCGTCCTGGCGCCGGCCGGCCAGCGCAGCTTCCAGCGTGGCCTCGATCTGCTGGCGCAGCGCCACCGTGTAACGCTCACGGGGGATATAGACGATCGCCGAATAGAAACGCCGATACCGGTCGCGCCGTAGAAACAGGCGCAGCCGCTCGGTCTCGCGCATGTTGAGCACGCCCGTCACCGTATCGAACAGCTCGGCCTCGCTCGCCTGAAACAACTCATCGCGCGGGAAGGTCTCCAGGATATAGCGCAGGCTCTTGGCCGCGTGCGAGCGATCCCGAAACGCGGCCCGTGCCATGACGTGGCTGATCTTGCGCCGCAGCAGCGGGATATCCCGCGGGCTGGCGCGATAGGCCTCGCCGGAGAACAGCCCCAGAAAGCGATGTGCGCCGATGACGTTGCCGGCCGCGTCCAGGCGCTTGATGGCGATCACGTCCATGGTTTCCGGGTGATGAATCCAGGCGTGGCGGTTGGCCTTGGTGATCACCGCCAGGCGCGGCGACTGGGTGTATTCATCCAGTACCGCCGCCGGGGCCACATAGCCGTCAGGATCGACGCCGGCACGATCCTCGCGCAGCAGGCCCAGGCTGGTATCGGGCAGGTCGATCATGGCCTCGCCGTCGGTATCGGCCTCGACCGCGCGACAGCGATACCCCAGAAAGGTGAAGTGATCGTCGGCCAGCCACGACAGAAACGCCTGGGTTTCCAGGCGTTCTTCCCGGTCGATGCCGCTGGCCGCGCGTTCCAGATCATCGATGACCTGCTGCAGGCGACGACGCATGGCGCGCCAGTCGGTCACGACGGTGTGGACATCCACCAGGCTGGCCCGGACCTGCTCGATCAAGGCGTCGCGGTCCAGCCCCGCCGGTGCGGCAAACTCCACGCGAATCAGCGATTCACTCGTGCGCTGCCCGCCGGGGGCATGTTCGTGCACGTCGCTTATCGCGCTTGGCCGGCCATCGCTATCACGCGTGACAGCAACCACCGGATGAAGCGTCCAGTCGATCTCGGCGCCGGTGGCGCGCACGGCCAGCGTGACGGTGTCCACCAGAAACGCCATGTCGTCGGCCACGCTGATCAGCGCGGTATCGCAATCACTGGCGCCGTCGTCGATGGAAACGATCTCGATCAGCGGCGTGCCCGGCGAGCGCGGATGGGCGATCTGCGCGTAATGCGCCAACACGGCTTCATATACCCGCTCGGTCGAGCGCGCGGCCAGCATGGAGGCCGGCACGCCCTGAAGATAGCGCTCGGCAAAAGCGATCGCCGCACTGGAATCGACAATGCGCGAATCCGCATCGATGAACGCACGAATTTCGGCCAGTACACGAGCGGTCTGGGTATTCATCGCAGCAACCGGCGACAGGAGAACAAGGCTTGACGTTACGCCCTGGCCTGCACGGGACTCAAGCCTTGTACAACCGGCTCAAGTGCGTGGCGTGCCCCGGTTGTCGGGCTGGGTGTCCGGAGCCGCAGCCTGAAACGCGGCCAGCGACAGGCAGGCCCGATACACGCGCCGCAGCCGTGGGTAATCATCCAGACGCACGCCGTAGCGCTCGGCCATGGCAATCTGTGGCACGACGCAGACATCCGCCAGGCTGGGCCGGGCCGTGAAACAGAACGAATGGGTCGTCTCGGCCTGTTCGGCCAGCAACGACTCCATCGGCCCGAACGCCTTGTGCAGCCAATGCTCGAACCAGGCCCGTCGATGGTCATATTCGACGTTCATTTCATCACGCAGATAGCGCAGCACCCGCAGATTGTTCAACGGATGGGTATCGGCGATGGCAATCTGGGCGAACGACCGAACCCGTGCGCGCAAGGCGATATCCTCGGGCAATAGCGCCCGCTCCGGGTAGCGCTCTTCCAGATATTCCAGAATGGCGGATGACTGCGAGATGATGAGATCGTTCTCGACCCAGAGCGCCGGGATCAGGCCCTGTGGGTTGACCTCGAGAAACGATTGTCGATCGGCGGCTGCACCGTCCAGCCCCGTGAAAATCGACTCATAGGCCACACCTTTGTAATTCAGCGCGATCCGTACCCGATGAGCAGACACGCTTCGGTGATGGGTGAACAGTTTGAGCATGAGCGGGCAGACCTGGAAAACGTGGTCTGACTCTAGGGCCTGTTGCCGTTTCATGCGAGCCCGCGCCAAGCGCTGTTTTGCGGCAAGACGAGGCGTAGCCCGCGCCGCGCAGTCATTCTGCGCTAGTGGGCTAGAACGCTGTATTGCCGCAAAACAGCGCTTGTCCCGAAGGGTTGGGCCGCAAATCGCGTCCTGCTGCGTTGCGAGTCTTGATCGTGACACGCCACGATACGGCGACTCGCGCCTTGCAGGACACGATTTGCGGCCTCCAACGCGGCGCTCGCATGAAACGGCAACAGGCCCTAGCAAATCACCCGCCTTCGATTGACCGGCCGATGAGATGACTATGACCTCCGAAACACCACAACCGCCGATCGAAACCGACAGCCCGGCAAGTGCCAGCGAGCGCAACGTGCTGTTGATCACTTATGTGCTGTATGGCCTGTCCTGTTTCTTCTTTTTGACCGCGATTGCCGGTGTGATCGTCAATCACATCAAACTGGGCGACGTACCGCGGGGCGGCGTGGCCTGGAGCCATCATCGCTGGCAGATGCGCACCTTCTGGTTCACGATTTTCTGGAGCGTGGTCTGTCTGATCCTCACGCCTTTTTTGATCGGCGTGCTGGGCTATCTCGTGCTCTGGCTCTGGTGTGCCTATCGCTTTATTCGCGGTATCGCGGTCTTTGCTGATGGTCGGGCCATGCCCGTCTGACCAACGCCTGTCCGCGCCGCTGGATGGTCGGGCGCGCGTGTTAACGTCAGTTTTGATCCGCCGTGGATCGCTACCGCCTGGTATCCGTGTTGTCCGACCCCCAAACAGCCTCGCCTTCGCCGCGCCTCGTCGAGGATTTTGATCAAACGCTGGTGCGCCTGGCCGAGGCACCGGCGTTTTCGAAATACACCCATCAAAGCCAGCTGCTGGTGCGTACGGCCAAGCTGCTCAAGGCGCCGGGCGGCGTGGCCGTGCTGGCTGACCGGGCTGACGGGTTCGATGCGGCCGGCGTGTTCGCCGGCACCGACTGGGATATGCCGGCCGGCCTGCAGCCCGCGCTGGTCGGGCCCACGCTGCGCGCCGGTGGCGACTCAGCCACCCTGGAATGCCTGAGCGAGCTGCGCCTGTTGGCCATCGCCGAGGCGCGCACCGCGCACGCCGGGCTGTCGGCTCAAGACGCACGCGCGTTTCTGGCCGAGGCCATGGCGGCCAATCTCGATCTCCTGTTCGGCGAGGCCACCGAGGCCTCGCGCGAGCGCTCGGCCGCGGATAGCGCACGCCTGCACGGGCTGTTCGACCTGTTGGCGCATCGCCTGGGCATGGGGCTTATTCTCGACCGGCTGCTCGCCGAGGTAGCCGAGATCATGGCCCAGCGCCCGATCATGAGTGATCGAGCCGTCGCTCTTATTCAAGCAGCCGGCCAGGCGATTACAGAAACCAGCGTTGACGACAGCGTGGCCGCGGTGGCCCGCCACTGGTTGTCAGCCGTCGAGGCCCCCAGCGTGCTTGCCCAGGCCGAAGGCGATGGCTACGCCGCGGCACTCGCCGCCTGCGACGCTGACCAGCTGGCCGCCGAGGCCGGCGTTTTCGGTGCTTCGATGAACGAAACAGGCCTGGTGTGTCGTGACCACGCTGTTCTGGTTCGTCATCTATCCACGCACGCGCCAGCACTGATTCCGGCGGCACTGGGCTGTAGCACGATCGGCCAGGCCGCTTATGCCGCCCACGCCCCGGCGATCGGCGCGTTGATCGACCAGGCGATCACGCCGGACACGGCCTATGCCATCTATGGCCTGTCGCGCCTGCTGGGGGCCGGCTTGGTTTTTCAACGGCCCGTGCTGCCCGGCCTGCAGCGTCTGGCGCGTCTTGCGCTCCACCCCGACGCCGTGGCGGCTCTGTTACCCGAGGCGCCGGCCGATCACGAGCGCGCGCGCACTCGGCTGTTGGCCGGGGCCTGTGCGGTGCTCGGCCAGCCGCGCGGCGTCGATCAGGGACACAACCCGACGTGCCAGTCCGCGCGGGCGATCAGCCTCTGGGCACAGAATGATCCGGGCTATCTGCTTGATCTGATCGCCTCGGCCGCCCGTGACCACGATATCGTCATGGATTTCGAGGGCCAGGTCATGCACTCGGCCGGGCTCGACGCCGGCATGGCCAAGACACTGCATACCGAGCTGGATGCCGTGTCGCGTCTGCTTACGCCACACATCGATCGGCTCTATGTCGAGATGGGTCGACGCACGGTCGGCCGGCTGGGCGACGGCCATCGCTGGGTCAACCCGGAGATGCATGGCTGGTGGGTCACCCGCGATTTCGCGGCACTGATCGAATTATCGACCAACGCGATCACCGATTGCAGCGGTTTCCTGCGCGCCTTCTGCAGCGCTTATCACCCGGCCTATAACGGTGACCGCGCGCTGGTGTATGCCCAGCCCTGTGGCATCGCGGCCACGACATCGAGCGGCGATTGGGTCGGCTGGCACGCGGTCGCCATTCAGCGCGTCGCCCAGGACGGCACCGGCGCCTGGCGGGTGTATTTCTATAACCCCAACCGCGACAAGGCCCAGAACTGGGGCCACGGCATCGTGACCTCGACGTACGGCAACGGCGAGCTCGAGGGCGAGTCGTCACTATTGTTCGAGGATTTTGCCGCGCGTCTGTACGTGTTTCATTACCGCGCCGCCGAGACCGGTGATCCCACCCGCGTGCCGGATACGGCCATCGAGGCCATACGCGCGGCCATTGCCGCCAGCTGGGGCAAGGGTTTTGAATGGCACGAGCGCTGAGCGCGCCACACCGCTAGCGGACCGATCCAGAAAAAAGGTTCGTCGCAGATCAGCGGGATTCGAGAATGACAGTCCGCAAATAGATGCGAATAAACCGCACATAAAGACCACAGGCACAAGTGGTTATGGTCTGTTCTTGCGAATCAAGTCTGCGATGAAGATCCATGAAAAAGGTTTTTCCGGATAACCCACGTTCAGCGCGCGCGTTGGAGCGGCGGGCGTCGCTTCGATGCCACATCGAAGATTATTTGCGCTCATTTGTGTTCTTTGCGGACAAGTCGCCCGCGCGGCGTGGCGTCCGGCTAATCTGCGCTGAACCAAAAAAGCCTCCGCGAACGGAGGCTTTTTTCTTTACTGGCTAAGCGGGCAGCAGGCTAGACGTAATAGTCCAGCTCTTCCTGATGCTTGAGCAGATCACGCAGCTTGTGCGGGCTGTCGCCGAAGAAGAACACCAGACCCCAATGGGTGCCGAAGGCGTTGCGCTTGGTTACGGTTTCCTGCAGCGGGGCGTTCAGTTCGTGGAAGTCGAAGTATTCGTGCTCGCTGACTTCCTGTGGAATCTCCAACTTGGAGACCACGCGCTTGCGCGGGTAGACGCCGAAGCAGCCGGCATAGCCCTTGGCGCCGGTGACTTCTTCCGGGAAGAAGGCATCGACCTCTTCCTGCGTGGTGTTCGGGTCGAAGACCAGCATCGAGGCTTGGTAGGCGCTGAAGCCGTAGGCACGCTCGATCAACTCGAAGGCCTTGAAGCCCGGCGGGCGATAGGCCACTTCGCCGAAGTACATCGTGCCGTCCGAGGTCACGAAGTATTCCGGATGGATCTGACCGAACTTGATATCAAAGGTCTTGATCAGCAGCTCGATCTGCTGCGTGATCAGGTTACGCCAGGATTCCAGCTCCGGCGTGGCCGGCACGAACACCGAATAGCCCAGCGTGACGTACTCGGAGATATTCAGGAACTGGATCTTGCCGTTCCAGACCCAGGCCTCAACCGCAAACTCCCAGCCGTCGAGATGGCTTTCCATCAACAGCGGGTATTCGGCATCCGGAATCTGCTCGATCTCTTCGGCCGACTTGATCATGCGATGACCCAGACAGCCGGCCTTGTCGAAGGCCTTGAGATGGATCGGGTCTTCGGTATCGCCGTCCAGCTTGAGCAGCGTCTGGTTCACGCGCTTGAAGAAACGATAGACATCGTCGCGCTCGTGGGCTTCCTCGAAAATACCGACACGAATACCGCCCAGCTGGGCACGACGCTTCATCAGCGCCTTGTCGCGGAACAACACGGCCTGACCGTGCAGACGCGGGTTATCCATCAGCACGGAGTTGATCGCCCCGGCCCATTCGACGACTTCCTCGAACAGCGGCACCGCCGCGTCGACGCCCATTTCCTTGAGCTTTTCGGCGATTTCCAGCGAGCGGTCGTTCAGACGCTCGAAGTTCCAGGGCACGAAAGGAATATCGTGCTCTTTACAGTAATCTTCGGCCCATTCCGGGGCGACGACGACATAGCGCCGATCAAATCGTTCGGCGGCTTCGATGGCGCCCATCGCCCAGCCCAGCAACGCGATATACCCTTTTTCCGGATTTTTTTCTGCCATGTCGATTCCATCAGACGATGTGATATATCGACGATAGCACACCCGCATGCTGCACTTATGTGTGTCTGTTGTCGAATGGCTGCTTCAGGCTTGCCCGCAGCCGCCCATGCGCTGTCGCGAGCGCCGTGGGCACGCGAACTCTGGCTAACCGTGGCCGAGTGCGGCCTCGAGAACCTCGACGCAGTCGTCATCAATCTTGTGGGTGAGCAGATCGTCGGCCCGGGTTTTGCCGTAATTGATGGCCATGACCGGCAGCCCCGTGCGCGCGGCCTCGCGCACGAATCGAAAGCCCGACCACACCATCAGCGACGAGCCGGCCACCAGTACCGCGTCCGAGGCGCGCAGCCCGGCCCAGGCGCGTTCGACCCGGGCCTTGGGCACCGAGCCACCGAAAAACACCACGTCGGGCTTCAACACGCCGCCGCACATCGGGCAGCCGGGCACGTTGAAGCGCGAGTAGTCGACGTCACCCAGCTCGATATCGCCGTCCGGGCGGATCGCATCGGCATCGGTCAGCCAACCGGCGTTGGCCTGGATCAGCGCGGTCTGTACCTCGTTACGATGGATACGATTGCCACACTCCAGACACACCACGCGATCCAGGCGCCCGTGCAGATCCACCACGCCGCGGCTGCCTGCGGCTTGATGCAGCCCGTCGACGTTCTGGGTCACCAGCAACGACAACTGCTCGCGTCGGCCGAGCCCCGCCAAAGCCTCGTGGCCGGCGTTGGGTCGTGCCCGGGCCACCGGCGGCCAGCCGGCCATGCTGCGGGCCCAGTAGCGCTGGCGTTTATCGTGCTGCGAGATGAACGCCTGATGCTGGATGGGTGTGGCCCCTTTCCAGCCGCCCTGGCGATCCCGATAATCAGGGATGCCCGAGCCCACGGACAGGCCGGCCCCGCTCAGCACGAACAGCCGGCGATGCGCGTCGATGAAATCGCGCAGCGCGGCGACGTTATCGCTGCGTGCGCTCGCGGGCGCGGTATCGACTGCGGTCGTGCTCAAGAGATCGCCTCGACGACAAAACCGGCTTCACGCAGGCTGTCTCGCAGACCGGCCACCCCCTGAAAATGATGCGCCTGCCAGCCAGCGCTGTATGCGCCCTCGACGTTTTCCAGACGATCATCGATTAGCAGACATGCCTCGGGATCGGCGCCCAGGGCTGCGGCAACGCGGGCATAGCCTTCCGGGTCGGGCTTGCGATGGCCGACCACGTGCGAGGCAAACGGCTCGATGATGTCGTCGAAGAAAGCGAATTGCCGCTGGATATGGCTCCAGTGCACCGGGTTGGTATTGCTGTAGCAGGCGATATTGATGCCCGCTGCCGACAGCTGGCCTACAAGCGCTGCCGTATCGTCGAAACAGCCCGGCAGCATGGCGTTGAGCGCGACTACGAAATCTTGGCGAGACAGCCGTGTCGTCGCGGCCTCGTTCAACGCGCCAAGCAGCTCGTCGACGCCCAGCGCGCCCGTTTCGAAGCGCTGGATACGCGACAGCCCGTCGTCCTCGTCTGGCGCGAGCAACGCCTCATCCAGACGGGCCTCGGCCATGCCGAATGCCGCGGCCAACCGCGCGTGCGTCACGTCACCGGGGGCGACGTCGACGAGTACGCCGCCGAGATCGAATATCAGCCAGTTGGGAATCTGCGTCATAGCGTGACTCTACGCATGGCCCGACCGGGTTCGATGCAGGCGTTATTTCTTGTCGGCATCAAGCAGCGCGTTGACCTTGTCGATATAACCCTGTTTGGCGGTCTCGGCGTCGGTGCCCTTGAGCTTGGCCCAGGCATCGTACTTGGCGCGGCCCTTGAAATCGGTCATGCCTGGGCGCTTGCCGGATACGTCGCCTTCCTTGGCTTGTTTGAAATGCGCATAGAGAGCCAGGAGATCATCGTTACCCGGCTTCTTGCTCAGGGTTTCGACATCTTTCTGGGCCTGTTCGAAGTCGGCTTGTAGATCGGCCATTGGGGTCTCCTCTTTTTTTAAACGATCGATTTTCGAGTCTATACCGCGGCCCGGACCCACGTCACGAACCGGTGGGCCGGTGTCTGGCCATCGGCGGCGATGTACTGTTCGGCCTCGATACGCCAGGCCGACCAGTCGACCGGGGGAAACCAGGTGTCTCCGGCGTATTCGGCCTGGATATGCGTGATATCCAGACAGTCGGCCGCGGCCAACACCAGGCGATAGACCTCGGCCCCGCCGATCACCATCAGCTCGGGCGCATCGCCGGCTGCGGCCAGCGCGGCCTCGACCGAGGCGACCCGCGTGATGTCGTCCCGAGCATCCAGCGCGCTGGAACGTGAGAGCACGATATTGTGACGGTTGGGCAACGCCCGGCCGATGGACTCGAACGTCTTGCGGCCCATGAGAATGGGTTTACCCGTGGTCAGTCGCTTGAAGCGCGGCAGATCGCCGGGAATATGCCAGGGCATGTCGCCGTCGGCGCCGATGAGCCGGTTTTCGTCCATCGCGGCGATGAGTGTGAGCCTGGGCCTGGAATCCTTTGAGGTCATACCGCGATCGGTGCCTTGATGCTCGGGTGGCTGTGGTAATCCTCGACAGTGATGTCGTCGAAGGTGAAGGCGAACACGTCATGCACCTCGGGATTGAGCCATAGCCGCGGTGCCGGCTTTGGCGCGCGTGCCAACTGGGTTTCGACCTGATCCAGATGGTTCAGATACAGATGCGCATCGCCCAGGGTGTGCACGAACTCGCCCACGCCGAGCCCGCACGCCTGGGCGACCATATGCGTGAGCAGCGCATAGCTTGCGATATTGAACGGCACCCCGAGAAACACGTCACCGCTGCGCTGATAGAGCTGACAGGACAGCCGCCCCTCCGCGACATAGAATTGAAACAGGGCATGACACGGCGGCAGCGCCATGTCATCGACCTGGGCCGGGTTCCAGGCCGTGACCAGATGCCGGCGTGAATCCGGGTTGTGCTTGATGGCCTCGATCACACGGACCAGCTGATCGATGGCCTGGCCGTTCGGGGCCGGCCACGAGCGCCACTGATAGCCGTACACAGGGCCCAGATCCCCGTTGGCATCGGCCCACTCGTCCCAGATGCGCACCTTGTTATCGCGCAGATAGCCGATATTGGTATCGCCGGCGATGAACCACAGCAGCTCGTGGATGATGGCTCGCAGATAGAGTTTCTTGGTCGTAAGCACGGGGAACCCACGATTCAGATCAAAACGCATCTGGCGGCCAAAGACCGAGCGCGTGCCCACCCCGGTGCGATCAGCCTTGGTCACGCCGTGATCGCGAATCTCGGCCATCAAATCCAGGTACGGCTGTTCCAGTGCCTGCATCACGTCGCGTCCTGACGGGTGTCTGTCTTATTCGGATCGGTGCGCGTATAGGCCCAGATCAGCATGATGATGCCGGCGATGATCATCGGCGCCGAGTAGGCCATGCCGAGCGTGACCCAGCCAAAGGCGATGAACCCGGCAAAAGCATCCGGCTGGCGGAAGAATTCACAGAACAGACGAAACGTGCCGTAGCCAAGAAGAAACAGCCCCGAGACAGCCGCGCGTGGCCGTGGCCGCGACGAATACAGCCACAGGATGACGAACAACGCCAGCCCTTCAAGACTGGCCTCGTACAGCTCCGAGGGATGACGCGGCTGCGGGCCGACGTCGGGATAGACCATCGCCCAGGGCACTTCGGCGACCCGGCCGACCAGCTCGCCGTTGATGAAGTTGGCGATCCGCCCGAAAAACAGGCCCACGGGCACGATCGGGGCGATGAAGTCGGTGATCTGAAAAAACGTCCGGCGAGTCTTGGCACCGAAGATCGCCGAGGCGATGAACACCCCGATCATGCCGCCATGAAACGACATACCGCCGTCCCAGACCGCGAATATCTGCAGTGGATGGCCGAGGAAAAAGCCCGGCTGATAGAGCAGCACATAGCCCAGACGCCCGCCCAGCACCACGCCGAGCACGACATAGAACAGCAGATCGCCGACCTCTTCGCTGTTCCAGCGGATATGGGGCAGACGCGTGCGCCAGACCGCAAGCCCCCAGCCAACCAGGAACGACAACAGATACATCAGGCCGTACCAGTGCACGGCAATGGGGCCGATCGAAAACGCGACCGGGTCGATATCAGGGCGTACGAACATGGGCAGTATCGCTACGGTATGGAATAACAGGCCGCGCCGATCGAAGAATCAGCGCACCCAAGCATAGATATGATCATCTTGCGGGCCGATAACATCCGCTCGGTTGGGCCGTGCCGAGCGCCGTCGCAGACAGCCTTCAAACTGCATGTCCAGGCCCCGCAAAACGCCTGCCGAGGCCGGGTTATCGGCGTCAGAACTGGCCCAGATACGATAGACATCGTCCAGTGACTGCACCGCCTGCATCACGGCCGTGGCCGCCTCGGTGGCGATACCGCGGCGCTGATGGGCCCGCGCGACGATGAAACCGATCTCGACCCCGTCGTCGCTGAACTGGGCCGATACCATGCCCACGACGTCGCCTGGATCACTCAGGGCGATCACATAAGCGAAGTCATCGCCGGCGGCCCAGCCGTCGGCGACATCGTCCAGATGATCGTCAACATCGTCACGATCGACGTGCGTCGGCCACACCATATAGCGGGTAGCCACAGGGTCGCTGGCGTAGGCCCAGATCGACGAGGCATCGTCGCGCGTCGGGGGGCGCAGCGTCAGCCGATCGGTGACGAGTCGGCGCGGCATGACGATCACGCGGGCCGGCCTCGCACTGGCCCCGGACGGCCCCGGCCGCAACGTCTCATCAGCCGAGCGCTTCGGCGTATTCGGCGCCGAACTCGTCGGCCAGGCGGGCCTTGAAGCCATCCAGCGTGAACGAGTGGTTCTGCGTGCCCGGGCGCTCGATCTTGATCGTGCCCATCAGCGAGGCGATCCGCCCGATCGTCGGCCAGTCACAGCCCTGCTGCATGCCGTAGATCAGCCCGGCGCGAAACGCATCGCCACAGCCGGTCGGATCAGCCAGTGCCGCCGGGCTGCCGGCCGGAATCTTGTGGGTCTGGCCATCGGCGTAGATGATCGAGCCGTTGCCCCCCTTGGTGATGATCAACGCCTTGAGCTGTGCGGCGATGTCGGCCTCGCTCATGCCCGTGCGGTCACGCACGAGCTGTGACTCGTAGTCGTTCAAGGCCAGATAAGACGCCTGCCCGATGATGGTCTTGAGCTCGTCGCCGTTGAACATCGGCAGGCCCTGGCCCGGGTCGAACATGAAATCGATGCCGGCATCGGCAAACTGTTGGGCATGGGCCACCATGCCGTCCTTGCCGTCCGGCGAGACCACACCCAGCGTGATGCCGGTATCGGCCGGCACGCTCTGCTCGTGGGCATGGTTCATGGCCCCCGGATGAAAGGCCGTGATCTGATTATCATCCAGATCGGTCGTGATATAAGCCTGGGCGGTATAGGCGTCGTCGATGACCTTGATGTAATCGCGGCTGATGCCGTGCTCGGCCATCCAGTCGCCGTAGTCGTCGAAATCCTTGCCTACGGTGGCCATGGCCTGTCCCTGGCCACCGAGCAGTGCCAGCGAATACGCGATATTACCGGCACAGCCGCCGAACTCACGACGCATATCCGGCACGAGAAACGACACGTTCAGCATGTGAACCTGATCCGGCAGGATCTCGTTCTTGAACTGGCCCGAGTAGACCATGATCGTGTCGAAAGCGATCGAACCGCAAATCAGAGCGGACATAAAACATCCTTTATCGGCAAAACCAATACCCGGCGGGGCATATATGGCCGGTATCTTGCCATACTTGCGCAGGGCTTTTTATGGCCGGCGCCCGCCCGCCATCAGACCGGCTCGCGCAAGGCCTCAAGCAGAATCGACTGCCAACGCTCGGCCGCCAGCGGGTAAGCCGCGTGGTTCACGGCCTCGGCGTCAACGCGCCGGGCGATCACCCCGCAGATACAGGCCGCGTCCAGGCCGAACGTTGCACAAACCGTGAATAGCGCGGCCGCCTCCATTTCAAAATTGGCCACGCCCAGGGCGCGCCACTCGGCCAACGAGCCCTGAAACGCGCGGCGCACGTAGCCGGAGTGGCTGTCGTAGCGCTCCTGGCCCGGCCAGAACGTATCCGACGAGGCCGTGATGCCCACATGATGCGGCACGCCCAGGCGCTCGGCGGCGGCGACCAGCCGTTGGGTCAGCGAAAACGAGGCCACCGCCGGATAGGCCAGCGGCGCATAGTGGCGGGAGGTGCCCTCAAGGCGCACCGCGGCCTTGCTGATCACGATATCGGCGAAATCGATATAGGGCTGGATCGCGCCCGTGGTGCCGACGCGGATGAAACGCTTGATGCCGATATTGGCCAGCTCCTCCACGGCAACCGCGGTCGAGGGCGCGCCGAGCCCCGACGAGCACACCAGCACCGGGCGCCCGTCGACATGAGCCAGCCAGGAACAATATTCCCGGTTCTGGCCCAGCGCGTACGCCTGGTCGTCCAGTGCCCGCGCCAGATCCGCCACGCGGCCCGGATCGCCGGGTAACAGCACGTCGAGCGCCCCGCCGATATCGGCGGCCGACAGGCCGATATGATATTGCCGTGCCTGGCTCATGAATCTGTCTCGTAGGTGATGGGCCGGCCGGTCAGGCCCGTCGCCGGCAGATCGAAAAATGCCGCGACCGTGGCCCCAACGTCGGCAAAGCCGTCTCGTCGCCCGTGATTGCCGGGCGACACGCCGGCGCCGTGCAAGAGCACCGGCACGCATTCACGGGTGTGGTCACTGCCGGGTGCGGTCGGGTCATTGCCGTGATCGGCGGTGATGATCAACCGGTCATTCGGTGAAAGCTCGGCCAGAAAACGCCCCAGCCGGGCATCGAAAGCCACAAGCTCGCCCGCGTAGCCCGCCACGTCACGACGATGGCCGTACTTGGAGTCGAAATCACAGAAATTGGCGAACAGAAAACCCGGCTCGGGGCGATTGGCCAGCGTGTCCGCCAGCGCATCAAAGACCTGTTCCTGGCCGGTGGCCGGATGCTGTGTGTCGATACCGCGATGCGCGAACAGATCACCGATCTTGCCGAAGGTGATCACCGGCACGCCGTGTGCCTGTAACCGGTCGAGCAGCGTGGCCGCGCTTGGCGGCATGGCGAAATCACGCCGGTTATCGGTGCGCCTGAAATCCCCCGCCCCCTCGCCCACGAAGGGCCGGGCGATGACGCGAGCGATACGATAGGCATCACACAAGGTCCGCGCGGCCTCGCAGACCGCATAAAGCCGTGCCAGACCGAAGACACGCTCGTGGGCGGCGATCTGAAGCACGCTGTCGGCCGAGGTATAAACGATGGGGCGCCCGCTCTGGACATGGGCCTCGCCGTGCTCGGCGATTACCGCCGTGCCCGAGGCGCGCCCGACAGTAATGACACCGTCGATGCCGGCCTGCCCGGCCAGTGCCTCGAGCAGGCCCGCCGGGTACGGATCAGCCGAATCGCGGCCGAAATAGCCCCAGTCTTCGTGCACCGGCAGGCCGGCGATCTCCCAGTGACCGCCGGTGCTGCCCTTGGGCCGGCCGACAGGCAACGCATGGGCCCAGGCTGCGTTGTCGTTTACATCGCCGATGTCGTGGGCCAACGGCTGGCCGCGGGCGGCCTCGGCTGCGCGGGCCAGGCCCAGACCGGCCAGAACCGGCAAACGAAGATCCCGCGTTTCGGCCACGATATGCCCCAACGTATCGGCCCCGTCATCGCCGTAGCCCGCCGCGTCAGGGGCCGCACCGATGCCTAGCGAATCCATGACCAGAACAATACACCGCCCGGCACTCATGTCAGGCTCGTCAATGCGCCGGGCAACAGAACAGCCAGCCCGCGCGGCGCCGAGCGGGCATCGGCCGTGACCGACATCACCCTACAATCAGGGGCTGCCAGCTCGACCAGTTTCTGACGACACTGTCCGCAGGGCCAGGTGAACGTCAGGGCCTCGGTAGCCACAACCACGGCCACGATCGATATCGCCCCGGCCGTGCTGACCATGTTGCCGATCGCGCTGGCCTCGGCACACTGGCCGCTGGGAAAAGCGATGTTCTCGACGTTGCAGCCGGCATGGATCGTCCCGTCGAGGCTCTGAAGTGCTGCCCCCACGGCAAAGCGTGAATACGGCGCATGGGCATTGGCCCGCACCCGCCAGGCCGCGGTGATAAGCGCCTCCCAATCAACGACAGCGGGCATCAGGGCGTCTCGCTCTGGATCGGCGGGTCGTTGATCACGAGTCGCAGCACGGCATAGACCCCACAGGCGATGACCGAGGCGATCACCGTCCAGGGCAGCGTTTCGATCCACACGCCCGGCAAGACCTTGAAATAGCCCAGCAGCGACAACGCCACACCGATCACGAACGCGATACAGGCACTCGGGCGAAACTGTTCGGCAAGCCGCTGTTTCTTCTCGAAGAACGCCGAGACCGGCGTGGCGCGTTTTTGAATCAGCACCCAGTCGAACATCATCAAGAACGTGAAAGGAAACAGGAACACGCCCAACACCGAGAGAAACGGCTCCACGTGCTCCAGAATGCCGCCGACCGCCATGAGGGTGGCGATCAGGCCGAGCACGAGCGAGGCGATCGGCTGATCCAGGCGATGCGGCGTGCGTACGGTTTCGCTGGCCGCCAACAGCTTGGTCACCGCCGGGTAGAGATTCATGGCGTTGGTATGGGCGATCGCCAGAATCACGCCGAGTGCCGCGATCGCCCCGCCGACGGGCAGGTCCTTGGCGATCAGCGCGATGTTCCACTCGCCGGTCGAGGCCTTGCCGATCAGCCCCAGCACGCCCATCAACAATACGGGCAAGAGCACACCCACGGTGGCCGCACTGAAATAAGCTGCGCGCCGGGCCGGGGGCTCGTCGGCAGTCTTGGGCGGGCAAAAGCGCGAGACGGTCGAGAACTCGTAGGCCCACGCTAAAAGCGAGAAACTCAGGATCGTCTGGATAATAGCGCCCCAGTGCACCGAGCCGGTGGCCTCGAAAGGCAATACCAGCGGGAACCGGGTGACCATGTAATAGATCAACACGCCGTAGCTGGCGATGAAGATCAGCGCGGTCCAGTTATAAAACCGTTCCAGCCACTTCATGCCCAGGAACACGAGCGCGGTCTGGCCGATACCCAACAGCCAGTACCAGAGCATGCCGTAGCCGGGATACAGCGTGGACAGGATCTGGCCGCCCACATCGGTGTTCAGCCCGAACCAACCCGCCCCCACGATGGTATAGAGAATCGACAGGAAGAAACTGGCCCCGGGCCCGAAGGTCGCCCGTGCGGTGACCAGTGAGATCAGCGGTACTTCCCGGCCCTGCTCGGAGAACAGTCCTGCCGGAATGATGCCGATCAGCCCGGCGATGATTACCGCGATGAAGAAATTGGTCAGCCCCACGTCGTAGAGCAGCAACCCGATCACCGGCGTGGTGGCTGAGGCCGAGGCCAGCCCCCAGATCGAGAACAGCGATAGCGCCGACATATCACGCCGTGCCTCGGGCACCGGGGCGATGCCGATCGTCTCGACGTTTTCCGAAGCACGCTCGGCGTGCGGGGTCGCGTTCTGGGGGTTATTCATAAATCCTTGATGGTTCAGAACTGCCAGCCGATAGCCAGGTAATAGCCCCAGCCGTTTTCATCCAGGCGCTGCGGGCCGTTGCCGAAATCCAGGATCGCCCCGTCCTGCCATTGCCCGCCGTTCTTGAAATAACGCGCGGCAAGGAAATAGCGCAGATGGGTGTAGGACAGGATCAATACGTTGGTTTCGACCAGGGCCTCGTTGGTGCGAAACGCACCCGCTCGATCACCCAGCTCCGAGCCAAAGTCATAGTTCAAAAAGCCGACATAAAGCAGATTGCCATCCAGCGGCGCACGGCCCAGCGGCACCGAGTAATTGGCCTGAAAACGATAGCCGTCCCAGGTATCCACGGTCGGCGCATCGTAATAAGCAAACTGACGCCGGAAGAAGAAATTGACTTCCAGATTGACCGGCGAATGGGTGTCAATAGCCGCCCCGGGGCCGACATAGAACGTGTTCTGGCGCGAGCTGCGGTTATGACCGACATCCAGGATATAGTCCGTGGCCACGAACCATTCCTTGATCGGGCCAAACCCGAAATCGCGGCCGAACAGCCGGTCGAGCGACATACGCGGCTGTAGCTCGGTGAAAAACGGCGAGCCGTCGGCGTCCCAGACGCCGTTATTGAAATCACTGCCAACGCCGAAAATCTTGTTGAAGTCGATATAGCCGTAGATATCGAACGGGCCCTTCGTACCGAAGAACTCGTATTCGAGATAGATATCATCGACCGGGCGCGGGCCAAAACGAATATCCGTCGAGCCGATGAACTGAACCTGCTGATGAAACCAGTCCGACAGATACGGGCTATCTGAATCGCCCTGCTCGGCTTCATCGGCATCTGCCCCCACAGGCACTTCAAGCTGTTCAGCGCCCTCGCCGGCCTCGGCCCGGGCAGCGCCAGCCATGACCAGGCCAAGTACGACGCATAGCCAGATCAAGGCGCCACGGGCGTGTCCGGGCGGCATCAGTTGGCCCCGGCCGCCAGGCCGGCCAGGCGCTGCTCGATACAGGCAAACGCGGCCTCGTCGTCGATGGCCGTGGCCCAGCGCGCGTTGACCGGCCGGCCGGTGGCACCGGCAATATCCACGGCCGTGTGGCCGTAGGTCACGGGGCTGTCGGTCTCAACGGCCAGATGGCAATCCACGAGATCGAAAAGCGAGGGGGCGATGAGAAAAAGTGCGGTACACGGGTCGTGCAACGGCGGGCCATCATCGGCGGCAAACGTCATTCGATTGGCCGTGCTGTCGAGCATGTCGGCAATCACCGTTGCAACAGGCGTGCCGATCGCGCGTAGCCTTGCCCGTCGCGGCCCGGTCATACGCAGTTGATGGGTTACATCCAGGCCAAAAATCACCAGCGGTATGCCGGCCGCGGCCACACGAGCCGCGGCGTGCGGATCCACCGCCATATTGAATTCCGCCGAGGGGGTGATGTTGCCGCCCGCGCTGCGCGCCCCGCCCATCAACACGATCTGCTCGATGCCATCGACGATGTCCGGCGCCATGATCAGCGCCGTTGCAATATTGGTCAGCGGGCCAGTGGCGATGAGCGTCATCGGCGCCTCGGCGGCCCGCAGCGCATCGATCATCGCGGGCACGGCGTGGGTGTCGATCAGTGGCGTGCCGGGCGTGGCCGGCGGCAGGCCGTCGACGCCGGTGGCCCCGTGTACGTGCTCGGCCGTGGCCAGGCCGCGCATGAGCGGCGCCGGGCAGCCGGCGTAGACAGGCACCTGGCGCCAGCCAGCCCAATCACAGGCCAGCCGGGCATTATGGGTCGTCAAGGCCAGCGGCACATTGCCGGCCACCGTGGTGATTGCGGCCACCTCAAAGACCTCGGGCGCGGCCGCGACCAGCATGAGATTGATGAAATCGTCTTGGCCCGGATCACAGTCGATGATCACGTGTTTGGCTGTCACGGCACTCTCTTGTTGTTAGTCGCCCAGCAAGGCCACGCCGTTGCTGGTGCCGATACGCGTGGCGCCGGCCTCGACCAGAGCCAGGGCGGCCTCGCGGGTGCGCACCCCGCCTGACGCCTTGATGCCCATCGCCCCGCCCACGGTGGCGTGCATGAGCGCGATATCGGCCACCGTGGCCCCTCCGTCGGCGAATCCGGTCGAGGTCTTTACGTAATGTGCACCGGCCGCGCGGGCGATTTCACAGCCGCGCCGTTTGGCCGCATCGTCCAGCAGGCCGGTTTCCAGGATGACTTTCAAGGAGGCCGAGCCACAGGCTTGGCGTACACGGGCGATATCGTCGGCCACATAGGCCTCATCGCCTTCGAGCAGCGCGCCGATGGCGATCACCATATCGATCTCGCGGGCACCGTCAGCCACAGCCCGCCGGGCTTCGCCAGCCTTGATTTCGGTGGTGTGAGCGCCCAGCGGAAAACCAACCACGGCGCAGGTCGCCACGTGGCTACCCGTCAGACGATCGGCCACCGCCCGTACATGACGTGGATTGACGCAGACAGCCGCAAAGCCATGGGCCAGCGCCTGGTCGCAATACCCCGCGATCTGATCGCGGCTGGCTTGGGGCTTGAGCAGCGTATGGTCGATACGCGCGGCGAGGTCATACAGGGCGTGGCTCATGACAAATCGGCTCGATCGTGCATTGAACGAGCCGCATGCCGGGCACGCCAACTCGTTGTGGCGTCACGACACGTCCGATCTCGTTATACGAATGACGCCCGGCCGTTCCCCAAACCGAGCGCCTGTATTATCGCTGCAAGTAGCCCGCGACAAAAGCATGGCGACGCCGCGATCAGGCCACGCTGCGTGCGTCACCCGTTTCGGCCTCGAATTTCAGATCCAGATTCTTGGCTGCCGCCACCTCGTCGAGCCGGCGGACCGGCAGGTTGAACGGGGCCTCGGTGAGTGTTGTCGCATCCACCCTGGCCTCATCCCAGATCGCGATCATGGCGTCCACGAAGCCGTCGATCGTCTCGCGCGACTCGGTCTCGGTCGGCTCGATGAGCAGACATTCGGGCACCAGCAGCGGGAAATAGACCGTGGGCGCGTGATAGCCGTAATCCAGCAGGCGCTTGGCGAAATCACCCGCGCCGACACCAAGCTCCTGTTTCTGGCGCTTGAGCGTGACGATGAACTCGTGGCTGGCCTTGCGCTCGGGATAGGCGACATCGAAGCCGGCAGCCTTGAGCCGGGTCATCAGGTAATTGGAGTTCAACGTCGCGAACTCGGCGACCCGGGTCATGCCCTCGCGCCCCAGCAGACGCGCATAGATATAGGCGCGCAGCAGCACGCCGGCATTGCCCATGAACGCCGACAGCCGGCCGATGGTATGGGGCACGTCGCGCTCGTCGAGCCAGCGATAAGTCGTACCTTCGCCCTCGCCGTCACGCCCGACCACCGGGATCGGCATGAAATCCAACAGACGCTTGCCCACCCCCACGGCTCCGGAGCCCGGCCCGCCGCCGCCGTGCGGCGTGGAAAAGGTCTTGTGCAGGTTCATATGGATGACGTCGAAGCCCATATCGCCCGGACGTGCCTTGCCCAGAATGGCGTTCAGATTGGCGCCGTCGTAATAGAGCAGCCCGCCGGCTTCGTGGATCATCTTCGAGATTTCCAGGATGTCCTGCTCGAACACGCCCAGCGTGGACGGGTTGGTGAGCATGATACCCGCGGTCTTCGGCCCGACCTTTTCCCGCAGTGCGGCCACATCGACGTCGCCGTCACCGTCAGCCGGGATCTCGACCACCTTGCAACCACACATGACCGCCGTGGCCGGGTTGGTGCCGTGGGCCGCCTCGGGCACGAGAATCTCGTCGCGCTCGTAATCGCCGCGGGCCTCGTGATAGGCCTTGATCATGGCCACACCCGTGAACTCGCCCTGGGCGCCGGCCATCGGCGTGAGCGAGACACCGGCCATGCCGGTCACGGTCTTGAGCATCTCCTGCAGCTCGTAGAAGCAAGCCATCATGCCCTGGCCGTGGCGGGCCGGGGCCAGCGGATGACGGCCCAGAAACCCCGGCAACGAGGCCAGCGTGTTACAGGCCCGCGGGTTGTGTTTCATCGTGCACGAGCCCAACGGATAGAAGTGCGTATCGATGGAAAAATTCTGCTGCGACAGCCGCGTGTAGTGACGCACGACATCCAGCTCGGAGACCTCCGGCAGGCCGAGCGCGGTACGGCGCATGGCGGTGGCCGGCAGGTCATCGATGGTCGGGGCACTGGCCGGCGCCTGGGCGGCAGCCTGGCGGCCGGGACGGCTGTGTTCGAAGATCAGTTGTTCGGTCATGGTCGTCATCGTTGTCTTGGCGCCGAGCGGCTCGGCGACTGGGAAATCAGACGCGCGGCGAAGCTAGTCGCGCGATAGCGCGGCCATAGCGGCCTCGTAGTCCGGTTCCTGGGCGATTTCACTGACAAGCTCGGCGTGCACTACGCGATCGTCGCCGTCGGCCACGATCACGGCCCGGGCACACAGGCCCGCCATCGAGCCGTCCTCGATCAGTACGCCGTAGTCCGCGGCGAACGCTTTGTCACGCATCATCGACAGCGTGACGCCGTTTTCCAGCCCTTCGGCAGCACAGAAACGGCTGTGGGCAAACGGCAGATCGGCCGAGACCTGGAGCAGCACGGTATCGGCAAGCGCTTCGACGCGGGCGTTGAACTGCTTGACCGATAGCGCACAGGTCTTGGTATCCAGGCTGGGAAAGATATTGAAGATCTTCCTGCGGCCGGCGAAATCCGCCAGGCCCACGTCGCCCAGATCCGAGCCGGTCAGACGCATGGGCGCCAAGGTATCGCCGACGGCCGGGAAACCGTCATTGATCTGCATCGTCTCGCCGCGGCGGGTGATCGTCACACGCATCAGGCGGCCTCCGTCTCGTCGGCCAGCACGTCCGCCAAGGCCTCGGCGAAGGCCGCTAGATCGCCGTCCGTTTTGGTTTCCGTGGCACAGACGAGAATGACGTTCTCGGTACCGGCATAGAACCGCGACAGATCGAGTCCGCCGAAGATATCGCGCTCGGCAAGCTGGGCCAGCACGTTCTCTGCTGCCACCGGCAGGCGCAGCGCACACTCGTGAAAATAGGCCGAGTCGAAGACTTTCTCGACCCCGGCAATCGCCGTCAGCCGGGCCACCAGATCACGCGTGGTGGCCGCACAGGTGGCGGCCACGTTATGCAGCCCGGTATTGCCCATCAGGCTCATGTGGATCGTGGCCGCGGTGACCAGCAGGCCCTGGTTGGTACAGATATTGGAGGTAGCCTTGGAGCGGCGGATATGCTGCTCGCGCGGTTGCAGCGTCAGCACATAGCCTTCGCGGCCTTCCATGTCGGTGGTCTTGCCGACCACACGGCCCGGCATCTGGCGCACATGCTTCTTGCGACAACACAGAATGCCGAAATACGGCCCGCCCCCGGCCATGGGCGCGCCCAGCGGCTGGCCTTCGCCGACCACGATATCCGCGCCCTCGCCGTGGCCCCATTGGCCCGGCGCCTTCAGCAGCGCCAGCGACAACGGATTGACCACGCCGATGGCCAGCGCGCCGTTATTCTGCGCCCAATCGGTCAAGGCGTCGACATCCTCGATGGCGCCAAAGAAATTGGGCTGTGGGATGACCAGCGCGGTGATGTCTTCATCGGCCCAGGCCGACAGCGCCTCGCGATCGATCAGACCGGTCGTCTCGTCGTAGCCGATGGCCTCGAACGTGATCTGCTGGTTCTTGCAAATGTTGTAGGCCACTTCGCGATAGAACGGGTGCACGCTGGCCGGCATGAGGATGCGCGCGGATTTCGACTTGCGATTGGCCCGCACGGCCATCAACACCGCCTCGGCCAGGGCGGAAGCGCCGTCGTAGAGCGAGGCGTTGGCCACGTCCATGCCGGTCAGCCCGGCCATCATCGACTGGTATTCATAGACCACCTGCAGCGTGCCCTGGCTGGCCTCGGGCTGGTACGGCGTATAGGCGCTATAGAACTCGCCGCGCGTGGTGATCTCCCAGACCGCTGCCGGAATATGATGCTCGTAGGCCCCGGCGCCGATGAAACACAGCCCGGGGGCGTCCTGGCTGGCCCGGTCGTGCATCAAGCGCGTGACGGCCTGTTCGCTGGCCCGCTCGGGCACGGCCGAGATATCGACATCGCGCAGCGACGGATCGATCTCGGAGAACAGCGCATCGATCGAGTCGGCGCCGGTGGCAGCCAGCATCTGCTGGATATCGTGGTCGGTATGCGGGATGAAAGGCATAAATCAGTCGCGTTGGCAAAGCCGCGCGCACCGGATTCTCGGCGCGCCAGAGGCAATCGTTGAGACGGGTTAGCTTTCTTCGGCGTCGACGATCTCGCCGTAGGCTGCGGCATCGAGCAGCCCGTCCAGATCGTCGGCGTTGTTGACGGCCATCTTGAACAGCCAGCCCTGGCCGAAGGGATCTTCGTTGACGCGCTCGGGCGACTCGTCCAGGTCTTCGTTGATTTCGACGATCTCGCCGTTGACCGGGGCATAGATATCCGATGCGGCCTTGACCGATTCCACCACGGCCACGGCGTCCCCGGCCGATACCTTGGTACCGGCTTCGGGCAGCTCGACAAACACCAGATCACCCAGCGAGCCCTGGGCATATTCGGTGATGCCGATGGTGACCGTGCCGTCGCCGTCGTTGGCGATCCATTCGTGGGTCTTGGCGTAGGACAGATCCTTGGGGATTTCGCTCATGGCCGTACTTCCTTGTCGGGGCTTGGGTAGTGATTCGAAAATGGCAGCCGATTCGATGCACTCGGCCGTGCGGGTTTGATCAATCGGTGTTCGACGGGATGCGTGAGCGGCCCTTGCGCACGAACGGGTAAGCCACGATACGAGCCGGCTTCCACGCCCCGCGCAGTGACACCTCGACCTCGCCTGTCCAGGCGACGGGCACACGCGCCAGCGCGATCGAGCACTGAACGGTCGGGCCGAAACTGCCGCTTGTGATGACACCGGCTGCCGCCTCGGCGCTCGTGTGTTCATCACCGGCCGGGCGTACGGCCGCGCCGTGGCGCATGACGCCGCGAGCCCCCAGCACCAGCCCGACCAGCTTCTTGCCGTCGTCGAGCTCTCGTGCCAGCTCCAGCGCGTTGCGGCCCACGAAATCACGCTCGGCCGGCTCGAACGCCACGGTCCAGCCCAGGCCGGATTCCAATGGCGTGGTGTCCTCGTCCATGTCCTGGCCATAGAGATTCAGCCCGGCCTCCAGGCGCAGCGTGTCACGCGCGCCCAGGCCGATCGGCGTGACACCGGCCTGTTGCAGCGCCTGCCAGGTGGACACCGCATCCGCGGCGGCCATGACGATCTCGTAGCCGTCCTCCCCGGTGTAGCCGGTCCGCCCGATCGACCACTGGCCGTCGGCAAAGCCACGAAACGTCTTGAGAGCGGCCGCGCGTTCGGCGTGCTCCCCCAGGGCGGATGCGATCTTGTCGGCGGCTTTCGGCCCCTGGACCGCGATGATGGCCGAGTCGCGGAATTCCTCGACGCTCACCTCGTGGTGCTCGGCCATGCCGTGCAGCCAGGCCATATCTTTTTCCGCGGTGCCGGCATTGATGACGATGCGGTACCACTCTTCGCCCAGGTGATAGACGATCAGGTCGTCGATCACCCCGCCACGGGTATTGAGCATGCAGGTATAGAGCGCCCGGCCGATCTCGTCGATCTTGGCCACGTCGTTGGCCAGCACGTGTCGCAGAAAAGCCCGGGCTTCGGGGCCATACACATCCACCGGGCGCATATGCGAGACATCGAACATGCCGGCATCCTCACGCACCGCGCGGTGCTCGGCGATCTGGGAGCCGTAGTTGATCGGCATGTCCCAGCCGGCGAAGTTCACCAGTTTGGCGTCAAGGGCGACGTGTTCAGCGTGGAGCGGCGTTGTCTTTGCCATGCGATCGACTCTGGGCGCGTGGGCGGCATGAACGGCGCTATCGGCCGTGATTCGTTGTCCGCCGCCCCTCTGTCCTGGCACCTGAGAGATTAGCCCCGTCGGTGAACCGCGTTTTGGCGGTTGCTCTCCAGAGTCGATCGTGGCCGCAAGCAGCCGGCGCGTAGTCCGTGAGCCTGAGCGTTTCCGGGCGGGAATTGCGCCTTCGGCGGCGACACATCGTCGTGCCGCTCTCTCCTACGCGATTTGCGATCGCAACTTGACTATACCGAGGCCTGGAGGGCCTGCCAAATCCCGTTTGCGCAAACCGGGCCGCCGAGTGTCCGGTTTTCGCAGCAGGCCGCGGTTTTGCGGCCATCCGAAATGCGGCCCGCGGGCCAGCCGCGCGCGAGGGCTAGATACCATCTCGCCCGACTGAAACCAAGCGGCTCACCGAGCGATCTGAGGCTGATAA
>NZ_AYKG01000003.1 GCF_003788585.1 Salinisphaera japonica YTM-1 | reverse complement strand
CCTCGTCTTGCCGCAAAACAGCGCTTGGCGCGGACTCGTACGAAACGGCAACAGCCCCTAGTCATCGCAGGGCGTTATGGCGGTCGTTGGACGCGGTCTGATCAGCCGCCAGGATGCGTGCTGGCACAGCGCTGGTGTATCGCTTCGATAGCAATTATCCATAGCCGCGAGCATGGAAAAAGCGCTGCACGCGAGGATAGCGCTTGGCCGCGGGTGGCAACGCTTGGGTATGCAGCGGCCAAGGCCGCATACTTCACGCTATTCGCTATAACGATATTCGTTTCGAGCATGGCCAAGCCCACGGACAGACCCGCGACCGAAGAATGTGAGCCGGATTATCGTTTCACTCTGGCCAACGAACGTACGTTTCTGGCCTGGATACGAACGGCGTTGGCCTTGCTGGCCGGGGCCGTTGCCATCACGCAGTTGGTGCCCGATCTGGGCGTGCCGCTGGCGCGCCAGATCATCGCCTCGTCGCTGGCGATCATCAGCATCGCGGTCGTTGCCGGCAGCGCGCTGCGCTGGCGCAGCACCCAGCTCGCCATGCGGCGCAGCCAGGCCTTGCCCGGCACGGTCATGCCCTGGGCGTTATCGATCGGCGTCATGGCGATCGGTGGACTGGTCGTGGGTCTGGTGCTGCGCTACGGCGTGAACTAGATGAGCGCCGCCAACCAGTCACCGAGCGAGGCAGGCCTGCAGGCCGAACGTACGGATCTGGCTTGGTCCCGTACGGCGTTGTCCTGTGCCGTCAACGGCGCCTTGTTCGCCTTGCAACATCACCTGCAGGGCCCGGTCTGGGTTGAAGCGAGTGCGATCGGCCTGGCGGCCATGCTGTGGCTGATGACCTGGCTGATGAGCACACGCCGGCGCCGGGTGCTCGATCGGCGCCCGTTGCCCGAACCACTTGCCGCCCCGGCCACGATCACACTGTTGAGCCTGGGCACAGCCTCGCTCGGCGTGCTTACGCTCGTGCTCGTCTGGATCGAATAGTCACGCCGGCACGGTGCTTCTAGCCGCCGATCCAGAGCAACAAAGCCGCCCCGAAGATGATGCGATACACGGCAAACGCGGTGAATCGATGGCTCTGGATATAACGCAGCAGCCATTTGACGGCGACAAAGGCGACGAGGGTCGACACCACAAAGCCAACGATCACACCGGGCCAGTCGATATGCGCGGCGTGCCCGGCCTGTACCTCGGAGACTAGCTCATAGCCACTGGCGGCGAACATGGTCGGGATACCCACCAGAAACGCGAACTCGGTGGCCGCACTACGGTCGTTCGTGCCGGCCAGCAGGGCAACGAAAATCGTGGTCGCCGAGCGTGACGTGCCGGGAAACAAACCCGCCACCATCTGGGCGATACCTACCAGAATCGCGACCGTCCAGGTCACATGCGCCGAATGCGGCCGGCGCGCGGCAACCTGTTCGGCCACGATCATCCAGATCCCGCCGATGATCAGCGCCCAGGCCACCGGCCCGATTTCCGTGGGCAGGGAAAACCCGGCCTTGACCGCGATCAGGCCAAGTACGGCCGTGATGAGAAAAGCCAGCGTCAATTTACCCAGATAGGCGCGTGTTTCTGAATCGCGCCAACCGGTCGCCAATTCGTAGAGCCGTGTGCGATAGATCAAACAGACCGCCAGAATCGCGCCGGCCTGGATCACGATATTGAACAGGTCCGAGCGCAGCCCCAGCCAGCGTTCGGCGATCAACAAGTGTCCGGTGCTGGAAATCGGTAGAAACTCGGTAATGCCCTCGATGATGCCGAGCAGCACCACATTGATCAGATCGCCCACGAAACGGCCCTTCGTCGAAAAGCGTGCAGCTTACCGAAGATGGCGTTGTACGGGGCTATCGTCTTGCCGCTTGTAATCGCGTTTGGCCAGCGTGCCCGCCTGGTGGGGCCACGCCTAGAAAATGACGCGCATAGCGCGGGGTCAGTGCCGCCAGATCTAGATGCATGAACACATCGGCCACGTTGAAATCCGGGTCGTGGCAGGGCGCGCCGCCGACTCGGGCGCCGATACGCAAATAGGCCTTGATCAGCGGCGGCAGGCTGATGCTTTGTGCCATCTCGCTGGTGCCTGGCTCGGGCAACGCACGATAGGGCGCGACCCGGCAATCCGCCGGGGCGGGCTGGCGGGCCAGGATACGGTTACAGATCGCATGCGCCTGGCCCAGGCCGCCGGCCAAGTCGATACTCGCGCAGCCGATCAGGTGATCATAATCGTCCCCGCGGATCAGATCGGCCAGGCCGGCCCACAGGGCGGTGATGGCCGCGCCGCTGCGATAGGCCGGGTCCACGCAGGTGCGTCCGATCTCCAGAAACCGCCCGGGCCGTTCCAGTACCGCCGCGATATCAAACTCGGTCGCTGAATAAAACCCGCCGGCCACAATCGCGGCCTCGTGGGTCAATGCCCGCGTACTGGCCACCAGGCGATGGGTGGTCGAATCACGTACGCCGATATGCAGGCAATACGCATCCAGCGCATCGGTTTCGCGCCCGGGGGCGCCGGCGGCTCGTGCGCCTTTCTCCTCAACGAACACGCGATGGCGCAGCGCCAGGCTTTCGGCGACGTCGGCATCGGTCTGGGCGAATTCGTGATAAAAGCCGCCACTCGGGCGGGGCGCGACAGGCATCGAGAGTACGGCAGACATAAGCAAGCGCCTTTCGTGGATCACTTGTGAAGGTGACTTGCCACGCAGTCTCCGCGTCTCAGATGATGCGCCGATGACCTGGCGATGACGGGCCCATGACAACGAGCGCCGCACGATCGTGGCGCGTGCCTCGGATCGGGGCGCTGTCACTGCCCGGTCATGTACGGCGTGTTGACTGGGGCCATGCCAACCCAAACCCCACAACCGCTGGCCGATATCGCCACCCTGTGCCGGCTATGGCTGACCAAGCCACGCCAGATAGCGACCTGGGCGCCCAGCAGCGGCGATGTCGGTCGGGCGTTCGTGCGCCAGCTGGCCGGCGCGCCCGACGGCCTCGTCGTGGAACTCGGCGCCGGTACCGGCCCCATTACCGCGGCACTGCTGGAAAACGGACTGGCTCGCGAGCGGCTGATCGTCATCGAAGCCGATCATATTCTTCATGCCCGGCTGTGCCGGCGCTTTGGTCCTGAAGGCATGCGCTGCCTGGATGCTCGTGACCTGGCGCCCACGCTGGGTGACGCCTTGGCGCGGGGTGGTTACGAGCACGTCAGCGCCATCGTCTCGACCCTGCCGATACTCAACTTTGCAAAAGCCGACCAGAAAGCGGTTCTCGATGGCTGTTTCGCTCATGCCGCACCCACGGCGGTCATGACCCAAATCACGTATCTGCCCGGCTCACCGGTGCGCCAGCGCGCATTGGCCGGGTGGGGCTATTACGCCCAGCGCGTTGCGCGTGTTCGACATAACTGGCCGCCGGCCACGCTATGGCAATATCAGCGCGCCTGAATTGGGTGTTGTCGGCCGCCTACAGCCGACAAGCGCACGGCGCGCTGTCGGCCAGGGGCGGCCAACCATCTTCTAGTTTGCCGCTCCGCCTTCGGTGGCCTGGCTACATTCGGCTCTTGCCGAGTCGCTGTCGCAGCGAATCTTCTTGAGCAGATGTTGCATGCGATGGTCGTACCAGCCGCTGGCCCAGAGATCACCCCGCGCGCGGCGTAGCAGCTCGACATATCGGGCCTTGTTCTGGGGGCTGATATCGACCCAGTGACGCGGCAAAACATCATCTTCGGCGGCGCGCATCCGAACCAGCGCCTTATCAAACAGATGATCGATGACCCAGCGACGTGACCGGGCGCCGAAGTCGTCGGGGAAACGTCCCTGATGCACGATGATCTGTACCGACAGCATCGATAGCACCAGATCGGCAATGCCGCCTTGCTGGCCAAGCCCTTTGGAGAGTTCGAGCCCGTCGTAAGCGATGGCCGGTGCGAACGCCATATCGACCGAGCCGTTGGTGAACATCGGCCCGAACGTGGCAATCGATGCGTTGACTGCCGACGCCCCGGCCGCATCCACGATCGTCGTTTGTTGTTTGTCGCCGGTCAGTACCGCGATTTTCTTCCCGGCGCTATCGGCCAAGCTGTCCAGATATTGTTTCCGGCGCGCGAAAATGAACACCTTGCCAAACGGCATGACGCCGACGACTTCATAGCCGTTTTCCTGCATGTACGGTGCGGCTTTCGGGCTCGACATGACGCGGATTGCCGTCCGCTCCTGGTCATAGGTCTGAAGCCCGCCCACCATATCCAGAGAGCCGGCGAATTTGACGAAGTTGATGGTCTTGATGCCGGTCAACGCGGCCAGATCACAACGCCCGGCCTTGAAATCGCGGGCAGCGACCTGTTCGTCGGTATAGGCCCGGGGCTTGAGTTTATAGCCCCAGGCGTTGGCCTGAATCACATAGTTCTGCGCGATCTGATAGAACACGCCGTTGGCCCCGACGGGGTCAAAGATACAGAACGTGCGCTCTTTGGCCGGGGCGGCCGAGACGGTGGCCGTGATCACCAACAGACCAAGCCCGAAGACCAATGACAGGGCGCTTGTATAGGCACGGCCCAGGAGACTGCCCGGGCCGCGTGCCCCGCACACGGGCGCAAGTGTTTCATTCATCACAAGGCGGCGCCTGGCGCGTGGCGAAACACGTTGTCGATCGTTGCTGTACGTGAACGAGCGGATATCGAATCCGGCATGTCTTTTGCTATTCATGACCCCCTCCGTATTGGCAGCGCTTGAGGCGCAGGTGCCAGGTTGTGACTTGCCGCCTGTGGCATCTGAGCAGTTGCCCCGTAAACACGGGCGTTCAGCCACTCATGACGTGTTGCATGATCTTTCGCTGCATGGCCCGCGGCGATATCCGATTGGTTTGTGCGGTGAATTTATTCATCCAGCCGGCCACCACGCTGGCCCGCCCACGCTCCAGACCTGCAATGCCCGCGTTTACCACCGGTTCGGGCGGCGTCATCATGTTTTTTGGCATAGGCTTGGGCAAAAAAGGCCCCCAGACCGCTGGACGCGCCGGTAATCAGGGTGCGTGGGTGTTTTGATGAAGTCATGGCGTTATCCTTGTGCCTTGGGATCGGCGTCGCCGGGGCGAAGGCCGTACCAGATGGCATACATGGCCGGCAGAAAGACCAGCGTGAGAATGGTGCCGGCAAACGTGCCGCCGATCAGGGTGTAGGCCAGCGTGCCCCAGAACACCGAATGGGTAAGCGGCACGAACGCCAGCATGGCCGCCGCCGCGGTCAGAAGCACCGGGCGCGAGCGCTGTACCGTGGCTTCGATGACGGCATGAAACTCGTCGAGCCCGTTTTGTCGATTCACATCGATCTGGCCGATGAGAATCAGCGTGTTACGCATGATGATCCCCGACAGCGCGATCAGACCCACGAGGGCGTTGATACCGAACGGCTGCTGGAAGACGATCAGCGTGGGCACCACCCCGATCAGGCCCAGCGGGCTGGTCAAAAACACCATGAACATGGCCGATATCGAGCGCACCTGAATGATAATGATCAACAAGGTCGCGGCCACCATCAGCGGAAACAGCGGCAGCAGTGCTTTCTGGGATTTGCCGGATTCCTCGATCGAGCCGGCCTCGGCGATGTCATAGCCCGAGGGCAGCGTTTCTCGCAGATGCTTAAGCTCGGCAGTGATCGTGCTGGAGACATCCGGCGGCTGTAGACCGGGGGCAACATCGCTACGCACGGTGATGGTTGGCGTGCGATCCCGGCGGCGCATGATCGGTGCTTCCTGCTCGACCGAGAGCTCGCCGATCTGGGCCAGCGGCACACGCTGGCCCTGGTCGCCGACAAGCGACAGATCCTTGATACGGGCCGGGTCAAGCCGGACATCACCAGCGGCCCGGGCCATCATCTCCACGGTACGAATATCTTCGCGTACCTGGGTGATCTGTGCCCCGCTCAGCAGGAACTGAAGCTGCTGGGCGGCTGATTGCGCATTGAGCCCCATCGCCTGCAGCCGGTTGGCATCGAGCGCGAAATGCAGCGCGGGCACCTTGGCCCCCCAGTCTTGATTGACCGTTCGAGTCAGGGGACTGGCCCGCATGACAGTGGCCACCTGATCAGCGATATCGCGCAGGCGCTCGGTATCCGGGCCGGATACGCGATACATCACGGGGTAGGGCGAATACGGGCCAAAGACCAGTTGCGTGACCCGGACCTGGGCGGCAGGCGCCAGGCCGTTGGCCACGGCCGTGCGCAAACGGTGCTGCAGGGCATCACGCTCGGCCTGGCTGGCGGTACGAATCACGATTTTGGCAAACGACGGATCGGGCAACTCCTGGCCCATGGAGAAATAAAAGCGCGGTGCGCCCTGACCGATATAAGCGGTGACGACTTCCGACTCATCTTGTTCTCTAAGCCAGGCCTCGACCTGTTTTGTGGCGGCTTCGGTCTGGCCGATGGCCGTGCCGTAGGGCATCTGTATTTCAACCAGCACTTCAGGCCGATCCGAAATCGGGAAGAACTGTTTCTTGACCACCGACATACCCAACACGGATGCCACAAACAGCACGACAACGATGGCCGCAGTCAGCCATTTGTGGGCAATGATCCGTATCAGCGCCGAGCGAAAACGTCGATAGCGCGGCGTGTCGTAGACCGCGCCGGGACTGGTGGCGTGGCCCTGGATCTTGGGCAGCAGCTTGACGCCCAGATACGGCGTGAACACCACCGCCACGACCCAAGAGCAAAGCAGCGCGATACCCACAATCCAGAACATATTGTGGGTATATTCACCGGCCGCGGAGCGGGCAAACCCGTTGGGCAGAAAGCCGATGGTGGTCACCAGCGTGCCGGCCAGCATGGGCGCGGCGGTATAGCGCCAGGCATAAGCCGCAGCGGCCACGCGCTCGATGCCTTCTTCCATTTTGACCACCATCATCTCGATCGCGATGATGGCGTCGTCGACCAGCAGGCCCAGTGCCAGAATCAGTGAGCCCAGCGTGATTCGGTCAAAGTTCTTGCCCGTGGCCGCCATGATCACGAACACCATGGCCAGCGTCAGCGGTACCGCCGCGGCCACCACCAGGCCCGCTCGCCAGCCCATGCTGAGAAAACTGACGAGCATGACCACGAGCAGAGCGACAACAAACTTGACCATGAACTGATCGACCGCGGCCTTGATGTTGACCGATTGATCAGTGACTTCTCGCAGGTGGATACCCAGCGGCAGATCCTGGTTGATCGCGGCGACCTCATCGGCCAGGGCCGCCCCCAGGTCCAGCCCGTTCCAGCCCGGGCGCATGACCACGCCCAGCAGTAGGCTCTGCTGGCCGGCGTTGTGCACGATGAAACTGGCCGGGTCTTCGTAGCCGCGGGTGACGGTGGCGATATCGCCTACCCGCAGGCTTTGGCCGGCAACGACGACCGGGGTATCGCGAATCGTGTCCAGATCGTCGAGATCGTTATCCAGGCGCACATATACACGCGGCCCGCTGGTCTCTATCGAGCCCGAGGGCGTCATCTCGTTTTCATTATTGAGGGCGGCAAACACCCGCTGCGGCGTGAGGCCGAGTTTGGCCAGGCGCTCATGCGAAAAATTGATATAGATGCGCTCGTCCTGCTCGCCGATCAGGTTCACTTTCTTTACGCCCGGCACGTGCAGTAACTGTTGGCGCAGCCGCTCGGCGTCACGCACCAGCAGGCGCTGGGGCTCGTCCTTAGCGTTGAGTGCATAGAGCGCGAAGGTCACATCCGAGTATTCGTCGTTGACCTCGGGCCCGATAACGCCTTTCGGCAAGTTGTCGGTTTCGTCACGTAGCTTCTTGCGGGCCTGGTAGAACTGCTCCGAGACCTCGTCGGGCGGTGTACTGTCCAGTAGCTGGAGTTTGGTGAAAGCAAGACCCGGCCGGGTGAAGGTGTCGGTATGGTCGTAGTAGCGCAGCTCCTGTAGCCGCTTTTCGAGCTTGTCGGCGACCTGATCCTGCATTTCCTTGGCGGTGGCCCCCGGCCACGCGGTCACGACCGTCATGACCTTGACCGTGAACGCAGGATCCTCCTCGCGGCCCAGGCCGTAGAAAGCCACGATGCCGGCGATACCGATCAAGATGATCAGAAACAGCGTCACGGATCGTTCTCGAACCGCGAGCGCCGACAGATTGAAGCCCGTTTTATTCACGTCCGAGGATCTCCGCATCGGTTTCACCCGTCGTGGACACGCGTACTTGAGCCTCGGGATGGAGCCGGTCGGCGCCGAGCGCCACGATCTTCTGACCCAGCGCCAGGTCCGCGCTGATAATCGCGTTCTGATCGGTTACGCGCAGCAGTGCCACCGGCTTCCAATGCACCGTTGCGGGCTTGCCGGGGGCAACGGTCCATAACCCCGGACCGTCTCCCGGATCGTGGATAGCCAGTAGCGGCACCTGAAGCGCATGTTTCTGCGTCTCGTCCGGCGCGTGCGCCACGTTGACCGTGACCGTGGCGCCCAGCGGCGCGTCGAGGCTTTGCGTGTCAAGCACGTAGCGTGCTTCATACGTGCGCGTGGCGGGGTCCGCGGCGTCCGAGAGCAGGCGCAGGTGGGTGGCGATCGCGCGATCCCCCTGGCCATAGATCATCGCCTGGGCCGTGCTGCCCAACGCCGGGCGCTCGGTTTCGGGCAGGCTGATCTTGGCCTCTCTCGGGCCCGCCTGGGCGATTCGGATCACGACCTGGCCGGGGGTGACCACCTCACCCGGCTCGGCCATCGTGTTCATGATCACGCCATCGCGATCCGCGATCAGCTCGGCATACCCCTCGGCATTACCCGCGACCTTGGCGTTGGCCTGTGCTGCGTTCAGGTCGGCCTGGGCCGACTCGGCGGCAGCTTGAATCCGGTCATACGTGGATTCGGATATGGCGCCGCTGCCGCGCAGGTCACGATACCGCGCCAGATCTTCCTGGGCCTGCTGTGCGCGAGCCCGCGCGGCGGCGACAGACTCACGGCGTGCGTTCTGAGCCAGCGCCAGATCGTCTGGATCCAGTCGCATCAGGGGCTGGCCGTGTTCGACAGTCTCGCCACGCTCGACCAGCCGGGCGATGACCTTGCCTGATACCCGAAACGCAAGATCACTTTCGACACGTGCCACCACGGTCCCCGTGTAAGCGACGCTTGCTGGCGGCGCCGACTCGACGATCGCCGTGCGGACCAACGGCGGGGCGGTCCGGGGGTCGTCGGCTGTTGCATCAGCATGGCCACAGCCGCCAAGGCCAACGCTCGATATACCCGTGATCAGGCATAGCAGGGGCAGACGAGTCGATATCCATAGCCAGCGCGATTCGATCATGGCGTCCTCGGTGCCAAACAGGATCGAATTGCAGTTTCTTTCGGGTGACTAAATAAGTCAATAGTCACAAAGTCGCGATATGGCTCGCGGCTGTATCGTGCTCGTCAGGGTGCCAGACTGCGTAGCACCAGGCTGGCCAGCTCAAGCGGCGCGCTATCGGCGCGGTCGAGGTTATGCTCGAGCAAGAGCGGGTGCATATAAGGCCTGAGCGCGTGATTGATTGCTCGCGTGGTCTCATCAAGCGGCGTCTTGCGCTCGAATGCACCGCTTTGGCGCCCGGCGATCACGATCTCTTCGATCAACGCTTCGATCTGTCGCTCATATCGGCCGACCGGCGCCCAGTTCTCGGTCGCGGCCGATGCGGCGATCTCATAAAGCTTGAAATCATGAAACCACAGGTTCAGGCCCGCCTTGGCGGCCGTGGAAAAGAGCCGGCGTATCTTTTCCTGTGGCCGCTCGGCCTCGTGTACGGCCTCTTTGACCTCGACCATCAAACGATCCAGGCATTGCCCGCAGATCACTTCGCCGATCGCCTGTTTCGAGGCGAAGAACTTGTATACATAGGCTTTTGAAAAGCCGATAGCGCGCGCCAGATCCGATACCGTTGTCTTGTAATAACCGTAGCGTCTGAAATGTTCGGCAGCCGCAACAACGATTTGGCCGCGAATATCATGCTCTTCGGGGCCGCGGAGGTCAGTGGGCTCGGAAATAGTATCGCTCATACGCAAAGCATATCGTGTGTCGACTGCTTTGACAGTATGTGACCAAATTAGTTTATAGTCACTAAACGCGTTTGTTCGTCGTTTTCCTGAGGCTGGCTATGTCGCTGTTTCGCATCGTTTTAACGCTAGGCAGCCTGACTGCATTGGCGGGTTGTGCCGTCGGGCCGGACTACGAAAGACCAGAGCTTGCGCTGGATGAAAGCTATAGCCCGCAGATAGCCGGCTCGACGGGTCCGGGCACATCCGCGCCGGTCGACGACGCGGCGTTAATACGCTGGTGGAACCAATTCGATGATCCAGCGTTGAGCCGTTATATGCGTTTGGCCTTGGCGCAAAACCTCAACCTTGCCCAGGCGCGCGCACGCGTAACCCAGGCACGGGCAGTCGTTGGCGGTGCCACGGCTGATTTGTTGCCATCGGCCAACGTCAGTGGCCAGGCCGCCCGCGCGTATCAGTCGGTAGAAACCCAGCTTGGGCGAGTACTGAACACCATTCCCACCTACGAACGCTATAACGACAACTACGAAGCAAATCTGACCGCGAGTTGGGATTTAGACCTGTTCGGCGGATTACGCCGCGCGCGTCAGGCCGCACTTGCCGACTACGAAGCCTCGATGGCAGGCGTGGCCGCCACGCGCCTGGGTGTGGCAGCCGAAGTGGCTGATACCTATATGGTGCTGCGTGGCGTGCAGCAACGCCTGGATATCGCACAGCAGAAACTTAATACCCAGCGCGAGCTTCTCCGGCTGACGCGCAAACTCTCTGATCATGGCCTGATACCCGAGGCGCAGACCGATCAACAAGCCGCGCGCGTGGCCCAGACCCGAGCCGCGCTGCCTGTATTGCGGGCCGCGCGAGATCAAGCGACCAACGGCCTGGACGTGCTGCTCGGCGTACCGCCTGGTACCTATCGCAACGACTTTGCATCGACCCACGATATCCCGCGTGCCCCGGCCCTCAACGCGATGGGCAGCCCGCGTGATCTGCTCACGCGACGCCCTGATCTGATGATTGCCGAGCGCCGGCTGATGGCGGCCAACGCACGAATCGGCGCCGCGATAGCCCAGTACTACCCGAGTATCTCGTTAACCGGGCTCATTGGTACCGCAACGACGATCGGGGGCAGCAATCTCTTTTCCGATGGCGCCACCCAAGCCGCGGGCGCGGTCGGGCTGCGCTGGCGGCTGTTCGATTTCGGACGAATCAACGCCCAAATCAAGGCCGCGCGAGGACGAAACGCCGAAATGCTGGCCGCCTATCGCCAGACAGCGCTTCAGGCGACCCAAGACGTCGAAAACGCGGTCTCAGCACTCACGAATCGCCAAGAACAAAGCGCCACGCTCGCCAGCGGCGTGGCGTCGCTGGACCGTGCAAGAGCCGCACGCCAGAAAGCCTATGAACGCGGTGTGGCCAGCCAAATCGATGTACTGCAAGTCGATGCCCGGCTTTTGTCTGCCCGCGATGCCGAAGTGCAGGCCCGCGTAAGCGCAGCACAGGCGGCGGTGGCCACGTTCAGAGCGCTGGGCGGCGGCTGGAACTACCTCGGTAGCGCAAAAGACTCATAGCCAAAGCGCCGGCGGGTACGACAGCACCACGCAGCGATTTAAGAATTGGTGGGCCCGGTCGGACTCGAACCGACGACCAAGGGATTATGAGTCCGCAACCATACGAATTAGTCTAAACTTACATGCGCTTCTCAAGCCGTTGCAGCGTAAAGGATACGGCGATTTTTAGAGCATTGTAGATATATCTGCGTTAGTCTGCATTTACGGCAATTTGCTGCCCAGGTGCTGCCCAAGTGCTGCCCAGGGCGACCGAGGGATTGTCGTAAAGGTGGCCGCGACGTATTGCACCACGTCGCGGCCGGACCACAGACCACCTGTAGAGAGGTGACGCATGGCCAGTGCAGATGCTACCAGCCGGGTGAACTTCACCCACCGCCGCGTGGATACTTTCCGCTGCCCTGATGGCAAATCCGGCGCCTACCTTTGGGATGCCCGCACGCCGGGCCTTGGCATACGCGCCCGGTCGAACGGCAGTCGCCACTACCTGTTCCAGACCCGCATGCAACGCGAGACCGTGCGCGTGACGATCGGGCGGGTGGAAAGCTGGTCCCTTGATGACGCCCAGGCTGAGGCGCGCCGACTGCGCGTGTTGGTCGATTCAGGCGTGCATCCGAAGGAAGAACAACAAGCACACCTCGAACAGCGTGAATCACAGCGTCAGGAGGCAGCCCGGGCGACCGTGACCCTGGCCGACGTGTGGCCCGTCTACATCGCAGCGCGCCAGGCCAACTGGAGCGAGTCACACCGCCTCGATCACGACAAGATGATGCAGGCGCCCGGCCAGCCTCGGCGGCGCTCTCATAAGACCACCACGGCCGGCCCGCTGTATGAGCTGAGCGCCGCGCGCTTGGTCGATCTCGATGCTAGCCGTATCACGGCCTGGATTGAGCAGGAGAAAGCGCATAGGCCGACCGTGGCAGCGCGAGCGTATCGGCTACTGCGGGCGTGTCTTGTCTGGTGTGACGAACAGCCGGCCTTTCGTGGCCTCGTGGACGTGCCCCGCGTGTTCAGTAGCACGGTGCGCCGGGCAGTGCCCAAGCCGCGCGCCAAGTCGGACGTGTTGCAGCGCGAGCAGCTCGCCCCGTGGTTCGCGGCCGTGCGCACCATCGACAACCCGGTGATGGCGGCCTATCTACAGGCGTTGTTGCTCACTGGCGCTCGGCCCAGCGAGATGGCGCGTCTGAAATGGCCCGATCTTGATCTGCGCTGGAACAGCGTGACGCTGCGTGACAAGGTCGAGGGCGATCGAGATATACCGCTCACGCCCTACCTATCCCAGTTATTCGGCTGGCTGCCACGACGCAACGAGTGGGTATTCTCAAGTCCCACGGCCGAATCCGGGCGCCTGACCGACGCCAACCACCGTCACACCCGCACGCTACAGGCCGCGGGCCTGCCGCACGTCACGCTGCACGGGCTGCGCCGGAGTTTTGGCACGCTCTCGGAGTGGGTGGAGTGCCCTGTAGGCGTCGTTGCCCAGATCCAGGGTCACAAGCCGAGCGCACTGGCCGAGAAGCATTACCGCCAACGGCCGCTTGACTTGCTGCGCATGTGGCATGTGCGGATCGAGGCTTGGGTTCTTGATCAGGCAGGGCTAGGACAGCCGAAAAGTCTTAACGCAAAACGTTTGGAGGCCGCTCAGTAACGAATGCTAATTCATGCTTGCATGCATGTCCGGAATAGTGCAGCATTTATCGTAGAAGCTGTCAGTATTGCGTCCAAAGGTTGCGCTACAGGCGGCTTTTTTGTGTCCGGATTATTTAGCGCGGTCCGACGAATACAACCCGCTCTAACCAATTCCCATTAATTCATACTTGCTCGATTTAAATCGGTGCGGTATGGAAAAAGGAAAGCTACCAAAATAGTATCCAACGGATGCTGCCTTGGTAGTTTTTTTATTTCCGGAATATCTAACAGAGCCCGTCAATTGAGCGGGCTTTTTTGTGCATATCAAATATGCGCCACGAACCCGCCCTCGAGCGGGTTTTTTTATGTCTGGAGAAAATCTCATGGATCAAGAAAACCAGCCGGCGAATGGCCTTTCGACCGAAAGCTTGGCCCGCGCTATCGATGGCAAGGCTAGCGCCATTCGGGTTCGACTTTGCAAAACCGGTAGCTACCACGGCATCAAGCCCCGCAAGCTCCCAAGCGGCCGTCTACTTTGGCCCAGTGACTCGGTCGAGCGCCTGCTAAAAAAGAAGCGGAGCACCACGGCATGAGAACGCTTGCAACGATCTCTAAGTGGTGGCATATTCCAAATGTCCTCGCAAAATCGAGGGCCGGGTTTAGCAGCCTGAATGAATCTAGGCGCACAAGCGCCAACCACCTAAGCGGCGCTTTTTTTGTGCTCGCTCTCAATGGTGGCTGTGCGTGGGAGGCTTTCGAGCCTGCCGGTTTCCTAGATTCCCGGTCTGCTAACCCGCGTACAGCCATCTCCCTTCGATTAGCAGCGAAAGGCGGTGGCTCCAATAATCTAGGAGCCGCAATGCAAACCCCATTCCGCGCGAACCGCCGCGCACACGCCCATCGACGCATGGCCTATGCCGCCCTGCGTTCTGATTCCAGCCTCGCTGTCCGGCTGAGGCGCTACAACCGTCACATGTCGAAAGCTCGCCGCTTGGCCGATGCGGGAGAGTTGTCATGAGTGTGAAGAACAGCGCAAGCACTGGCATGTCGACAGCGGCTTTCGCCGATTCGATCGGGGCGAAAGCCGGATCGATCCGCGTCCGCCTGTGTCAGACAGGCTCCTACTTCGGGATCAAGCCTAAGAAGCTTCCCAATGGCCGCCTGCTCTGGCCAGCCGACTCCGTTGAGCGCCTTTTGGGCGAGGTGCCGGCATGAGCGATCACACCCGCAGTTCACTCGAACGCTTGAACGAGATCCACGCTGCGATCGAAGGCATCGCGGAGATTCAGCGCGATATCGATTTCGAGCGCGTTTGCAACATTGGCGAACCCGAGTGGTGGACTTCGCGCCACGAGAGCAGCTTGATCAACGCCACCCGTCTGCTGGCGGGTCAGGCCGCCAAGCTGACCGAGGATATTCAGTCCGAGCTCAAGGCGGTGCGTCATGGCCGGTAATGTCATCGATCGCGCGTTCTACGTCGCTGAAGCCCGCACCACGCCCGGCGGCCAGCGCATCACCGAACACGCCTCCGGCCGGTTCGATGATGCCGACGAGGCGCGCCAGGCGTGTATCGCCATGCGTCATGCCGAACCCGAGCGATCGCTGCACTGCGTGGAGGTGACCAGCTATGACTGATCACCACCACCTTGAGGCCTTCGAGGGCTGTAAGCGCGTGATCGTCTACGTCCACGGCGACACGGGCGAGATCGCCCGGCGTGCCACCCATGGGGCGATGGACGATCGCGGCTTCATCGAGCGCTTTATCGGCCGCGACGCCGCCCGGATCGGGGCGGCAGTCGAGCGGATTGCGCACGACGGCATGACTGACGAGCGCCTGGCGGATCTGACCAACGGCCGAAAGGCGTTGTCGCAGATCCGGGCCATTCTCGACCAGACGTAGAAAGGCCCATCTCGAGGGACGATCGAGACGGGCCTACTTACCTACGGCACACGCCGCATCACAGAAATATAACAATAGCAGGCGTGTGCACGATCTGTCACAGGAACGTGCATGGATTCTAAAGAAAAGTTGCCATTTGTCGTGCGCTGGCGCAAGGCGCTGTTGTCCGAGAACGGCCCCGAAAAACCGATGACGCGTTACGTGCTCGATGTGCTTTCCAAGTACATGCAGCCCGACGGCACGCAGTGCTACCCGTCTACGCGATCGATTGCACGCGATTCCGGTCTCAGCGAGCGAGCCGTGTGTGAGCACTTGGCGCTTGGCGCCGATGCGGGGTGGATTGTGAAGACATCGCGCCAAGCCGGTGGGCGCGAATGGCGAAGTCACTTATACATCCCAATTATCCCCTCGGGCGCTGACTCTCAGTTAGTACCCGATAGCCGAGGCACTGACCGAGAGTCAGTGACTCATGATCGGGGCACTGACTCTCACAACAGTGGGGCACTGACTCTCACGCCGCGGGGCACTGACCGAGGGTCAGTCGAAGTAACCAAAGAAGTACCCAAAGAAGTAAAGACTCGCGCGAGACCTGATGAACTGCCCAAATCGGTAACCACCGAATTGTGGTCGGACTTTGTCGATCACCGGAAAGCGCTCAAGAAACCGATGACGGATAAGGCCGTCTCGATGATGGTTTCCAAGCTCGCCAAGCTTGAGGCTGATGGGCATAGCGCTGCGGATGCCTTGAGCGAATCAATTATTCAGGGCTGGCAAGGCGTGTTCACCCCGAGGTTTGGCGACCGAACTGCCGGGGCCGCCAAGCCCAGCCAGCGGCGTGTATCGCCCTCCGACCATTTCATCGCCAGCTATGACTGAGCCCACCCGAATGTTCGACGAGTCGGCCGAGCGGGCGGTGATCGCCGCGGCGGTGTTCGATGACAGCGCAGTGGTGGATATCGCATCGGTCATCACGCCGGGCGATTTCTACGTTAGTGCCCATCGGGCCATCTGGCAGCGCGTTGTGCAGCTGCACGCCGCCGGCACGCCCATCGATGCCGTCACGCTCGGCGATGCCGTGCGCGACGATGGTCACACGGTGCTGGCGGGCCAGATCGCGCTTGATGCCTTCACGGCGGCCAACGCGGCCAGCTACGCGCGGATTGTCTCCGACTGGTCGCGCCGCCGCGCCGTGGTGGCCGCCTGCCAGCAGGCGATCGCAGGCGCGACGAGCTCCGAGCCCGGCGAGCTGATCGCCGATCTGGCCGGGCGGATCGAGGCGGCCGGCGAGCAGGCCATTGGCGAGAGCCTGGACATGCACACGGTCATGACCCGGCTGATGGGCGAGATCGAGCAAGCCAGCCAGACCGGCGATGACGGCTTGGTGGGCGTGCGAACCCGCATCCCCATGATCGACGGCGCCCTGGGCGGGCTCTGCCCCACGCGGCTGATCGTGCTGGCGGCCCGGCCATCGATCGGCAAGACCGCGCTCAGTTTGCAGATTGCGGTGAACGCCGCCCGAGACGGCGTGCCCGGCGGAATCTGTTCGCTCGAAATGGGTGAGACCGAGCTGGCCGCCCGCATGAACGCCTATCACGCCGGGGCCAACTTCACCCGCCTGATGCGTGGCCGTAGTGACGCGCTCGATCGCATGGTATCGGCATGGCGCAGCGATCAGCCGGGCACCTGGCCGCTTCACCTGGACGTGGATACCTACGGCCTGGCCGGCATCGAGGCTCGCATCACGTCGTGGAAGCGCCGGCACGGCATCCGGTTCGCGATCGTCGATCACATCGGCCTGGTCGAAGTGGAGGGCGACAAGAGCCCGTATGACCGTGTGAGCCTCGTGTCACGCCGGTTGAAGAAGCTCGCCAAGCGTCTGGATATCGCGATCATCGCCGTGGCCCAGCTCAACCGGGCGCTGGAAAAAGAGCGCCGCAAGCCGACGCTGGCCGACCTGCGCGACTCGGGGAATATCGAGCAAGACATCGATATCGGCATGTTCCTGCACGTTGACCCCGACGACATGGACGCCCAGCCGGTGCCCGTGCAGGTCGGCTTTCTCAAAAACCGTACCGGGCGCCGTGGCTGGCAACGTGAGGCGTTGATGTTTGACGGCCAGTGCCAGACCTTTCGCGAGCAAGCCGTGGGATACGGGGGGCCGAGCTGATGGCCTCCCCGGTCAACCAGTTCCGCGACCTGATCGAGGCCCTGGAGGTCGGCCCGGAGGTGCCCGGCGACGTGGCCGCTTGGCTGCACGACGGCTGCGTGCGCTTCGCCACCGGCGAGACGCGTTCGCTCGATGCAGCGCTCGGGCTGCGGGGGCAGGGGATCAATCGCCCAGCCAGCCAATACGCGTTGGAAACCCGCGACGCCGAGCTGATCGCGGCGCTGAACCTGATTGATGGCAAAAGCGATCGTGCCCGCTGCAAAGAGCTTCGCCGCCAGATCGCCGCCTTCGACTCTCGCACCTGGCCACGGGTGCGGGCCTACCACCGACCGCCGGATCGACTAACGCCGATACAGGCACATCTGTTTCATGCGTTCAAGACGGGGCAACACATGCCGGAGGCCGGGCGCCTGGCCGAAATTGCACGACGAAACCCCCTGTTTTCCTCGTGCAAAAAGGACGGAATCATGGAAGGCAGTCAAGAACCGAGCGGCTCATGAATCCGAAACTGATACGTCTGGAAAACCTCGCCGACGCCGCACATGCCCAGCTGCGCCAGTGCGGCGAGAACCTGCGCAAGGCCCGCGAGGAGCGCATGGCGCTGGATCGGCACCGCGAGGATCTGGAAGCGAAGAAATTCAAGCTCAGCGCCTCCGACCGCGAGCGTCTGAACGAGCTGGCTGATCGCGTAGAGCATCTGACGGGCGTCTACGACGACCTGCGGGCAGACCACCGGGCCAAGCGCGATCTGTTCAACCGCTGCAAGGAGCACGCCCATGGCTAAGCGCCCCGAGAACGCGGTGGCCGATCATCGCGAGGCGATCACCGAGTTGAAGGCGGCGCGGGCCGAGGTACTGGCCCAGCCGACCACGCCCAGCGAGGCCGAAACCCGTATTGATCGATATCTGGCCGGCGAGGCCGCGCAGTATCGCGAGCGGGCCACGGTCGAGCGCCTGAAACACCGCGGCGCCATCGACGATCTGGGCACGAAGGACAATGCGTTCTTTGCCTTCTATTTCCGTGAGCCCATCAAGGCGGCGCTCATGGCCGAGATGGCCGAGGGTATAGCACAGGGCGACCGTGCCGCGGAGATCGAGCGCATCGATACCGATCTGTACGCGGCCGAGCGGGCCGAAGAACAGGCGATCTGCGAGGCCGAGGCCCGCGGCCATTCCATTACCCGGCGTGCCGATGCTGATCCGCGCACTGTCCTGTCTGTCGAATAACCGGAGGCACGTATGCCCTCACTCGATATCTTTCGCGGCGATGCCTTCCACATGGATACGTTGTCGCACACCGTGAACCAGATGCCGCGGCTGGAAACCAAGCTGGCGGCCATGAATCTATTCGCCCAGAACGGCATTCGCACCACGGAAATGTGGATCGAGCGTCAACAGGGCGACCTGAGCCTGGTACAGACCCGGCCCCGGGGCGCGCCCAGCCAGCAGATGCGCGGCGACGATCGCGACGCGCTCAAGTTCAAGGTGCCGCACGCCAGTCTGGAGTCGACCATCTACCCGGACGAAGTGCAGGACGTGCGTCGGTTCGGAAGCGACAACGAGATGCAGTCGGTGCAGGAGGTGGTGAACGCCCGGATGACCAAGATGCGCCGGCACATCGACGCCACCACCGAGCACATGCGCGTCGGCGCTTTGAAAGGCCAGATCCGCGATGCCGATGGCTCAATCATCCATGACCTGCATGACGAGTTCGCCACGTCGCCGACCAAGGCCAGCTTCCAGTTCAGCGATCCGGCGGCCAAGATTCGCCAGTCGTGCCTTGGCGTGTCGCGCACGATTGAGGACGAGCTGGGCGAGGAAGGCCACAGCGGCATTACGGCCATCTGCGGCCCGATGTTCTTCGACGCGCTGATCGATCACCCCGACGTTCGCGAGGCCTATGCCCGCTGGCAGGACGGGGAAGCCCTGCGCAACGACCCGCGGGCCGGCTTCCAGTTCGCCGGGATCGAGTTCGTCGAATACCGCGCCAAGACCAACGGCAAGAACTATCTCGACCCCGACGATTGCCTGGCCTTCCCGCGGGGCACGTCGCTGTTCATCGAGCGCTACGCACCGGCGGACTGGATCGGCGCCACCAACACAATCGGCGCGCCGGTCTATGCCCGCATGGCCGTCGATCCCGAGTTCGAGCGCTGGGCCAAGGTGCATGTTCAGTCGAACCCGCTACCGCTGGCCGTGCGGCCGTCGATCGTGACCCACATCGAGATGGCCTGAGCATGTACCCGCAGCTCGCCAATCGGATATTCAATCGGTGCCACCTGATCGAACCGGCCGCCGGGCGCACTCTGATCGGGGCGCTGGGCCGACGGCTCGACGTGGACTCGGTACAGATGCCCGACGGCGCCGTGTTGGATGCCGAGGCCCTGGCCGAGACGGCTGGCAACACGCAACGCCGTGAAGGCCGGCCCCTGTTCGAGCGCTTGGGCAACGTGGCGGTGATTCGGGCGACCGGCACGCTTGTGCATCGGTTCGGCCATCTCGATCCGGTCAGCGGCATGAGCGGCTACGATGGTCTGGAAGCCAAGCTCGACGCCGCGATGGATGACGCCACCATCGAGGGCATCATCTTCGATATCGACTCGCCAGGCGGCGAGGTGGCCGGCTGTTTCGATCTGTGCGATCGGATCTACGCCGCGCGGGCCGATAAGCCCATCTGGGCCTTGGCCGACGAGCAGGCCTGTTCGGCGGCCTATGCCATCGCCAGCGCCTGCACGCGCATTGTAGCCCCGGGCACGGCCCGCATCGGCTCGGTCGGCGTGCTTACAGCGCATTGCGACCAGTCGGCCATGCTCAAGGGGGCCGGCCTGGACGTGACGCTAATCTATGCCGGCGAGCACAAGGTCGATGGCAACCCCTACGCGCCGCTGGCGCCCGACGTGCGCGAGAACATTCAGGGCGAGATCGATGCGCTGTACGAGCGCTTCGTGGGGCTGGTCGCCCGTAACCGGGGCATCTCGGCCAACACTGTGCGCGATACCGGCGCTCGTGTTTACGACACGGCCGGCGCCGTCGAGGTCGGGCTGGCCGATGCCGTCATGCCCAGCCGCGATGTGCTGAACGCCTTCAATTCTTCATTGCGCCGCGGTGGCGGCGTGTCTTTCGCCAATATCAAGGAGCGATCCATGGCGCTGTTCAATCGTAACCGACAAGCCGATACCGACGAAAAGGTCTATACCGAAGCCGAAGCGCGAGCTGCGTTCGCCAGCGGCGCCGACGCGGCCAGCCTGGAAAGCCTGGTCTCGTTATGCGGTGACAAGAATCTAGCTTCGCTGGCCAAGCCTTTACATGACCGGGGCGTGACGCAAGAGCAGGCCGAGGCTGTGATGATGGACGCAAGCGACGTGCGAGACCGGCTTGCCGCGACTTTTCCCGTAGACATCAACGCCGCGACTACCTTGGCCGATCAATTCATCGTGGCCGCCTACAGCGGCGATACGCCGCGCTTTGGGCCGGCCATCGGTGCGCTGATGGTCGATGCCGCCGCGGTGATGAGCGGCGAGGAGATCGACCATCACCCGCCGGCCGGCTACGAGCAGGGCGGAAGCGCCTTCAACCCCGAACAGTATTACCGCTAGGAGATCACCATGATCGTGAAAGAGCAGACACACGCCGGCGAGTTCATGGTCAGCGAGGCCAACGGCTCTCGCTCGCGAGAACAGATCACCATCGCCTACTCGAAAGACCTGCCTCCCGGCACGGTGCTGGGCAAGGTCAACGAGACGGGCAAGTATCGCCAGCTCGACCCGGCCGCTACCGATGGCAGCGAGACACCCGGAGGCGTTCTGTATGACTGGTCGGACGCTTCCGCCGGTGACCGCAAGGCGGTGGCCATCGTGCGCGATGCCGAAGTCGTGCGGGCCAGTCTGGCCTTTGCCGATGGCATGAGCCAAGACGATAAGAATGCAGCCCTCGACGCGCTCGCCGAGCGTGGCGTGGTCTCGCGCTGAGTTTGTCCGGGCGATGGCTTGTGCGGCTCGCCATGCCGCCGGCTCCCCATCGTCCGGGCGCCCCGCTCGCCGGCCTGGGGGGTTGTGTCCCTGGGCTGGCGAGCACCTACACCCGGCCCCGCGCCCATCGGCGAGGGGCCCCTGGCCGAATCGATCGTGTTTACGAAGCGGCGGACTCGCGGTTTTCGACTAATTTTCGTGCCCCTTAGGGCAGCAGCAGCAGGGCGCTATGCAGTAGCTAGGTAAGTGATTGATATGCAAAAGAAAGCGGCCAGACGACAAGTGACCGAGCTGGCGAAGCCGCCCAATAACCCGACGCATCAACCGCGCAACGACGGCTTTCGCTGGAACATCTCGACGATCGGCGCCGCGCTGAACCTGCACCGAGACACGGTGCGCGCGAAGCTGCGCACTGCCGGCATCGAGCCCGATGGCCATGTCGGCAATTCCCCCGTCTACGAGCTATCGCGCGCTATCCCCGCCATCTATGGCCACGAGCCACGGGCGCCAAAACGATGAGCAACGATAATCGCGTCGTGCCATTCGGGCGCCCAGCCGCTGCGCCCAGCGAAGTGCCGGCCACGATAGTGCTGGAACCACTCAACGCCGGCGTGACTGCGCAAAACCTGCCCGCCCGCCTGTATCACGCGGGCGTGATTACGCGTGCCGAAGCCCAGGCGCTGGATGAGAAGGCGGCCGCCTTTGCCAGCGCGGTGCGGCGCCACCTCTCCAAAGAAATGAACGAATGCTGGCCGGCTGCGCCAGCGATCGAGGGCTGACATGGCACGACAATACAAAACCGGTCTTGTCATCACCGGCGACGCCAAGGGCGGCATCCGCGCGATCCGGGCCACCGAGAGCGAGATCGCCAAGCTCGACGCGGCCAGTGCGCGCTCTGCCGCCCGGCAGCGCCGCACGGCGACGGTCGCAGCGCGAGGCTATCGCAACCTGACCAGTACCATCGCGCGCACATCGGCCGCCATCGGCGCCTTGGGCGCTGGGGCCGCGGTCGGCGGCCTGATATCGCTGACCGCCCGCCAGGCAGAGGCCGCGCGCGAGGCGGATAATCTGGCCCGCACCCTGGGCACGACGGCCGGGGAAGTGCAGGCATTCCAGTACGCCGCCGAGCAGGCGGGCATCGGGGCCGACAAAGCATCGGATATCTTCAAAGATCTGGCCGACAAGATCGGCGATGCCGCCCTGACCGGGGGCGGCGAGATGGCCGAGGTGCTGGATCGTATCGGCGTGTCGGCCGACCAGCTCCAGCGCCAGAACCCCACCCAGCAGCTGGAGACCATCGGCCAGGCCATCCAGGGCTTGCCCCGAGCGCAACAGGTCAACGTGCTCGAAAGCATCGCCGACGACGGCGCACGGCTTCTACCGCTGCTCGACAACGGCGCGGCGGCGCTTCGTGAGTACACCGATCAAGCCCGGCGCTTCGGCATCAGCCTGTCCGCCGTGGACAACGCCCGGCTGGTCGAAGCCAATCAGAACATGCAAGAGCTGCGCGGGCTGGCCACGGGCGTGTCGAACCAGTTCGCCATCGCCATGTCGCCGGCAATCGATCAGGCCGCGGGCCACGCGGACGAGATGGCCGCGATCTTCAGAGACGAAGACTTCAAGAACGGCGTGGCGACGATCGCCAGCGGCATGGGCAGTATTGCCACCAGCGCCGCGCGCAGCGTGTCCGAGGTGGGCAAGCTCGCCGACGCGATAAGCGGATTCGATATCGGCGGTATCGCGTCTTTTGCTGCCAGCCGTACCGGCCCCGGCTATCTCTACGATCGTCTCTTCGGTGACGAGGACGATGCAGGGGTGCGCGATAAACCGGTGCCGGCAGGCCCCACATCGCAGACGACCATCACCGCGAACGCGCCGCGTCGCGGCGTCACCCAAGGCGCGCCGAGCCTTCTGGCCGACTACGACAAGACCCATCGCAAGCTCGAACAGCTGCAACAGGATCGGCGCAAGCTCCAGGCGGCAATGGCCGACGACCCGGCCCATGTGGCCGCCTACCGGCGTGCGATCGCCGAGGTCGATTCACAGATCATCAAGCTCTCGCAGAGCAACAAGAAAGCCACCGCCACCCTGACCGAGCAGCAGCGCGCGGCCAATCAGCTGACGAGCGCCTTCGAGAGCGAGCGCGATAGCCTGCAACGCCGCATCGCGCTGTACGACGAGAACAGCCTGGCGGCACAGACGGCCTACGACGTAGAGCAGGGCGGTCTGAAAGGCATTTCAGCTGAGCGCCAGATTCAGCTCACACAGATGGCACAACAGCTGGATATGCTCGATCGCCAGCGTGACGCTGTGGCCACTTTGTACCCGGAATGGCAGCGCCTGGAGCAGATCAAGCAAACCCGAGCCGCGGCCAATGACCTGCCCGAGGGCCTGCAAGCGGCCGGGCAGGCCCGAGCCGGCCAAATGGCGCAGAGCATGGCGACACAGGGCCTGCCCGGGATGTCCGGGCTCGATCCGCAGTACAACGGCGCCTTCGGCGAGGCCAATCGTTTGGGCGATGAGCGCGACCAGTTCGAGCAGGCTTACCAGCGACGCCGGGAAGCGTTTCAGGAATACGCCCGCCAGCACCAAGAGGACAAGGCCAACGCCAACGCAGCAATCGAGGCGCTGGACCAGGCCCACAACAATCGGATCTTGCAATACGACCAGCAAATCGGCCGCGCGCGCATCGCCGGCAGCGCTCAGACGTTTTCCAGCCTAGCCGACCTGAGCCGGACGTTTGCCGGCGAGCAAAGCGGCATATATCAAGGACTGTTCGCAGCGTCGAAAGCGTTTAGCGTGGCCAATTCGGTGCTGGCCACCTATGACGCCATCTCTGGCGCGTTCAAATCCAGCCTTCCTTTCCCGGCCAACCTGGCCGCGGCAGCGACTGCGGCGGCACAAGCAACGTCGATGCTATCCGGCGTTGGCAGCGTGGCTATGGCCTCCACCGGTGGCCTAGCCGGCCAGGCCCACGACGGCATCGACAGCGTTCCGAACACCGGCACCTGGAACCTCGAAAAAGGCGAGCGCGTGGTCGACGCACGCATGAACCGTGACTTGACTCGCTATCTCAACCAGCAGACCACCAACAACACGACAAACCAGGGCGCCCGGTCAATCCACGTCACCAATCACGTCACAGTGCAATCCAGCCCCGGCCAAAGCCAAGAGCAAGCTCGCCAGCAGGGCATCGAGGCCGGTCGGGCACTCACGACGAAGATCAAGAGCGTACTGGTTGATGAAAAGCGGGCCGGTGGGATCTTGGCGCGTTAGCCGTTCTCGGACCTTTTCGCTATCTGCGAAAGCAGAGCATGCGCGGGTTGATGAAAGACGAGATGCGGCTGGGCGGGGTGTTGGATGAGGGTAGGCAGTCGAGCCACGTCAATCGATTGAATCGGGTTGCTGCCCATATGCTGCCCAGAGCAAGACCCGGAAAAAGCCTTGTGTTGGCGAATCGGGATAAGCAACTGAATTTAATGGTGGGCCCGGTCGGACTCGAACCGACGACCAAGGGATTATGAGTCCCCTGCTCTAACCACTGAGCTACAGGCCCGTCGTCTTGTCAGACGAAAACGCCGGATGCGTTGCGCATCCGGCGCGAAACTATAGCGCGCCGGCCTTGTCGGGCCAAGGCCGGCGGCGGGTATGCGTTATTCGTCCAGAAAGCTTTTCAGGAACGTGGCACGCGAGGGGTGGCGCAGTTTGCGCAGGGCCTTGGCCTCGATCTGGCGGATACGCTCGCGGGTAACATCGAACTGTTTGCCGACTTCCTCGAGGGTGTGGTCGGTGTTCATGTCGATGCCGAAACGCATGCGCAGCACTTTGGCTTCTCTCGGGGTGAGGCTGGCCAAGGTGTTGTGCGTGGCCTCTCTGAGGGACTCGCCGGAGGCGGAATCATCGGGCGCGATGGCGTTGATGTCTTCGATGAAATCGCCGAGGTGCGAGTCTTCGTCGTCGCCGATGGGGGTTTCCATCGAGATCGGTTCCTTGGCGATCTTCAGAACCTTGCGGACCTTGTCCTCGGGCATCTCCATGCGCTCGGCCAGTTCTTCGGGGTTTGGCTCGCGGCCCATTTCCTGAAGCATCTGCCGGCTGATGCGGTTCAGCTTGTTGATCGTCTCGATCATGTGCACCGGGATACGGATGGTGCGGGCCTGGTCGGCGATCGAGCGGGTGATGGCCTGGCGAATCCACCAGGTGGCATAGGTCGAGAACTTGTAGCCGCGACGGTATTCGAACTTGTCCACGGCCTTCATCAAGCCGATGTTGCCTTCCTGAATCAGGTCCAGGAACTGCAGGCCACGGTTGGTGTATTTCTTGGCGATGGAGATGACGAGACGCAGGTTGGCCTCGACCATTTCTTTCTTGGCACGACGGGCCTTGGCCTCGCCGATGGACATCTTGCGGTTGATTTCCTTGATGTGATTCACGTCCAGCGAGTTTTCGTTCTCGATCTCGCGGATGCGATTCATGTGGCGCACGATGTCATCGCGCCGGCTGGCGATCGTCGAGGAATAACGACGTTTGGCCCGGATGAGCTTGTCGAGCCAGTCGACGTTGGTGATGTTTTCCGGCAGCTGGCGGATGAAATCACGCCGCGGCATGCCGGCTTCGTTCACACAGATGCGCAGCATGTCGCGCTCGGCACTGCGGATATCGATCATGGCCGTGCGCAGCTGCAGCGTGAGATCGTCGGCTGTCTTGGGCACGAGCTTGAAGCGCATGTAGTGCTGCGCCAAGCCGGCCAGTGCGACCTCGGTTTCCGCGGCTTCGCGGCCCTTGGATTCAAGCTTGTCCACGGCCTGATCGTGCAGACGACGCAACTCGGCGAACTGGGTGTTGGCCTCTTCGGGATCGGGGCCATCGTTACCCGGCGCCGGGGCGCTGTCTTCTTCGTCCTCGTCGTCGGCGTCCGTGTCGGCCTCGGCGCCGGTGGCCTCGGCTTCTTCTTCGTTGACGATCGGGTCACCCGTGTCCGGATCGACAAAGCCGACCAGCACGTCGGTGAGACGCTTGTCACCGGCCTCGACCTGTTCCCAGAGTTCGAGCAGACGCCCCGTGGTGGCCGGAAAATAGGCCAGCGAGTACATCATCTCCGCCAGGCCTTCCTCGATACGCTTGGCGATACGAATCTCGCCCTGACGATCGAGCAGCTCAACCGTACCCATCTCACGCATGTACATGCGCACCGGGTCGGTCGTGCGGCCAAACTGTGGATCAAGTGCGGCCAGCGTGGCGGCGGCTTCTTCGGCATCGTCGTCGTCGTCATCGTTGACGGTGTTGCCGGCGATGGTCATGTCATCGTCGTCCGGTGCCTGCTCGTGCACCGTGATGCCCATGTCGCTGATCATGTTGACGATGTCTTCGATCTGCTCGGGATCGACGATATCGTCGGGCAAAGTATCGTTGACCTCGGCGTAGGTCAGATAACCTTTCTGCTTGCCGTGGGCAATCAGAAGCCGAAGCTGTGATTTCTTGTCTTTGCTGCTCATGTGACTCGCTGCGTGTTGAATCTTAGGGGCAGGGCGCACTCGGCGATAACCAACCAGTTTAGCATCGCCCGTGACAGGGCGCGTGATCGATCAGCCGGTGCTGCCCTGCAGCTGGCTCAAGACTTCCTTCAACTCTTGTGCGGCGCGCTCATCCAGCGGGCCGTGTTCCTGCTGGGCGAGCAGGGCGTTATAGCGCTCGCGCAGGGTCTGGCGCGAGCGGCGCTGCTGCGACAACCGGGCCACCGCGTCGACGAATTCGTCGGCCCGGGTATCGTCGTCCCCGGGTGGGCTCTGGGCGGCCAGTGTCTGCAGGCGCGAGAAATAACGATTGTCCCGGTATCGCTCCAACCATCGTGCAACGGCGACATTTGGGTTGTTTGCGAAAAAGTCAATCGCCTCGGCCAGAATTCTTGCCCCGGGGTTATTGTGATCGGCTAGGTCGGCGCGGGCATTATCGACCTTGCCGGCCAGCGCGGTATCGGCCAGAAGCAACGACAGGGCGCGGGTAACGGGTGTCACGCGAGCGCTGTCGGCCTCGCGGGCGGCGGGTTTGTGTGCCACAGGCGTGTCATGGGCCGGTCGCGCACTGGCATGGGTGGCAAACAGCTCGCGCAGATCGGCCGAGGGCAGGCGCGACAATCGCGATAACTCACCGATTAGCTCGGCGCGGAATGCTTCCGGTGGCAGTGCGTTGATCGGCGCACGGGCGCGCTCGATCAGCTGGGCGCGCCCGTCCGGCGTGGTCAGATCCAGGCCTTCGGTCAGCCCGTTGAGCAACACTTCGGAGGCCGGGCGTGCCTCGTCGATGGCCGCCTGCATGCGCGCCGTGCCGTTATCGCTGTGTACCAAGGTGTCCGGATCTTCGCCTTCGGGCATGAACATGAAGCGCACACGGCGTGCGCCGCGCATCACCGGCAGGCTGATATCCATGGCCTTGCGGGCAGCCCGGGTGCCGGCCGCGTCGCCGTCGAAGCAGAAGACCACTTCCTGGGTATGACGAAACAGGGTGGTCAGATGACTGGCCGTGGTGGCCGTGCCCAGCGTGGCCACGGCGTTGGGAAAACCGTGCTGGGCCAGGGCGATGACATCCATATAGCCCTCGACCACCAATAGACGCGGCAGATCCCGCATGGCCTGGCGTGCCTCGTACAGGCCGTACATCTGGTCGGATTTGTGAAACAGCGGCGTTTCCGGCGAGTTGAGATACTTCGCCTTGTCGTCGCCCAGGGCGCGGCCGCCGAAGGCGATGGTGCGCCCGCGGGTATCGCGAATCGGAAACATCAAGCGATTCCGGAAGCGGTCAAAGTAGCCGCCGGAATCGCGTTCGATAAGCATGCCCGCGCGGGCAGCGGCCGGCTTGTCGCCGATGATGCCGGTCAGCGCGTCCCAGCTGTCGGCGGCATGGCCCAGGCCGTAGCGCTTGGCCATATCGCCCGAGACACCGCGTTTCTTGAGATAGGCGATGGTGGCGTCATTTTTTCGCAGCGCACTCTGGTAATGCCGATCGGCGATACGCAGGACATCGTACAGCGGCTCGCGCGGCGGCCCGGTTGGGGTATCTTCGACGGCTTCTTCGGGCAGCTCCATGCCGGCGGCCTGGGCCAGCACGTCGACCGCGTCGCGAAATTCCAGACGGTCGTATTCCATCAAGAAGCTGATGGCGCTGCCGTGGGCCCCGCAGCCGAAGCAGTGATAGAACTGCTTGGTCGGCGACACCGTGAACGAGGGGGTGTTTTCGTCGTGAAACGGGCAACAGGCGCCGTACTCGCGGCCGGTCTTTTTCAGCGACACCCGCAAGTCGATGATCGACACGATATCCGTGCGATCCAGTAGTTGATCGATAAAGCTCTGCGGGATGCGTGCCATGACATCTCGGGTATCGCCCGGCCGTGGCCGAGCGAATCAGGGATTACTGCAGCCGGGCCTTCAGGCGCGCGGACACATCGGACATATCGGCCTGACCGGCCAGCTCGGTCTTGAGCTGGCCCATGATCTTGCCCATGTCGCGCATGCTTGCGCCCTCGTGATCAGCCACGGCCCGGTCGATCACGGCATCGAGATCGGCGTCGGTCAGCCGGGCCGGCAGATAATGCTCGAGGACATGGATCTCGGCGTTTTCGGCATCGGCCAGCTCATCGCGGCCGGCGTCGCGATACTGGGTTTCGGCATCGCGACGCTGCTTGATCATCTTTTCGATCACGGCCAGGACTTCGGCGTCGTCCAGCGTGGTGGATTCATCCACTTCGCGCTGTTTGACGGCGGCCTGGGCCTGACGAATGACCGACAGACGTTCCTTGTCCCGGGCGCGCATGGCCGACTTCATATCGTCAGCCAGCTGTTCTTTAAGGTTCAAGGGCATTCTCCACAAGAGACATTGATACATGTCGAATCGATGGCCGGCGATGATTGCAGGGCCGGCGATCGTCAGACAAAAAAACAGCGGCCCGAAGCCGCTGTCTTAGACGATTCATTCGAATCGTTACCGTGTCAGTGATCGAGAGACTCGATCAATACTGACGCGTAAAACGCTGCTGCTCACGCTGTAGACGCTTGGCGTGGCGCTTTACGGCGGCCGCGCGCTTGCGCTTGCGTGTCTGACAGGGCTTTTCGAAGAATTCGCGACGGCGTACTTCGGTCACGACGCCGGCTTTTTCGCAACCGCGCTTGAAACGACGCAGGGCGACTTCAAACGGCTCGTTCTCTTTTACGCGTACGCTAGGCATTGAGCATCACACTCCGGAAAATAGGTGCAGTCTTGTCGATCCAGCCGCTGACGATTATTAACCGCGCAGCTAGAATAGGACGATGAATAATACGCCTGAAATATCGACCGTGCAACGTGGCACGCTGATCCTGGGTATCGAAAGCTCTTGTGACGAAACCGCGGTGGCCTTGTACGGCGATGACGGACTGGCCGGCCATGCGTTACACAGCCAGGTTGCACTGCACGCCGATTACGGCGGCGTGGTGCCCGAGCTGGCTTCGCGCGATCATATCCGCAAGATCACGCCGCTGATCGAAACCGTCTGCGACAGCGCTCGGCGGGCCGAGATCACGGGCATTGCCTATACGCGGGGCCCGGGGCTTGTCGGGGCACTACTGGTGGGCAGTGCGGTGGCGTCGGGCCTGGGCATGAGTCTGGGCGTGCCGGTCCTGGGTGTTCATCACATGGAAGGGCATCTGCTCTCGCCGTTGCTGGAAGACGCAGCCCCGGCTTTTCCGTATACCGCGCTGCTGGTGTCTGGCGGGCATACGTTGCTCGTGGCGGTTGAAGGTGTCGGGGCGTATCGGGTGCTTGGCAAGAGTATCGACGATGCCGTGGGCGAGGCCTTCGACAAGGCCGCCAAGATGCTGGGGCTGGGTTATCCCGGCGGGCCGGCGCTGGCGGCACTCGCCGAGCAGGGGGATCCGGGCGCTTATGATTTTCCGCGACCCATGACCAAACGCCCGGGCCTGGATTTTTCTTTTTCGGGGCTCAAGACTGCGGTCATGCTGGCGATCAAGGCCTGTGACGGCACGCCGCAGGTGCATGCCGATATCGCGGCCAGTTTCCAGCAGGCCGTGATCGATACGCTGGTGATCAAATGTCGACGGGCGATGCGCGATAGCGCCACGGGTCGTCTCGTCGTCGCCGGCGGGGTGGGTGCCAACCAGGCGCTGCGTGATCGTCTCGGCGCGGCCGGAACGACAGACGGGTTCGCGCTGTATTACCCGCGCCAGGCGTTTTGTACCGACAACGCCGCCATGATCGCGCTGGCCGGCTGGCTGCGCCGGGGGGATTTCATGCCCGGTATCGCCGCTGCCCAGGCCACGGCTCGCTGGTCGCTGGAAACACTGGTCCCGCCGCGACCAACAAAGCCGGTATCCTGAGCGGCTGCAATACAACGATCTTCAACGTCGTGGACACGATATTCATCGACCAACTGGCCATCGATACACAGATTGGCCTGTACGACTGGGAGCGCCGGATTCGCCAGCGCGTAGTGCTGGATCTGGCCATGGATTTCGATATTCGCGCGGCCGCAGCCACCGACGACGTGGCAAAGACCCTGGATTACAAGGCCGTGTCCAAGCGCGTGATCGCTTTCGTTGAAGACGCCGGCTTCGAGCTGGTCGAAACCCTGGCCGAACGGGTTGCGGCCTTGATCATCGAGGAGTTCGGCGTCACACGCGTGACCTTGCGATTGAACAAGCCGTTCGCCCTGCGCGGGGCGAAGAACGTCGGCGTACAGATCACGCGCCCGGCGGTATGACGAGGGTCGTGGATACAGCCGTGGGCATCGGCTCGAACATCGCCCCGGGACGTTATGTACCGGCGGCGATTCAGGCGCTGCACGCGCGTTTTGGCACGCTGGATATCTCCACGCTCTATCGGTGTCCGGCGGTGGGGTTTGACGGCGCGGATTTCATCAATCTGGTGGTGATATTCTCGACCGACGAGCCGATCGAGCAGGTTCAGGCGGCCCTGCGCGATATCGAGACAGCAAACGGGCGGGCCCAGCGTGCCCGCGACGGCTCACGCACGCTGGATTTGGATCTGTTGCTCTACGGCGACACCATCCACGACGACGGCACTATTCGGGTGCCGCGGGCCGATATCACCGACTATGCCTTCGTGCTGGCACCGCTGGCCGAGCTGCGACCGCAGGGTGTTCATCCGAGCCTTGGCCGGACGTATGCCGCGCTCTGGGGCGACGATAGCGCGCCGTGCCAGCCGCTGATCGCCATCGATTGGGCCGAGCTGGCCGGCGCTGACTGAAGCTGCCGGCTGTCGGCAACCAGCCGCTCGCGATCAACCGCCAGTGATCAATTCCCCAGGCGCAGACCGCCATCCACCGCGATCACGGCGCCGGTCTGGAAGGGGTTGTCCATACAGCTGCGCAGGGCGGTGTAAATCGTCTCCGGTGTGCCCGTCTTTTGCAGCGGGGTGGCGGCCAGAGTCTGCTCACGGCCGGCCTCATCCACCCAGTGCTGAAACGAGATCGGCCCCGGCTGGATCATGTTGACCTTGATCGTGGGGGCTAGACGCTTGGCAAACGACAGACCCAGATTCTGCAGGCCCGCCTTGGTCGCGCAATAGACGTCATAGACCGGCTTGGGGTTGTCGGCCTGTATGTCGGTGATCTGGATGATATCGCCCGGCGCCTCGCGGCTGCCGGCCAGGCAGTCGGCCAGTTCGGTATTGAGCAGGTAAGGCGCGCGCATGTGGACCTCGAAGAACGCCTGGAACTGGTCCGAGGCGGCCTCGATATCGTCATCGGTGGGGGCAAAGGCCGAGGCATTATGGATCAGGGCGCGCAGCCGGGGCGCGAGCGCGCGGATACGAGCTGCGATAGCCCGCGTGCTGGCGGTATCGGCGAATTCACCTTGTACGACATGCGCGCCGCGCTCGATCAGGCCAGCGATGTCGTCGGTTTCGCTGCGATAGACGGCGATGACGGAAAAACCGTCGTCGATCAAGCGGTTGGCGATATGCGCGCCGATATTGCGGTTGGCGCCCGTGACCACGACAGGTGCGGCGTCGGTATTCATGCGGTTATGTCTCGTGCTGCAAGTTCTCTGCCGTGAATCGCGCGCTGAATAGCCAGGACACGCAACTCGCGTAATTTTTCGCCAACGGCGGGGCCGCGCAGCCCGTGCGTGGCGACCACCTCGGCCCCCGTCAGCGCATTGGCCGCGGCCAGTGCCTTGCGGGCCAGCTCGGCCTGGGGATAGGCCCGGTGTTCATAGCCGAGGCGCCCGCGGACGTCGGCGATGCACACGCTGATCAGATTCTCCAGCCGGTCGGGCCGACGAAAGGCATCGACGGCTTCAAACAGCGCCATCAGCGTGGTGGCCTTGAGCTGGGTGATGCGATGGATATGCGTATGCCAACGCGCGGTCAGATACGCGGTTTCACGCAGCGCGCGCGGCACGCCCATGCGCCGGCTGGCGGTATCGGCGGGTATCACGCCGCGTTCCTCGTGGCCGCGATGGCCGGGCAGGATATCGGCCGGCGTCAGCCCCTTGCCATAGTCGTGACACAGCGCGCCGTAGCGCGCCGCAAGCCCGGCGTCGTCGGCGGCGGCCAGGCTCAACACCAGCAGCGTATGAATTCCGCAATCCACCTCGGGGTGATACTGCGGCGGCTGGGGCACGCCGAAAAGCGCCGACAGTTCGGGAAACAGCCGCTCGAGTGCGCCGATCTCGCGCAGGAAATAGAAGAACAGGGCCGGCTCGTCGCACATGAGCGCGCGCTCGGTCTCGGCCCACACCCGTTCGGGCACGAGATGATCGACCTCGCCGGAAGCCACCATGGTCTGGCACAGGGCCCGTGTGTCCTCGGCCACGGTAAAGCCGAGTGGGGCGAAACGGGCATAGTAGCGGGCCAGGCGCAGGAGTCGCACCGGGTCTTCGACAAACGCGGGCGATACGTGACGTAACCGCCGGGCTTCAAGATCGGCCTGGCCGTCATAAGGATCGACACGCACGCCGTCCGGGGCCTCGGCGATGGCGTTGACGGTCAGATCACGCCGGGCCAGATCGGCCTCGAGTGTGACCTCGGTATCCGCATGAAAGACAAAACCGTGATAACCGGGGCCGGATTTGCGCTCGGTGCGCGCCAGGGCATGCTCTTCGCGGGTTTGGGGATGCAGAAACACCGGAAAATCACGGCCGACCGCGATATAGCCGCTCGCCTGCATGGCCTCGGGTGTCGCCCCGACGACCACCCAATCGCGATCGGCCACCGCAAGGCCCAACAGGGCGTCACGCACCGCGCCGCCGACCAGGTAACGCGCAGCACCGGCCGGCAGGCCGTCGGTTGATTCGTCGATGACTGAGCTCCCGGAAACTTAAAAAGACGTCTTACGATTCGGATACGCAGGGCGCACGGAATCGATGCGCGAATTCAGCCGCGTGATCGATTCCGACAGCCGATACTGGAAGACCGTCATGTGTGACATCACGCGTTGGACGTATTGGCGGGTTTCGGTATAGGGAATCGTGGCGATCCAGATATCCGGCGCCATGTTCGCCTGCGGTAGCCACTGCGCCACCTTGCCCGGCCCGGCGTTGTAGCTGGCCGTGGCCAGCGCCAGATTGCCGGCCCAGTCATCGACCATATCGGCCAGATAGCGCGCGCCGAGCGTGGTGTTCTCGCGCGGGTCGTTCAGATCCGAGCTGCTGGGGGCGGGGCGGCCCATCTGGCGGGCCACGAGCTTGGCCGTGCCGGGCATGAGCTGCATCAGGCCGCGCGCGCCGACCGGCGAGGCCACGGTCGGCTGGAACAACGACTCCGTGCGCACGATACCGTAGACGAACGCCGGGTCCAGATCGTTGGCTGCGGCGGCCGCGCGCACGTCATCGCTGTAGGGCGTGGGATAGCGGATGTCTAGGTCGTTCCAGTAGTCGGCGTCAGCCAGGGTGAGGATCGCCCGGGCATACCACCGCCATTCATAGGCCCGGCGTGCGGCCTGCATCTGCTCGTCCTGGGGCAGGGCCTTCATCATCGCCTGCCATTCCCGATAGGCGTAGCTGTCCATGCCCAGCGCATGCAGCTCGCGGGCCCGCGCATAGCCGGGCCGGGCATCCAGGCGAGCGGCGATCGCGGCGTCATCGGGCACGCGCTGTTCGTTGAACTGATAGTCCTGATCCAGCGCGTCCGCGGCCAGATAACCGTGATACGAACGCTCGGCGGCCAGCGGACGATAGATCGCCCGGGCGGCATCCGCCTGGTCCGTGGCCGCCAGCGCGCGGGCCTTCCAGTAACGCCACTCCTCGTCCTGGGCAATCGCCGGCGGCAGGGCGTTGATCGCGGCGATGACCAGCGGCCAGCGCTGATCGCGTATCGCCGCGCGGATTTCCCAGCCCAGCGCGTGGTCATCCTCGGCCTGATCCAGCCGGGCATGATCGACGCGGGCAAACCACAGCAGCGCCTCGGGCCGGTGCTCCTCGGCGAACAGCAGGGCGACGTAGCGCTGCATCTCGTACTTGCCGGCCGCGTCGATACCGAAACGGCTTACCAGCGTGGGCAGCGCGTCGGCGGCGGCCTCGGGCGCGGCCAGCACGTAGCGCTTGAACACATGAACAGCGATATCGTCGTCCAGGCCCGGCGCAGCCTGGGTGAGGCCGCGCGGGTTGTTCGTCAGGTCCAGCCAGTTCTGGATCACGGGCGCATCGCCGCTGGCCTGGCCGGTCAGATACTGGGCCAGGCCGGTATCACCTTTCAGTATCGCCTTGTGTGCCCGGCTGCGGATCAGGCCGGAATCGAGCGCGCCCTGGCCGGCCAACCATTCGAAGATCGGGTCGCATGCGCCGGGCTGGCTTTCGCCGACGTCATAGAGCGCCCGGGCGTTGGCCAGCGAGCCGCGACCCATGCCGATACGGGCTGCCTCGGCGCGACAACGCGCGGTTGTCGTATCCACGCCTTGTGTGTGGTTCAGAACCTCGGACCAGCGTCCGCGATCGGCCAGATCGTCCAGCCAGACGCTTTCCAGTTTTGTCGCCGGCGGCAGGTCGGGATAATCGGCCAAAAACGCATTGATACGCGTATCCAGCGCCCCATCGGCCCCACGCGCCAGTTCGTGTTGCAGATCGGCCGCGGTCAGGTAGGGATAGAGCGGATAATTGCGCAGGTCATAGGCCAGATCGCTCTGGGCCGAAAACGCGCCGTGGCGCGCCTCGTCCAGCGCGCGTATGAAGCGCTGGCGGGTGGTGTCGCTGTAGGCGCTCACGGCATCGGCGTTCACCCTGGCCGTGGCCTGACACACAGGCAGAAGTCCTGCCACGACGAGCGCTGAATAGATCAGAAAAGCGCGCATATCCGAGCATGCCGGCAAACGATGGCCCTGAGTGTAACGTACGGTCCGCCCCTACGACGGCTACGACGCGTCGAGAAACGCCTCGTCGACGTTGAGTGCGTTCTGCTCTTCCATGAGCGATACCCCGGCCAGATCACAGCCCATGACCGCCTCGTGCAGGGCGCTGATGGCTTTCGGGCGCGGAAAGCTGCGTCGCCAGGCGATCGCGATCTGGCGCTTGGGCGCGGTGCCGGAAAACGGGCGGGTCTCCAGAAGACGCGACTCATGCGACAGGTTCGGAATCGATGAGCGTGGCAGGACCGTCACGCCCAGCCCGCTGGCGACCATATGGCGAATGGTCTCCAGCGACGAGCCCGAGCGGGTGCGATGGGCTTCCTCGGTTTCGCGACAGCCCGCACACAGATCCAGCACCTGGTCACGAAAGCAGTGGCCCGGGCCGAGCAGCAGCAGGTTCTCGTCGGCCAGTTCGTTGGCATCGACGGACTCACGCTGGGCCCAGGCATGGCTCTGTGGCATGACCACGACAAAGCTTTCGTCGTAGATCGGCCAGACCGACATGCCTGAAACGTCATAGGGCATGGCCACGATCACGGCGTCGAGCTCGTTGTTGCGCAGCTGCTGGGTAAGCTGGCCGGTGAGGTTTTCCTCGATGATCAGCGGCATATCCGGGCTGGTGGCGCGCAGCGCCGGAATCAGATGCGGCAGCAGATACGGGCCCACGGTATAGATCACGCCCAGACGTAGCGGGCCCTTGAGCTCGTCGCGGCCCTGTTCGGCCACGGATTCCAGCGCGCTGACTTCGCCCAGCACGCGATAGGCCTGCTCGATGATGCGCCGGCCGATGGGCGTGACCCGGGCCTCGCCGCGGTTGCGTTCGAACACGGTCACGCCGAGCTCGCCCTCGAGTTTCTTGACCGCCACGGACAGCGTGGGCTGGCTCACGAAGGCGCGCTTGGCCGCGCGGCCGAAGTGACGCTCCTTATCAAGCGCGATCAGATAGCGCAGTTCCGTCAGCGTGATATGCATCGCCTGTACAAGCTCCCCAGTTATGATCCGGCGCGATCTCTAGACACGCCGAAGCCAGTCCTGAGGCTTGAGAAAGCGCGCATACAGATCGGCCTCGGCGCTCCCGGGCACCGGTTTATAAGCATACTGCCATGCCGCGCGTGGTGGCATCGACATCAGGATGGACTCGGTACGGCCCTTGGACTGCAAGCCAAACAACGTGCCGCGGTCATAGACGAGATTGAACTCGACGTAACGCCCACGTCGGTACAGCTGGAAATCCCGCTCGGCCGGGCCGTAATCGTGGTCCTTGCGTGTCTCTACGATCGGCGCATAGGAATCGATGAACGCCTGGCCCACCGATTGCACGAAGGCAAACGAATCGGCAAAGCCCAGCTCGTCAAAATCATCGAAGAACAAGCCGCCGATGCCACGTGTCTCGTCGCGATGCGGAAGATAGAAATACTCGTCGCACCAGGCCTTGAACCGGTCATAGAGATCATCGCCAAACGGCGCGCAGGCGTCATGCGCGCCTTGATGCCAGGCGATCGCATCGTCATCGAAGCCGTAGTGCGGCGTCAGATCGAAACCGCCGCCGAACCACCAGACCGGTGCCTCCCCGGGTTTTTCGGCGATGAAGAAACGCACGTTGGCATGCGCGGTCGGCGCATAGGGATTCCACGGATGGGCAACCACCGACACGCCGGTGGCCACGAACGAGCGCCCGGCCAGCTCGGGCCGGCGCGCCGAGGCCGAGGCCGGCAGGGAATCCCCGGTGATATGCGAGAAATTGACCCCGGCCCGCTCGAACACGGCCCCCTCGGACAGCACGCGCGTATCGCCGCCACCGCCGGAGGGCCGATCCCATTGATCGACGAAAAACCGGGCCTCGGGCTCGAAGGCCTCCAGACGGGCCGCGATATGATCCTGCAGCCCCTTGAAGTAATCGATCACCGCATCGGCGGTGACCGGCGCGTTGGTATCAACCGCCACGAATGATCTCCCCGGTGTCGGCGTTTCGAATCGTGCTCGGGATGCCCGGCGTATCCGGCACGCCGGCGACCACGCCGTCGATGGCCGCGCCAAAACGTGCACGCGCACTCCAGGTCGAGCGTACCGGCGGGCGGCCCGTGACGTTGGCACTGGTAGAGACCAGCGCGCCGCCAAACGCGTGGCACAAGGCACGGGTCAAGGCATGCGCCGGCTCGCGAAGCGCGATGGTGGCACGGCCGCCGGTCAGCCAGACCGGCGCATCGGCAGCCGCCGGCAACAGCCACGTTTCGGCGCCCGGCCAAGCGGCGATCGCCCGCTGCCATGCCTGGTCGGCGTCTGCGGTTACCAGCCGCGCCAGATGCGCCGGATCATCGGCGATCACGATCAGCCCGCGGGAGACGTCGCGTTGCTTCATGGCCAGAATACGGCCCACCGCGACCGGGTCGGCCGCATTAGCGGCCAGTCCCCAGACCCCGTCAGCCGGATGCGCGATCACGCCGCCGTCGGCCAGCAAGCGCGCGGCATGACGCACACGAAACCGTGCGCCGACCTGCTCGTTCATCGTTCACCTCGTGCCAGCGTTGTTTTTATCCGCAAATGAACGCGAATGCGCGCAAATGAATACAGGCAAGCCAATCCGCCGATAGACGCCGATTGGAGCAGATTAAAAGACGATGATATGAAAAAGCGCTGAAAAGCGTTTCTCTGGGCATCTTTTGAAGTCCGCACGTACCGGGACAGGCGAAAACGCTCGCTTTCGGCCATCGTCTTTTTATTCATGCCCGTTCGTTTGCTGTTCGCCCTGAAAAGCCATGGTTATCCGCGAATGAACGCGAATGAATACAGGCGGTTATCCGCAGATGAACGCCGATGAAAGGCGTCTTTGATTATCGGTCGCCAGAGCCTGTTCAACCCGGCAAGCGTTTTCAGCCGGCACGCAGCGGCGCGTCGCCAAGCCCACATCTGCGTAATCTGCGTGAATCTGCGGATTGTCTTGTCTTGTTCGTTTTTATTCGCGCGTATTGGCGTCTATTAGCGGACGATTTCAAAAGAGGCGCCCCGAACCAAGCTAGCTCGAAGACGACGTCTTGCCGGCCTTGGTCTTGGCAGCCGACGTCTTCTTGCTGGTGGCGGTCTTTTTCGTCGTGGACTTCGAGGCCGCGCTCTTGGTGGCGGCTTTCTTCGTCGTCGCCGATTTGGACGTGCTTTTCTTGCTCGTCGCGGTTTTCTTGGCAGCGGTCTTTTTCGAGGTCGCGGCCTTGGTGCCCGAGGTCTTGGTGTTCTTCTTGCCGCGTTTCTTCTTCTCTGGCGCCTTGGCCAGAATCTCCTGGCACTGTTCCAGTGTCAGCTCGGTTGGCTCCTGGTCCTTGGGCGCGCGGGCGTTTTTCTTGCCATCGGTGATGTAGGGCCCGTATGGGCCGTGCTGGACCTTGATGCCGGCTTCTTCGAAATGAGCGATGAGTTTCTTGGCATCGGCCTCTTTCTTTTCAGCGATGACCTCCAGCGCCCGCTCGCGCGAGATGGTGTAGGGGTCATCCTCCTTGAGTGAGGCAAAGGTCTTGGCAAAACGCACATACGGGCCGAAGCGCCCGATATTGACCTGGATTTCCTCGCCCTCGGGCGTCGTGCCCAGATCACGCGGCAAGTTGAACAGATACAGCGCTTCGTCGAGCGTGATCTTGTCCATGTCCTGGCCCTTGCGCAGGCCGGCGAACTTCGGCTTTTCTTCGTCGTCCTTCGAGCCCAGCTGCACGAACGGCCCGTAGCGGCCGATTCGTACGATCACCGGCTTGCCGGTTTCGGGGTCCGTGCCCAGCTCACGGGCCTGGGCGACCTCTTCGCGCGAGAGATCCTGCTTGGCCTCGATCTGGTCTGAAAACCGCTCCCAGAACTCGGCCAGCAGCGGTTGCCATTCCTCTTCACCGCGAGACACGGCATCCAGCCGATCTTCGAGCTTGGCGGTGAACTCGTAGTCCACATAGCGGGTGAAGTGATCGGTCAGGAACTTGTTGACGATCTTGCCCAACGGCGTCGGCATGAAGGCCTTGCCGTCCATCTCGACGTATTCACGATCCTGCAGCGTGGAGATGATCGAGGCATAGGTCGACGGCCGGCCGATATCATATTCCTCCAGCGTCTTGACCAGCGCGGCTTCGGTGAAACGCGGCGGCGGCTCGGTGAAGTGCTGGGTGGGCACGATTTCGTTCAGATCCAGAATCTGGCCTTCTTCGAGCGGCGGCAGACGCTTGTCGGCGTCGTCGTCGCCCTTGTCATCGTCGCGACCTTCCTTGTAGACCGACAGAAAGCCGGCCTCGCGCAGCGTGCGCCCGCTGGCGCGGAACAGATGCTGGCCGGATTGGTCGGCGGCCAGATCGGCCGAGACGGTATCGAACAGGGCATGCACCATTTGACAGGCCACGGTGCGCTGCCAGATCAGCTCATAGAGCCGGAACTGGTCCGAGGTGAGATAGCGCTTGATCTCGTCGGGAATCCGCGCGCTGGCCGTTGGCCGGATGGCCTCGTGGGCCTCCTGGGCGTTCTTGGATTTGGTCTTGAAGCTGCGCGGGGCGTCCGGCAGGTTCTTCTTGCCGTAGCGATCGCCAATGGTCTGGCGCACCTCGGCCAGTGCATCCTGCGACAGGCTGACCGAGTCGGTTCGCATGTAGGTGATCAGGCCGGTTTCATCGCCGTCGCCGAGTTTGACGCCTTCATACAGGCCCTGGGCCGTACGCATGGTGCGCCGGGCGTTGAAACCCAGCTTGCGGGCGGCTTCCTGCTGCAGCGTGGAGGTCGTGAACGGCGGTGCCGGATTGCGCTTGCGCTGTTTCTTCTCGACCGTGGCCACGCGCAGCGTGCCGCCGGTGGCCCGCATGCCCGATGATTTCGAATCGGCCTCGGGATCGACTTCATAAGTCTCGACCGTACCGCCGACCGCGCCAGCCAGGGTATCCAGCACCTCGCGGGCGCTGCCCTGGTTATTGACCGTGAACTGGCTGACCTTGTCGCCATTCAATTGCGACAGCCGTGCCGAGAAGGGTGTCGCCTCGGCTTCGGCTTTCGCCTCGACTCGCCAGTATTCCTCGGGCTCGAAGGCCTCAATCTCGGCGTCGCGCTCACAGATCAGGCGCAGCGCCGGGCTCTGGACACGCCCCGCTGACAGGCCGCGCTGAACCTTGCGCCACAGCAGCGGCGACAGATTGAAGCCCACCAGATAATCCAGCGCGCGCCGGGCCTGCTGGGCGTTGACCAGATCGTTGGAGATCGTGCGCGGGTTATCCACGGCATGGGCTACCGCGCGCTTGGTGATCTCGTGAAAGACCACGCGGGCGACGTGCTTGTTCTCGATCAGCCCACGATCCTTCAACAACTCCAGTAGATGCCAGGCGATGGCCTCGCCTTCGCGGTCCGGGTCAGTGGCCAGCAGCAGGGTGTCTGCTTTCTTCAGCGACTTCGCGATCTTTTCGACGTGTTTCGCGTTGCGATCGATCACGTCGTAGCGCATGGCGAAGTTATTGGCCGTGTCGACCGCGCCTTCCTTGGGGATCAGATCGCGCACGTGGCCGTACGAGGCCAGGACCTGATAGTCCTTGCCGAGATATTTCTCGATGGTCCGGGCCTTGGCCGGGGACTCCACGATGACGAGGTTTCGGCTCATGAGCGGATCGTTGGTCGTATAGGTGACACGGAGAACGCCGCGAACCCTAGCACAGGCTTTTGAAGCCTGCGCTACGAGCGTGTGATCGACGTCGAGGCAAGGGTTTGCAGGTCGTGGCGGTGTTTTTCAAGCCGCGTGGGCGCTTTCAACGCCCGGCGGGCGTCACCGCTCGGTGGGGCTGCGTCAATGCGCCGCACCCGGCGCCTCGGCGTGCATGAGTGCTTCCATGCGGGCATAGGCCAGGTCCTGATCGGGCGCTTGTGAAAGCACCATCATCACGACCCATTTCACCTGTTCGAGTTCGGCGGTGGCGGCTTCGTCATCGGCCAGCGCCATCAGACGATCAATCACCAGTTCGCGGTGTTCGGCGTTCAACACCTCGATATGCTCGAGATAGGCGATGAAGCCGCGGCATTCGGCATCCAGCACCAGCAGCTCGGCCCCGGCATAGACCCGCACGGCATCCGAGGTGGGGGCGGCGAATCGTGCCCGGCCGTCGCCGCGCGTGGCACTCAGCCAGTCGAAGGCATCATCGATTTCATCGGGGAAGAATCCGGCTTCGCCAAGATCATCGCGAATCTCGCCGCTGGTGCCGATATCGGGCAGCGAAAAGTTCTCGAACAGATACAACAGGACGTCCAGCACGTTTTCGTTCATATAAAGACCTTAGCACGGTGCCGCCAATCGAACGGCTCAGCCGCTGCGGATATAAAGCCCGCCGGGCAATGCCTTGATGCGGCCTTCCAGCTCCAAGATCAAGAGACGGGACGAGACTTCATCGGCGCGCCAGCCGGTGCGGGCGATCAGCGTGTCCATGCGGACCGGATCATGGCCCACGGCCGCAAGCAACGGATCCTCGGCCGCCTCGGCGGTTTTGTCGGGCATACCGCTGGCCTGTGTTTCGCGAGTCTCGGCCCGGGGAGCAGCCCGATAACCGGGCAGCACGGCCGCGATCTCTTCGATGATGTGCTCGGTGGTTTCGACCAGTTTGGCGCCGTCGCGGATCAGCTGATGACAGCCGCGGGCCAGCGGATTATGGATCGAGCCCGGCATGGCGAATACCTCACGCCCGGCCGCGCTGGCCAGGCGCGCCGTGATCAACGAGCCCGAGGCCCGGGCGGCCTCAACCACCAGGGTGGCCGTGGACAGGCCGGCGATGATGCGATTGCGCCGGGGGAAATTGCCGCGGGCCGGCTGCGTGCCCAGCGGAAACTCGGACACCAGCAGGCCCGAGTCGGCGATACGACGGGCCAGCGCTCGATTGGCCGCCGGATAGACCCGATCCAGGCCGGTGCCGGTCACCGCGATCGTCATCCCGTTGGCGGCCAGCGCGCCCTCGTGGGCGGCGGCGTCGATACCGCTGGCCAGGCCCGATACCACCACGAAGCCGGCCGCGGCCAGCGCCTGGCCGAACTCTTGGGCCGCGGCGCGCCCGGCGTGGCTGGGGTTGCGACTGCCCACGATAGCGATCGCCGGGTAATCCAGCAGATCGGTATCGCCCAGGCCATAGAGCCAGGGCGGGATCGGCTCCAGCCCGGCCAGGCTGGCCGGAAACCGCGGATCATCCATGGGTATGAAGTGATGCATGCGATCCGCGGCCAGCCAGTCGGTGATGCCCTGTAGATAGGCCGGGTTCGGCTCGGCCAGTGCGGCGCGTGCCGGCGCGCTCACCCCGGCCTCTTTGAGCGCCTGTTCGGAGGCGGCCAGGGCGGTCGGGGCATCGCCGTAGCGTGCCAGCAGTCGCTCGACGGTCACCGCGCCGATGCCGGGCGTGTTGGCCAGGCGCAGCCAGGCATCGCGCGTGCTCATGCGCCGGCCGCCGGGCTGCGGGCGATATCGCCGATATGGATGGCCCGCTCGGCCTGCACGATCAACGCATAGCTCACGCGGGGGCCCGCGTCGAAGACCATCAATCGCCCGGCGCGCCGCTCGGGCAGGCGGACCCGGTCGTCGGTGACCGGATCGATGACCGTGTCGCCGGCCTGGTAGATCTCCAGCACATCGCCGCGGGCCAGTGCCGTGGCCGGCGTGTCGGGCGTCGCGGCCAGCGCGACCACGTCATAGCGCCCGATCTGGCTGATGCCGCCATAAACCGAAACGATACGCCGCTGCACGGGCGTTGTCGGCGTGCGGGGCTGGAAATCCTGGGCCAGCGTGCTGTCACTGATCGGCAATAACCGGTCGCCGGGGCGTGCTTCGCGCAGGGCCCTGACAAAACGCGCGGTGGCGATCGACGAGGCCGGCTCGCGAGCATCGCGGGGCGTGTTCGAAGACGGTTCACGGCTCGCCAGGATCTCGGCGTCGCCGACCGGCACGGCGCGTGCGCCCAGGTCGCTAATATCTGAGGTCTCGGAATAGGCACGGACCGGGCGGACTAGCGCATAACGGGCGGCCGCATCGTCGGCCAGGCCCCGGATATACAGCAGGGCATCGTTACCGGCCACGAGTTGGCCGTCGCCTACGGCCACGACATACGGGGCCGCGGCCAGGCGCGCGGCCTCCACACGGCGCGGGCCTTGTAGAAAGGCCCGCAGTGATGCGGCCGGGATCGTCGGAATCGCGGTTTCAAGTGACGCCACGCGCACCTGGGGCGACAGATGCACGGTACGGCCCTGGGTACGGGCCTGGGTACGGTCCTGGCGCGACAGCCGCGGCGTGCCGTCCATGCCGCGGGTGAGCACCAGCACATCGCCGGGATAGATCCGGTTGGGGTCGTCGATGTCGGGATTGGCCTGCCAGAGCTGGCGCCAGTACCAGGGCGCGCGCAGATAACGGGCCGCAGTGGACCAGAGCGTATCGCCGGGGGCAACGACATAACGCTGCGGCGCGTCCTCGCGCATGGCGCCGGCCAGATCTTTGGTCGTGCGCGGTTCGGTCGTTTTCGCCGGCGTATAGCCCGGGTCGTCGGTCAGACTTGGCGTTGTCATCGTGGCCGCCGTGTTCGGCGGCGCGCCGCGATCATGGGCACAGCCGCTCGCCAGGCCGGCGGCCAGCGCCAGGGCGAGCCACACGGCGCGTGGCTCGCGTCTTGTCGTATCGATCAAACCGTTATACTCCCCGCGCTGACGATGGGCCGTTTGAATGGCCCCGCCTTTTCAACCCCCATGCAACAGCCGACAGCGTATGGCGATTCTCGAGATTTTGCATTTCCCCGATCCGCGACTGCGGGAGACCACCGAAGAAATCACGGTCTTCGACGACGCGCTATCGCGCTTTGTCGACGACATGTTCGAGACCATGTACGACGCCCCGGGCGTGGGCCTGGCCGCGACCCAGGTCGGCGACATGCGTCGGGTTGCCGTCATGGACTGCTCGGAGGACAAGAACGAGCGCATCGTGATGTGCAACCCGCGCATCCTCTGGACCGAGGATGAACAAACCGTCGATGAAGGCTGTCTGTCCGTGCCCGATCATTATGATCGCGTCACGCGGGCCACGCGTCTGGGCTTTGCCGCGCAGGATCGCGACGGCACGGCTTATGAGATGACCGCCGAGGGCCTGCTGGCCCAGTGCGTGCAGCACGAATTGGCCCATCTCGACGGCGGCCTGTATATCGACAAGCTCTCCCGGCTCAAGCGCGAGCGTATCCGGCGCAAGATGGCCAAGACCGCCAAGCGCGCTACGTGATGCGTATCGTGTTCGCCGGTACGCCGGATTTCGCCGTGCCCACGCTCGATGCCATCGCCGCCAGCGAGCATGACCTGGTTGGCGTGCTCACCCAGCCCGATCGCGGCGCCGGGCGCGGGCGCCGGGTGACCTACTCACCGGTCAAACGCCGGGCGCTGGAGCACGGCGTGGCCGTCGAGCAGCCCGAGACGTTCAAGAAAAACGCCGAGGCACGCGCGGCACTGGCTGCCTGGGCGCCCGACGTGCTCGTGGTGGTGGCTTACGGGCTGATCCTGCCGAAATCGGTTCTCGCCTTGCCGACACACGGCTGTCTGAACGTGCATGCCTCGATTCTGCCGCGCTGGCGCGGGGCCGCGCCCATCGCCCGGGCGATCGAGGCCGGTGACCGTGAAACCGGTGTCACCATCATGCAGATGGCCGCAGGGCTGGACACCGGCGACATGCTGGCCGTGCACAAGACGCCGATCACCGAGGCCACGACCGCGGGCACGCTGCATGACACGCTGGCCGAGCAGGGCGCCGCAGCACTCGTGGATGTGCTGAACCGGCTGGGCGGGCTGCCAGCCACGCCCCAGAACGACACACAGGCGACCTATGCCCGCATGCTGGATAAACAAGAGGCCGTGATCGACTGGCAACAGCCCGCTGCGATCATCGCTCGATTGGTACGAGCCTTCGTGCCCTGGCCGGTCGCGCACGCCTCGCTGGCCGGCCAGAACATCCGTTTCTGGCAGGCCACAGCACTCGAGACGCCCAGCGACGGCGTCCCGGGCGAGGTCGTCGCGGCCGATCGTCAGGGCATCGATATCGCCACCGGCGATGGCATCCTGCGCGTGGCAGAGCTCCAGCTGCCCGGCAAGCGCCGCATGGCCGCGCGCGATGCCGTCAACGGGCGCAATTGGGTAGGGCAACGTTTTGGCACGTGAAACAAGTGCAGGGGCGCGGCCGCGCGTATTGGCTGCACGGGCCGTATCGGCCGTTATCGATCAAGGGCGCAGCCTGGACGCCGCGTTGGCGGATTGGCCGGTGGATCTCGTGGGCGCCGATCTGGCCCTGGCCCGTATGCTGGCCTACGGCACGCTGCGCGAGCATCGCCGGCTGGGCGCGCTTCTGGCGCCGCGGTTGAAGAAAGCGCCCCAGCCGTTGCTCGCCGCACTCCTGCACGTCGGTGTCTTCCAGCTGGAGGCGACCCGGGTGCCCGCGCATGCCGCCGTACATGCCACGGTGGCCGCGACCAAGGCGCTGGGGCTTGGCGGGGCACGCGGCATGGTCAATGCCGTGCTGCGCGGGCATCAACGCGCCCCGGCCCCGATTGCCGCCGATGATGCCGCCCTGATTCACAGCTATCCCGACTGGCTGGCCGAGCATATCGGGGCTGACTGGGCCACGGACGCGGCGGCCGTTCTGGCCGCCGGTAACCAGCGCGCCCCCATGCAGCTGCGTGTCAATGCCCGTCGTGCCACGCGTGAGGCGCTGCTGGCCGAGTATGCCGAGGCCGGCATAAAAGCCACGACCATGCCGGCCTGTCGTGACGGCATCTGCCTGGACGAACCTATGGCGGCCGACAAGCTGCCGGGATTTGTCGAAGGCCGTGTCTCGATTCAGGACGGCGCTGCCCAGCTGGCCGCCGATCTCGTGGCCCCGCGCGACGGTGATCGGGTGCTGGATGCCTGTGCCGCGCCCGGGAACAAGAGTGCTCACCTGCTCGAACGCGCCGATATCGCCCTCACCGCGCTGGATATCGATGACACACGGCTGTCTACATTGGACAACACGCTGGCCCGTCTCGGCCTGGCTGCCGATAGCCGCGTGGGAGACGCCGCTCGGCCACAGGCCTGGTGGGATGGCGCGTCTTATGACCGGATCCTGCTGGATGCGCCCTGTAGTGGCACGGGCGTGATCCGACGCCACCCGGATATCAAGTGGCTGCGCCGGGCATCCGATATCGATGCGGCCAGCGCACGCCAGGCCGCACTGCTGGCTGCACTCTGGTCAACGCTGGCCCCCGGCGGGCGACTGGTCTATGCCACCTGCTCGATTCTGGCCGCCGAGGGCGACGGCCTGATCGATGCGTTTGTCGCTGAGACGCCCGAGGCCGCGGTCGTGCCAATCGACGCCGACTGGGGGCAGGCTACCGCACACGGACGACGTATCGCCCCGGGCGATCACGGCTTCGACGGTTTCTATTATGCCGTGCTGGAGAAAACGACCGGCTCTCCGTAACTTCCCGGATTTGAAAGATCGGGCTGGGCCACCACATTGTCTGGGTATTGCAATGAATGCCCAAGGAGGCAATGTCATGGCAGGTGAACTGCAAGGCAAGAAAATCGCATTTCTGGTGACGGACGGCTTCGAACAGATCGAGCTGACCCGTCCGTGGCAAGACATCAAGGATGCCGGCGCCGAGGTCGAGCTGATTTCGCTGAAATCCGGCGAGATTCAGGGCATGAACGCCGATATCAACAAGGGCGACACGTTCAAGGTCGACAAGACCGTGGACGAGGTCTCGGCCTCGGATTATCACGGCTTGGTGCTGCCGGGTGGCGTCGTCAACCCCGATGCGCTGCGCGTCAATGACAAGGCCGTAACCTTCGTGCGGGACTTCTTCGCCCAGCACAAACCGGTCGCCGCGATCTGTCACGCGCCGATCATGTTGATCGAGGCCAACGTGCTGGACGGGCGCACCGTGACGTCCTTCCCGTCGATCAAGACCGATATCCAGAATGCCGGCGGCAACTGGGTCGATCAGGAAATGGTCTGCGACGAGGGCCTGGTCACCAGCCGTACCCCGGATGATCTGGATGCGTTCTGTGCCAAGGCGATTGAAGAATTCGCCGAAGGCAAGCACGAAGACCAGACGACCTAAAAACCGGTCGCCCCCTGACCGCGTTGAAAAGCCCGGACTTCGGTTCGGGCTTTTTTCGTTTGGGAGAAGGGGGTTTTCTCTATCCGCAGATTGCACAGATTTCGCGGCCGGCGCTTGAGTCGTTATGGCCGCGGGGCGCTTCTCACGCGTTGCCTGCGTTCTGCGAGGTTTTTATCCGCAGATGGACGCAGATTACGCAGATGGCGGTCGAATGAAGGGGCCGTAGCGGCTGAACAGGCGCCACGGCTTTATATGCTCGTTGTCAGCTCTTTGAACAATAGAAAAAGAGGGGCTGTGGCGCGCGAGGGTTCGTGGCGGGTACCCGAGTCAAGCAAGGACCCGTATCAAAGTACGAAGCCGGAAAGTCCCGTGTGGCCATTATCGAATGTCCAACAACGACGCGATCAATGGCGGCGCCCGCACCAGCCTTTCCGACTGATCAGCCGACCGCCACCTGCGTCATCTGCGGACAAAACCCAGCGGAAGGTGGCTGCGAGCAGAGAAGCGCCCCTATCGCCGCAACGACTCAAAGGCCGACCGCAAAAATCTGTGCAATCTGCGAAATCTGCGGATAAAAACCAAGCAATTCAACGTACGCAGCAAGAACAGCCCCGCGCACCCAGCATCACATAGCCAACAATGACGCGATCAACCGTGGCGCCCGCCTCAGCCGCTACGACACGCCCGCCGACCGCCATCTGCGTAATCTGCGTTCATCTGCGGATAAAAACCTCGCAGAACGAAGGCGCGAAATCGAAAGCGCCCCGCGGCCATAACGACTCAAAGGCCGACCGCAAAATCTGTGCAATCTGCGAAATCTGCGGATAAAAAACCAAGCAATTCAACGTACGCAGCAAGAAAAGCCCACTCAACCATTCGCGCGTATTCGTGTTCCTAGCCGACCATGAATCAGCGGATGGTCGCATCCCGTACGACCACGCCCCGGTCGGCCAGGTAGTTCTTGGCCTGTTGGATGGTGTAAGTGCCGAAGTGAAAGATCGAGGCGGCCAGGACGGCATCGGCGCGGCCGTCGACCAGGCCGTTGTAGAGATCATCCAGATCGCCCACGCCGCCGGAGGCGATCACGGGCACGGCCACGGCGTCGGACACGGCCCGGGTGAGCTTGATATCAAAGCCGGATTTGGTGCCGTCGCGATCCATGCTGGTCAACAGCACTTCGCCGGCGCCCAGTTCGACGAGCTTCTGGGCCCAGCCGATGGCCTCGATGCCCGTGGATTTGCGCCCGCCGTGGGTGAAGATCTCGTAGCGCGGCTCTTCGTCTTTTTTGGCCGCGTTTTTCACATCCAGCGCGACCACGATGCACTGGCTGCCGTAGCGATAAGCCGCCTCGGCCACGAACTCGGGGTTCGAGATGGCCGCCGTGTTGATCGAAACCTTGTCCGCGCCGGCCGAGAGCAGACGCCGGACATCGGGCAGGCTGCGTACGCCGCCGCCCACGGTCAGCGGGATGAAGACTTCGCCAGCGACTTTCTCGACGACCTCCATCAGCGTGCCGCGATCCTCGTTCGAGGCGGTGATATCCAGAAACACCAGCTCGTCGGCGCCCTGCTGGTCATAGCGACGGGCGATTTCCACCGGGTCGCCGGCGTCCTGGATCTCCAGGAACTTGACGCCCTTGACGACCCGGCCCTTGTCGATATCCAGGCAGGGGATGATGCGCTTGGCAAGAGACACGTAATTCAGGCTCCGGAGGCGTTTTGCTTGCGCGCGTTGACCCGCTCGCGGGCCGCGGTGAAATCGAGCGTGCCTTCATAGATGGCGCGGCCGATGACCGCACCGGCCACGCCGTCGTCCTCGGCGGTCAGAAGCGCTTCGATATCGTCCATGTTGGTCACTCCGCCCGAGGCGATGACGGGAATGGTCAGCTCGGCGGCGAGTGCGCGCGTAGCCTCGACGTTCAAGCCCTGCATCATGCCGTCACGGCTGATGTCGGTATGGATGATGGCCACCACGCCGTCTTGTTCGTACTGCTGGGCCAGATCGGCCACGGTGTGATTGGACAGCTTCGACCAGCCGTCGGTGGCCACCATGCCGTCCTTGGCATCCAGGCCCACGATGATGCGCCCGGGGAACTCTACGCCCACGTCGGACACAAAGTGCGGCTCCGAGACCGCACGCGTGCCCAGGATCACGAATTCCACGCCGCGATCCAGATAGGTCTCGATGGCGGCCTCGTCGCGAATGCCGCCGCCGACCTGGACCGGGATGGCGCCGGCGGCGTCGACGATCTCGCCGATCACGCGATGATTGACCGGATGGCCGGCCTTGGCGCCGTCGAGATCGACCACGTGGATACGATCCGCGCCGGCGTCGATCCAGCGCCGGGCCACGGCGACCGGGTCGGCGTCAAAGACGGTGACATCGTTATCCATATCGCCCTGACGCAGACGCACGCAGGACCCGTTCTTGATATCGATAGCAGGGATGAGTAGCACGCCGTGACTCCTCGTTAGCTGACGGCTGGTTGACAGCGCAATACGCGCCCGAATACGACTAGTAGGCCTGACCGTCCCATTCCAGGAAGTTGGCCAGCAACTGCAGGCCCGCCGATTGGCTCTTTTCCGGATGGAACTGTACCGCGAACGTGTTCTCGCGCAGGATCACCGAGGCAAACTGCACGCCATACTGGGTCGTACCGGCGATATGGCGAGCCTCGTCGGGCACCACGTGATAGCTGTGCACGAAATAGAACCACGAATCCGGGGCGATATCCTTCCACAGGGGATGATGCCGTTCCTGGCGGACCTGATTCCAGCCCATGTGCGGGATCTTGCGCCGGGTGCCGTCCGGTTGGGCATCCGGCTCGGCGAATTTCACCGTGTTGCCCGGAAATGCGCCCAGACAATCCACCCCGCCCGATTCCTCGGAGTGGGCCATCAGGGCCTCGATGCCCAGGCATACGCCCATCAAGGGTTTCTGGCCCAGCACGTCGGCCAGCATGGCATCCAGCTCCAGGCGGTGCAGCTCGTCCATGCAGTGGCCGATCGCGCCCACGCCGGGCAGTACCAGCCGGTCCATGCGGGCCAGGGCATCCGGGTCGAAGCTGACCTCGATCTGCTCGTCGGAGGCGACATAGCGCAGCGCCTTGGCAATCGAGTGCAGATTGCCCATGCCGTAGTCGATGATGCCGACGGTGGCCATTACAGGTGCTCCTTCGTGGAGGGCAGGGCATCCATGGCCCGCTCGTCACGGGCCACGGCGCCGCGCAGTGCGCGTCCGAAGGCCTTGAACAGGGTCTCGGCGATGTGATGCGCGTTGGCCCCGGCCAGATTATCCATATGCAGGGTCATGGCTGCACCGGCGGCCACGCCGCCAAAGAACTCGCGCACCAGTTCGGTATCGAAGGTGCCGATCTTTTCAGCGGTGAAATCAGCCCGAAAGAACAGGCCCGGCCGGCCCGAGAAATCGATGACCACACGCGACAGGGCTTCATCCAGCGGCACGTAGGCATGGCCGTAGCGCATGATGCCGCGCTTGTCGCCCAGTGCCTCGCGCAGCGCCTGGCCCAGCACGATGCCCACATCCTCGACGGTGTGGTGATCATCGATATGCAGATCCCCATTGGCCGACACGCTCAGATCGATCAGCGCGTGGCGGGCGATCTGATGCAGCATGTGCTCGAAAAAGCCGACGCCGGTGGCGGCTTCGAATACGCCCGCGCCGTCGAGATCGAGCTCGACGCGGATATCGGTTTCGGCAGTGCGACGTTCGATCGTCGCGCGACGCGCTGTCATGACAACCCTGATTGGCCCCTAGCGGACAGCCGATGATACGCACTTGCCCAATCGATGGCGAGCAATAGAAATTCGGGCTTCAATCAGCTCGTCAGCCAGAACGTGACGGGGCCATCGTTGATCAGCCCGACCTGCATATCCGCGCCGAAACGCCCCGTGGCCACGGCCTCGTGGCGTGCGCTCAGGGCCGAGACGAAATCATCAAACAGCCCGCGTGCCCGCGCCGGCGGGCAGGCGCCGGAAAAACCGGGCCGATTGCCGCGTGCGGTATCGGCGGCCAGGGTGAATTGCGGCACGGCGAGTACCGCGTGGCCGGCATCCCGTACGCCGATATTCATGCGTCCGTTATCGTCGCCGAAGACCCGGTACGCCAGGATACGCTCGGCCAGGCGCGCTGCGCGCTCGGGTGTATCGTCGGGCACGGCACAGACCAGGGCCACGAGCCCGGCGCCGATTTCGGCCACGCGCGCATCGTCGATATCGACCCAGGCATGACGGGCGCGCTGGATGAGCCCGATCATGGCAGCGTCAGGCCCGGGGGATCATCGCGATAGGCCAGCAGCAAGTGCTTGAACGGCGCCGGGTCGTGAATTTTCACGTCCGGCCCGCCCATCGGAAAATAAGCATCGATCAGGCGCGAGACCCAGAATCGCAGAGCCACGGCCCGCAGCATGGCCGGCCAGGCCGCTATTTCGGCCTCGGTCAGCGGGCGCCGCCGTGTGTAAGCCGCCAGAAATGCCTGCCAGTGGGCCGCAAGGAATTCGCCGTCGCGCCAGGCCCAGTCGCTACAGATGCCGGCCAGGTCGAAAAGCAGGCATTCGTGGCAGGCGTAGTAGAAATCGATGACGCCGGCGACCCGATCGCCGCGGAACAGCACGTTGTCACGAAACAGATCGGCGTGGATCACCGCGCGGGGCAGATCGTTGAAATGCTTCTCCGTGGCCTGGCGCTGAAACTCGATTTCTTCGACCAGCAGGCGGCAGTCATCGGCCGGCAGGGCCTCGAACAGCCGTACGGCGGCGGCGTCGATCCAGGTCAGATCGCGCGGGTTGGCCTGGCGAGCCGTGAAGCCGCCCACGCCGCGATGCATTTCTGCCACTACGCCGCCCAGCGCCCGGCACTGCTCGGGTGAAGGCATCTGCGTGCTGGCTCCTTCCAAACGATAAACCAACGCAGCGGGCTTGCCCTGCACGCTCGAGAGAAAGCCGCCGTCGTTGCGCGCCACGGGGTGCGCGCCCGGCACCCCGTGGGCAGCCAGATGATCCATCAGCTGCATGAAAAACGGCAGCTCAACCGGATCTGATTGCTCAAACAGCGTGAGCACCCAGCGGCCCAACGTGGTGTCGACGAAATAATTGGTATTGGTCACACCGGCTGAGATGCCTTGATGATCTTCCAGCTCGCCGATGGCGTAATCAGCAAGCAGAGCGCGCAGATCGTGTTCGGTGACCCGGGTATAGACCGACATCAGCCAGTCTGCTTGGCGGCGCGTTTGGCAAAGACCTGCATCTCGCGGGCGGCCTGATTATCGCCGTTGTCCTGGGCGACCTGAACGCCCCGGGCCAGAATATCCACGGCTTGTTGGTAGCGCTCGGCCTCCAGGAGCACCCGGCCATAAAGTTTCCAGGCCGCGGAATAGCTGGGATCCTGAGCCACGGCCTCGGCCAGGTGGTTCAGGGCCGCGTCGAGTTCGCCGTCGCGGTGGAGCAGTTCGCCGAGGGTGAACCGGGCCAGCGGGGTGTCCCGGCCGGCATCGATCATGGCTTGTAGTTGGTCGCGCATTGACATGAATCGGAGTGTAGAGCGTTTGAAACGGTGCGTCAGCGACGCCAGAAGGCCGGGGTGAGAATGACCAGCAGGGTGAAGACCTCGAGCCGGCCGAGCAGCATCGACAGGCACAGCGTCCACTTGCCGGCGGCCGGAATACTGGCCATGTTGGACGAGACCTCGCCCAGCCCCGGGCCGATGTTATTGATCGTGGCCGCCACGGCTGAGAACGCAGTCAGCTCGGACAAGCCGGTCGACAGCAGAATCAGGAACATCAGCACAAACACGGTCACATAGACCGCGAAAAAGCCCCAAACCGCCTGCACAACGCGATCAGGAATGACCTTCTGACCCATCTTGATCGGAATTTCGGCGTTGGGGTGCACCAGCCGGCTGATCTCGCGCACGCCCTGCTTGGCCAGCAAAATCGAGCGCACGACCTTCATGCCGCCCGTGGTTGAGCCGGCACAGCCGCCGACAAAGCCCCCGAGCAACAAGAACATCGGCAGAAAACTGGGCCAGATCGAGTAATCGGTGGTGGTGAAGCCGGTCGTGGTACCGATCGAGAGCACTTGGAACAACGATTTGATGACCGCATCGCCCAGGCCGACATAAGTGCCGGCGACCATGAGCACGACGGTGGCGATCGTGGTGGCCGCCAGAATCATGATCACGAAGGTCCGGGTCTCCGAGTCGCGCCAGTAGATACGCGGATCGGCGTTGCGCCAGACCATGAAATGCATGCCGAAGCTCACCGAGCCGGCGAGCATCGAGATGATCGCCACCAGTTCGATGGCCGCGCTGCCGTGATAACCCAGAGAGAGATCGTGGTTGGCAAAGCCGCCGGTAGCGATCGAGGAGAACGCGTTACCCACGGCATCGAACACGCTGGTGCCCGCGGCCCAGAACAACAGCGCGGAGATCAGCGTCAACGAGACATACAGATACCACAGCGCCTTGGCGGTCTCGCGGATACGCGGGGTGAGCTTCGAGTCCTTGATCGGCCCCGGGGTTTCGGCGCGATAGAGCTGCATGCCACCCACGCCCAGCATGGGCAGCACGGCCACTGCCAGCACGATGATGCCCATGCCGCCCATCCAGTGCAGCAGCACGCGCCAGAACAGGATGGCGTGGGGCAGGGTGTCCAGGCCCACCAGCACCGTGGCCCCGGTGGTCGTCAGGCCCGAGACGGCCTCGAAGGTGGCCTCGGTGAAGCTCATGTCCGGACGCACGGCCAGCCACAGCGGAATGGCCCCGAACAACGACAGCACCATCCAGAACAGCACCACCACGAGAAAACCGTCGCGGATCTTCAGCTCACGACGCACCTGACGCGTGGGCGCCCAGGCCATGAAGCCGGTGGCCAGCGTGACCGCGAAGCCGATCACAAACGCGGCCAGCTCGCCGTCGCCGTAGAGCGCGCCCACGGCCACGGGCAAGAGCATGGACACCGAAAAGATCATCAGCAGGATGCCCAGCACCCGCTGGACACCGGCATAGCGATAGTTGAACTCGCCGTCGATCATGGGGCGGGGCAGCGCTCAGACATACGACACGCCGACCTGGAAGAGCTGCTCCACGGCCGGGGTGTAGCGTTTGTCGATGATGAAGATCATCACATGATCGCCGGATTCGATGACGGTGTCGTGGTGGGCGATGATGACCTCCTCACCGCGCGCAATGGCGCCGATCGAGGCCCCGGGCGGCAGTTTGATCTCATCCAGACGCCGGCCGACCACACGTGAATTGCCCCGCTCGCCGTGGGCGATCGCTTCGATGGCCTCGGCCGCCCCGCGACGCAGGGTGTGTGCGCGCACCACGTCGCCGCGCCGGACATGGGCCAGCAGGGCCGAGATCGTCGATTGCTTGGGCGAGATGGCGATATCGATCTGGGTGCCCGAGGACTCGATCAGATCCACATAGGCCAGGCGATTGATCAACGACATGGCCTTGCGGGCGCCCAGGCGTTTGGCCAGCATCGCCGACAGGATATTGGCTTCATCGTCATCGGTGACCGAGCAGAACACATCGATCGATTCGATGTTCTCCTCGCGCAGCAGGGTCTCGTTGGCGGCATCGCCCTTGAGCACGATCGCGCGGTTGACGCGCTCGGACAGCCAGGCCGCGCGCTCCGGGTTGTGTTCGATCACCTTGACCTGGCACTGGTTTTCCAGCGCACGGGCCAGGCGTGTGCCGATATTGCCGCCGCCGGCCAGCATCACACGCTTGACCGGGCGATCGATCTTGCGCAGCTCGCCGATCACCTGCTTGATATCACGGCGTGCGGCCACGAAGAAGACTTCGTCGTCGGCCTCGATGACCGTATCGCCTTCAGGGATCAGCGGTTTGCCGCGCCGATAGATCGCGACCACGCGCGTATCCACGTTCGGGATATGCGTGCGGATCGTGGCCAGTTCGTTACCCACCAACGGGCCGCCGTAATACGCCTTGACGCCCACCACCTGCACGCGCCCACCGGCGAAATCCACCACCTGCAACGCGCCGGGATACTGGATCAGGCGTTTGATGTAGTCGGTGACCAGCTGCTCCGGGCTGATCGACATATCGATCGGTATCGCATCCTGATGGAACAGCCGGTCCTCGATCAGATACTCCGAGGAGCGGATACGCGCGATCTTGGTCGGCGTATGAAACAGGGTATAGGCGATCTGGCAGGCCACCATGTTGATCTCATCGACCGCAGTGACGGCGATGATCATATCGGCATCGTTGGCGCCGGCATCGCGCAGCACGGCCGGGTGCGCGGCATAGCCGTGCACCGCCCGGATATCCAGGCGATCCTGCAAGGGCCGGAGCAACGATTGATTGGTATCGACGACGGTGACGTCGTTGGCCTCGTGCGCCAGATTCTCGGCGAGCGTGGCCCCGACTTCACCGGCCCCCAGGATGATGATCTTCATGCGCGGCAACAGTAGGCGCTGTTGGCGTATCGTACAAGCACGGGCCGTGTGCGCCCGGCGGGCGCACACGGCCCGTGACCCGCAGGCGCACCGGCCTGCGCGACACCGCGACAAGGCGTAGGATGACGCGCCATTTGAAACATCCCGTCAAAGACACGCTCGATGAACGATCAAGACACGACGGCCTGGCTGGATCAGATCGCCTGGAACGCCCAGGGGCTGGCCCCGGTGATCACCCAGGCGGCTGATACGAAGCGCGTGCTGACCCTGGCCTGGATGAATCGTGAATCGCTGGCCGCGACCGTGGCCTCCGGTTATGCCACATACTGGTCACGTTCGCGGTCCAAGCTATGGCGCAAGGGCGAAACCTCGGGCAATCTGCAACGCATCGTCTCCATCGCCCTGGACTGCGACGCCGACGCGCTGCTGCTCCAGGTCGAGCAGATGGGTGGCGTGGCCTGTCATACCGGGCGGGAATCCTGTTTCTATCGGGTGCTCGACAAAGGCACCTGGCAGGCCGATGAGCCGGTGATCACTGACCCCGAACAAATGTATGGCAAATCGTGAGTCCGATATGAAACCACCGTCCGGGCAGGATATATTCGCCGTACTCGATCGGGCATTGGCCGAGCGCAGCCAGGCCGATGCGGCTAAAAGCTATACCGCGTCGCTGTATGCCGGTGGCACGGAAAAGATCTGCGCGAAAATCAGCGAAGAGGCCGACGAGGTTGTCGAGGCCGCCGCAGAAAACGACGACAACCATGTCGTGCACGAAATCGCGGATTTATGGTTTCACTGTATGGTGTTATTACAATCACGCGGCTTGAACGCTCAGGCGGTACAAGACGAACTCGCACGCCGATTCGGCGTATCCGGCCATGATGAAAAGGCCGCACGACACGGCGGCGGCGAAAGCCGCCACGACTAGCTGGAGGAAATCATGCTCAGCGGTATCAGTATCTGGCAGCTCCTGATCGTTCTGGCGATCGTTCTACTTCTGTTTGGCTCCAAGCGCCTGCGCAACCTCGGCCCGGATCTGGGCTCGGCGCTCAAGGGCTTTCGTTCGGCGATCAAGGACGAAGACAAGGATAAGGACAAGACCGAAGACGACGATGACCCACAGGTCGTCGAGCACGCCAATCGCGATCGGGCCGATTCCGAAACGCACGATCGCCAGCGCTCGAACACCCCGCGCGATTGAGCCGCGCGCACCTGCGACGATAACGAGCCGCTATGTTCGACATCGGTTTCTGGGAGCTGAGCGTTCTGGCCGTCATCGGCCTGATCGTGCTGGGGCCCGAGCGCTTGCCGGTGGTCGCCCGGACCATGGGTCGCTGGGTGGGCCAGGCCAAGCACTACATGAGCGCGCTGACCAGCGAGCTCGAGCGCGAGGTCAAGGCCGACGATATCCGGCGCGAGGTCCGCGAGGCACGCGAGCAGATCGAGTCGGAAACCCGCCAGGCACGCGATAACACCGATCGCGAGGTCGATTCGGTCATGCGGCCGCTCAAAAGCGAGCTGGAGCGGGATGCGGCCGACGACAAATCCGCATCGACACCGACCTCGAAATCGACCCCAAAATCGACCGATAAAGACCGTAATACGTGAGCACCTCGGACGAACAAGAACAGCCCTTGATGGCGCATCTGCTCGAGCTGCGCACTCGAGTGATTCGTATCGTGGCCGGCATCACGGTCGTGTTTCTGCCGTGTTTCTATTTCTCGCGCCCGCTGTTCACGTTTCTGTCCGGGCCGCTTCTGGCGCACATGCCCGACACCAACAGCCTGATCGCCACCGGCGTCACCGCACCGTTCCTGGTCCCGGTCAAGCTGGCGATGATGCTGTCGTTCGTGCTGTCATTGCCCTGGACGCTGTATCAGGTGTGGATGTTCGTCGCCCCCGGGCTGTATCTCAACGAACGCCGGTTGATGACGCCGCTGCTGGTGTCCTCGACGCTGCTGTTCTACTTCGGCATGGCGTTTGCCCAGTTCGTGATCTTTCCGATCGTGTTCGGCTTCTTCATCTCGGTGGCACCGGCCGGCGTGTCGGTGATGACCGATATCTCGAGCTATCTGGATTTCGTGCTCAAGATGTTCATGGCCTTCGGCATCGCCTTCGAGATGCCGGTGGCGATCTTCCTGATCGTCTGGGCCGGGTTCGTCACGCCCAAGCAGTTGGGCAGTTATCGCCCTTACGTGCTCGTGGCCTCGTTTGCCGGCGGCATGCTGCTGACGCCGCCGGACGTCATCTCCCAGACCCTGCTGGCGGTGCCGGTCTATCTGCTCTATGAGCTGGGTATCATCACGGCCCGTACGTTCGCCCCCGGCGGGCGCGAGCGTGAGAATCAGTCGTCCTGAGCCTTGGCGCGGTCGTTGTGATCCATCACAAGGCCGCCAGTCGCGGATTAAGCCGTGATTCATACCCCAAGCGTAGCTTGAAGATTCTTATTCAAGACGTCCCAAGGACTTCTTAAGATGTTCAATAAAACAGCTATTGCTTTCGGTCTGGCCATCGTTGCGGGCACGGCAGTCGCCGCGCCCACGGACAGCATGGACACGAGTGCCAATGCCAACGTCAGCGCGAACGCCTCGACGGCCGGCATGAACGCCAGCGCGGGTGCCGGGCACGGCATGGCCGCACACTTCAAAAAGCTCGATACCGACGGCAACGGCGTGTTGAGCATGAGCGAAGCCCAGGCCAACCCGACCGTGGCCAAGCTTTATGAGTCGCTCAAGACGAACGAGTCGATCAAGACCGACCCGGCCGCCAAGGCGTCTGACTCCAAGCCCAGCGGCGTGACGCTCGAGCAGTTCAAGGCCGGTATGGAAGCCGCGACCGGCGGCACGGCCGGCCCTGCCGTATCCGGCGGGGATACCTACACCGTGATGAAAGACGGCACCAAGAAAAAGATGTCGGAAGGCGCGATGCGTGCCCAGGACGGCATGAAGAAAGCCGGCCAAGGCATGGATAAAGCCGAGCAGAACGTGAAAAACGCTGGCGCGACGACCAAGCAGAACATGACGACATCGGCTGCAGACGCCGAGACGCGCATGAAGGAAGCCGGCACGCAGATGAAGCAGGACGGCGCCAAGATGCGTCAGGGCATGAGCGACCGCATGGACAAGACCAAGTCCAGCATGGCGGGCGCCGGTGCCGGCATGAAAGCCGATATGGACGGTGCAGCCCAGACCGAGGCTAACGGCAGTGCCAATGCCAGCGGCGGCAGCACACAGATGAGCGGATCGGCGAACACCGATACCACCACCGACATGAATACGACTGACGAATAAGCCAGTCGCAAAACAGATGACTGATCGGTGGCCCCGTCGTTTTTACGACGGGGCTTTTTTGTGTTCACCGCAGATTAGCGGGATGCCACGCGGCGCAGGCGACTCGTCCGCAAAAGACGCAGATGAGCGCAAATAACGTGCGATGTGGCATCGAAGCGACTCGCGCAGCCCGAACGCGTGCGCGCTAAATGTGGGTTATCCCGAAAGACGTCTTTCATGGGCCTTCGTCGCCGACTTGATTCGCATGAATGGACCGTAACCACCAGCTTTATTTGCGTTTATTCGCGGACTGTCATTCTCGAATCCCGGTAATCTGCGAATAACCTTTTTTGTGCGTGAAACATCTTCCCCGGATGCATGAGTTTGTGTAAAACCACCGGGGCCCGTTATCCGTCGAGAGCTTGTCATTACGCTGACACCACAATGTCCTGACCCGGCTGCGGCCGCCGGCTGGTGCGCGCAGATCGATCTGGGCCTGGCCCGATCAAACGGGCGCAGCGTGCCCGTGCGGCGCCAGCATACCGGCCCGCTGTATATTCAGCGGGCGTTGTATCCAGAGGACGATGGCACTGCGCATCTTATGCTGTTGCACCCGCCGGGCGGGTTGGTTCAGGGCGATCGAATCGATATCGATATCGAGGCCGTCGATGCGGCCAGCGTGCTCGTCACGACCCCCTCGGCCGGCAAGTTCTATCGCACACCGGCAACCGGCACCCATCAACGCGTGGGGTTGCATGCCGGGCCGAACAGTCGGCTGGAGTGGCTTCCCCAGGAAGCGATTCTGTTCGACGGCGCCAATGTTGCCCTGAGCCTTGACGTGGATCTATCGGCCGACAGCCGTGTCATCGTCTGGGACAGCGTGGTGCTGGGCCGGCCGGCCATCGAAGAACGCCTGATGCAGGGCCATCTCGATACGCGTCTCGACGTGCGTCTGGAGGCGCGCCCGATCTTTTCCGAGCGCACGCGGGTGCCGGGTCTTGCCGACTCGTGCCTGCAGGATGCCGGTTGGGGATTGGGCGGGGCGATCGCGATGGGCACGCTCATTGCATATCGCCCCGAGGACTTTGTGGCGCAGGACATCGAGGCACTGCGCCAGCTCGCCGTAAGTGGCGACGGGCGTTATACAGTTACGCTAGTGGATCAACTGCTGGTCGTGCGCGCGCTCGGCCAGAGCAGCCGTTTCGTGCGTGAAACACTGGCGCTGGCCTGGCAGGCGCTGCGTCCGCGGGTGATGGGCAAACCGGCGGTCGCCCCGCGTATCTGGGCAACATGAGCACGCATCGGGCGATGCCCGCGGCTTAAACGGTAGAGACGATGGAACTGACACCTCGCGAGAAAGACAAACTGCTGATCTTTTCGGCCGGCCTGCTGGCCGAGCGTCGACGAGACAAGGGCCTGAAACTCAATTATCCGGAGGCGATGGCCTATATCGCCTCTGCCCTCATGGAGGGCGCGCGTGCCGGGTACAGCGTGGCTGACATGATGGCCCACGGACGCACGTTGCTCACGCGTGAAGACGTCATGGACGGGGTGCCGGAAATGCTGACCGAGGTACAGGTCGAGGCCACGTTCACCGACGGCACGAAGCTCGTGACCGTGCACGACCCCATCGTATAGGAGTCCATTGATGCATCCCGGAGAACTTTTGCCCCGCGCTGGCCGTGTCGAGATCAACCCCGGCCGCGAGCGCCTGACGCTGGATGTCGCCAACACCGGCGACCGGCCGATTCAGGTGGGTTCGCACTATCATTTTGCTGAAACCAACCCGGCGCTCGTGTTCGATCGCGATGCCGCACGCGGGCATCGTCTGGACGTGCCCGCCGGCACCGCCGTGCGTTTCGAGCCCGGCGATACGCGCCGGATCACGCTGGTGCCCTATGTCGGTGCACGTCGGGTCTATGGCTTTCGCGGCGCGGTGATGGGCGCCCTTGATACGGCAGACAACACATGACCGATATGGACCGACGCGCCCACGCCGAAATGTTCGGCCCCTCGACCGGTGACCGTCTACGCCTGGCCGATACGGCCTTGACGATCGAGATCGAGCGCGATATCGGCCAGCCCGGTGACGAGGTCTCCTTCGGCGGTGGCAAGGTCATTCGTGACGGCATGGGCCAGAGCCAGGCCACCAACGAAACGGCGGCCGACACGGTCATCACCAACGCCGTTATTCTGGACTGGTGGGGCATCGTCAAGGCCGACGTGGCGATCAAAAACGGGCGTATCAGCGGGATCGGCAAGGCCGGCAACCCGGATGTCATGGACGCGATCGATATCATCATCGGCCCGGGCACCGAGATCATCGCCGGCGAAGGCCAAATTCTGACGGCCGGTGGTATCGACTCGCATATCCATTATGTCTGCCCGCAGCAGATTGAGGAGGCCCTGGCTTCCGGTGTAACCACTATGATCGGCGGCGGCACCGGCCCGGCAACGGGCACCAAGGCCACCACGGTCACGCCCGGGCCGTGGCATATGCACCGCATGCTCGAGGCCGCCGAAGGCTTTCCCATGAATCTGGCGTTTCTGGGCAAGGGCAATGCCAGCCAACCCGAAGCACTCCACGAACAGATCGTGGCCGGTGCGGCCGGGCTCAAGCTACACGAGGATTGGGGCACCACGCCCGCAGCCATCGACAACTGTCTCAGCGTGGCGGATGCCCTTGATGTACAGGTGGCGATTCATACCGATACGCTCAATGAATCGGGTTTCGTCGAGGATACGTTTGCGGCTTTCGGCGACCGGGTGATCCATACCTATCACACCGAGGGCGCCGGCGGCGGCCATGCGCCGGACATCATCGTGGCGGCCGGCAAGGCCAATATCCTGCCGTCCTCGACCAACCCGACGCGGCCGTATACCGCCAACACGGTGGATGAGCATCTGGATATGCTCATGGTCTGTCATCACCTGAACCCGGCGATCGCCGAAGACGTGGCGTTTGCCGATTCGCGTATCCGGCGCGAGACGATCGCCGCCGAGGACATCCTGCATGACCTGGGCGCGTTTTCCATGATCGCCTCCGACTCGCAGGCCATGGGCCGCGTGGGTGAAGTGATCACCCGGACCTGGCAGACCGCACACAAGCTGCGTCTGCAGCGTGGCCCGCTGGATGACGACACGACGGCCGATAACGCCCGCGCCAAGCGCTATATCGCCAAATACACCATCAACCCGGCCATCACCCACGGCATCGCCCACGAGGTGGGCTCGGTGGAAGTCGGCAAGCTGGCCGATCTGGTGCTCTGGAAACCGGCGTTCTTCGGGGCCAAGCCGGCCCTGGTGATCAAGGGCGGCATGATCGCGGTGGCGCCGATGGGCGATCCCAACGCCTCGATCCCCACACCGCAGCCGGTTCATTATCGGCCCATGTTCGCCGGTTTTGGCCGCGCAACCGCGGCCACATCGGTGACGTTCACCTCACAGGCCGCCATCGATGCCGGCATTGGCGAACGGCTGGGCCTTGGCAAGCGGCTGGTGGCCGTACGCAACACACGAACGCTGTCCAAGGCCGACATGAAGAACAACGATTATTGCCCCGATCTCGACGTGGATCCGCAAACATACGAAGTGCGTGCCGATGGCAAGCTGTTAACCTGTGAGCCGGCCACAGAGCTTGCGCTGGCACAGCGCTATTTCCTGTTCTGAGCGCACCGGATGGCGCCTGTTCCCGCGATCGCGATGCGCGACACCAAAAGACCCGGCAACCGGGCAGAACCCATGATACGACTCGATAGAAAACAAGATGCGGCGCCCGCGCTGATTCATACCACCGTGACGCTGGATTTCGATGCCCGCCAGAAATCGCGCCAGCGCGTGGTGCTCGACGACGGACGCGAAGCCGGCATACAGCTGGCGCGTGGCAGTGTTCTGGTCGACGGTGACGTGCTTACCGATGCCGAGCGCTCGGTGTGTGTACGTGTGGCCGCCGCGCCGGAAGCACTGTCCTATGTGCACTGTCACGATCGGCTGCTGCTCAACCGGATCTGTTATCACCTGGGCAATCGTCACGTGCCGCTGCAGGTAACCTGCGAAGCGGTGGCCTATCGCCATGATCACGTGCTTGATGCCATGGTCGCCGGGCTCGGCGTGACCCCCAGAGCCTGCTGCTGTGCCTTTCAGCCCGAGCCGGGCGCCTACGAAGGGCATGCCCACGCTGCGGGTGGGCATCATCACCCGCATTCCCACGGGCATGGCCATGCGGATCATACCGCCGCACTGGACGAGACACCCCGCCAGGCTCATGGGTGACGGCCAGCCGGGCCTAGCGCTCCAGCGCCTGCTACAGCTGGCCAGCCCGTCGCTGCCCGTTGGCGCCTTTGCTTATTCCGAGGGTCTGGAAACCGCCGTGGCCGACGGCCAGATCACCCACGTCGATGCCGTCGCCGACTGGCTGCGCGGGGCGTTCACCTACAGTGTCGTGCCGGGCGACCTGGCAATCACGCAGCGGCTGCATACGGCCTGGCGGGCGGCGTCGATTGATGACGTGACAACCTGGAGCGCCCGACTGCTGGCCATGCGTGAGACCGCCGAGCGACGCGCCCAGGAGCGCCATCTCGGTCATGCGCTGGCCAATCTTCTGTGCGCGATGGATATGACCGAAGCCGCGGACTGGCGCCTCGGCCGGGCCCATGCGCCGGCTGTAACCTTCGCTGCGCTCTGGGCGCTGGCCGCCACGCGCTGGCAGATCGCGGTCACGGACAGCCTGTCGGCCATGGCCTGGGCTTGGCTGGAGAACCAAGTGCTGGCGGCCGTCAAGCTCGTGCCGCTGGGCCAGACGGCCGGCCAGCGATTGCTCTTCGAGCTGGCCGGCGATATTCCGGCCGGCGTTGCCCGGGCCACCGCACTAAGTGACGACCAGCTGGGTGGCTCGCTGCCCGGGCTGGCGATGGCCTCGGCCGGGCATGAAACCCTGTATTCGCGTCTTTATCGTTCCTGAATTCGAGATAGAGCCAGACAATGACTGACAAGACCCCGCTTCGCGTTGGTATCGGTGGCCCGGTCGGCTCGGGCAAGACCGCCCTGACCGATGCGTTGTGCAAGACCCTGCGCGATCGATACTCGATCGCCGTCGTGACCAACGATATCTATACCCGCGAGGACGCGGATTTTTTGATTCGTAGCGGAGCACTGCCCGAAGCCCGTATCCGCGGCGTGGAAACCGGCGGCTGCCCGCATACCGCGATCCGCGAGGATGCCTCGGTCAACCTGGCCGCCATCGATCAGCTGACCGCGGAATTCGATGATCTGGATATCATCTTCATTGAATCCGGCGGCGATAACCTCGCGGCCACGTTCTCGCCGGAACTCTCCGACCTCACGCTGTACGTCATCGACGTATCGGCGGGCGACAAGATCCCGCGCAAGGGCGGGCCGGGCATCACGCGCTCGGATCTGTTGGTGATCAACAAGATCGATCTGGCCCCGATGGTGGGTGCCTCGCTCGAGGTGATGGATCGCGATGCCAGGATGATGCGCGGATCACGGCCGACGTTGTTCACCAACCTGCGTGGCGGGCAGGGCACGGCCGAGATCGTGGCCTTTATCGAACGCGAAGGATTACTGGCCTGATACAAAACGGTGCAGCCGCACCTAAACAAGGCAAATCAGACCCCGTGATCGCCGGCACCTGGGTCTGAGGGCCCGCTCGATCTGGCACGACACTTGCTCCAGCCCGCACATCGTTTACAAAACGTGAGCAAGACGTGGCAACGACCGCCGAGCAGATCGGCCGTTCGATCGATACCGAAACGGCCAAGAAGAACGAAACGCTGGAAGATTACACCCTGCGCTATGCGCCGCACTCGTTCCGGCGCTGGAGCACGGGCACGGTCGCCATCACCGCGCTCGGCGGCATCGCCTATCTGGCGGATTTCTCCATCGGGGCGAGCATCGCCATCAGTTTTGGCACCGTCAATGCGATTCTGGCGATCCTGTTCGCCGCGGCCCTGATCTTCGTCACCGGCTTGCCGGTGGCTTACTACGCGGCGCGCTACAACATCGATCTGGATCTGATCACCCGCGGGGCCGGTTTCGGCTACTACGGTTCGGTGCTCACGGCGATCATCTTTGCCTCGTTTACGTTCATCTTCTTTGCCCTGGAAGGCTCGATCATGGCCCAGGGCTTGTTGGTGGGGCTGGGCGTGCCGTTATGGGCCGGCTATCTGGCGTCCACGCTCATCGTGTTGCCGCTTGTGATCTACGGCATGAAGGCGTTGTCTAAGCTCCAGCTCTGGACCACGCCGTTCTGGCTGATTCTTATGGCGGCCCCGGTGATTTATCTGGTATCCAGCCAGCCGGCTATTCTGGGCGACTGGATGGCCTACCAGGGCACCGAGGGTTACGGCGGGGTGAGTATCGCGGCCGTCATGCTGGGGGCGGGCGTCTGTCTCGCCCTGATGGGCCAGATTGGTGAGCAGATCGACTACTTGCGGTTCATGCCGGCCAAGACCCGTGAGAACCGCGGGCGTTGGTGGGCCGCCGTGCTGGCCGCCGGGCCGGGCTGGGTGATTCTGGGCGCGGCCAAGCAGATGATCGGTGCGCTGCTGGCCTTCTATTTGATGTCCAAGGTCGCCGACTCGGCGGCCACCGAGCCGGTACGCCAGTTCGTCTCGATCTTTTCCGAGATGCTGCCCCTGTGGGCAGCCCTGACGCTATCGGTGATCCTGGTCGTCATCAGCCAGATCAAGATCAACGTCACCAACGCCTACTCGGGCTCGCTGGCCTGGACCAATGCGTTCACCCGCATCACCCGTCACTACCCGGGGCGCATCGTGTTCGTCGTGGTCAACCTGGCAATCGCCCTGGCGCTCATGGAAGGCAACATGTTTGCCGTGCTGGGCAATATTCTGGGCTTTTACTCGAACTGCGCGATCGCCTGGGTCGTGGTGGTGGCCACGGATATCGTGATCAACAAATATCTGCTTGGGTTGTCGCCCAAGGAGCCGGAGTTCAGGCGTGGCATGCTGTATGCCGTCAATCCGGTGGGCACGATCGCATTCGTGGCCTCGGCGGGGTTGGCGATCGCGGCCTATTTCGGCTTGCTGGGCGCGTTTCTGTCGTCCTATTCGCCGCTGGTGGCGGTGAGTGTTGGTGGGGTGTTGCCGCCAATTCTGGCGGCACTCACCGGCGGGCGGTATTATCTGGCCCGCGATGATGACGGCATCGATTCGCCGCGTTTTACCGCCGACGGCACGCCCTCGGCCGATGTCCATACCTGCCAGTCCTGCCAGGCGGATTTCGAGCGTCCGGACGTGTTGTATTCGGCTTATCAGGGCGGGGTGGTGTGCTCGTTGTGCCGGGCGACCGAGCCGTTGAACGCGGGCTGATACATCAACAAGACAAGGCATGCAGGTGACGTATTCTCAGACCCGGCGGCCGCCGCGGGCATTGATCGCAATGATCGCTGCCCTGCATCTGGCCGGTATCGCGCTGCTCGTGGCCGGTGCGGCCCAGGGCACACTGTTGTTTGGCCTGGGCGGGCTGGCCTATCTGCTGGGGCTGCGACACGCCTTCGATATCGATCATATCGCGGTCATCGATAACGTCTCGCGCAAACTCATCGACGACGAGCGATCGCCCGCGTTCGTGGGGTTTGCCTTCTCTGCGGGCCATTCGACCGTTGTATTCCTGTTGTGCGTGCTCGTGGTCCTCACCGCCGGTGCGCTGGCGGGCCGGTTGGAGGGGATCGCCGCACTGGGCAGCGTGATCGGCACCGTCGCCTCGGCCACGTTCCTGAGTGTGATGGCCGCGTTCAACGCGCGGCTCGTCTGGCAGCTGTGGCAGCGCTACGCCGGCCGGTCGACGTCCGTGGACGAATCCCGCCCGGGCCAAGGCATGTTGTCGCGCCTGGTGGGCCGCAGCACGGCGTGGATCGATCGCGGCTGGAAGATGTATCCGCTGGGATTCGTCTTCGGTCTGGGCTTCGACACGGCCACCGAAGTCGCTCTGCTGGGGCTCTCGGCCGGTGCCGCGCAACATGCCGGCTGGCCGCCGTGGACGATCATGGCCCTGCCACTGTTGTTTGCAGCCGGCATGACGAGCCTGGATTCGATCAACGGCTGGCTGATGCAGCGGGCATATCGCTGGGGCGCCGACAGTCGCCGACGTCTGGGCTTCAACCTGGCGATCACCGCCCTGTCCGTGGCCGTGGCCGGCCTCGTGGCCGCCGTGGAATGGACCGGCCTGGCCCTCGATCACCTGGCGCCCACCTCCGGGCCGGCCGAAGCGATCGCCCATCTGCCCAGCGCGGCCCTGGGCGCCCTGATCCTGCTGAGCTGCCTGGCCCTGTGGTGGTGGGCGCGCCGACGCGGGCGTGCTGCGGCGCTTTCTGGGTGATTTTGCGGGGCGTTCTTTTTAAACCGCAGATTTACGCAGATGACGCAGATGTGGGCTTAGTGGCCGTTGAAGCCTACGGCTGAATGATGGCGCGAGCCGTGGGCTTGTGTTGCGTGGAAATAAAAGACAACTGGATTTTGTCTTAAAGCCACGGTGTGCAGGCGCTTTCTGGCTGACTCTGGGGCACGTTCTTTTTAATCCGCAGATTTACACAGATGACGCAGATTTGGGCTTGGTGGCCGTGGACGTTTACGGCTGAATGATTGCTCAAGGCGTGGGCGTGTGTTGAGTGAGAATGAAAAACAAAAAATTTCTGTCTTCATCTTCGCTTAACGCTAAGACGAGCGAGCGTCTTATTATTCAGCCCTGATCGTCGACGCTCGCCAAGCCAAAATCTGCGTCATCTGCGTCCATCTGCGGATAAACGTTTTTTCGGACGCGCATAAAAAAGCCGGAGCGAATGCCCCGGCTTGTCGCCGACTACTTGAGCTAGACCCTAGCCCTTCTGCTCGGCGAGCGTCGGGTAGTCGGTATAGCCTTTCTCGTCACCCCCATAGAAGGTGCTGGGATCGGGCTCGTTGAGTTCGGCGTTCTGGCGGAAGCGTTCGACGAGATCCGGGTTGGCGATATAAGGCCGGCCGAAGGAGGCGCCGTCGCCTAAGCCGTCGGCGATCAGGGCTTCGGTCTTGTCGGCCGTGTAGTGGCCGTTGAACAACAGTGCGCCGGCGGTGAAGCGCTCGCGCATCGCGGCGCGGAAATCAGCGCTCAAGGAGACATCGCCGCCGGCCCAGTCGGGTTCGGCCACGTGCACATAGGCCAGGCCGCGCTCGTTGAGCTGCTCGGCCATGTAGAAGGCCATGGTCTTGGGCTCGTCGTCGCTCAGGCCGAAGATCTCGATGAACGGCGATAGGCGAATGCCTACGCGATCAGCCCCCATCACCTCGATGACGGCATCGACCACTTCCAGCGTCAGCCGGGCGCGGTTTTCCAGATTGCCGCCGTAGGCGTCGGTGCGTTGGTTCGAGCCGGTGGCCTGGAATTGCTGCAGCAGATACGCATTGGCGGCATGCACTTCAACCATGTCAAAGCCGGCCCGCTTGGCGCGAATGGCAGCCTGGCGGTATTCGTCGATGACGCCCGGGATTTCTTTGGTTTCCAGTGCGCGCGGTGTGGCCGTGTCGTGCAATCCGGAACTGCCATCCTCGAATTCGACGTACGATTGGGCGCCCTCGGCTTTCAACGCCGACGGGGCGACCGGCTTGCGCCCATCGGGGTGCACCATTTCATGACCCACGCGCCCGACGTGCCAGAGCTGGCAGCACATGCGTCCGCCGGCACCGTGAACGGCCCCCAGCACGTCTTTCCAGCCCGCTTCCTGGGCATCGGTGAAGATACCCGGCGTATAGACATAGCCACGCGCGGATTCCGAGATATTGGTGGCCTCGGAGATGATCATGCCCGCGCCGGCACGCTGGGCATAATAGGTCTGCTGCATTTCACCCGGCACCTGATCCGGGCAGCGGGCGCGCGTGAGCGGCGCCATGAATACCCGGTTGGGCAGTTCCACGGCACCGACCGTCATCGGTGATAGCAAGCGTTCGTAAGCCATTGATGATCCTTGTGCGATAGATGGATAGGATCTGGGTTCGACCGGCCGCAAGAACAAGCCCGCGCCGGCCGAGCGGGCCTACTTGACGGTGAGCACGCCTTTCATGCCGGCCGCGAAATGCCCGGGAAAGGTGCAGATATAGCTGTAGTCACCCGGTTTGTCGGGCGCGGTGAACGTCACCGTATCGCTTTTACCGCCGGCGACCATGCCCGTATGCGCGATGGTTTGATCGGCGCGGGCTTTCGGGAAGTAATCGTTGGCCGGCGCGTTCTGCGCCGCGTTGTCGAAGGCATCGGCATCAGCGCCGTGTTTGAGCAGCACCCAATTATGCGCCATGGCCGAGGCCGGCAGGTGTGACTTGTTGACCAGTTTGACGGTCACCGATTCGCCCGGCGCCACGCGCAGATGCTCCTTCGAGTAACGCAGGTCGTTCTGGCCGATAATCTTGAATGAGGCATCAGCCTGTGCGGCCAGTGGCGACAGCGACAGGCCGACAAGCGCGGCGACGAGTAGAGCACGTAGTGACATGACGAGCCTTGGTTCGATGCAATGCCCGGATGATTGGGGTGGCCGCCGCGCAGACAAGCCGGCATCAATCAAAGACGATGACCTGACGGATCGCCTCGCCGGCGGCCAGCCGCTCGAAGCCGGTGTTGATTTCGTCCAGCGTCAGCCGGTGGGTGAGCAGTTTGTCCACCGGCAGGCGCCCGGCCTGATAGAGCGCGATGTATTCGGGGATATCGAGCTTGGGCACATGGCCGCCGAGATACGAGCCCAGCAGCGAGCGCTCTTGGGCGACGAGCTTCAGGGCAGGCAGGGCCATGCGTGCATCGGGATGCTGCAGGCCGGCGGTCACCGTGGTTCCGCCCTTGCCGGTGGCTTCGAAGGCGAATTCCAGGGCGGCGGCCACGCCGGCGAATTCGGCGGCCAGATCCACGCCGCCGCCGCTCAGCTGCTGCACCTGCTCAAGCGCATCGTCGTCGCGTGTGTTGATGGTGGCGGTCGCGCCCAGCTCGCGCGCCTTGGCCAGTTTCTCGTCGTCGATGTCCGCGGCGATGACCTGGGCGGCACCGCCGGCGATCGCGCCCAGCACCGCCGACAGGCCCACGCCGCCCAGACCCACGACGAGCACGCTCTGCCCGAGGGTCATGCGGGCGGTCTTGAGCAGCGCGCCCACGCCGGTCAGTACCGCGCAGCCAAAGACAGCGGCCACCTCGAAAGGCAGCTCGGGGTCGATCTTGACCAACGACTCGGTGGCCACCACGGCATGTTCGGCAAAGCCGGACACACCCAGATGGTGATAGATGTCGTCACCGTTCTGGCTCAGCCGGAAATCGCCGCCGAGCAGCGTGCCGGCGTTGTTGGCCGCGGCCCCCGGCGTACAGAGCGCGGCCCGCCCGTCGGCGCAGTAGTCACAGTGGCCACAGCTGGGCACGAACGAGCAGACCACGTGATCGCCCACGGCGAAATTCGATACGCCGTCGCCCACCGCGATGATCTCGCCGGCGGCCTCGTGGCCCAGCACCATCGGCGTGGGCCGCGGGCGATTGCCGTTGATGCTCGACAGATCGGAATGACACAGCCCGGCGGCACGGATCTTGAGCAAGACTTCACCGGGGCGTGGCTCGGCCAGCTCGAAGGTTTCGATCGCAAGCGGACGCGACTGATCGTAGGGGCGCTCGGCCTCGGCGGTGCGTAGAACGGCGGCACGGGTCTGCATGACAGAACCTCACAGATAAACAGGTAGGGGCAATGTAGCGGCTTGTCTCATCGCGCGCGATGGGCCATGCGTCGAATTACCGGCCGCGCTGTTGCACAATACGCCGCGTTCATCGACCCACCCGACCCGATCATGCAACCGACCCGCCAGACGCACCCCGTGGATATCGCCGGCCTCAAGCGCGAGCTGCCTTTGTTCGAGGTCGCCGACGGCGTGCAGATCGCGGTATTGAACGTGCTGGGTGATACCGCACTGGTCCAGGCCGCGGCCACGGGCCTGGCCAACAAGCTGGCCGCGCTGGACTATGGCGTGCTGGTCACGGCCGAGGCCAAGTCGATCCCGCTGGTGCATGCGCTATCGGTGGCCACGGCCCGGCCTTATGTGGTGCTGCGCAAGTCGTACAAGCCTTATATGGGCGATGCGCTATCGGCGACGACCCACTCGATCACCACGGGCGACGAGCAGACGCTCTATCTGGATGAAAAAGACCGGGCGCTGGTCGAGGGCGCACGTATCGTGCTGGTCGACGACGTGATCAGCTCGGGCTCCACGCTGCAGGCCATGCAGGCGATCATGCACGAGGCGCGTTCGATCATCGCCGGCGAGGCCGCGATCTTCACCGAAGGCGATCGCGCGGACTGGGCGGATGTGATCGCCCTCGGTCATCTGCCGATCTTCACGGCGTCAGAAGAATAGAGACAGCGCCACACCCAGCACGTAAAGGCCCGCGATCGACGCACTCTCGAAGCCGACGTTGCCCAGGCCGCTCTTCTCGCGCCGGATCAGGCCCAGCAGCAGCACGCCCGTCATCAATACCGACAGGGCGATCCACAGCAGCGTCGACCCGGACACCGCGTGATAGATCGAGCCGTCGCGATACGCCACGTCGGCCGCACCGGCGAACAGACAATCAAAGGCGTTGCCGCCGATGATGCCGCCCACGGCCAGCTGTAGCGCGCCGCGTCGCACGGCCGCAATCGAGGTCACCAGCTCGGGCAGAGAGGTGACCACCGAGGTCAGCACGATGCCCACGGCCGTCTCGCCCATGCCCGTCTGGCTGCCCAGCCGGGTCGCCACGCTGGTCAAGACATAACCGGCTACGCCGAGCACGGCGGCCAGGCCCACAAACCGGCCCCATAGCGGGAAGAGCGCCTGATTCGCGGCCTCGTCGTCAGGCTCGTCCGCGCGGGTTTCTTCGGTGTTGCGCGGCGTCCACATCCGGAAATGCTCGGCATCGTTGACCACGCGCAGGCCAAAGGCATACCCCGCGAACAGCACAATCGTGGCCGGATGGATGCCAAAGATCGTCAACGCCGGCGAGTAAGGCGCGACCAGCAGCAGCGACAGCAGGATGATCAAGAGCGCGCTCTGGGCCAGATTGGCGGTCGAGGCGGCGGCATGCTCAAGGTTGGCCCGTCGATAGACCACGTCAGCCACCGCCAGAAACAGCGTCTGGACTGCGATACCGCCGAGCGCGTTGCTCATGGCCAGCTCGGCCTCGCCGCGCCAGCCGGCGGTTACCGAGACCACGATGCCCGGCAGCGACGTGGCTGCGCCAAGCAGCACCGCGCCGATCACCGCTTCGCCGAGCCCGGTTCGATCGGCCAGGTTATCGGCCACCGCGGTCAGGCGCGTGCCCACCACGGCGATAATCACCGCGATGAGCGCAAACACCGCCAGATTGGGCCACAACGACAGGGCCGGCATAAGTGTCATGTGGCCCCCTTCAGGGCATCGAAAAATCAAGTGTCTCGGTACCCGAACACGAGTGCCGTGATAGGCGGGTATCGCGAGACGTCAGGGCGGCCCGGCATCAATAACCAATGAAGGCGCCCGGTCTGCCCGTGGGGTATGGCGCCGGGCCAGCGCAGCGTCTGCGCATCGTAACCCGGCGCCCCGCCGCCTGCGCAATGGCTGGCAATGCGCGGTCTTGTCTGTGGCGGCACAGGATAAGCCAAGTCCCTGAGCGTAGATGATCTTTGCCGGCGCAATGGGCCGCGCGCCCGAACCTGTTTTGACGCGTGACGTGGCACTCGGGCACAACACGAGCGGGTGGCAACGAAACGGGCGGGGGCGTCGAGGATGCAGGCGACACGGGGAAATACGGCAGGTTTCACGTTGATCGAGCTGATGATCGTCGTGGCCGTGATGGGTGTCCTGGCAGCGGTGGCGATCCCGTCGTATCGCGACTATGTCGCCCGTGCGCACATCAGCGAAGGGCTGGCGCTAATCGGGCCGGTGAAAAACGCCGTTGCCGAGTATTACGCCGTCAACGGCGGGCTGCCGCAGGTCGCCAACAATCACATGACCAACGTGCTGGCCGCACTCGGCCTGCCCAACAGCAGCGAGACCGGCGCAGCCAGCGGCCAGGCGGTCAAACGGATCTGGTGGTACAACAACGCCGATGACCCGGCGATCAAGATCAAATACGCCGGCCCCGGCATCGACGACAAGGTGCTGTTGGTGGCCGCGCACTTCGATGCCGGTGCCATCACCTGGCGCTGTACGCCGGCGAGCGGGGCCGACGGCGTGCCGGCCGACTATCTGCCGGCGCGCTGTCGACGTTAGCCGGCGTCCTCGCCCTGCTTGAAGCGGCGCAGGCGGCGGCGTGATTTCTTATCGGGCCGGGCCGTCGGGCGAGGCATGGTCAGGCGCGCGGCTCGCCGCTCGGCGGCCTCATCTTCGCGGCGTTTCTGGCTTTCCGGGGTTTCCTGCCAGAGCTGTTCGGCCTGGCTTGCCGGGCCGCGCTTGTCGGATACGGCGATGATTTCGACATCAAAGACCTGCTCGGGCTTCTTGATCTTGAGCATCTGGCCGGCACGCACGGCTGCGCTGGCCTTGGCCTTGTGGCCGTCGAGCTCGACGTGCCCGCCCTTGATCGCAGCGGTGGCCAGGCTGCGGGTCTTGAAGAACCGCGCGGCCCAGAGCCATTTATCGATTCGTACCGTCGGCCCGGCGCCGGTGTTGCGTGGTGCATCGTTCATGGTGAAACTTTGACACGGGTTTCAACCACAGGCCAAGGACGGCCGCGGCATGCTTGATCGCTTCCGCTTGAATTTTCGGCTACGTATCGATGACGATCGCCAGATACACGTTCAGCGCGGCAAGGTATCGCCCCGATTCTTACGTGAGCTGGCCGACGTGCTCGCCCTGTTCGATATCCGCCGCGGCGCGATCGAGTGCAAGGGCCGGGGCGCGCGCATGCGTCTGATCTTTACCGACGGTTTTCCGCAGGCCGGGCGCCAGGCGGTTCGCAATGTCTGGCAGCCGCCCAGCGGACCGGGGGGCGGTGGCGGCATGCGCGCCGCCGGCTGAACACCGATCGTGGACAGCGTAGGCTGGTATTGAACCCATCCAACCGGCAACCGTCATGATCACCGTGCATCACCTGGCCGACTCGCGCTCACAGCGCGTGCTCTGGCTGCTTGAAGAACTGGATCTGGATTACGAGGTCGTGCGCTACGAGCGTGACCCCGCCACGTATCTGGCCCCGGCCTCACTCAAGCGCGTACATCCGCTGGGTAAATCGCCGGTCATCACCGATGATGACAACACGGTGGCCGAGACGGGCCATATCGTGGATTACATCGTGCGCCGTCACGGCCAGGGGCGTTTGGCGCCGGCGGCTGACAGTCTGGTCTACGAGCGCTATCAATACTGGCTGCACTATGCCGAAGGCTCGCTCATGCCGCCGCTGTTGCTGCAACTGATCTTCAATAGTGTCGAGACCCGTGCGCCGATGCTGGCCAAGCCCGTGGCCAAGGCGATCTCCGGGCAGGTCAAGAAACAGTTCATCCGCCCGCAACAGAAGCTGCATTTCGATTATCTGGAAGACCAGCTGGCGGATAACGATTGGTTTGTCGGCGAGGCGTTCACGGCCGCGGATATCATGCTCAGCTTTCCGATCGAGGCCGGTACGGCGCGCGGCGTCGTGCGCGACAGCCACCCACGGTTGAAAGCGTTTATTGAGCGTATCCATGGGCGCGAGGCCTACAAGCGCGCGCTGGCGCGTGGCGGTGAATACGCCTACGCCTGATCGCGCATCCTCTGGATGCCATCGGGGTTTGATCCGCAGATGATGCAGATTGCGCCGATGTGGGCCGGGTCGCACGGCGGGTTGGCGGCTGAATGATCGGTTCGTCGGCGGCGGCCAGCCGAGCCGGATACCAGAAACAGGGTATCGGCCGGCCGGTGCGATGGCTTATCTGAGGACGACAGGCCCCGCAGCAACCAAAACCGAACTCGGAACCAAAAAAGGCTCGTCGCACATCACCGGGATTCGAGAATGACAGTCCGCAAATAAACGCGAATAGAACGCAAATAGAGACCACAGGCAATAGTGGTTACGGTCTATTCATGCGAATCAAGTCTGCGATGAAGGCCCATGAAAGACGTCTTTCGGGATAACCCACGTGCAGCGCGCACGCGTTCGGGCGGCGCGCGGCGCTTCGATGCCACATCGAACGTTATCTGCGCTCATTTGCGTCCTTTGCGGACGCGTGGCCTGCGCGGCTTAGCGTCCCATTAATCTGCGATGAACCAAAAAAAAGCCCGGCGCGAAGGCCGGGCTGTCTTTTCTTGGGTTATCGCTGGACGATTACTGACCCGCGTTGCCACCGGCCTGGCCGGCGCTGCCCATCTGCTGCTGCAGCTTGGAGCGCTTGGTCTTCATGTCCGAGATGATCTGATCGGTCTTGCCGTTCTCTTTCTTCATCGCCTGGACCGTGTTCTGTTGCAGCTGCTCGCCGGCCTGCTGGATTTCCGGCTGCTGCATGGCGGCGTTACGCGCCTTGACCATCTGCTGACGCTCGCTCTGGAACTTCTGCATCACGGCCTTGCGCTTGTCGTCCGACAGGTCCTTGTTCTGAAGCTGCTTGGCGTATTTTTCCATACGCTCCTGGCCGGCATCCACGTCATAGCCCTGTTTCTTCACGGCTTTCTTGACCTGGTTCTCGAAGGCTTTCTGCTGCTTGGCCAGCTGCGGATTGTTTTCGATCGTCTTGTCGTGAATCTGTTTGAGCTGCTGGGCATCCGAGCGATAGCCCTGCATCAGCTGCTGGGATTGCTTGTTGCCAGCGCCGGTATCGTCGGCCGCCACGGCCACGCTCGTGAATGACACGGCAGCCAGTGCGAGCAGACCGATGGTGGAAAGACGTTTGATCATAAAAAACCTGTCGTGCAGATATGTACGAATAGAATCAGACCACGAGGCAGCTTAACAGTTGCAAGACAAAACGAAATAAGCCGTAAAAAATGCTTATTTGTTGTGCGAAGCCAGCTTGTCGGCCGCTCGGGTCGTCTCGGGTAGACGATAGCGCGTTAGAAAGCGAATACACCAGTCCAGCGCGTTGGTCAGATCGGTACGATGACCCGGCGAGACGAAAATCGGGTTCACACGGGGCCGAGAACGCAGCACCGCCGCAATGGTTTCGTCGCGCTCGACCAGTGGTGTCCAGGCCAGGCGCTGCTCGGGCACGGTCGCATGTGTGCCGACCAGGCGCTTCTTGGCGATGCCGATACTGGGCAGGCCGCTGGCAAGCCCTAGATGCGTGGCCACCCCCAGACGCTTGGGATGGGCGATACCGTGGCCATCGACCATCAACAGATCCGGCGTGACGTGCAGAGCAGCCAGTGCATCCAGCGCGCCGGGTACTTCGCGGAACGACAGGAGCCCGGGAATATAGGGCATCCGCGTCGGCGAGCGCACCAGGGCCTCGTCCACGCGCTCGTGTGTGTCGGCATCAAAGACCACGATGGCGGCCCGAGTGGTGGCGCCCTGGTCCTCGAAGCCGATATCCACGCCGGCCACATGACGAATCGGCAACGCACCCAGCGGGGCGACGACGACGTCCTTGCGGATCGTGTCCTGAAGCGCGCGGGCCTCGGCTGCGGTGGTCGGCCAGTCGTGGGTCAGACCCGGGGCGGCGTTACTGGCCACGCTGCTCGGCAAACTGCTGCAACACGGCCAACGTTTCGTCGCTGACGTGGTGTTCCATGCCCTCGGCGTCCTGGCGGGCCGTGGCCTCGGCCACGCCGAGCGCGCGTAGAAACCGCAGGACGACGATATGGCGCTCGCGCGAGATACGTGCCATCTCGCGGCCCTCGTCAGTCAGAAATATCGAGCGATACGGCTGGCTGGTCACCAGCCCGGCCTCGGTCATGCGCCGGATCATCTTGCCGACCGTGGCCTGGGTCACGCCCATACGCTGGGCGATCTCGACCGCGCGTGCCTCGCCCTTGGCATCGATCAGATCGCCGATCAGCTCGACGTAGTCCTCGATCAGCTCGGTCTCGTGGGCTTTTCGCACCGTGCTGTACTGCCGGGCATGGGTGGCCGGATCGAGCAGCTCGTCGGGCCGGTCGGCACGCAGCACGTGGTCGAGTTTGTGGGCGTTTTCTGCACTCATGGCGCTATTGTAACGGTTAACAGCCGCGCAGCGCGGTGATCACCGCCCGGGTGTCCGGGCGTATGCCGCGCCACAGCGCGAACGACTCGGCGGCCTGTTCGACCAGCATGCCGAAACCGTCCTCACCGGCCACACCGCGATCGCGCGCCCAGCGCAGAAACGGCGTGGCGGTATCGGCATAGATCATGTCGTAGACCGCGCGGGCCCGGGTGAGCACCCGATCATCGAGCGCCGGCATCTCCCCGGCCAGTCCGGCGGAGATGGCATTGATCACGAGATCGGCGTCAAACGGGGCCTCGTCCAGGCCGCAGGCCGCGATAGAGCCCATGCGCAGGCAGCTCTCGGCGACCGACTGGCTTTTGGCCCGTGTGCGATTGGCGATCGTGATGCGCGCGACACCGGCGGCGAATAGATTGGGCACCACGCCGCGCACCGCACCGCCAGCGCCCAGAATGAGCACGCGCGCGCCGGCCAGATCCGTGCCCAGACGGCCCACGAGATCAGCGACCAGGCCGGCGCCGTCGGTATTGTCGCCGTGGATTTCGTCGCCACGCGCCATGAGCGTGTTCACCGCTGAGGCGCGTTGCGCGCGCTCGCTCAAGGTGTCGGCGCGTTCAAAGGCTTCCTGCTTGAAGGGCAGGGTGACGTTGAGCCCGGCACCGCCGGCGGCGAAGAACGCCTGTATCGAGGCCGCGAAGCCATCGACCGGCGCGCTGCGGCGCCCATAATGCATGTCCTGGCCGGTCTGGGCGGCGAACAGGGCATGAATATCGGGCGAGCGGCTGTGTTCGATCGGATGGCCGATCACGGCATAGGTATCGGTCATGGCAGGCGGCGTGGTGGGCATTGGCCGATAGACTGGCCAAGTCACGCAGCGGCGACAACCTCAGTGATAGCCGTGGGCGGCGTGCAAGGCTCTGATCGCCGGCGTGCCGGGCTGTTGGCACGCCAGCAGGACATCGTCGACCGATAGTTCGCTCAAACAGGCCTGATGGCCAAACGGGCAGCGGCGCTCGCGACAGGGCGAGCAATCCATGCCGCGCCACAGACGCTGGGCACGCGGGGCAAGCGGCGGGGCATAGTCCGGATCGGTTGAGCCGTACAGGCCGATCACACTGGGCGCGGCCGCGCTGGCCAGATGCATGATGCCGGTGTCATTGCCGACGAAATGAGTGGCCAGGGCGGCCAGATCCACCACGTCGGTCAAGCGCGTGCGCTCGGCAAAATCCACGCCGTGGCGCGGGGCGGCCGTCTTCATGGCATCGGCCAGCTCGCGATCGGCGGCACTGCCGAATATCCAGCAGGCCCAGCCGTCGTCATCCAGGCGTGCGGCCAGCTCGGCGAAATGTGAGGCCGGCCAGGCCTTGGCCGGGCCATAGGCCGCGCCCGGGGCAAAGCCGACAATGGGCCGAGACAGGTCAAGACCAAACCGTGCCGTCAGGGCAGCCTGGTTATCCGTATCGACGGCCAGGCGAGGATAGGTGATGGGCGCGAGCGCATCACCATCGCCGGCAAGCCCCAGCAGCGCGTAGTGCTCGGCCTTGAGCGGATAGCGCGCGGTATCAAGGGTGCGCACATCGTTGATCAGGCCGTAACGCATCTCCCCGCGTACACCGGTGCGTTGTGGAATACCGGCCAGCCAGGGCACCAGCGCGGCCTTGGCGCTGCGTTGCAGCACGATCGCCTGGTCATAGCGCCCGGTCTTGACGCGCGCGGCTTCGGCGCGGCGCTTGCCCCAGGCGAACTCGCCGTGGCGCAGCGCGCTTTCGAGCACGGTGTCCACCTCGGGCATGCGGGCCACCAGACTGGCGGTGACCGGCGGGGCCAGTACGTCAATCACGGCGTTGGGGTGTCGGGCACGCAGATCGATGAACAGGCTCTGGGCCATCACCATGTCGCCGATCCAGGACGGGCCGACGACTAGGATACGCTGGCTCACGCCTCGCCCAGCCAGCGGGCCGCATCCTTGGCGAAGTAGGTCAGAACGGCGTCGCAGCCGGCGCGCTTGAACGACAGCAGACATTCCATGACCGCCGCGCGTTCGTCCAGCCAGCCGTTGTCGATGGCGGCCTTGAGCATCGCGTACTCGCCGGAGACGTGATAAGCGAACGTCGGCACGCCGAATTCGGTCTTCACCCGATGAATGATATCCAGATACGGCATGCCCGGCTTGACCATGACCATATCTGCGCCTTCCTTGAGATCGAGTGCGACCTCGCGCATGGCCTCGTCGCCGTTGGCCGGATCGACCTGATAGGTGCGCTTGTCGGCCTTGCCCAGATTGCCGGCCGAACCCAGCGCCTCGCGGAACGGGTTGTAATAGCTGGAGGCGAACTTGGCGGCATAGGACATGATCACGGTGTTGATATGCCCGGCGTCCTCCAGGGCATGGCGCATGGCCTGAATCCGCCCGTCCATCATGTCCGAGGGCGAGACGATATCCGCGCCGGCATCGGCATGGGCCAGCGTCTGGGCCACCAGGATCTCGATGGTCGGGTCATTCAGGACATAGCCGGCCTCATCGATGACGCCGTCCTGGCCGTGGCTGGTATAGGGATCGAGTGCCACGTCGGTCATCACGCCAAGCTCGGGGTGACGCGCCTTGATCTGGCGGATCGCGGTGGGAATCAGGCCATCCGGGTTGGCGGCTTCTTCGGCCTCGGGTGTTTTCTTGCTCGGATCGATCACCGGAAACAGAACGATCATCGAAATACCGAGTGCCACCACCTCGTCGATCTCATCGGCCAGGCCGGTCAGGGTATGACGCTTCTGGCCCGGCATGGCCTGAATATCCATCGCTTCGCCTTCAGTAACAAAGATCGGATAGATCAGATCGTCCCGCGTGAGACGGTTTTCGCGCACCAGACGACGCGAGAAATCAGCCGAGCGGCCGCGGCGCAGGCGCGTGGCCGGGAAATGGCCGGGATAGGTATGAGGCATGACATCACCGTCGAAAGCGTTTGACTGCGCCAAAGCATGGAAGCGGGCCGGCCCGGATTCAACTTTAAAACCACTGTCGGCTGGTAAGCTCCACCCCTAGGCCACTATCGATCACAGAGTCGCGTCATGGCAGAAACCGCTGAAACGCTTGCGCTGTCCACGGATTTCCCTGCGATTCGTCGTGCACGGCTGCATACGCTGCAGATGAATCTGGGCTATCTGTGCAACATCGCCTGTACGCACTGCCACGTTGAGGCCGGGCCCAAGCGCACCGAGCTGATGGACTGGGCCACGATGCAGACCGCGCTGGATTTCATGAGCGCGCAGGGCATCGAAACCCTGGACGTGACCGGCGGCTCGCCCGAGATGAACCCGCACTTCCGGGATTTCATGCGCGCGGCGCGGGCACGCGGCGTGCATCTGATGGATCGTTGCAACCCCACGATCATCGTCGAGCCCGGCTATGACTGGGTGGCCCCGTTTCTGGCCGAGCAGGGGGTGAAGATCGTGGCCTCCCTGCCTTGTTATTCGGCGGATAACGTCGATGCCCAGCGCGGCAAGGGCGTGTTCGAGGCCAGTATCGCGGCCCTCAAGATCCTCAACGAGCAGGGCTACGGCCAGCCCGGCTCGGGGCTGACGCTCAATCTGGTCTATAACCCGGTCGGTGCGCACTTGCCGCCGGATCAGGCCGCACTTGAGGCGGATTATCATCGTTTTCTTTACGAACAGTTCGGCATCGTGTTCAACAACCTGTTCACGCTGGCCAACATGCCGATCAAGCGTTATGCCCACGCGCTGATGCGCGACGGCCAGTACGGTGATTACATGCAGCTGCTCAAGGACGCTTATCGACGCGACAACCTGCCCGACGTGATGTGTCGCGGGCTGGTGAGTGTGGACTGGCAGGGTTATGTCTATGACTGTGACTTCAACCAGATGCTGGATCTGCCGGTGGGCGGTGGCGCATCCACGCATCTTTCTGCGCTGATCGATGCCGATTTGACGGGCGCACCGATCGCCGTGGCCGATCACTGTTTCGGCTGTACGGCCGGTCAGGGCAGTAGTTGTGGCGGCGCGCTGAATTGATGCATAGCGCAAGACGATTGAGCCCGGCCCCGCGAAGCGCCACACTATCGAAATCGATCGCGAATCGAACCCGATGATGATTCTTCTGACACTTCACTGTCTGCGCTTGGCGCATGAAAGGGCTGCTCATGGCCGAGCGTGAACAGCTTGAAGCGTGGCTTGTTGCCACGGCACAAGGCGACGAGCAGGCATTTCGCAAGCTCTACAGCGCGACATCGTCGCAACTTTATTCGTTGTTGCTGCGTATCCTGCGCTCTCCGGAGCGTGCACAGGATGCTTTGCAGGATGCGTACGTGCGCATCTGGCAAAAAGCACATACGTATGCACCGGAACGAGGGGCGCCACTGACGTGGTTGTTGTCGATAGCGCGTTATCGCGCGCTGGATATGTTGCGACGCAAGCAGCCGGAAGTGGCCATGCCGGAAGAGCCGGATCGGGTCGCGACGCTGCTGGAGGACGAACAGAGCTTGTCTCCGCTGGAAGAAAACGAGAATCAGCAGTCTCTGTCTGCAATTAACGCGTGTCTGGGCGATCTGTCGGACGAGCAGCGCCAGTGTGTCTTGCTGGCCTACTACGAAGGGCTCACCCATCAAGAGCTGGCCGAGCGCATGGATGCACCGCTGGGCACCGTCAAGAGCTGGATTCGTCGCGGGCTGCTGCGCCTGCGTGACTGTCTCGCCGAAGAGGCTATCTCGTGAGCGATATGCAACACGACGATCGGGATCTGGACGCGGCCGAGTACGTGCTGGGCACGCTTTCGCCCGAGGCCGCCCGCGACATGGCCGAGCGCATGGCCCGCGAGCCCGAACTGGCACGTGCGGTCGCCGATTGGGAAACCCGGTTGGCCCGTTTCGGCGAGGATCTGGCGCCGGTCGAGCCGCCGGCTCGCGTCTGGCAGGCTATTTCTGATGACTTGAGCATGACGCGGCCGACCGGCCGTGGCGATATCCGCGAGGCAGCCAACGACAGTGCGTTGCGTCGCTGGCGTATCGCGGCTGTCGCGGCTTCCACGGCCGCGATCCTGTTGGCCGGCGCGCTCTGGCTGGGCGGGCCGACCGGTGGCCCCGTTGAAGCTGCGGCCCAGCCGACCTACGCCAGCATGATCTATGACCAGCCCACGGGCATGAGCTGGCTGATTCATTCCGCCGGCCAGGACGACAACGCACTGGCCGTCGAGGCGCTGCAGAATTACGACGTGCCCGAGGGTAAAGCGCTGCGCATGTACGTACGCGGTCCCGGCGGTGAAGCCAGTCTGGTCGGCGACCTGCCGCATGCACCGGGCCAGTACACGATGGATCTGAGCACCTCGGCCCGCCAGATGATGGCGCGTAACAGCGAGATCGTCGTGGCCATGGAAGACGCCGGCCAGACCGCCAGCCAGCCAAACGGTCGGATCATGTGGGTCTCGCCGATCGCGTTGCGTCGTAGCTAGTTGTCGTTCGCCTGCGTCTTCTCGACGTTGGGCGGGCTGTTGATCGACCAGTCATAGACATAGCCGTCGATCGTGTCGTGTGTGGCGATAGCCTTGGCCTTGTCGGCCGGTGCCAGGCGTGCCAGATGTTTCAGCACGCCGGCCGGTCCGCCGAAATCGGCGCCGTACCACTGATAGATCTTCGACACGACCAGACGGCCGTTGCTGATACGCGCGCCCTGCGGGCTGGCGACATAGGCCCGGGCGTTGGCAGCCAGTGCATCGGCCACGTTCGCGCCGGTGTAAGCCGAGGCGCGTAGAGCCGGGCAGGATATGGAGGCACAGTTCACGCCGTAGTGCGTCATGCCGTCGTGCCAGATCGGGCGCAGTATCCGATGTTCAATATCGTTGAGCGAGAGTTGGGCGCCCTCGACAGTCACGCGTTCTTCATCCCACGGGCCGCTATCGAACACGCCGGCATCGATGTCGCGAATCGAATCCACCGGCCAGTGATCAATCACCAACGCCAGGGTCACCGCGTTATAGAGATTGATCCAGTAGGCGCGTTGGACGTCTCGCGTGTAGTCGTCGATCTGGATCGCCTCGAGCGCGTCGATATAGCCGTGTAGCGCCTTGGCATCGGCCGTTGTGACAGCGGCGTAGCGCACGCTGTTGGGCCCGGTCTCATGCGTGACCACGTAGTCATCCAGAAAACGATTGAACACCGAGTGGTCGATCGTGGCATTGGACGTGCTGTCGTGGGCCTGCCAGCGCGGCCATAGATCAGCCGCCGGCGCTGCCAACGCGCTCTGGCAGACGACAAGCCAGAGCAGGGCACCGAGCAAGTGAGTAGGACGAATACACATCGTTGACTCTCGATGGGGCGATGCGTTCAGTCTAACCCG
>NZ_AYKG01000002.1 GCF_003788585.1 Salinisphaera japonica YTM-1 | reverse complement strand
TGCAGGACACGATTTGCGGTCTCCAACGCGGCGCTCGCATGAAACGGCAACAGGCCCTAGAGTTCACCGATTAAAATCTTCAGATAAATCGGTCGGTGAGCTGCGATGACGCCTTAGCTGACGCGCCGTGAGCCAATCTGCGTCATCTGTGCAATCTGCGGACTGTCTTGTCTTTCATTCGCGGACAGGATTTTTTCTAGGCAGCGTGGCGCCTCGTTTTGCGCCAACCGACACATCGTATGTGTCGCGACAACTCGCGGCCGATTAGTCGCATCAACCAATCTGCGTAATTTGCGGATTGTCTGCATCCTGTTCGCCATGCCTTGATGGACGCCCCATGACCGGCTACGACGCAACACCCGGCGGATTGCCAGAGCCATCTGCGTTACATCGGTGTCCATCGGCGGATAAAACAGGTCTGCTTATTTGCGTTTGGCGTATCGTTTTACTGCCTTATTCGCGATAAGCCAGTCGGTGAGCGGCGATGACTCGTTCGCTGGTGCCCCGGTGAGCCAATCTGTGTCATCTGTGCAATCTGCGGACTGTCTTGTCTTTCATTCGCGTGTATTCGCGTTCATTCGCGGACAAGATTCTTTTAGGCGGCATAGCGCCTTGTCCCGTGGCCACCGATACTTTGTATCTGTAGCTATAACTCGCGGCTGATTCGGTCGCATCAAGCAATCTGCGTTACATCGGTGTCCATCGGCGGACAAAAATAAGCCCGTAGTCATACGCAAACGATAAGCACAAAAAAGCCGGCACCCGAGGGTGCCGGCTTGGCCAGGCTACGAAGATCGGCGGATCAGGCGGCCATGGAGCCGCGCAGTTTCTTGATTGCGGCCACTTCGAGCTGGCGGATACGTTCGGCAGAGACGCCGTACTTGTTGCCGAGCTCTTGCAGGCCGATCTTGCCGTCCTCTCGCAGCCAGCGTGATTCGAGAATATCGCGGCTGCGCTCGTCCAGGCCGATCATGGCCCGTTCGAGATTGGCATGCTGATAGGTCTGCCAGTTGTCGTTCTCGATATCCGAGGCCGGATCATCACCGTCGTCGGATGACAGATAATCTTCCGGCGAGTAGACGTTATCTTCGTTGGCCGTCGGCAGGGCATTGAAGGACTGATCACCGCCGGATAGACGACGCTCCATCTGTAGCACCGTTTCCGGCTTGACGCCCAGATCGGTGGCCACGGCCTCGACTTCGCCGGTGTTCATCCAGCCCAGGCGTTTCTTGGAGCTACGCAGGTTGAAGAACAGCTTGCGCTGGGCCTTGGTGGTGGCGACTTTCACGATGCGCCAGTTGCGCAGGATATATTCGTGAATCTCGGCGCGAATCCAGTGTACGGCGAACGAAATCAGACGCACGCCAACGTCCGGGTCGAAACGCTTCACGGCCTTCATCAGGCCGATATTGCCTTCCTGGACCAGGTCGGCCAGCGGCAGACCGTAGCCGGAATAACCACGGGCGACGTGCACGACGAAACGCAGGTTGGACAGAATCAGCTTCTGTGCAGCCTCGATATCGGCATCGTCGCGCAGGCGACGGGCAAGCGTCTGCTCGTCGTCCTGGTCGAGCACCGGGATGTTCGACACCGCCTGGAGATAGGATTCGATACTAGCCGAGGACAGGGTCGGCAGGTTCATCTGACGCGAAGAAACGGTCATTTGATTGGCCATTCGTAGCCTCCATTGGGCCGCTGGCATTTGAAGCCATTATAGCAAATCGAACGATATCGATCAGCTTGAACAGTTCTGCATGGACACCACCGCGCGCGCGGGGTTCCTGAATCGAGTCGTGATTCCGATTGCAGCAACCGATACCGGCGATGGTTCGGCCATGGTTCAGCGGGGTTCGATAGCGGCCAGTTCGCGGTTGACGGTGATCACACAGCCCACCCAGCCCAGGCCCAGACCCGCCAAGATCAGCCACAGCACGCCGCTGGCCCCCAGGCCCTGGATCGCCAGCGCGCCGTCGTAGGACGACACCAGCGTGGCCAGCGAGCCGCCGAGCGCCAGTCGGCAGACGCCCAGCACCAACAGGGCAACGAACGCGCCGAGCAGGCCGTACCAGAGCCCGCTGTAGAGAAACGGCCGACGAATGAACGCATCGCTGGCGCCCAGCAGCTTCATGACCTCGATCTCCTGCCGTCGGTTCTCGATATCCAGGCGAATCGTGTTGCCCACGATGAACACCACCGCGGCCGACAGCAGCAGGCCGATGACCCAGCTGGCCCGCGAGAGCAGATCCAGTATCGCGGTCAGTCGACGCAGCCAGGCCTGGTCGAGAGAGGCCTTGGCCACAGTGTCGCGCTGGCCGAGCGCGGCCACCAGTTCACCCACGGCCGCCGGCGCCAGGTTGGCGCGCGGCGTGACCTGAATCACGCCGGGCAGGGGATTGTTACCCAGCGCATCGAGGGCGGCGCCAAAGCCGCTGGCTTTCTTGAACTCGTCCAGGCCTTGTTCGGCGGATACGAACTGGGTCTTGTCCACGCGTTTATCGTCGCGCAGATCGTCGGCCAGCTGCTGGCCGGCCTCGGGGGCCAGGTCGTTATCCAGATAGACCGAAATCTGAACCGACTGATGCCACTGGCCGGCCAGCCGGTCCATATTCTTGACCACCACGAACAGCCCGCTGGGCAGGGCAAGCGCGATACCGATGACCAGAATCGTCAGGGCACTGGCGATCCAGCGCCGCGATAATCGGCCCAGGCTTTCCAGCAGACAGCGCGCATGGGCCGCGGCCCAACCCTTGGCCGAGTCGGCCGCGGCGCTGTCGGCCAGTCGCGTACGCATGTCTCGCTGTCCGGACGCGGTGGGCATGGCTAGGCCTGTTCCAGATGGCCGTGATCGAGCACGATGCGGCGATAGCGCATGGCCTCGACCAGATCGATATCGTGGGTCGCGATCATGATGCTCGTGCCGGTCTCGTTGAGCCGCGTGAACAGACGCATGATATCGGCCGACAGCTCGGGATCGAGATTGCCCGTGGGCTCATCGGCCAGCAGCAGGTGGGGCCGGTTGACCACGGCCCGGGCGATGCCCACGCGCTGCTGCTCACCGCCAGACAGGGTGATGGGAAACTTCTTTTCGTGCGATAGCAGACCCACCGTATCCAGCGCGGCCCGTACCCGGCGGGTGATATCGCGATGGGCCTGGCCGCGGATGACCAGCGGCAACGCCACGTTGTCGAAGACCGTGCGGTCGAACAACAGATTATAGTTCTGAAAGATTAGGCCCACGCGCTGACGATAGCGTGGTACCTGACGTCTGGAAACACGGGCCAGATCGGTGCCGTTGATGACTACACGGCCCCGGGTGGGGCGCTCGATGAGGCCGATCAGCTTCATCAGCGTGGATTTGCCCGCCCCCGAATGCCCGGTCAGAAACGCCATTTCGCCACGCGCCAGAGACAACGACACCCGATCCAGGGCCAGCTTGCCGCCCGGATAGCGTTTCACGACGTTGTCGAAGGCAACGATTTCAGTCATGGGTACAGATCGGTCACGACGAACCGTATCCTCACCCAGTCCTTGGACAGTGACAAGCTGGCGTGATCAGCGTTTGAACAGGGCATCGAGAAAATGCTCGGCTTCGAAAACACCCAGATCCTCGGTCTTTTCGCCCACGCCGATGAAACGCAGTGGGATGCCCAGTTTCTGGCAGATGGCGAACACGATGCCGCCCGAGGCACTGCCGTCGAGTTTGGTCACGGTGATGCCGGTCAAACCCACCGCCTCGTTGAAGGCCGCGGCCTGTTGCAGGGCATTGCCGCCGGTGGTGGCATCGACCACGAGCATGACCTCGTGTGGTGTGGTCTCGTCCTGCTTGCCCAGCACGCGCTTGATCTTCTTCAGCTCGTCCATCAAGTGGTTCTGGGTGTGCAGGCGCCCGGCCGTGTCCACGATGAGCACGTCGATATCCCGGGCCTTGGCGCGCGAGTAGGCGTCATAGGCCACCGAGGCCGAGTCCGCGCCGCTGCCCTGGGACACCACCGGCACGTTGTTGCGATCGCCCCAGCCCTGAAGCTGTTCGACGGCAGCCGCGCGAAAGGTATCCCCCGCGGCCAGCATCACCGATAGCTTGGCGTCCTGGAGTTTCTTGGCCAGCTTGCCGATGGTGGTGGTCTTGCCCACGCCGTTCACACCGACCATCAGGATGACGTAGGGGCGCGTATCGTCCGGGATCTCCAGCGGCTCTTCGCAGGGTGCCAGGATATTGCCCAGATGCTCGCGCAGGGATTTGCCCAGATCTTTCGAGGTGCGCAGACGGCCCCCGTCGTAGAGTGTCTGTAGCCGGCCCATGACCTGGGCCGTGGCATCCACGCCCACGTCGGAGAGCAGCAGCTGGGTTTCCAGTTCATCCAGGGCGTCCTGATCGACGGTCTCGCCTGGCAGCAGGTTGCGCAGGTCATAGGTCAGCCATGAATCGCCCTTGTTCAGGCTGGCCCGCATCCGTGTGAGAAAACCCGGCTGCTTGAGTTTGGTGGTCTTTCGTTTTTCCGGCTTGGCCATGATGCAACGACAGGCTCTAAGAAGAAGATGGATCGGGTGCCGCGGTTCGCGGGGGCGTTACTTTAGCATCGGCGCGTCGGCGTTCGTGCCAGGCTCGGCCGGGCCGTCCAGGGTAAACAGCAGGGGCCCGCGGCCAGAGGCATCCGGCCAGTGGATGGCGATGCCCTGGGCGGCAAGCTGTGTCGCCAAGTACAGCCCGGCGCGATCATAGCCGGCCTGGTCACGGGCGGTGACCATCAGGCGCAGATCCTCATGGCGTGACTGACGATCGATCGTGCCCAGCCAGATCGGTAGCCGTTGATCCGCGCTGATGTAGCCGCTGGCCCAGAAACGCAGCACCCAACGCTGGCCCGGCGCCTGACTGTCGTGCACGAACACCACCGCCGGAACATGACCGTCGTGCAGCGTGGGCCAGACCGCAAGCGCTGCCACAGGCGTTTCCGGAATCAGCATATGCAGCGCGCGTGTGACGCTCAACGGCGGGGCCACCTGCCAGCCGGCGCGCACCATGCCGGCCACGAGCGCGGATCGACCGGCCTGGACCTGTACATTGATCGGCGGGCCGGGCCGGCCCTGAAGCGTATCGATACGGGCCGGCAGACGCGCATAACCGTGGCCGGCCCAGTCGGCCAGCACGGCTGGGGCGGCCGCATCGGGCAACATTCGGCCTAGCCCTGATAGCGGGCTGGCCGAGCTCGGCGCCAGCAGGGCAGCGAGCCCCAGACCTGCCAGAAAGAGCGCCGTCAGTGGCGCCGGGGCCACCGGCCGCGGGCGCTGGCGCCGATAACCCAGCAGCAACAGGTTGAGCCAGACAAACGCGGCGACCAGCGTGATGAGCAGATCACTTGCCCAGGCCAGGCCCAGATACAGCCGTGACAACGCGATGAGCACGACGAGCGCGATAGTGGCCGAATACAGCCACGCGCGCCGTCCTTCGCTGGCACGTATCGCGGCCATGGCGCCTGTCAGGCCATAGACCGCCGCCGCCAGAAACAACTCGGGCCCGCCGCCGGTACGCCAGAGCCCGTCCTTGGCCAGGCCGTCATAAAAGACCGCGGGGCGAGGCACGTCGAGCGCGTTGACCAGCACCAGTGTGACGACCGCCGACAAACTGATCGCCGCGATCCAGTGGGCCCCGGCCCGCCAGTTGCCGCGCCACAGCAAAAGCCCCGCCACGCCCAGAGCAAAGGGCAGATAGATGATCGGCGCGCCCAGCTGGGCCAGCACGCGAGCGGCGGTATCAACCGGTGCGTTTTGTAGATCGTGCAGAAGCCAATAGATCAGGGCATCCAGGCGCGCCGGATACGGCCCCTCGGCCGTGCCGGCCCGGCCGTACCAGACCAGCCCGTAACCCAGCCCGCTGGCCAGGCCGACGAGGCCGGCCGCCACGCCAAGCGCCGGCAGCTCGGGCTGGCGCGGGTCGGCCAGCGCCGGGCCAAGCAGGCCCAGGCGGCGGTGGGCGGCACTCCAGGCCATGAGGCGATCGGCGTAGCGCCGCCCGATCGCCCGGCCGCTGACGATGAGAAACCGTGCCGCCGACGTGATCGCCCAGACCAGAAAAGCAGCCACGAGTACGACGATCAGCAGCCGCGTGGCCAGCTGGGCCGCGATATCCATCGAGGCACCAAAGAACAGGCCGGGGGCGATATAAAGTGCGGCCCACAGCAGTGTGGCGATCATGTCCATGACGACAAAGCGCCACGCCGAGAGCCCCGCGGCCCCGGCAATCGTGGGCATGACCGGGCGCAGGGCGCCGATCAGCCGGCCCAGGATAATGCCCTTGCCGCCGTGACGCGCGAAAAACGCCTCGCCGCGGGCCACGCCCCCGGGCACGCGCGACAGCCCGGGCAGGGCGCCCAGGCGGCCCTGGTAACGCCGGCCCAGGGCATAACTGGCAGCGTCCCCCAACAACGTGCCGAGGATACCCGCTGCAAATACGGCCGGTGCCGATAGCGAGTGCGCGCCGGCCAGCGCGCCGAAGGCGAACATGAAGATCGCCCCCGGCACCAGCAGGCCGATCAGAAACAACGACTCGGCCAGCGCCACGGCAAAGACCACCGAGATAGCGGTGACCGGGTGGGCGGCCACCCAGGCCAGAAAATCGGCCATCAGGCCGTGGCTCATTTAGGGCGTGTCGTCATAAGATAAACCGGCGCACCGGCGGCCAAGCCGCGGCAAGATAAGGCATCGCGAGTGCAGCGTGGTTATTCCACGTAAACGGACGATAACGCAGGATTGCCGGGGCTTGGCCACCGGCCCATTCGGGGTGCTCGCGCCGGACGCGCCATGCCGCTGACGGGCCTTGACCGTGGCGGGCCACGCTCGGCGGCCCGCGCCTTGCCTGACACGCCCGGCGCGGGCAATGCGACGGCATATCCTATGACGACACGCCCTTGCGCGCGTCGTGTTTATTGCGCCAACGACCGGCGATCAGCCGGCGGCCACGGCGGCAAACGCCTTGTCGGCGGCCTCCAGCGTGGCTTGAATCGCGGCGTCGTCGTGCGCACGCGAAATGAAGGCCGCCTCGAAGGCCGCCGGGGCGAGATACACGCCGTTATCCAGCAGCCCGTGGAAGAAACGCGAGAACGCATCCAGATCACAGGCCGCGACTTCGTCGAAGCGCGTGATCGTCTTGGCTTCGGTGAAGAACATGCCGAACATGGCGCCCGCAGACTGGGTCAGAAACGGCACGCCGTGTTTTTGCGCGCGCTCATTGAGCCCGGCCAGCAGTTTGTCGAGCTGGGGCTCGATCGCCTGATGCACCGCACCGCCGCGGATCTGCTCGAGGGTGGCGATACCGGCGGCCATGCCCAGCGGATGGCCCGATAGCGTGCCGGCCTGATAGACCGGGCCGGTCGGGGCCAGGGTCTTCATCACCTCGGCCGGCCCGCCGACAGCACCCACCGGCATGCCGCCGCCCACGATCTTGCCCAGAGCCGTGACGTCCGGCGTGACCCCGAAATAAGCTTGGGCACAGCCGGGATGCACGCGGAAGCCGGTCATCACCTCATCGAAGACCAGCAGAGCGCCGTAATCGGTGCACAGCGTGCGCAGACCCTCCAGAAATCCGTCGACCGGCGGTACACAGTTCATGTTGCCGGCCACCGGCTCGACCATGACACAGGCGATATCGTCGCCGTGCTGCTCGAAAGCCTGGCGGGCCGAATCCAGATCGTTATAGGTGGCCACCAACGTATCGGCCACCACCGATTCGGGCACGCCCGGCGAGCCTGGGATACCGAGCGTGAGCGCGCCCGAGCCGGCGTTGACCAGCAGCGCATCCACGTGGCCGTGATAGTTGCCCGCGAACTTGAGGATCTTCTTGCGCCCGGTATAGCCGCGCGACAGACGCACCGCGGTCATCGCGGCTTCGGTGCCGGAATTGACCATGCGCACCGATTCGATCGAGGCCACCATCTCGGTGATCAGCTCGGCCAGCTGGACTTCCAGGCCCGTGGGCGCGCCGAACGACAGCCCCTTGGCCGCCTGTGTCTGGACCGCCTCGACCACCCGCGGATCGGCGTGGCCCAGAATCATGGGCCCGAAAGAGCCCACGTAGTCGACATAGTCGTTGCCGTCCACATCGGTGATCCAGGCCCCCTTGGCATGATCGATGAACGCCGGCGCGCCGCCGCCCACACCGTTGAAGGCACGGGCAGGTGAGTTGACCCCGCCCGGGGTGAATTTCTGGGCGCGTTCGAACCACTCGTTCGACTTCGGGCCGGGGCGTGCGTGGGTCTGGCTCATGGAAGACTCCGGATGACTTGCGATAGCGTGATTTTAGGCGCTGTTGACGTTTCGTACGAGTCCGGCGTCGAACCGAGCCACACGTCACCCAGCCGCGCCGGGCCGACGCGGCCGAAAGCCGTCAACGCGAACTAACCGCGAGCAAACAGCGCGCGCAGCCGGCGCGCGGTGGCCGGCCCGTCGGCGTGTGCAAACAGCGCCGAGGAGACCGCCACCAGATCCGCGCCGGCTGCGATCAGGCTGGCGGCGTTTTCGGCGTTGATACCGCCGATGGCAACGATCGGCACGCCCAAAGACCGGGCCCGGGTCAGGACCGCCGGATCCGCCGGCGGGGCATCGGGCTTGGTCGTGGAGACGAAAAACCGGCCGAAGCTGACGTGATCGGCCCCGGCGGCGAGTGCGCGCTGGGCGCGATCGAGCCGATCCTGACAACTTACCCCCAGGCTTGCAGCCGGCCCCAGTGCCGCACGGGCCTGGGCGATATCGCCATCACTCTGGCCCAGATGAGCGCCGTCGGCACCGACCTCGGCGGCCAGACGCCAATCGTCGTTGATGATGAAGCGGGTGTCATGGGCCCGGCATAACGCCTGGAGATCGGCGATCAGCTCGTGATCGGGCGCGTCGGTGCGTTTATCGCGATATTGCAGGCAGACCAGGCCTTCGGCCAGAACACGGGCCACGTGGGCCAGGGCATCATCGGCCAGCCCGCCGCGGTCATAGACGCCGTAGATGCCGCGCGCCAGGGTCATTGGCGGGACAGCCGGTTGGGTATCGCCTGGCCGCTACCCGCCGAAAATGCGTTGGCGAGCATCTCGTGAACGTCGGCCTGGGCCGTGGACAGGGCGGCCTCCAGCGGCATGCCGGCCGCCAGCCGGGCGGCGATGCTGGCCGCCAGCGTACAGCCCGAGCCATGAAACACGCCGTTCAGACGTGGCCATTCATAGCGCGCGATCTCGCCCTCGGCCGTGAACAGACGATTGATCACCCGTGGGTCGTCGGTATCGCCGCCGGTGATCAGCACGTGCCCGGCGCGCTCGGCGAGCTGGCGGCCACATCGATCCAGATCATCCTGGCCATCGCACAGCGCACGCGCTTCGTGGGCGTTCGGGGTAAGCAGTGTGGCCTTGTCGATCAGCCGGTCGCGCAGGCGCTTGCCCACGGCATCCTCGGCCAGGCGACCGCCGCCGCTGGCGACCAGTACCGGGTCGATGACCACGGGTAGGTCCGGATATCGCTCACAGAAGCCGGCGACAGCCTCGACCTGGTCGGTGCTGGCCAGTACGCCGGTCTTGAGCGCGGCAAACGTCATGTCGGCTTCCAGGCGCGACAGGCATTGCTCGAAAAACGCCGCGTCGGTGATGCGAACATCATAGACGTTGTGGGTGTCCTGACAGGTCAGGGCGGTCACCAGCGTGGCCGCATGTCCGCCGGCGGCCGCCACGGCCTCGATATCGGCCTGAATGCCGGCGCCGCCGCTTGGATCATGCCCGGCGATGATAAGCGTGTTGGGTATCTGCATGGCCTCAAGTCTACCGATTATCGTGGATCGTTTCGCCGCCGTGTGCCGCCCAATGGCCTGCCATTACGGCGTTCCTGCGCCGCCGAGCGGATTTTTCTTATGCACAGCGGCTTTTCGACGAAAGTACGGCGATAAAAAATTTTGGGATCGTTTGACCGGCCACGCGGCGGCGTGTCTTTAAGTTATTGATTTACCGATGGTGTGTCGGGTTGGTTACAAATTCACCGCTTTGTGCAATCGCTTGGAATGACGCCGCGAAAACGCTGTCAACCACCGCTTGCCCACAGAGTTATCCACAACAGATGTGAATCAAGAGGCTTTCGCGTTGTCCGTCAGGCTTTTAGCGCGATCCGGCGCGGCCGATCGCCCAGCCGGCGGATGCCGGTTTCGATGCGCCCGTCGTCATGTAATGCCAGCCAGCGCCACCCCGGCGCGGCTGCCTCGTCTTCGGCAAACGTCGTCGCCCCGGGCAAGAACTGGCGCATGGTCGATGGTGTCGTCCAGATCGGGCAATCGCCAAGCGCGCCGGTGAACGCTTGATGCACATGCCCGGCCAGAACACCGCGACAGCTTGCCCCGCCGGCCATTTGATCGGCAAAGATTGTTTGATCCACAAGGCCGATGGCATCAATCCAGGCCGTGCCCACGGCGATCGGCGGATGATGCATCACGACCAGGCACTGGCGCATCGGATCCGCCAGTACCGTATCGAGGCGTCGCCGATCGTGCGCGCGCAGCTGGCCGTGCTCGGCACCCGGCACCTGGGTGTTCAGCCCGATCAGATGCCAGGGGCCAAGATCCAGCGCGCCGTGGACCTGCGCGCCGCGCAAGTGCTGGCGCATGGCCTGTGGATCATCGTGGTTGCCGGCCACGGCCAGCACGGGGCAATCCAGCACGGCCAGCCGGTCGGCCAGCCAGCGATAACCGGCCGGCGATAGATCATCGACCAGATCCCCGCCCAGCACGAGCGCATCCGGGGCCGGCAGGCAGGCGCGCATATCGGCCCAGACCTGCTCGAAGGCATCCGCAACCGCCCACCCGTGCAGACGCGCGGCGGGGTCGGCCAATAGATGCGGATCGGTCAGATGGGCGATATATCGGATATCGGTCATGGGCGGGCGATTGGCCAACAGCGCGACACGGGCGTTGATCGTTGGTCACAATCAAGCGCGTTGCAACCAGAAAAGTCCCAAGCATGTCCTCACAGATTGGCGATAACAGTGCCGCGGCACGCAACCGCGCGCCGATATACCAAGCGCTTGCGCCCTGGCTCTCGTCCGACGCGCGCGTGCTGGAAATCGGCAGCGGCCAGGCCGTTCATGCCCGCTATGTCATCGCACAACGCCCGGACATCGCCTGGCAGATGAGCGAAGCGCCCGCGGGCCTGGCCGCGCTTTGTGACAGCCTGGCGCGCGAGCCGATCACGGCCCAGCCCACGCCGATCACGCTCGACGTGCGTCAAGCATGGCCGGCCGGGCGATTCACGATGATCTTTGGTGCCAACGTCGCCCACATCATGCCCATGGCCGCCGTGCGGGCATTGTTCGAGCGCGGCGCCCCGGCACTCATGGCCGGCGGCTGTCTGTGCCTCTACGGCCCGTTTTTCGATACACAGGAGACGCCCGGTGCCGGTAATCAACGCTTTGACGCCGCGCTGCAGGCCCGTGACCCGGCCATGGGGCTGCGCACGCGCCAGGCGCTCGACGCGCTGGCAGAAGCCGCCGGGCTGGTGCCGGCGGCCTGTGACGTCATGCCCCAGGATAATCGTCTGCTGATCTGGTCGAAGCGTTAGGGCAGCCCCTAATTCACACGCCCGCTGTCGTCGCCGGCGATAAACGCCCGGATATTGGCGGCCACGCCGTCGAGCATGCGCTGGCGGGCCGCGCGCGAGCCCCAGGCGGTGTGCGGGGTGATGATCAGGTTGGCCAGATCGGCATCGATCAACGGGTGGCCGTCGCGCGGTGGCTCGTTATCCAGCACGTCCACGGCCGCCCCGGCGATCTCGCCGGCGCGTAGCGCATTGATCAGGGCGTGGCTGTCGATGATCGGCCCGCGCGCGGTGTTGATCAGATACGCGCCGGTTTTCATGCGAGACAACGCGTCGGCGTCGATCAGATGATGCGTGGCCTCGGTTAGCGGGCAATGCAGGCTCATGTAGTCGGCCTGGGGCAGGGCCTCGTCAAAGGCCACGCGGCCGGGGCGCACTTCGGTCGCGCCCGGGCGCTCGGCGATCACGATCTGCATATCGAAGGCCGCAGCGCGTTTGGCCACGGCCTCGCCGAGTTCGCCGTGGCCAACGATCACCAGCGTCTTGTTGGCCAGCTCCTCGATCGGATGATCCAGGCGACAGAAGAACTCGGCGCGCTGCCAGGCGCCACCCATCACGTCACGATGATAATCGGCCCAGCGCGTGGCAAAGCCCAGCATGACGGCCAGCACGTGCTGGGAGACCGCCGGTGTGGCATAGCCGGTCACGTTGATCACCGGGATATCGCGGGCGGCCGCTGCGTCCAAGTCGATATTGTTGACGCCGGTGGCAGCCACACAGATGAGCTTGAGCCGGTCGGCCGCTTCGATCGTCGCCCGATCAAGCACGACCTTGTTGGTCACCACGATATCGGCATCGGCGATCCGCGGGGCGATCTCGTCGGCCTGCGTGTTGTGGTGGGTCTGCCACTCGTCGGCCGCTGCACTTAGTGCTTGCCAGTCAAGATCGTCGCCAACCGACCCGGCATCCAGAAATACGCCCCGCATCGTGATTCATCCGTCGAGAATTACGCGACTATCCTAAACGCTTGCCGGGCCGCGGGGCAGGCATGGTCGACCGGCGTCGATGCGTGTGGTGGCGGCCGGGCGCGTCTTGCCGCCGGCATCGGCAGGCGTTATTGCCGACGATAGCGCCGTCATACGATAGATGTATACGGCAGCGCCCGCGCGATCACCACCGCACTACGGCACTCCGGTATACTACGTACATAATGTTATTCCATCTCAACCCGGAAGTGCGAACCGATGCAGCGTCGCAGTGAGCAACAAGACCCGAGCCTTGGAAACCATTTACCGACCAATTGCGCGTCGGTGGAGTCGCTCGAGTATGAAATGGCCTTCCTGGTGCGTCGGCTGGAAGCCGCACGGCGTCGGTTCCATTACGGGTTGGAGCGGGCGCACTATCTGTTGTTGATCCTGCTGGAGCGTAACGATCGCCAGTCGGTGGGTGCGCTGGCCGAGCAGGTCAATCTGGATGCCTCGACGGTCACCCGTCAGGTCGCGGCGATGAAAAGCGCCGGACTGGTCGACAAACACGATAACCCCGATGATCGTCGAGGCGGTTTCGTGACCATCACCGAAGCCGGACGTGATGCGGCCGCCGAGGTGCGAGAGCGTCGCCTGGAGCGTATCGGCCAGGCGTTCGTTAAATGGAGCGACGAGGATCGACGAGTCTATGCCGACCTGATCGCCCGCCATAACGATTCGCTGCGCGATATGCTCAACGAGGACTGAGGCGCGTCGTGACGGCGACGATCAAAACCCGGCAAACGCCGGGTTTTGTCGTTCTGGCCAGGCCGTATCCCAGCTAGGCCGCATCGCTTTCGCCGGTCGGCAGCTTCAGGTCCTGCCAGAGCGTGGCGGTGGGTTGGCTCTTGTTGAGCGCGTAGAAATGCAGCCCCGGCGCGCCGCCGGCGAGAAGCTGCTCGCAGAGGTTGTAGACCAGCTCGCGGCCGAAGGCTCGGACCGATGCCTTGTCGTCGCCGTAGCCTTCCATCTTCTGGCGCACCCAGCGCGGGATATCGGCCCCGCACATCGCCGAGAAGCGCGAGACCTGGTCAAAATCGGTGATCGGCATGATGCCGGGCACGATCGGCACGTCCACGCCGCGGGCGCTGACCTCGTCCACGAAGTTGAAGTAGGCATCGGCGTTATAGAAATACTGCGTGATCGCCGAATCGGCACCGGCGCGTATCTTGCCGATGAAGTTGTCGATATCCGCCTCGGGCGAGGGGGCCGTTGGATGAAATTCCGGGTAGGCGCCGACCTCCAGATGGAAATCATCGCCGTGGCGATCCTTGATGAAGGCGACCAGCTCGTTGGCGTAGTTGAATACGCCGGGCTTGTCCATGCCCTCGGGCAGGTCACCCCGGAGGGCGACGATCCGCTCGACCCCGGCTGTCTTGTAGTTATCGAGCAGTTCGCCGATAGAGGCTTGTGTGCCCTCGATACACGACAGATGCGGTGCTGCCGGGCGGCCGGTCACGCGCATGGCGGTCTTGACCGTGTCCAGGGTGCCCGAGCGGGTGGTGCCGCCCGCGCCGAACGTCACCGAAAAGAAGGCCGGATTCAGCGCGCCGAGCTCGGCCAGGGCGTCTTCCAGGCGGGCGGCGCCCTTGGGCCCCTTGGGCGGAAACAGCTCGATCGAGAAATCGTTGTGTGAGACATCCTCGCGCATGGGGTCTCCTTGGTCGTGCGCGACAGGACTCGCGCGTTGTGGATCGGCATAAAAAACCCGGCCCACGCGGGCCGCGGGCCGGGCTCGATGTCGAGCGACTCGATCGCTTAGTAGCGATAGTGCTCGGGTTTGTACGGGCCGTCGACCGACACGCCGAGATACTCGGCCTGCGCGGGCGTCATGCGGGTCAGCTTGGCGTTGACCCGGGCCAGATGCATCGCGGCAACCTTTTCGTCGAGATGCTTGGGCAGCACGTAGACATCGTTGTCGTACTTGTCCCCGTTCTTCCAGAGCTCGATCTGGGCCAGCACCTGGTTAGTGAACGAGTTCGACATGACATAGCTGGGATGCCCGGTGGCACAGCCCAGATTCACCAGCCGGCCTTCGGCCAGCAGAATGATCTTCTTGCCGTCGGGGAAGGTGATGTGATCGACCTGCGGCTTGATCTCTTCCCACTCGTAGTTGCGCATCGAGGCGACATCGATCTCGTTATCGAAATGCCCGATATTGCAGACGATCGCCTCGTTGCGCATGCGCTTCAAGTGATCGTGGTTGATCACGTGATAGTTGCCGGTGGCAGTGACGAAGATATCGGCCTGCTCGACCACGCCCGGGTCTTCCAGGTCGACCACGCGCAGGCCTTCCATGGCAGCCTGCAGGGCGTTGATCGGGTCGATTTCGGTCACGCAGACCGTCGCACCCAGACCGCGCAGCGAATCCACGCTGCCCTTGCCGACATCGCCGTAGCCACACACGATGGCCACCTTGCCGGCGATCATCACGTCGGTGGCGCGCTTGATGCCGTCGACCAGCGACTCGCGACAGCCGTAGAGGTTGTCGAACTTGGACTTGGTGACCGAGTCGTTGACGTTGATCGCCGGGAAGGTCAAGCCATCGGTCTTGGCCAGGTGATACAGACGATGCACGCCGGTGGTGGTTTCCTCGGTTACACCCTTGATGGCCTTCTGCAGATCCTTGTAGAAGTTCGGCTGTTCGGCCAGGCGCTGCTTCATCACCTTGAATAGCGCGGCTTCTTCGTCCGAGCCCGGGTTGTCCAGCAGCGACGGATCATCGGTGGCCTTGGGGCCGAAGGTGGCCAGCGTCGTGGCATCGCCGCCGTCATCCAGAATCATGTTGGGCAGGCCGCCATCGGACCAGTCCATGATCGCGTGGATGTATTGCCAATATTCCTCGGCGGACTCGCCCTTGAAGGCGAATACCGGAATACCGCGCTCGGCGATGGCCGCGGCGGCGTGATCCTGCGTGGAGAACACGTTGCAGGAGGCCCAGCGGATATCTGCACCGAGCGCCTGCAGGCTCTCGATCAGCACGGCGGTCTGGATGGTCATGTGCAGAGCACCGGCGATCCGGCAGCCCTTGAGCGGCTGTTCCGCGCCGAATTCCTCGCGCACGGCGACCAGGCCGGGCATCTCGGTTTCGGCGATGTCCATCTCGCGCCGGCCCCAGGGGGCCAGGCTGATATCGGCAATCTTGTAATCTTCGGTCATCTTCTCGGCAGGTGCACTCATGTGTCGACTTCCTGTCGTTGAAAGCGGAAAAAGAGCCGGCCGGTGTCAGACGCCGGCCGGCGCACGCGAACGATTCGCGTCGGAAGCTGTTTAAGCGGCCTGAATGCCGGCGTCGTCAGCCAGCGCGGCGGCCTTGTCGGTACGCTCCCAGGGCAGGTTCAGATCCTCACGGCCGAAATGGCCATAGGCTGCGGTGGGGGCGTAGATCGGGCGCTGCAGGTCCAGCATCGTGAGGATGCCGTAGGGCCGCAGATCGAAGTGCGAGCGGATGAGATCAGTCATCTTTTCGTCGTCGATCTTGCCGGTGCCGAAGGTCTCGACCCAGATCGAGGTCGGCTCGGCGACACCGATGGCGTAGGACAGGGCGACCTCGCACTTGCTGGCCAGCCCGGCGGCGACGACGTTCTTGGCCACGTAACGCGCGGCATAGGCCGCCGACCGATCGACCTTGGACGGGTCCTTGCCCGAGAACGCACCGCCGCCGTGACGCGCCATGCCGCCATAGGTGTCGACGATGATCTTGCGCCCGGTCAGCCCGGCATCACCCAACGGGCCGCCGGTGACGAAGTTACCGGTGGGGTTGATGTGCACGGTCGGGTTGTCGGTGAGCATGTCGCCGATCACCGGCTTGATGATGTGCTCGTGCACGGCTTCTTTGAGATCCGCCTGCGAGATCTCGGGGTTGTGCTGGGTCGACAGCACCACGGCGTTGATCGCGCTGGGCTTGCCGTTCTCGTATTCGAAGGTCACCTGCGACTTGGCATCCGGGCGCAGCCAGTCGAGCGTGCCGTCGGCCAGCAGCTCGGACTGCTTGCGCACCAGGCGATGCGCATACGTGATCGGTGCCGGCATGAGCACGTCGGTCTCGTCGCAGGCATAGCCGAACATCAGACCCTGGTCGCCGGCGCCCTGTTCTTCCGGGGCCGTACGCTCCACGCCCTGATTGATGTCCTTGGACTGCTCGCCCAGCACGTTCATCACGGCACAGGTGTCGGCATCGAAGCCCATGTCCGAACTGGTGTAGCCGATCTTGCGGATCGTATCGCGCACGATCTGCTCGACCGGGATATTCACGCTTTTGTTCGGATCGGTCTTGATCTCACCGAAGACCATGGCGAAGCCGGTCTTGCAGGCTGTTTCGCAGGCCACTTTGGCAGTCGGGTCCTGCTCGAGATAAGCGTCGAGAATGGCGTCCGAGACCTGGTCCGACAGTTTGTCGGGATGGCCACCGGTCACCGATTCGGAAGTAAACAGGGTACGGCTCATTTCAGATATCTCTCCATCCGGATATGCGGATGGACTATACGGTATCTTCGTTTCGGCTTCTACACCGATTTTCGTTACGCCTCGCGATCCGGCTCGGCCAGTGACCGCCAGAGCATGCCGAAAAGCTCTTCGTGTTGGGCGGTCAGCCGCTGCTCACCGTGACGCAGTGGCTGCATCTGCACGAGACGGGCCAGCACACCGTAGAAGTAATCCAGCAACACCGACTCGCTCACGCGCTGGTTCAGCAGCCCGGCGGCCTGACCGTCAGCCAGCACGCCGGTCAATAGTCGTGTCAGGCGCTTCTGTGTGTCGGTGGTATCCCGGCCCGTGGCCCGCGGACAGATCGAGCTGAGCAACATGGCCGCCACTTCGGGGTAGGTCTCGAAGAAATCGAGCACCACCCAGAACGTCTTGTGCAGCCGGTCGCGATAGGTATGCACGGCCTGCAAGTGGTCGAGCATCCGATTGGCCAGCGTATCGGCCCATTTGAGAACACATACCTCGAGCAAGGCCTGCTTATCGCCGTAATGACGATAGATCGTGGCCAAGGAAGCGCCGGCAGCGGCCGCAATCTCGTTCAAACGCACCTGCTCGGCCGGGCGCTCGGCGAACAACTCGAGCGCGGCGGCCTCGATGCGTTCGCAGGCACCGCGGCTGCTGGCACGGCGTAGGGCGGGTGTGTCCGGCGGTGTCGGGCGAGTCTCAGTCATGATTCCCATTGTGTAATTTCAATTACATTTATTTTTTGATTTTCGCCAAATATTGACATCGTCTGATGTTAAAGATAGTTCTATCGGGCGGGAGAAGATCGATGTCTTCGAGCCAAAGCGTACATATGATTACAGGTTGCTCTCATGGCCGCGAAGATACGAGCCACGCCTGTTATTGGCGCACAGGGTTAGGGCGCGATCGATTCCGAGACGACTCTTTAGACGATCGCTTGGTGCTTGGGCACGCTGGCGTCGAAGGTTTCAAGCTTTGATGATGCGAGTGTCCCATGAACGATGCCACGGCTTTTGACGCCGCCGAATCGCAGGCCCTGACGACGCTTGAGCACCACACCGGCGGTATTGCCGTGTTGCGCTTTGGTCTGGGCGATCGTCGTCAGAACGTGATGACAACGGCGCTGGCCGAGGCACTGGTCGAGCGCATCGCCCAGGTTCGTGCCGATCGCGATATTCGTGGTCTGGTACTCGCCTCAAACAAGTCGGGCTCTTTTCTGGCCGGTGTCGATACCGCCTTGTTCGATGGCTTTACCGAAGCGCTCGCTGCCGAGCAACGGGTCAGAGGTTTACAGGCCGGTCTTGCGGGCTTGGCCACGCTCAAGATTCCGGTGGTAGCCGCGATCGATGGCGGTTGTATGGGCGGCGGCCTGGAGCTGGCGCTGGTGTGCGACGCACGCGTAGCCGCCGACACGCCGGCCACGCGGTTTGCCATGCCCGAGGTAAAGCTGGGGCTCGTGCCGATCGCCGGTGGCACCCAGCGCCTGCCGCGTCTGGTGGGGATTGGCGACAGTCTGGATCTGATGCTGACCGGACGCACGCTGTCGCCGGTTCAGGCACGCACGATAGGCCTGATCGATGCGCACGTGCCGGCCGACGAGCTGCTGGATACGGCCATCGCCCGGGCACGACGACAAGCCAAGCGCGATCTGCTGAAACACGGCTCGTGGCGCCGGACGTTGCAGACCCGCGTATCCCACGGCCGCGCGGGGATGGCCCGGTTGGCGCTCGAGGACAACGCGCCGGGCCGCCACCTCCTTTTTGCTCAGGCACGCACCCGCAGCCGAGCCCGATCGGGCGGTCATTATCCGGCCATCGATCGGATCATCGATGTGGTGGAGATCGGCTATCAGCGCGGCACGAACGCGGGGTTGATGGCCGAGGCCAAGGCCTTTGGTGAGCTGGTGACCGGCGAGGTATCGCATGCCCTGCGGCATATCCATCACGCTAGGCAAACGCTCAAGAAAGCGAACTTCAAGACAGGCAACGCCAAGCCGCATCCCGTGGCGCGCCTGGGCGTGCTGGGGGCCGGGTTGATGGGGGCCGGCATCGCCTCGGTCTCGCTGGATCGTACCGCGGCCGCGGTACAGCTCAAGGACGTGGACGAGGCAGGCCTGGCACGCGGGCGCGCTCATATCGAGGCGGGGCTGGCCAGGCGGGTCGATCGCGGCGGACTTGCTGGCGAGCGACGCGATGCGCGCCTGGCACGGCTGACGACCACGCACCGCGACGCTGATCTTGGCGGCTGTGACCTGATCATCGAGGCTGTGTACGAGGATTTGGCGCTCAAGCAACAGATGCTCGCCGCCTGCGAGGCCGCGGCTGATGAAGCCGGACAGAGCGATCAGGTATTCGCCTCGAACACGTCGTCGTTGCCGATCCGCGATATCGCCGCCCGCGCGGCACGCCCCGAGAACGTGGTGGGCATGCATTACTTCTCGCCGGTGGAAAAGATGCCGCTGCTGGAGATCATTGCCACCGAACAGACCTCGCGCAAGACCCTGGCGACGGCTGTGGCCCTCGGCCGGGCTCAGGGCAAGACCGTGATCGTGGTGCGGGACGCACCGGGCTTTTACACCACACGTGTGTTGTCGCCGTATCTGAACGAAGCCGCCCGACTTCTCGATGAAGGCGCCGGCGTGCGCGCGATCGACGATGCGTTGACCCAGGCCGGCTTTCCGGTCGGCCCGCTCACCCTGCTGGATGAGATCGGCGTGGATGTCGGCATAAAGGTCGGCCCAATCCTGGAGGCAGCCTTCGGCCCGCGAATGGCCGTGCCCGCCACCTCGGCGGCCTTGATCGAGGCCGGTTTTCTCGGGCGCAAGAGCGGTGCCGGCTTTTACGACTACGAAGGTGCCAAGAAACGCGGCCAACGCCCGGTCAACGCGGGCTTGGCGAGCCTGTTGGCGCCAAGCCAGCAGACGGGCGGGGCTTATCCCGGTGCCCAGGATATCGTTGATCGCGCGACGATGGCCTTTGTCAACGAGGCGGCGCACTGTTTGACCGAGGGCGTCATCGCCGACCCCTTGCAAGGCGATATCGGCGCGGTGCTGGGGCTGGGTTTCCTGCCGTTCACCGGCGGGCCGTTTCGTTACGTCGACCGGATGGGGATCGATTACGTCGTCAAGACCTTGACGATGCTCGCCGATCTTCACGGCCCGCGCTTCACCCCGGCGCCGGTACTCCAGACGATGGCCGCAGCGCGCGCACCGCGCCAGCGGCGTTTCTACGCCTGACCGACTCGATCTGTCGGCCTATGTTGTGGCGGTGCCATGTGTCGTTCACTGGCGCACCGGATCCATGCCTGTCAGGGCGGCCCGGGCTTCAAACCTATGGCGCGTGCCTGATCACATGATGGTGGCCGCCGCTGGCTCGGCCAGCATGCCTGCTGAGTCGCGCGTAGTTGGGCGCGGCGGCCTTAGCCCGATAAACTGAGTAACTGTCTCAACGATTATCAGACTCGTATGTCTTTGAAAGACTCCGCCATGATGCCGCTCGGCACGGCCGCACCCGATTTCTCCTTGCCCGATACCGTGTCCGGCAAGACCAAGACGTTTGCCGATGTGGCCGGCGAGAACGGCACGTTGGTGATGTTCATCTGTAACCATTGTCCCTACGTCATCCATATCGCCCGCGAGATCGCCGGCGTGGCCGCCGAGTACGACCCGAAGGGCATCGGCTTCGTGGCTATTTCATCCAACGATGTCTCCGAGCGCCCGGAAGACGGGCCGGAGGCGATGGCCGAGTTCGCCGAGGCCAGCAATTTCATCTTTCCCTATCTCTACGATGAAAGCCAGGACGTCGCCAAGGCCTACAACGCGGTCTGCACGCCGGATTTCTTCTTGTTTGATGCCAAGGGCCGCTGTGCCTATCGTGGCCAGTTCGATGGCTCGCGCCCGAAGAACGGCGAGCCGGTGACCGGTGCCGATCTGCGGGCCTCGCTGGATGCCGTGCTCGAGGGGGATCCGATTCCCGAAGAGGCCCAGGTGCCCAGCCAGGGCTGTTCGATCAAATGGAAAGCAGCATAGAGAGACAACACGATGGAACCGGCTGATGCGTTTGGCCTGCCCTGGGCAGGCGGTTGTCACTGTGGGTTGGCGCGTTATCGCGTGGACGAAGCACCGAAGTTCATATTCGCCTGTCACTGCACCGATTGTCAGCAGCTTTCGGCGAGCGCGTTCGCGATCGGCATGTTGTTGCCGGCCAAGGGCGTGGTCTGGGCCGACTGTGATCTGGCCGAATACGCCAAGACCGCGGATTCGGGGGTGATCAGTCGGCAATACAGCTGCCGGGCCTGCGGCACTTGGCTGTACACGGCCAAGGACAACACGCCGGACACGCTCATCCTGCGGTCCTCGTCGCTGGATGCGCGTGACTGGGTGCGCCCGATCGCCGAGATATTCACGGCCAGCGCCCGGCCCTGGGCCCGGCTATCGACGGCGTTCTCGTTGCCGGGCAACGTCGAGGCGCCGGAGCGGTTGATCGCGGCGTTCGCCGAAAGCGATATACGGCCGGGCTGAAGTCTGATATCAGGCGAGCCTTCGCGGCCGGGCGGCGGCCCGGCTGCGGGGCCTATTCACAGGCGCTGCTCAAGTCAGCTTGCCAAGCACCCGCCAATAATTGACCGGCATCAAGCGAGAAATCAGCGAGATGAGCTTGGCATCGGTTCCGATCAGGCAACGGCCTTTGTTCTTGGCCAGATCGCTATAGATCTTTCTTGCCGCGTCGTCCGGCGTGGTGCGGGCCATCTTGTTCTTAAAGTTGTCGGCCAGTTTTTCTTGGTTCCGGTGCCCGCGATGATCGGTATAAAAGCGCGCCGAGTGGGCGATGGCTGTCTTGATGCCGCCCGGATGCACGCACATGACATGCACGCTGGAACTCGCCATTTCGATGCGTAGCGCTTCGGTAAAGCCGCGAACGGCGAACTTCGAGGCGTTGTACGTGCCTTGTGAGGGCACGGAAACCAGGCCGAATACGCTCGAGACATTGACCAGCGCGGCCTCGGGGCGCTCGGCGAGATCGGCCAGGAACGCTTTGGTGCCATATACCACGCCCCAGAAATTGATGCCCATGATCCACTCGAAATCCTCGTAGGAGGCATCGGCCAGCATCTGCATATGCGCCACGCCGGCGTTGTTGATCACCAAGTCAACCTGGCCGAAACGCTCGATGACGTGATCACGAAACGCGTTCATGGCGGCGCGGTCGGATACGTCCACGTGTTCCGTCAGGACATCGGCATTGCCACAGGCGGTTTTTGTATCAACCAGCCCGGCGTCGTTGACATCACACAGCGCCAGGCGCGCGCCTTGTTCGGCGGCCTGCCGGGCCAGGGAGGCGCCGATGCCGGACCCCGCGCCGGTGATGACCACGACGCGTTCTTTGAGATTGTTCATTGTCTTAGCGCCCTGAAGCGCGGTTGGCTAATCGAGTAATTCTGACAATACCCGTTGTCAGATTGGTTTGACAATGTTTCATGTCAGAATAGGGCTATGAGCGATATGTCTTCTGATGCCCGGCAAGCCGGCGGGCGTGACTACGCCGGTCGTACGCTCGGCGAGCGTCGCGCGCAACGGCGCGAGGCCTTGATCGAGGCCGGGGTGGTCATATTTGGTGATCACGGGTTTCGCGGGGCGACCGTCAAAGCGATCTGTCGCCAGGCCGGGCTGACCGAACGTTACTTCTATGAGTCGTTCACCAACAGCGAAGCCTTGTTCGCCACGGTGTACAAGACGCTGGTTGGCGCAATCGAGACCGAGATGCGCGATGCCGTCGAACAGGCGCCGGCCGAGGCCGAGGCGATGTCGGAGGCCGCGCTGCGGGTCTATTTCACCCACATGGCGCGCCCCCGAGTGGCCCGTATCGTGCTGATCGAGATATTTGGCATCAGTGCGGGTATCGATCGCACCTATCGTGCGACCACCCTGAAATTCGCCCAGCTCACCGAAGATCTCACCGCGCGCCTGTTCGATCAGTCGGTGGTGAGCGCGCAAGGCACGACACCGCGGTTATTGTCGATGGGGCTGGTGGGCTCGACCATTCATATCGCAATGTACTGGAACCTCAACGGCTATCGCGAAACCATCGATGCCGTGGTCAACTCTGCATTGGCGCTCTACCGGGCGATGGCGTTTTCGATGGTCGAGCCGGCCGGGCACGAACGAGGCCGTGCCCGGTCAACGGATTAATATCTCACGCGTCTCAATGATGGGTCGCGTAAGCGGCCTCGGCATCGTCCACGAGCGCGTCCAGCTCGGCCAATAGATGGGCGTTGTTCTGTTGCCAGGGATGAAAGCTGTATTTGAAGTAGCTCAGAAACTCCGGCACCAGCCGCCGGATATAGCCTTGGCGGCCGATGGTGAAGTCCAGCACCTTGAGATGGCCGCGCCAGCCCTCGGCCCGGCATGCCGGGTCGGCCCGGCTCATCTGCCAATAGAACGACACGACGATGGGCCAGAACAGACCCGTGGCCGCGATCATGGCACCGCTGCGCTCGAGCCAGTTACGCGGACCGCGGCCGATGCATTTTTCGTAGACGTCGTAGGCCACGGCCTTGTGTTCGACTTCCTCCAGCGCATGCCAGCGCCACATGCGCTCGTAATCGACCTGTGAGCCGGCCAGCTGTTCGGGATGGCGCAACAGCATGTCGCCCATGAGGGCGGTGTAATGCTCGAGCGCGATCGTGGCGGCCAGCGGCGTGGATCTGGGCGTATTGTTCTTGATGATATCCAGCAGGCCCCAGGCAAAGGCATCCAGCTTGTGCGCCGGCAGGCCGGCCTCGGCCATCAGTTCGTTGTATTCGATATGCTCGCGCGAGTGCATGGCCTCCTGACCGATGAAAGCGGTGGCGGCCTTCTTCAGGTCCGGATCGGGAATCTCGTCGCGATAGGCGCGTACCGCATCGATGAACATGCGCTCGCCGGCCGGAAACAGCAGCGATAGCGCGTTCATGAACTGGGTCACGTTGGGTCCGGCCACGTGCCAGTCGCTGATGCGATCAGCCGGTGGCAGAAAATGCAGGTCGCGCCGCTCGGGCATGACCTGCAACGTTTCACTGTGTGGGGGCGAGGCGTGAGAACTGCCGGGGTCTTGGGTCGTCGTCATGATCGATCTCCGGTGCGGGTGCAATAGACAGCACGATGACCGCGTGTCTTCTGCCAGGTGAGTAGCGACGACCTCATGAGGCCGTCTCGTGCGGCGTGCGCCGGCGTTGCGTGTCAGGAGCTTCGAGGGCGGTGATGTGCTGGCGTATTCGCTCGGCCACGGCAGGTGCGTGGGTCTCGATGACCCAGTGCCGGGCATCCAGCTCGGTCACGGTGATCGAGTCGGCCCAGTCGAGGGCGCGCCGTGCCAGGCCCTGACCGACGAACGGATCACGCCGGGCCACGATCAGATGCACTGGTACGACCGCGAACCGTTCACGCGGATGCGCCAGGCGAGGCCACATATTGGCTCGATACAAACGGATACCGGCCCGGCCGTCTTCGGCCCAGGTGGCGGCAACCGGCAGGGCCTGGCCTTCCAGACGGGCCAGCGTGGCCGGCCAGCGCGGCGCCATGAGACGTGACCAGCCGAACTCGGCCAAGCCGGGTATCTGGAAAAAAGCGATATACCAGGAGCGCCGGGCCTGTCGGGCCAGTGCACGCCGGTTATCGCGCCACTGCGCGCGCAGGTTCTGGCCGATATGATCCAGACACGGGCCGGATATGCTGGTGTAGCTGGCCAGCCGGTCGCGCATGGCCGGGTCGGTGGCGGCCTCCCAACTTTGTATCGAGCCCCAGTCGTGGCCGATGAGGTGCACGCGCTCGCCATTCGGGCAGGCCCAGCCGATCACCGCCGCCAGATCACCCTCGAGACACGACAGCCGGTAGGCGCTCGTGCGTGTGGGCGTGTCCGAGCGGCCCGCGCCACGAACGTCGTAGCGAACACAGTGATAATCGACGCCCAGCTCGGCGACCAAGCGATCCCAGACTTGTGCGGTGTCGGGATAACCGTGAACGAACACGAGCGTCGGTCCGTGGCGGTTGCCCTCGTGATAAACCGCCAGACGCACGTCATCGCTATTGATCATTGCATCCGGGCAACGCTCGGCATGCATCAAAGACGTGGCACGGCTCGACATCACTTGAATCGGTGTAATATTTACACTGAACGGTGTCACATATAATGAGTGCCCGCAAGTCGACTGCATCGGCTGCGTATTCCGGCCGATATGAGCTTTCTGTGGGGTAGGGGGACGTCCCCGGTTTACCGAGGACAGTACCGTCGTAGCCTAGACGCGCTCGGGGTCGTCGTGGAGATGTTCCATGATCATGGCCAGGCGATCACCCAGGTGCTGATCGGCAGCCTTGGACATCGCGCGGGCCACCTCGGGCAGCACAGCCATCTCGACCAGCGGGCGAAGCCGCCAGACCAGATCTGCCAGTTCGGGCAGCTCATTGCTTGGCGGCAGCTGGCCTTCGCCGTATTGATCAAAGACATGACGCGCGACCAGCCGCACCATCGCATCCGAGGCCTGCTCAACGTTAGCGCGCAGGTGCGAGACCACGTCGAGCATGTCTTCCAGCGGAATACCGGCGCCGACGAGCTCGGCACCGGCCCGGAGCATGCGCGGGCTGGGCACGCGGAAACGCATGCCTTCCGGGCGCAGCACATCCAGCTCGATGGCCTTGGACAAAGCCCGCCGAGAGAAGTTGCCGCGAAACATCTTGAGCAGCTGCGGCATGGTCACGTAGTCGGGCAGTTCGTCCGACCAGGGGCTGGCCACGGCCGTTTCCAGGCCCAGCAGCGAGCCGATATCGTTACCGCGCTCCCACGACTCGATCAGCTCGCCGATATTGGAAAGCGTATAACCGCGCTCCAACAGCCGATTGATGATACGCAGGCGCGACAGATGGGCATCGTTGTAGATCCCCTTGCGCCCGCGTCGTTCGGGCGGTGGCAACAGGCCTCGATCCTGATAGGCGCGGATATTGCGTACGGTCGAACCCGTCTTGCGCGCGAGCTCGTCGATAGAGAACTCGGGATGGACGATCGCTTCGTTGTCGTCGGCATCGGGGGCTGCTTTCGTCATCACGCGATGATAACGGGGCCCGCAAGATACGTCACGCGCGGTGCATCGGCGACACGACTCATGCCGGTGTCAGCGTCATGCGATAGCGTGCCAGTTCGTCGATGGTGAGCACCGGCATGCCATGGCGTTGGGCGTACGCCTGAATGGCGGCGTTGCCGGCCATCGTGCCGTCGGGATTCATCAACTCGCACAACACGGCAGCCGGGCGCATCCCGGCCAGACGCGCGATATCGATCGAACCTTCGGTATGACCGCGTCGATCCAGCACGCCGTTGCGGCTCGCGCGGAGCGGGAAGATATGCCCGGGGCTGACGATCTCCGCCGTGCCGTCCAGCGCGCCCATCGCCGACTCGATCGTGACCAGTCGATCGGCAGCGGACACGCCCGTGGTCACGCCCGTGGCGGCCTCGATGCTCACGGTAAAGCCGGTGTGGTTCTTGCTCTGATTGTTCTCGACCATCTGGCGCAGGCCCAGCGCATCGACATCGTCGGGCAGAAAACAGACACAGACGATACCCGAGCCATCGCGGATCATCTTGACCATGGTGTCCAGCGAGAGGTTTTCGGCTGCCGCGACGATATCGGCTTCGTTTTCGCGGTCCGAGTCGTCGAGCAGCAGTACCGGCTGGCCGGTACGATAAGCCGCCACCGCCGCAGCGATACGCGGGAAATCAGAAAAATCGTGATGCGGATGATCCGACATGAAACGTCCTCGATTGTTGAGTCAACGTTTCAGGGCACAGCGTGAAAACGAGCGTGCATGAGCCGCGCGGTCTCGCCTTCTCGCGTCTTCTTTCATCCGGACTGTAACCGTCGGCTCTGGCCTTTCACCAGATCTGCTGACCTTTTGCAAGGATGCAAAAGCGCTCGTGGGCTCGGCCTTGACGGCCATACCACCGGTGGGGAATTACGCCCCGCCCTGAAGACGCGAAAAAGTATAGCCCAATTGCGTGCGGTCTCAAACGGCCTCAGTTCGCCTTGCGCAGCCGGTAGAGCCGAAACGGGCCTTCGGCGTAAATGAAAGAAAACGCGTTCGGATAGAGATTGACCCATCGAAGTAGTGCAAACCCCGGGTCCGAGGGCGTAGCCAGCACGTAGTCCACGCCCATTTCCCGCGCATAAGACACCACACGGGTAAATCCGGGCAAGCTCTGATCGTTGGCGTTGTCGGTATAGGTCAATGCGCCTCGGCGCGTGAACAAGGCCAGGGTGCGCGGATCGCGCACGAGAATACGGGTATCTTTTGGCGTGGTCTGTTTGATGTAGCGATACATGGCCGTTGCGTTCGGGCCGTTGGGGGCCGCGGGTGCAATACGGTGATCGAAATCAGCGGTTGCGCGATACGTCAGGCCGTAGCCGAAAATTGCCAAGCAACAGGCCAGCCATAATACGGCGTGTCGTGGCGCGGACAGTACTCGCTCGATGCGCAAGAGCCCTGCGGTGAGATACACGACATACAGAGCCATCAACGGAATCAAATAGCGCGATCCATAGCTGTGCCAAGGCAATAGACTGGCCAGGTAAACCAGGGCGAAGATTTCAATCACGCTCGGGCTCGAACGCCAACGATTCCACAGTCCAATCGCCACCACGGGCAATGAAAGCCAGGCAATCCACTGGGCTGCCACTAGCTGATTGGTCGCCGAGCCGGGAACGATCAGCCAGTAATGCCGCAGCAATCGCCCGTAGTGACCAAGGTTTTCCGACACGGTCACAGGCAGTTCGTTCAGGTGGGCAAACAGATCCTGAAATACCAGGGTGAGATAGCTCGTCTCGCCTGTGCTGGTGCCAAGTAACCGCGGTCCCAGCAGTACGGCGCCGGCCAGCCCGGCAATTACGAAAAGCATCACGCCGAACCGGGTCGGTCGGCGATAGCGAACCAGCTCATAGCCCCAGACAGCGAGAATCAAGGCAAGCCCGAACACCCGCGTGGCCAAGCTGGCCAGAATCAGGCCGCCGGCCAGGGTGAATAAGGCGTTGCAAGAGCGGTGCGAATCCAGGCGCAGATAAGCGTGGTCGCAAGCAATCAATGCCCCGTAGGTAACGATCACGAAGACGCTTTCAGACAAGATCAACGTCGCCCAGCCCGCAAACCGTGGGTTCCACGCGACGAGCGCCGCTACGCCGACGATCACCCAGCACGAGGTCGTTCGGTCCGCGGGCAGGCGAGTGGCGGCAAGCCAGGCGCACATGACGACGGCCACGCCATACAAGCCGATCATGTAAAGCTTGATGACCGTGATATTCAGCCCGAACATCGCCAGCGCCGGCACAAGCGCGATGGGAAAGCCCGGCGGGTAACTCGCCGGTGCCAGATAAGCCAGTGCGCTTTGCACATAGCCGGTATCCGCGTAAGCGTGGCCTTCGAGCAGATTGCGCGCCAGCATCATATACATGGCGTTGTCGCCGCCCCACATCATCGTTGGGTCGAAGATGGCTAGTCGCCAGCCCACGGCGCTCGCGATAACGACTCCCACGGTTATAGCGACCCGCCGGAGCGTGGTCGGCTTCGTAGACGCGTTCGCGGTCTTTATGGAAAGCATGACGAGATTGTAAGCCGAGCTGCGAAACGGAGCGGCAGTCGTGCGTCTTGTAATGGAACGAGCGACGATGCGGCCTCGTTGTAGGAAACAAAAAAGCCCCGAGCAATGCTCGGGGCTCTACGACAACTCAATAGAGTGTCAAGGGAGACTTAACCGTTATCGGTTTCCATCTCGTCCATCATCATGGAGTCGGAATCGTCTCCCGCATCCATATCGCTTGCGTCGTCCATGTCACCGCTGCCCGAGTCGCTGCTTGTCGAGAGCCCGGGGTTTGCCGGAATACGCGTGCCTTGCGGGAAGAAACCGCCCATTTCGGCAGCTTCCGGCGTCAGGTAGACGATGTTATGGACCTGACCCGGCGTGCGGCTGTAGGTAATGCCGTTGTCGTCGACCGGCACGATATTGGTCGACCGGATACTAGAACCGTAGATGGACACCGAGGTGTTGTCGTCGCCAATACCCTGATCGATATCGTCCGGGCCATCCAGGTCGTCACGTGCATCGGAGATCGCGTTGACGATCTGGCCGATGTTGAGACCGGTATCACCGACTTGTTCGTCCATGCGCGCGGTCAGGATGGTGCGCACGAGGCCAGCGTGATAACCCTCGACGGAGAGGATGCCGGCAGCAGCCGTCAGGAAGTCGCGGTTGCGAATGAACTGGGCGCCGCCCTTGTATGCGCTCACGCCGACATCTTCGAAGATGAACGCGCCGATCAGGAAGTTGATCGGGCTGGCGAACGGATCGAAGCTGTTCAGCCCGGCGGCCTGTGCGGCAGCGTTGAAGGCATCCGTGAAGTTGATCTGCGGACGCGAGATGACACCACCGTCACCCAGGCCGCTTCGCAGGAACTGAACGTGATCCAGCTCGTCGGAAGCGATCTCGGCGGCATAACGCCCGATCAGGGGCTCGCCGGAGAAATCGACCATGCGGCCGCCGGTGACCATGCCCGGGTCCTCGGATCCACCGCCAATATCGTCTTCCATCAAGCCGTTACCGGTGACGGCGCGCAGGTAGTATTCGGCTTCGAGATACTCGAGGTTCAACGCGAACTGCAATACGCCGGCATCGCTAGGCGAACCGTCCGGCAAAACGATGACATTCGGGTTGTTCGGGTCCAGCCCGTCCATCCCGCCATTCATGCTGTCGTTGTCGTCCTGCGCAAGCGCTACGTTCTTGTCGTCGCTGCAGGCACCGAGCAGGGCACTGCCGACGAGGCCGGCGGTGTACATGCCGCTATGCGCCAAAAAGCGACGACGGCTCTTGCTGAGCGGGCCGCCGGTTGCAGCGTCAATAATCGGCGACTGCTCGTTCTTGTCTTTGATCTCATCGGTCATGGTGATCTCCCTAACCAGATTGGCCGGCTTTCCGCCGGTCGTTTTCCTGATACTAATCGCACTAAGAATGTGTACGACACATCAGTGTGTCACTGAGGTTGGGCGTGTTTTTCCACACGCTGAGGTTGACGCTAGCACATGAAAACGAAAATAAATCAACGACTCTGCAATTAAATAACCCGGAAGCCGGTTGTCCAGCCGTTGATGGCTCAACATTTTTTTGAAAGAGAAAACGTAAGCATATGATTTGAAATACAAATAGCGAACTTTTCGAGTAGGCAAAAGCTATCGAGAGAATATTTTTATTGAGATTATAAATATGAGACCTAAGTTGTAATTAATGATGGCTCATGCATCGATCGTGACGCGCTCGTGTTGCTCGCTGCTACGCTTTGCCAGACAATGACAGCGATAAAAAACTCGTACTGGAGTGGAGATGCCCGAACGTCGCGATTTAGCGAATGCGATTCGTATTCTGTCGATGGATGCCGTCCAACAGGCCAATTCCGGTCACCCCGGTATGCCGATGGGCATGGCGGATATTGCCGAGGTGTTGTTCAACGATCACCTCAAGTACAACCCGGCCAACCCGGAGTGGCTGGATCGCGATCGTTTCCTGCTCTCGAATGGCCACGGTTCGATGCTGCAGTACGCTGCGCTGCACTTGACCGGCTACGATGTGTCGCTGGACGACATCAAGGCGTTTCGCCAGCTGCATTCGAAGACGCCGGGGCATCCGGAAAACTTCATGACGCCGGGCGTGGAGACAACGACCGGGCCGCTGGGTCAGGGCCTTGGCAACGCGGTTGGCATGGCGCTGGCCGAGGCAAGTCTCGCCGCGGATTTCAACGTAAGTGATGAGTCTGTCGTTGATCACCACACGTACTGTTTTGCCGGCGATGGCTGCCTCATGGAAGGCATAAGTCATGAAGCATGCTCGCTGGCCGGTACGCTGGGCCTCGGCAAGCTCGTCGTGTTCTATGATGACAACGGTATCTCCATTGACGGCGAGACCGAGGGCTGGTTCACCGAGGATGTGCCGGCGCGTTTCAAGGCCTACGGCTGGCAGGTGATCGCTGATGTCGACGGCCACGACGCCGGCGAGATCGACGCGGCCATTCGTGAAGCCAAAGCAGATGCCGACCGTCCGACAATCATCTGCTGCAAGACGGTGATCGGCTGGGGCGCGCCCAACATGAAGGGCACGGCCAAGGTCCATGGTGCGGCACTGGGCGACGACGAAATCAGCGCGGCTCGCAAGGAGTTGGGCTGGTCAGACGAAACACGATTCGCCGTGCCCGAGGCGCTTTACGAGGCCTGGGATCACCGACAGGCCGGCAAACAGGCCGAAGCGGCGTGGCAGCAGCGCTACGATCGTTTTGCCAGCAGCCATCCGGATCTGGCGGCGGAATTCGATCGGCGCCTGGACAACCGGTTCCCTGGAAACTGGGCCGATCAGGCCAGAACCTTTATCGAAAAGACACAGGCCGATGGCAAACGTACGGCCACGCGTAAGTCATCCAAAGCGGCACTGGGCGCGTTTTCCAACGTGCTGCCCGAATTGTTTGGCGGCTCGGCCGATCTGACCGGATCCAACGGCACAGATTTCGACGGCTATCAACCGATTTCGGCGGCCGATAAATCCGGCAACTATGTGTGCTACGGCGTGCGCGAATTCGGCATGTCAGCCATAACCAACGGTTTGAGCCTGCACGGCGGTCTCGTGCCTTTTGGTGCCACGTTCTTGACGTTTTCGGACTATGCACGCAACGCGGTGCGCATGGCGGCCCTCATGCAGGCACGCAACGTGTTCGTCTACACGCATGACTCCATCGGGTTGGGGGAAGACGGGCCAACGCACCAGGCGGTCGAGCACGTCGCGGCCCTGCGTTTGATTCCCAACCTGCACGTATGGCGCCCGGGCGACGATGTCGAAACGGCCGTGGCCTGGCGTGCGGCTATCGAGCGGGTGAACGGGCCCTGTGCCATCGCCCTGTCGCGCCAGGATACGGATCATCACGAGCGTGATGCCGATACCGTGGCTGCGATCGACAAGGGCGGCTACGTGCTTGTCGATACCAAGGACACGCCCGACGCGATCGTGATCGGGACCGGTACCGAGCTTGAGCTGGCCGTGAACGCTGCCAGAAAGCTTGCCGATGACGGCGTGGCGGTTCGTGTGGTGTCCATGCCGTGTATCGAAGTGTTTGCCAGCCAGGACGCCGGCTATCGTGATAGCGTTCTACCCCCCAACGTGACCGCACGCGTGGCCGTGGAGGCCGGTGTATCCGATAGCTGGTACCGATTCGTCGGTGCGACGGGCGAGGTTGTCGGCGTGGATGATTTCGGCCTGTCGGCGCCGGCCGAAGAAGTCTATGCCGAGTTCGGCGTCACCGTGGACGGCGTAGTGCAGGCCATCAAACGACAGCTGTAAGCGCGCGTCGGCCCGTTTTGTTTTTAAAAAAAGTTTAGGAGCCAACATGGCAGTGAAAATCGGCATTAACGGCTATGGCCGCATCGGCCGCAACGTGCTGCGTGCCTTGTTCGAAGGCAAGCGTACGGATGAGCTCGAAATCGTTGCGATCAACGACTTGGGTGACGCCCAGATGAACGCGCACTTGACGCAGTACGACACCGCGCACGGCAAGTTCCCGGGCGAAGTTTCCGCTGAAGGCGATCATCTGGTCGTGGACGGGCACAAGATCAAGGTGTTGTCCGAGCGTGACCCGGCCAACCTGCCCTGGGGCGATCTGGGCGTGGACGTCGTGCTGGAATGCACGGGTCTGTTTGCCAGCGAGGAAAAAGCCAGCGCGCACCTGAAAGGCGGCGCCAAGAAAGTGTTGATCTCGGCCCCGGCCGGCAGCGACATGAAGACCATTGTCTTCGGCGTGAACCACGAGACACTGACCCCGGAGGACAAGATCGTCTCCAACGCCTCGTGCACGACGAACTGCCTGGCGCCGTTGGTCAAGCCGCTGCACGAAGCATTCGGCATCGAGTACGGGTTGATGAACACCATCCACTCGTACACCAACGACCAGGTGCTCTCGGACGTTTATCACAAGGATATTCGCCGCGCGCGCAGTGCCACGCAGAGCATGATTCCGACCAAGACGGGTGCGGCCGCGGCGGTAAGCCTCGTGCTGCCGGAACTGGAAGGCAAACTCGACGGTTTTGCCGTACGCGTGCCGACGATCAACGTCTCGTTCGTCGATCTATCGGCGACCGTGTCGCAGGACGTCACCGTCGAGCAGGTCAACGAAGTCCTGAAGAATGCCGCCGGTGGCGAGCTCAAGGGCGTTCTGGCCTATACCGACGAAGAGCTGGTCTCCGTTGACTACAACCACAACCCGGCGTCGTCCACGGTTGATTCCAAGCTGACCAAGGTGGCCGGCGGCCGTCTGATCAAGGTCTGTTCCTGGTACGACAACGAGTGGGGCTTCTCGAACCGGATGCTCGACTCGGCCCTGGCATTGGCCAACGCTGGCTGATTGCCTCGCGTTATCTGTCAGACCACAAAGACCGGACATGTTCCGGTCTTTGTGTTTGTATGGTTTGAAATACCCGGCCGTCGCGCTCGCGGGCGGCCGCTGCAATCGACAAGAATATTGGGATTCCCATGAAGCTGCTTTCGATGGACGACGTCGAGCTCGCCGGCAAGCGCGTGCTGATTCGAGAAGACTTGAACGTGCCGATCAAGGACGGCGAGGTGGCCTCGGCCGCACGGCTGCGAGCGGCCTTGCCCACGATCAAGAAAGCGATCGAAGCCGGGGCGCGCGTGATGGTCATGGCCCATCTGGGGCGGCCGACCGAAGGTGAGCCGACCGAGGCCGATAGTCTGGCGCCGGTGGCGCGCTGGTTATCCGGTGAGCTCGGCTTTGACGTGCCCCTGATCAAGGACTGGCTGGACGGCGTGGAAGTCGCCGAAGGCGAGCTCGTCATCTGTGAGAACGTGCGTTTCAACGTCGGCGAAAAAGCCAATGACGAAGACCTGAGTCAGACCATGGGCGGGCTGTGCGATGTGTTCGTCATGGACGCCTTCGGTACGGCTCATCGCGCCCAGGCCTCGACGGAAGGTGTGGCACGCCACGCGCCGGTCGCCTGCGCCGGGCCGTTGCTGATGGCCGAGGTCGAAGCGTTGACGGCCGCGATGGACGATCCCAAACGGCCCCTCGTGGTCGTGGTCGGCGGCTCGAAGGTGTCCTCGAAACTGTCGCTGTTGAAGTCGCTTTCCACGCTGGCCGATCAGCTCATCGTGGGCGGCGGGATCGCCAACACGTTTCTGGCCGCGGCGGGCCACGACATCGGGGCCTCGCTCCACGAGGCGGATCTGGTCGATGAGGCCAAGGCGATCCATGCCGACATCCGTGAGCGCGGCGGCGATATTCCCTTGCCGCAAGACGTCGTTGTCGCCACTGAGCTATCAGAAAACGCCACGGCACACGAACGCGCCATCGATAGCGTCGGCGCCGACGAAATGATTCTGGATATCGGCACCCAGGCCCGCGAAACCGTGGCCGATATCCTGAAATCGGCCGGCACCATCGTCTGGAATGGCCCCGTTGGCGTGTTCGAGATCGAGGCGTTCGGGGGCGGCACCCAAGCCTTGTCGGATGCTATCGCCGCCAGTGATGCGTTCTCGATCGCCGGCGGTGGCGACACGCTGGCCGCGATCGAGAAATACGACGTCGGTGACGACGTCAGCTATATCTCGACCGGTGGCGGCGCGTTCCTGGAATTTCTGGAAGGCAAGACACTGCCGGCGATCGCCGTGCTGGCCGATCGGGCTCGAGGGCGTTGATATGAGCGTGGAGTTCGCAGGCACCGATCGATATGTCGCCACCGATGATTTGAAGCTGGCCGTCAACGCCGCGGCCACGTTGTCGCGGCCGCTGCTCATCAAGGGTGAGCCGGGCACCGGCAAGACCATGCTGGCCGAAGAAGTGGCCGCGGGGCTCGGCAAGACTTTGCATGCCTGGCATATCAAGTCCACCACCAAGGCCGCGCAGGGGCTCTACGAGTACGACGCCGTATCGCGCCTGCGTGACTCTCAGCTCGGCGATGCCCGGGTACACGATATCGGCAATTACATCGTGCCCGGCCCGCTGTGGGAGTGTTTCACCGCCGACGCGCAGCCGGTGCTGCTGATCGATGAAATCGACAAGGCCGACGTCGAATTCCCCAACGATCTGCTACGCGAGCTTGATCGCATGGCTTTCGATGTCTATGAGACCCGTCAGACCATCGAGGCTCGGCATCGGCCGATCATCATCATCACCTCGAACAACGAAAAAGAGCTGCCGGATGCGTTTCTACGGCGGTGTTTCTTTCACTACATCAACTTCCCGGACAAGGACACGATGGCCGATATCGTGGCCGTGCATTTTCCGGACCTTAAGAAACGCCTGCTTTCCGACGCCCTGGATCTGTTCTTCGATATCCGGGCGGTGCCGGGGATCAAGAAAAAGCCCTCCACATCGGAGCTGATCGACTGGCTGAAGTTGTTGTTGGCCGAAGATATTCCGGCCGATTCGCTGCATTCGACCGACAACGACTTGCCGCCGCTGCACGGCGCGCTGCTGAAAAACGAGCAGGATATCCACTTGTTCGAGCGCCTGGCTTTCATGAGCCGGCGCGGTCGTCGTTAGCCAGGGCCCCGTCTCGTGTTGATCGATTTCTTCTATGCCCTGCGCGATGGCGGTTTGAAAACCTCCATCACCGAGTATCTGGCGCTGCTGGAAGGCTTGGAAGCCCATGTGGCGGGGTTATCGATCGACTCGTTCTATGTCCTGGCACGGACGTGTCTGGTCAAGGACGAGACACATTTTGATCGTTTCGATCGCGTGTTTGCGGCTTATTTCAAGGGAATCGAACAGGTCGGCGCCGAGGGCGTCGCGATCCCTGACGAGTGGCTGGAAAAACTCGCCGAGCTGGATTTGAGCGAGGATCAGAAAGCCCAGATCGAGGCGCTAGGCGGTTGGGACAAGCTCATGGAGACGCTGGAAAAGCGTCTGGCCGAGCAGGACGAGCGCCACGAGGGCAGCAACAAATGGATCGGCACGGCCGGGCGCTCGCCGTTCGGCGCCTATGGCTACAACCCCGAAGGCATTCGCATCGGTCAGGACACGGGCCGACATCGACGGGCGGTCAAGGTCTGGGAACAGCGCGAATATGCCGACCTGGCGGATGATCGAGAGCTTGGCACCCGCAATATCCAGATCGCGCTGCGCCGGCTGCGGCGTTTTGCACGCGAAGGCGCGGCCGAGGAGCTGGATCTGGACGACACGATCGCCTCCACGGCCCGGCGCGGCGGCCAGCTCGATCTGGTCTACCACGCCAGCCGTCGAAACGCGCTGAAACTATTGATCCTGTTCGACGTCGGCGGCTCGATGGATGACCACGTGGCGGCTTGCGAGCAGTTGTTTACCGCCGCACGTTCGGAATTCCAGCATCTGCGGTATTACTATTTCCACAACTTCATCTATGAAGCGGTGTGGGATGACAACAAGCGTCGACGCCAGGAAAGTCTGCCCACGACCGAGCTGTGCCGAACCTTCGGCAGCGATTATCGCGTCCTGTTCGTGGGGGATGCGACGATGAGCCCTTATGAAATCGCGTATCCCGGTGGCTCGGTGGAACACTGGAACAACGAGGCCGGGGCCACGTGGCTCACGCGCATGCGCGAGGCGTTTCCGCGCTCGGTCTGGCTCAATCCGGTGCCCGACGAGCGCTGGGATTTCACCCCGTCGATCGAGATGACCCGTCGTCTCATGGATGACCGGATGTACCCACTCACGCCGGCGGGACTCACCGAAGCCATCAGTGCGCTGTCGCGCCCGGCCTTGCCCAGCGGGGTCGGGCAATGAGCGGGCCACAATCCGGGTGTGGGTCTCGCGCGGCGAGTGGCTCGTGATGATCGGCTTCGTCAAAACGCTGATTTCATTGGTCGGCACGGCTGCACTGGCAGCGCTCGCCATCAATGCCTGGATGGTTGGTGCCACGCGTGGGGCAGTCTACGACACGACCCAGCGCGTGCCGGTGGCCGACGTGGCGCTGGTGTTGGGCACCAGCCCGTATACGCACACGGGCCGGCCGAACCTGTTGTTCGAGAACCGGATCAACGCCGCGGCACAGCTGTTTCACGCCGGTAAGGTGCGTTATCTGCTGGTCTCAGGCGCCAATCCGTCGCGGGCGTACAACGAGCCACAGAAGATGTACCAGGCCCTGCGTAAGCTGGGTGTGCCGGATGCCGCCATCACGCTCGATTTCGCCGGTTTCCGTACGCTGGATTCGGTCGTGCGGGCCAGGGCTGTCTTCGGCTTATCGCACACCACGTTGATTACCCAGCGTTATCACGAGTATCGCGCGCTGTTTCTGGCCGAGCGAACCGGCCTGTCGGCCGCGGGCTATACCTGGCCCGACGAAGACCGGCGCCAGCCACTGCGTACCGAGACGCGCGAATATCTTGCGCGGGTAAAAGCCGTGCTGGATGTTTTCGTGCTGGATACGCCGCCGCGCTTTCTGGGCCCGGCGCGGCCCATCGACACGCGTGCCCCGGCGGTGCTGGATTATTACGGGTCGGCGTGGCGTGGCCAGGTTAAGCGCTTACCTGCGGCCGCCAGCATCCCTTTCAGCTAGCTGAAAGGGACGTGCCGGCCGGCGCCGGGAACAGCCCGTTCAGCAATGCATCGATCTTGGCCGTGGCATTGTTTTCCACGGCGTAGGTGGCCGGGTGGCGCAGGCTGCACTCATACAGGCCCGCCAGGAACGCCACGATCATATCGCTGGCATCGGCCGGCGACAGGCCTTGGGCTAGCGGAAAGTCATCCGCGATTTCTTCGCAAAGAGCCAACAGCGCGGTTCGTGTCTCATCAAACATCGCCTCCAGCACGCGGTTGCTGGTGACCTCTTGGTCATTGATTTCACAGCGATGCAGCACGATATGACAGACCCGGCGATGCTGGGCATCACCGGCCAGGCGTTGTACGGCATGTAGCATCATCTCCCGCAGCAACTCGCGTGGTGCCGCACCGGGGATATGTTGGCCGATACAGCGTCGCAGATCCCGCATCGGCATTTTCGTGCGCGCGATCATGGCCTGTAACAAACTGGTCTTATCCTCGAAATGCCAGTAAATCGCGCCACGAGTCACCGCGGCACGCCGGGCGATCTGCTCGAGTGATGCCTTGCCGACGCCCCGCGCCAACATCTCGATCTCGGCGGCATCGAGTATGCGCTCGCGGGTCTGCACGGATTCGCTCTTCGTCTTGCGTGCCATACTGCGGAAGAATCGGGTCGTCGTCGCGTAACGGGATGGCGCTATATTACATACATACACGAATGTATGTATCATACGATGCGGTACAGCCACAGAGCTCAGGGATATCGGTATGCGTTTTCGTAACGACGTCGCCCGGCGACGTATGACAGCGTTTCGTGCGCTTGTCGTTTTCAGTCTCACGGCGACGTTGGCCGCCTGCGGCGGCGGTGAAGAATCGTCTGGCGGTGGCGGCGCCAGCAAGGGCGGTCAATCACAGAAACAGCCGGCCACGAAGGTGTCGGCGGTCACCGTGCAGCCGGAGGCCGTTCAGGTGTATGGCGAATATCCCGGCCGCGTACAGGGCAAGCAGACCGCGCGCATCATCGGACGGGTCAACGGCGTGCTGTTGGCCAAGAATTATCAGGAAGGCTCGATCGTTCACCAGGGCGATCTGCTGTTCACGATTGACCCGAAGCCGTATCGCGCGACCGTCAATCAGCGCAAGGCCACATTGGCCAGCGCCAAGGCCAGCCTGGAAAACTCGCGTCGTATTTATAACCGAACTAAGCGGCTGTATGACGCGAACGCCGTAAGTGAGGCCGAGCGGGACCAGGCGTTGTCGAATTTCAACTCCGATCAGGCGGCCGTGCAACAGGCCGAAGCCAATCTGGAGTCGGCACAGATTGATCTGGGCTATACCCATGTCGAAGCGCCGATCACGGGCGTGACCAGTCTGCGCGATATCGATCTCGGCTCGCTGGTCACCGCCAACCAGACGCAGCTGACCACGATCACGCAGCTTGACCCGGTCTATGTGTTGTTCGCGCTGCCCGAAGACGATGCGTTCGCTCGGCGCAAGGCGCTGGCCGAAATGGGCAAGCAAACCAGTGATGCGTCCACCCGCGAGGCCACGATCATCACGGGCACCGGCGACGTGTTCCCGTACAAAGGCGAGGTCGACTTCACACAGAGCACGATCGACCCGGACACCGGCACCGTGCAGCTGCGTGCCGTGGTCAAGAACCCGGAAAACGCGTTGATGCCCGGGCGCTACGTGCGGGCCCGTATTCGTATTCAGACGATCGAGGATGCATTGGTCATTCCCAATGAGGCGGTCTCGGATAGCGGGCAGCGTGTCAACGTGTTCGTGATCAACCAGGACGGCAAGGCCACGACACAGGCGGTCACGCTCGGCCCGGATACCGACTCCGGCCGTGTGATCACCGATGGCCTCGAGGCCGGTGATCAGGTCATCACCTCAGGTTTGGGTACGTTGCAGCCGGGGATGCCCGTCGAGGTCAAATCGGCTGATACGTCATCGAACAAGGATTCGGCAGCCGGCGGCAGTGCCGCGGGCGACAATCAAAAGTCGTCGAGCAACAGCTCGTCGGCTGAAGACAATCAGTAGAGGGCGCTCGCGTGCTGTCGAAGTTTTTTATTGAACGGCCGGTATTCGCAACGGTTCTGGCCATCGTCATCACCCTGTCCGGGGTGTTGGCGATGCGCTCGTTGCCGATCGCGCAGTATCCGGATGTCGTGCCGCCGGAAGTGGTGGTGCGTGCCAACTATCCGGGCGCCAGCGCCGAGGATATCGCCAAGACGGTCGCCGCGCCGCTCGAGACATCGATCAACGGTGTCGAGAACATGATCTACATGACGTCCACGGCATCCGACTCCGGTCAGATGCAGTTGAACGTCACGTTCAAGATCGGCACGGACCCGGATCTGGCGACCATCGACGTCAACAACCGAGTCCAGTCCGCGCTGGCGTTGTTGCCGAACGTGGTGCAGCAGACCGGTGTGACGGTGCGCAAGCAGTCCACGAGCATTCTGCAGGTGCTGACGGTCTTCTCGCCTGAACAGAAGTTCGATACGACATTCATCAGTAACTACATGCTGGTGTATCTCATCGATCCCATTAAACGCCTACAGGGCGTGGGGGACGCACGACTGTTCTCGAGCGAGGACTACTCGATGCGCATCTGGCTGGATCCGTCCAAGATGGCGCGTTTCGGGGTGACCACGAGCGACGTACAGGCCGCGATCAACGAACAGAACTCGCAGTTTGCAGCCGGTAAGTTCGGCCAGCGGCCGTATGGCGACGCCGATATCGCCTTTACGTTCACCGCCAGTACCGAAGGACGGTTCTCGAACGAGAAACAGTTCGAGCAGATCATCCTGAAGTCCATGGACAACGGGCGTGTGCTAAGGCTGCGCGATGTCGCACGGATCGAACTGGGCGCGCAGGCCTACTCGACCCTGCACAGTTTCAACGGGCAGCCGGCGGTGCCGGCGGCGATCTATCTCCAGCCCGGGGCCAACGCACTGGCCACGGCCGAGCGCGTGAACGCGCTTATGGAGGAGCTCAGCCAGAACATGCCGGCCGGACTCGAGTATAAGATCCCCTACAACACGACGAAGTTCGTCGATGCCTCGATTCACGAGGTGGTGCTGACGTTCTTCATCTCTCTCGTGCTCGTGTTGCTGGTGATATTCATCTTCCTCCAGAACTTCTGGGCGACGTTGATCCCCATGCTGGCCGTGCCGGTTGCGGTGGTCGGTACATTCGCCGGCATCTTTATGCTGGGCTTTTCGATCAACCTGTTGACCCTGTTCGGCCTGATTCTGGCGATCGGGCTGGTGGTGGACGATGCGATCATCGTGATCGAGAACATCGAACGCATCATGACCGAGGAGAAAGCCTCGCCGCGTCAAGCCTCGATCAAGGCCATGGAGGAGGTCACCGGGCCCATCATCGCGGTCACCCTTGCCTTGAACGCGGTATTCGTGCCGGTGGGCTTTCTGGGCGGCCTGTCCGGCCAGATGTACAGCCAGTTCGCGATCACGATTGCGGTATCGGTGCTGATTTCGGCGCTGGTCGCGCTCACGCTTACACCGGCGTTGTGCGCCCTGTTCCTCAGGCCCAGCAAAGAAAACAAGAACTGGGTCTTTCGCAAGTTCAACCAGGGTTTCAGCAAACTTACAGACGCTTATCTGTGGGGCGTGAACTTCCTGCTCAAGCGTTTCATTCTGGGCGTTTTGATGTTCATCGGCGTCGTCGTGGCGACGTGGGCCATATCCACTCAGGTGCCATCGGGCCTGATCCCGCAGGAAGACCAGGGCTATATCTTTGCCTACTATCAGCTGCCGCCGGGTGCCTCGCTTCAGCGAACCGAAGAGGTAAGCCAGGATTTCTATCATCTGGCCAGTGACAACATGAAAGGCCTGGCCGGCGTGATCAGCGTGCCCGGCTATGACTTTCTGGCCGGCGCGCCGCGCACCTGGGCCGGCGTGATGTTCCTCACACTCGAGGACTGGGGCAAGCGCGCGCCCTCGTCGTTCGATCTGGTCAACCAGGCGTTCGGCCTGGGGGCGCAGGTGCCTGACGCACGAATCATCGCCTTCAACCCGCCGCCAATCATCGGGCTGTCGACCACGGGCGGCTTTGAAGGCTATGTTCAGAGCAAGGAAGGCTCGGACTACAACGCGCTTTATAAGAAGACCCAGGAACTGGTGGCCGCGGCCAACAAGCGCCCCGAGCTGCAACGTGTGCGTACTACGCTGACCACCGACGTGCCGCGTTACAAGGTCAAGGCCGATCGAGAGAAAGCCAAGAGTCTCGGCGTGCCGATCAATGACCTGTTCAACACGCTGCAGGCCACGTTTGGCCAGCTCTATGTCAACCAGTTCACGTTCCTGGGCCGCAACTGGCAGGTGAACCTGCAGTCGGATGCGCCGTATCGTATGCATCCCGACGATCTGCGCCAGGTCTATGTCAAATCCGACAAGACGGGCGACATGATTCCGGTATCTTCACTGGTATCGATTCAGCGCAGCACTTCGGCCGACGTGGTACAGCGTTTCAACGTCTTCCCGGCGGCCATGGTGCAAGGCTCGCCCGCGGCCGGCTTTAGTTCAGGCCAGGCCAATGCCGTCATTCAGGAGGTGGCCGACAAGGTGCTGGGCAGTGGCTACAGCTGGTCATTCACCGGCACGGCCTATCAGGCACAGAACGTGGGTAGTTCGGCGGCCATCGCGCTGAGCTTCGGCGTGGTGATGGTGTTCCTGATTCTGGCGGCCCAGTACGAGAAGTGGACATTGCCGCTGGCTGTGTTGACGGCGGTGCCGTTCGCCGCTCTGGGCGCGTATATCGCGGTCTGGCTACGCGGGGTCGACAACAACATCTACTTCACGGTGGGCTTGCTTGTATTGATCGGGCTTGCAGCCAAGAACGCGATTCTGATCGTCGAGTTCGCGGTCATCGAGCGCCGGGCCGGCAAGAGTCCGGCGGATGCGGCCTACTCGGCGGCCAAGCTGCGTTTCCGTCCGATCATCATGACCTCGTTAACCTTCGTGCTGGCGACGGTGCCCTTGGCGGTCGCCAGCGGCGCCTCGGCCAACAGCCGTATCGCGATCGGTACGTCGGTGATCGGCGGCATGCTGTTCGCCACGTTCTTCGCCATCCTGTTCGTGCCGATGTTCTACGATCTGATCGAGACCGGCTCGAACAAGATCTCGCGCCTGCGGGGCCAGGATCCGGACGCGGATAACGTGGAAGATGAAAACCGCTCGCAAGAGCTTTCCGACGACTCGCGTCGTGACGAAACGAATGACAGGAACAACAACGATGCGTAGTGCGCTGATCCTCGGTGCGGTCGTCCTGCTGGCCGGTTGTGCAGTCGGGCCGGACTATGAACGTCCGGATCTTGATCTGCCGGAATCCCGGTTCGACTCGACGCTGCTCTCACAACAGCAGCAACAAGAGCTGGCCTACTGGTGGACGCGCTATCAGGACCCCACGCTCAACAAGCTGATCGACCAGGCCCTGGATTCGAACCTGCAGATTGCGCTGCAGTTCGAGCGTATTCGCCAGGCCCGGGCCGAGCTGGGCTTTCAGAACGCCCAGCTCTATCCCTCGGTCGAAGGCCAGGCCCAGGCCCAGCGGCAGCGTAGCGGTACGGCCGCATTTGCCGGTGGCGGCGGCGGTGTCGGCGGCGGCTCCAGCGGTGGATCATCCGGCGGCTCGGCCGGTGGTGGTGGCGCCGGAGGCGGTGGCGGCGGTGGTGCGAACAGCAGCACCCAGGTCCAGCGCTTCAATTTCTTTTCCGTCACCGGGACGTTGAACTACGAGTTCGATCTGTGGGGCGCGCTGCGTCGCTCGGCCGAGCAGGCACGCGGGCAGCTGCTCAGTTCAGCCTACACCCAGGATTCGTTGCGTCTGATGGTGGTCTCGGACGTGGTGACAAACTACATGTCGCTGCGGTCCTATCAGCGTCAGATCGCGGTCACCAAGGAGACGATCAAGACACGGCTCCAGGGCTACCAGCTCGACAAGAAGCGCTATGAATACGGCGCGATCAACAAGCTGGTTCTGCTGCAAACGAAATCCTTGTTGCAATCGGCGCGGGCACAGCTGCCGCCGTTGGAACAACAGGCCGATCGGCTACAAACATCGTTGGCGATTCTGACCGGCAAGACACCGCGCCAGATCATGAACACCACAACGGTGCCCGACGGCGATTTCGAAGACCTGACATTGCCGACCGATCTGCCGGTCGTACTGCCGTCGTCGCTGATCGAACGTCGCCCGGATATCCGTGCCGCGGAAGCTTCGCTCATCGCAGCCAACGCCAACGTCGGTGTGGCGAAAGCCCGTTTCTTCCCGACGCTCAATCTGAGCGCGGGGCTGGGCACACAGGCTCTGGATGTGTCGGATCTGTTCGAGCCGTACTCGGAGTTGCAGCGCATCAGCGGCTCGATCACCGCGCCGATTCTCGATTTCGGCCGGATAAACGCGCAATACCGAAGCTCCAAGGCCCAGAAGGCACAGGCCGAGATTCAGTATCGCCAGGCCGTGCGGCAAGCTTTCCAGGAAGTCGAGAACGCCCTGCAGGCGGTCAAGTACAGCCGCCAGCGCTATCTGGCCATTCAGGAGCAGGTCGAAAGCTATCGCGAGACGCTGCGCCTGGCCAACCTGCGTTATCAGGTCGGTCGCACGGATTTCTTCGACGTGCTCGATGCACAGCGCAATCTGTTCTCCAGCCAGCTGGACCTGGCCGATGCGATCGCCTCGCGTTTCACCGCCACGGCTGATCTGTACAAGGCGCTGGGCGGCGGCTGGACACAGCAGTCCGATTCGCTGGATCCGGCCTTGCAAGAGGTTGCCGACGACTATGAGCCGGTGCCGGGCGCAAAAGACGGTGCCGGTGCGGCGACCACCAACACCCCGATTCCGGGCAACGATCCGTAATCGGGGGCGGGTGTTGTGCGTGCGGCCCGGCCGTGCACGTCCTGGCCGGCTGGGTTAGGGCCTGTTGCCGTTTCATGCGAGCCCGCGCCAAGCGCTGTTTTGCGGCAAGACGAGGCGTAGTCCGCGCCGCGCAGTCACTCTGCGCAAGTGGGCTAGAACGCTGTATTGCCGACGTGTCGTTAATTTTGGCGCGCTTGGCCCGAAGGGTTGGGCCGCCCATAAAAATTAACGATGGGCGCCCTGCGGCGTTACGAGTCTTGGTCGTGGCACGCCGCGACGCGGCGACTCGCGCCTTGCAGGACACACTGCGGACTCTCGACGAAAACGGCGCTCGCATGAAACGGCAACAGGCCCTAAGCTGCGCGGCATGATCGAAAATCTCGCGTTTCGTGTGAGCTGCCGCCCTGCTCAGGATGGGCCGGCCGTGGTGCGCTGCCATGTCAATGCTCCGCGCTGGGGCGTTTGACGTGAGCGAGCGGGCGACGACCTCGGAGCTGATTGCATTCGAGACCGAATCGGGCACGCCGGTGGTCCAGCTGTCGGGTGACTGGGGGCGTGCCATACGTCCGCCATCGGCTGCGCACGTCGCCGATACGCTCGATGTGGGCGGCCAATCGCGTGTGGTGGTCGATGGTGCGGCGTTGGATAATGCACATCCGCGGGTGGCGGCGTTTGTCCATGCGCTGGGCGACGCACTGACCCAGGATAATGTGTCGCTGGACACACGCGATCTGCCGGACGACATTTCGGCACTCATCGCCCTGGCAAGCCCGACGCCGGCCGCACCCGAACGCCCGCGGCGGCCGGGTTTGCTGGCACGCGTGGGCCGCCGAGCGGGCGCGCAGGCCAGTGTCGCGCGCAACACGGCGAATCTGGTGGGCCAGGCGATGGCGCTTACCCCGGCCCTGGTGTCCGGCCGCGCCCAGACCCGATGGCGCGATTTCGTCGAGCTGGTTCGCGAGACCGGAGCCGCGTCACTGCCGGTGGTTACGGTCGTCAATATCCTGATCGGTGCCGTGCTTGGCTTTATCGGCGCGGTGCAGCTTCAGACGTTCGGTGCCGGCATGTATCTGGCCGATCTCGTGGGTATCGCTTCGGCACGAGAAATGGCCGCGATCATGACCGCGTTCATCATGGCCGGGCGTATCGGGGCCACGTTCGCCGCGCATCTGGCGACCATGGAATCCAACGAAGAGATTGATGCCCTGCGCATGATCGGCGTTTCGCCGTTCGAGTTCCTGGCCCTGCCTCGGTTGGCGGCCTTGTCACTGATGATGCCGCTGCTGTTTCTCTACGGCGCGACGTTGGCTATTGCCGGCGGCATGATCGTGGCGCATATCGTGCTCGGCACGCCGCCGGTGGCCTTCGTCGAGCGGCTACAGGATGCGATGAGCCTGTCCGAATTCGTGATCGGCTTCGTCAAATCCATCGCCTTCGGCGTACTCATTGCCCTGACCAGTTGTTATATCGGGCTGAACGCCGGGCGTAACGCCGCAGAAGTCGGGCGCGCGGCAACACGCACGGTGGTTGTCTGTATCATCGGGATCATCTCCATCGATGCCGTGGCCGCGCTCTGCACGAACGCGCTGGGCATTTAAGCCGCTCTTCTATGGCCGAGCTATCCGATAATCAGAACCTCGAGCGCGGTATCGTCGTGCGCGACCTGCGCCTGGCCTTTGGCGATACGCTGGTGCAAGAGGCGCTGTCGTTCGCGATTCACCCGGCCTCGATCTTCGTGATCATGGGCGTGTCGGGCTGCGGCAAGAGTACGCTGCTGCGACACATGATCGATCTGGCCCGGGCCGATCAGGGCGAGATCGTTTTCGACGGCAAGCGTCTGGTCACCGGCGATCGCGCCGAGCGTGCCGCACTGCAACGACGCATCGGCGTGTTGTTCCAGTCAACAGCACTCTGGTCGTCGATGACGGTGGGTGAGAATGTTGCACTGCCGATGCAGCTGCACACTAAGATGGGCGCCGGTGAAATCGCCGATCAGGTGGCCTTCAAGCTGGCACTCGTGGGGCTGGCCGGGCAACAGTCACGCATGCCCAGCGAACTCTCGGGCGGCATGCAGAAACGGGCGGGGCTGGCCCGTGCGATCGCGCTGGACCCGGACTATCTGTTCCTGGACGAGCCCAGCGCCGGGCTGGACCCGATCACCTCGCAGCGCCTGGATGCCTTGATCATGCGCCTGCGCGACGCGCTCAAACTGTCGGTCATCGCGGTCACGCACGAGCTGCCAAGTATTTTTACCATCGCCGACGATAGTATCTATCTCGACAATCAGTCGAAGACAGCGATCGCCCACGGCGACCCGCACCGGCTCGTCGAGCACGGCCCGGATCGCGTGCGGGCTTTTCTAAAACGCGAGCCGATCGAGGCCGAGGAGACAGAATCGATATGACGCAGCGTGTGACGCATGGCGAGTAATCGTAACTATACGATCATCGGCGCGTTTCTTCTGGGGGCGCTCGCACTCATTGCGGTCGGCATTCTGGCGTTCGGCAATACCGGGCTGCTGCGCCAGGATCGTCAGGCGATCATCTTTTTCGATCAGTCCGTGCTCGGGTTGACCAACGGCTCGCGTGTGCTGTTCCGCGGCGTGCAAGTGGGCACGGTCAAGAAAGTGCAGCTGCGTCTGGCGGATCAGGGTGAAGGCGCACGCATCGCGGTCACCGTGGACATGAGCGGCGATAATCTGACCATGCTCAACGGCGAGACCGCCGATAACGACATGTCGATCGATTCGATGGTCGAGCACGGGCTGCGCGCGCAACTGGTCATCTACAGCTATGTCACCTCACAGCTTGCGGTGAATCTGGATTTCCAGCCCGATGAGCCGGCGAATTTCGTGTTGGCGCCCTCGAAGCTTGACGTGCCGGAAATTCCGGCTGTGCCGTCCCAGCTCGATCAACTCAAGGACACGGTGGCCGAGCTGCCGTGGAAACAGACGCTTGAACGCGTCGATCATGCCCTGAAGACCATGGTCACACTCGCCGAAGACGTGGATACGGCCGTCACCACGCTCACGCCGGCACTCAAGCAGACCACTGAAAACACTGACGATACGCTGACCGCGGTCACGAACGCGGTGAATCAGAACAACAAGCAGCTGCAACAGACGCTGGCCAGCGTCGAGCGGCTCAGCGATACCGCGACCGATCAGATCGATTCGCGCGACGAACAGATCACCCAGGTGCTGAACAACGTTCAGGCGACCAGCGACAGCCTGGCGCAGTTGTCGCGACAGATCCAGCAGGTCACGGATCCCGATTCCGGAACCCGCCAGGATGTCGAGAGCACCCTGCGCGATCTGTCGGCGGCAGCGTCCTCGATTCGTCGATTTGCCGAAACACTCGAGCGCAATCCGCATGCGCTGCTCTACGGAGGCGATGGCCGCTGATGAAACACGCAACGCTACGATGGGCCGGCGTATTACTGGTCTCCGGCGGTCTGCTGGCCGGCTGTGGCAGCGTGCCGCCGCTCAAGCGTATAACACTGTCGCCGCCACAGACCGATCGCGTGCCGGCCCGGCCCAGTGACTGGCACGTCATGCGGGTGCAGGTGCCCGAATATCTGGATAACTATCATCTCCAGGTCCGAAGCGATGCCCATGTCCTGTCGGAAGTGGCCAACGCGAAATGGGCGATCCGCCTGCCGGTGGCCATGACACAGCTGTTGCAACAGACCATCGACGAAAAACTCGTGCAGGGGCGCAACAAACCCTACGATGTGCATGTCGATGTCTCTACGTTTGAGCCACAGCCGGGCGGCACCGTGGTGCTGGCCGCCCAGTGGCGAGTCACCGATAACGCCGACACCGCCGTGTCGCGCGATACGGCGCTGATCACGCAGCCGCTGCCGGCGCGCTCAGGCGACAACGCCGAAATCATCGGCCAGGCCATGTCGAACGCCGTGCGCGAGCTGGCCATGCAGATACTGGCCCAGACCGGCTAGGGCGTGTCGTCATAAGATAAGTCGGCCCATTCGGGTTGCTCGCGCCGGACGCGCCATGCCGCTGACGGGCCTTGACCTGGTACGCCACGCTCGGCGGCCCGCGCCTTGCCTGACACGCCCGGCGCGGGCAATGCGACGTCATATTTCATGACGACACGCCCTCCCTAGAACCGTGTTCTGTCTTGTTTTCGCCGTCTGACATGGGATACGTCTCGACGCGGCGTTACCGTCCCGTCCCCGGCGCCAGACATATATCTTGGCGCTGCCAGGCGTGAGACCGCGCCGTAGCGAAGAAGCCGGCTAGAATTCATCAGTCGGGGGCTGGATGCGGGCCGAGCGGTGAGGTCTGCCCAAGGCGCTGTCTTGAAGACTCAGCCTGTTCGCGTGATGCACTAAAAAGCCCCGATCATCCTGAGGATAACCGGGGCCGGTTCATCGTTGCCGATGCGTCATGCCATCACGCGTTAGCGCTCGGGGAACGCGCGGCCCCCGTGGATTTCGTTACCCGTAAGCTGGAAGTTCAGCCGGCCGGGTCGAATCTCTGCGGTCGCCGGCAGAAGACCGAGTGCGCTGGCGGCCAGACTGAACGTGTTGGCGTTGTTCAGTGCGATCACCAAGCGGCCGTTCTGCTGGAACGTTACCGGGCCGACCAGATTCAGCCGAATGACCTGCGGCTCGAGTTCCAGGCCCTGTGCATCCGGGGCCGAGGCAACCAGATTCAGACCGGCGACGAAGCAGGGTTCGTATTGATACGCCTGACCGTTCAACGTGCCTTCGCATTCGGGAACGATATAGCCGGATTGGGCCGTCTGGCCGCCGCCGTCGTTGGTCTGGTTGGGGAAGCGCAGCAGGATCTGGCCGGTATTGATCGGATCGCCGTTGACCGGAATCGAGCCGCCGACCGCGCCGAACACGGCGGTCGTCAGGCCCTGCAGAGCGTCTTGCACCGTATTGAACGTGCCACCCAGCACCGGGCCTACAACAGGCAACGAGGAAACCAGCGTGTTGACCGGATCGGTCACTTCCTCCAGCGGGTCCGTGACGGCTTCGGCGATCGCGGGGAACGCCTCGGCCAGGCTGATGCCGATACCGGTGAGCGCGCTGAACCCGCCCGGCAACAACGAGACCTGGATACAGTTATCCGGAGATTCACCGACGACGCCGTTGCCCTGGTCATCGACGATATCAGCCAGACGTGCGTCGCAGTCGTTGAGTGTCTTGCGAATCGCGACCGGTCGTGTAAGTGACAGATAAGCCGGATAGGCGCCATTGACGTCGGGCCGGCTGCCCAGGTTGTCGGTATTGGTGATCGGTGCACCAAGCAGCGACAGATTCACCAGCGCGCGATTGCTGGCCTGCGGTCGCTCATCGCCTTCGCTATACACGCCGTTGCCGTCGGCATCATCGAACTGACCGTTACCGTTGGTATCGGTATACGGCAGCGTGAACTGATCGGCATAGAAGTCCGTCGTGTAGCCAATGGCGTCGAAGGGCATGATGATGTCCGGGCCGCCGGCCGCGTCCTGCGAGGCGGGCGTTGTGCCGGTACCGTTGAACGGATCGGTGTTCAGAGCCAGCCCGTCGGTGTCGAGGATGGTTGCACCACAGCTTGCGTCACCGTCGTTGCCACAGATCACGATCCAGTAACGCGCGCCTTCTGTCAGCTCCTGCGCGGGACGAATCGTAAACCCGCGCGTGGTGTCGTCGTTGGTGTTGAGAAAGGCCAACGATGCCTCGGGCACGCCCACGCACTGACCGTTGCCGTCGATACGCTCGAGCGCAACGGTTGCGTCGTTATTGCTGTTGTCATCACCGCTGCCGCTGGTCAAGCAGCCATCGGCCAGAACAACCGTGTCTCGTTGCACGAACTTGGAGAACGAAACATTGACCGACACGTTCTTCGGGTTCTGGAAGACAGGATAATCAGTCGTGGCGCTGGCCGTGACCATGCCGCCGGCCATGCTGTCGCTGTCATCGTCGTCATCTAGGCCTGACGCATCGGCCGGCTCGCTGCCGACACAGCGCCCGGCGTCGTTACCGCCGCTCATGAAGTCACCCCCCTCGAGCGCACACGGCACGCCGGGGGTCAGTTCACCCAGAATGACGGGCGCCTGCATGGCTTCATTGAACACCTGGGGCTCGGTGGTGAACCGAATGCTCTGGCCCGGGCCGCCGGCCGGATTGGCCACCAGCGCGTTGCCGGCCAGATCGCGCAGCGCGCTGCCGCTACCCAGGGCGATCGTGTACTGCGTGTTGGGCTGGAGCAGATCATCCGGACGCAGAACCACCGACGAACCGTCGACCTGGAAGGAAACCGGTACGTTACCGGTCGGCCCCGTCATCTGAATGCTCTGACCGTTGACCGACAACGGATCCAGCGGCTCGCTGAAGGTCAGCGCCGGACTACCCTCGATCTGAAAATCATTGATGCCCGAGGGTGTCGTCAGGGCGCCACCCTGTTGCAGAACCTGGAGACAGGCCTGTTCCGGCAGGGCCGTCGGGGCCGAGCCGCGCTGGCTGTAAACCGGACGATAAGCCGGGGTGCCAAACGTGTACAGACAGGCGCTTGGTGTCTGGGAAATCACGAACGGGGCGACGTTGTCTGCAACGACCGGGGTCTGTTCGCCTGCCGGCAGGCGCAACGTCAAGGAGAAATCGATCGTCAGATCATCGCTTCGGTTGACCGTCAGCGGGAAGGCGCCGAGCGTTGTGATTACCAGGTCGCCGTTGTCCTGCGGAATCGCCAGGCCCGAGGCCTGCACGTTGAGCGCGGACTGGTTGAAAACACCGTTGGCCAACGCCTGAACCACATATTCCGGCGTGCCGGGCGCGGCCTCAATCAGCGTGGTGTTGTTGAGATCGAAACGCAGGCGTACCGCGGTTGGCGTGGCGATGTCCTGATAATCGTTCGCCATCAGGTATACGTTGGCATCGGTGCCGAACTGAACCTGGATCGGCCCACTCTGCAGCGGGGTCGGCACGTCGCCATTCAGCGATACGCTCAACGGCTTGAGCTGCACGAGCTGACCGGCCGGCAGGCTGTTGGGGAACACATCCCCGAATCCCGGCATGCCCGGCTGGCTCAGATTGACCAGCACGCCCGCGCGCTCGGGCTGGTTACGGGCGGGTTGCTGGTTCACGCCAATCAGCTGCGTGCGGATCGTGACCAGATTGTCCATGAGGCCGTCGAGGGGGCTGTCGTCGGCGTCGCCGGCAAAGCCCTGGCCGTTATCCACCAGCAGGTTCTGTTGGACGATATCGCCGGAGTCGAGCACCGTCCGGGTGACGGACATCGGCTCGAGCGATTTGCCGAACGCCGAGCGCACGTCGCCGGACAGCGAGATCGTATAGTCGCCGGGCGCCAGGTTGTCAGCCGGATCGAACGCGATCTCGTGGCCGGACACCATGCGCGCGCCTTCGATGTCGTTGCCATCGGGGCCGGTGACTGTAAACGTCTCGCCATCGATTACGCTGGACGGGTCGATCGTCTCGGACAACGAGATATGCAGGGTGTTGAACTGCGCAAAGATCGAGGTCTGGCCGGTGACCGGATTGCTTTCGCCGGGGGCCACCTCCGTGACCCGGAACTCACCGGCCGACGGCGCGCCGGGCGTGGGGGCGGTGGTGAACTGAAAAAGCGTCTGCCCGGCGTCATAACGTACGTCGCCTGACTGCAGGGCCCGGGTGGTCACCAGGCGATACGTCACGTTGCCGCGCAGCGGTCGTGACGTCTCGATACGATAGACGTTGGGCTGGTTATCGTCCTGAACCACGTTGATCGACAGCTCCGGGGCGATGTCGCCGGAGGCCGTACGCAGCGCGATGGCGTCTGCGATATCGTTGTCGAAAGCGCTCTGGGTACGAAACGCGATCTGACTGGTCAGCGTGACGTTTTGCTGGCCGTTGTACGGATAGCTGAACACCAGCCCCATCGGCCCGTCTTCGATCGCTTGCTGTTCGGCCGGTGTGCGACCGTTGTCGCCGCCAGAGCCGCTGTCGCAGGCACTGAGCATCAAGCCGCTGGTCGCGGCCAGGCAGACCGCGAGCCCGGTATGACGGACCGTCTTCTTGAGTTCTGCTCTGAAACCGGACGCCAATTGATCCGGTTGCATCCCCGTAGAACGCTTGTTCTTCACGATGAATCTCCCTGGTGAAGGCCGAATGGCCGGTAGCGCGTTTTTAGTCTTCTAAGAACCATTGCCGTTTCATGCGAGTCCGCGCCAAGCGCAGTTTGCGGCACGACACGATTTGCGGGCGCCAACGCGGCGCTGGTACGAAACGGCAACAGGCCCTGTGCCGTAGACTAGCCGAAAAGATGCCATGTCTGAATATCGAACCGGTGGAGGAACGGGGATTGGCATCAAGGAAGCCCAGCGCCCTTCATGCCGGGGCGCGCAAAGCCCGCTATGACAAGCCTTGCAGACCCGCTGGCGCGGCGGGCGCCGCCGACATGGCGCGTTTCATACCTTAGTCTGAGGCGTGGGTCGCTCGAGACGAAATCGTTAGTTCTGCGCGATCTTTTATTAGGGTTGTGCGCAACCTACCGATCGTATTTTTATCGTTATATGACGGCGTTCATGGGCGGTTGTGCCATCGCTGGCATAAAAAAAGACGCTCACCGGAGCGTCTTTTTTCTTTTCACGGCTATCGTATCAATCGCCTGGTCATGCAGCCTGGCTGGCGGCCGCCGAGGCGGTTGTCTTGGCGCTGCCGCGCATCTCGCTGGGATCGAAGTCGTCCACGTCGATAACCTTCATCTGCAGCTCGAAGGCCAGGCGCATGGCCGCGGCTTCATCGGCCGAAATCACGCCGTTGTCATGTCCTTCGAGGATCTGCTCAAACGGGTGATCGGCCGTGATGGCGCCGCTCTTGCGAGCTTTCACCAGCTTCTTGGCTGTTTCGGCGGTATCCAGTGTGGCCTGCATGGCCCGCTCGAACAGCGCCAGATCGCGATCGGTCTTGGTTGACGAGATGAAGCAGCGCGGCGTGAGGCGGTCGCGCGCGGCGTCCGGCGTGGTCACACGCTTGGCCACGCGCTGGCCCAGCGGATCACTGGGACGGCGCGCCGTGCGGCCCAGTGGAAAGATCAATACCCGGCCGAGGGCGGCGACGAAGCGATTGGGCAGGTGACGTAATACGCCCGACAGCGCGATCTCGATCTCTGAAAACGCGGTTTCACAGACCCAGGCCACATAAGGCCGGTCGTCAGCGTGGGCGCCGTCCTCGATATAACGTTTGAGGGTGGCGCTGGCGATATAGAGCTGGGAGAGCACATCACCCAGGCGCGCCGAGATCGACTCACGGAACTTGAGCGTGCCGCCCATCGTGGCCATGGCCAGGTCAGACAGTAGCGCGAGGTTGGCCGAGTAGCGATTCATGGTTTGATAGAACGTCGCCACATCAGCCTGTTTGCCCGTCGCGGAGCCCAGGCCGCCGGTAAAGCCCATGACAAGTGAGCGGGCAGCGGCGGCAAAATCATGCCCGATATGGGCATAGAGCAGCTCGTCGAAGGCATCCAGCGCGTCATCCTGATCGCGGTTATTGGCGGCCTCGATCTCGGCCAGCACATACGGATGACAACGAATCGCCCCCTGGCCGTAGATCATCATCGAGCGCGTGAGGATATTCGCCCCCTCGACCGTGATATTGACCGGGGCGGCCTGAAAGCTACGGGCGATGGGGTTCGACGGGCCCAACATGACGGCCTTGCCGGCGTGAACGTCCATGGCGTCCTTGGCGACCTCCTGGGCCATGGTTGTGACGTGATACTTGGCAATGGCCGAGGCCACCGAGGGTTTTTCACCCAGATCCACCGCGTTGGCGGTAAAGCGCCGGATGGACTCACACGCATAGGTCTTGCCGCCGATGCGTGCCAGCGCTTCCTGGATACCCTCGAAGGCACTGATCGAGACATTGAACTGACGACGGATGATCGAGTAGGCGCCGGTATAGCGGGCGTTGGCGATGGCGTCGCCGGCCGAGCCGGAGGGCAGGGAGATCGAACGCCCCACCGACAGACATTCCATGAGCATGCGCCAGCCCTGGCCGATCATCGCCCGGCCGCCGATGATGGCATCCAGCGGGAGAAACACATCGTTGCCCCAGGTGGGGCCATTCTGGAAGGGCGCGCTCGCCGGGAAATGTCGGCGGTCGGTATGACAGCCGGGCATGGCCGTGGGAATCAGGGCACAGGTCACGCCCAGTTCGCGCTCGCCGCCCAGCAGGCCGTCGGGATCGTAGAGTTTGAATGCCAGGCCCAGCACGGTGGCGATGGGGGCCAGGGTGATATAGCGCTTGTCCCAGGTCAGGCGCATGCCCAGCACCTGCTCGCCCTGCCAGTCGTCGTAGCAGATGACGCCGCGATCCGGAATCGCCCCGGCATCCGAGCCGGCGTGCGGGCTGGTCAGCCCGAAACACGGGATTTCGTCGCCCACGGCCAGCCGAGGCAGGTAATAATCCTTCTGGGCCTCGGTGCCGTAGTGCATCAGAAGCTCGGCCGGGCCCAGCGAGTTGGGGACAGCCACGATCGGCCCCACGGTGGCGCCGGCGGGGCCGGAGCCGATCTTGGCCAGCACGCAGGAATGGGCATAGGCCGAGAACTCCAGCCCGCCGTAGGCACGCGGGATGATCATGCCCCAGAACTTGTTGTCCTTGATGTAATCCCAGGCGGCCTGGGGCAGGTCGCCATCGACCTGCGTGATCTGCCATTCGTCACACAGATCGAGCAGATCCTGAACCGGGCCATCGATGAAAGCCTGTTCTTCGGCGGTCAGTGCCGCCGGCGGGATTTCTTCCAGGCGACGCCAGTTGGGGTGCCCCGAGAACAGCTCGCCCTCCCACCAGACGGTGCCGGCATCCAGGGCCGTGCGCTCGGTGGCCGAAAGCGTGGGCAGCACGCGACGAAATATGTTGAGCACCGGCCGTGTAATCAGCCGACGGCGCAGGCTGGGTACGAGCAGCACGCCGAACAGGGCTGCAAACACCGCCCAAAGCACCAATGCCGTGACAACGCCGGTGCTGGTTATCGTACAAACAGCCAGCAGCACGCCGATGACGCTCGTGGCAGTCACCAGCCGTGCGCGTTTATAAGCCAGGGCAACGAACGCGACGAAGAAGACAGCGATCCAGAACAGGGCGAGCATATGACATCTCCATCGCCGTCTCTAAAAGACCGGCAGGTCGAACACAACAGCTTTCGAGCATAGGCGCGGGGTCAGTAACCGCGCAACTGATACTGCAAGGCATGCGCATCTACGCCAGCAGGTCGCGGGCGGCGATGAAGTCGGCTATGGGGGCGGCCACGCGGGTCGGTGCTTGCCAGTGGAGCATATGACCCAGGCCGTCAAGTTCCACGTGTTCCAGATCGGCCAGCACGCTGCGCCGCTCGGCACGTGTGGCCTCGTCGATGAACCATTTGGCCGGCGAGGCAGCGCCGTCGATCATCAACACCGGTGCCGTGATCTCGGCCCAGATTGCCATGGCCTCGTCGGCCCGGAAGCCGTAAGGGCTCTTGCGCAGGTGGGCCGGGTCGGCGGCCAGCCGATAGCCATCTCCGTCACGTCGCAGCCAGAGCGCGGCCAGCTCGGTTGTGGCCGCGCGGCCAAGCTCGGGATAGCGCCTTGCCAGGCGTGCCGTGAACGCCTCCGGGTCGGCATAACGGCGCGGGGCCGGCGGGGCGTGACATGTATCCAGCCAGTCGCGATAGCGCTCGCCGGCGGCGTTTGGATCGCCGGCGGGTACGTTCAGAGTGTCCAGCAGTATCAGCCCGGTGATCCGCTCGGGGCGGATACCGGCATAGAGGCTTGCGGCCTGGCCGCCCATGCTGTGGCCGACGAGAATGACGGGCTGGCCGGGCACAAGTGTATCCAGAAGTGCATCGAGATCGGCGAGATAGTTACAAAAGACATAGCCGCCCGGCGCCCAGTCTGAGTCGCCGTGACCCCGCCAGTCCGGGGCCAGCCAGTACGCGGACGTTGCCAGGCGCGGGGCCAGCGCGTCGATCAGTGCGTCGAAGGACGCGCCGTTGTCCAGCAGGCCGTGGAGGCAGACGATCGCCGGATCATCGTGGCCGCCACGACGCCGACAGCACAGCGTCAGATCGTTGATTTGATGATGGGTAATCTGCGCGGCGTGTTCGCGTTGGGGCATGATCGGCGGGGCGAATAAATATGACCTTTGAGCTTGGCAGTTCCGCACCACAGTGCAAGGTGTTGATTACGCTGCCCGCATGCCTGCCCGGCGAACGGCGGCGCGTTTTACGCATGCTAGACTCACCGCTTTGCAGCAAGCGACTCGGGGCATGACGCAACAGACGTCCAGCACAGCGGCCGGCGTGGTCTTCAAGGGACGCATGATGACCTTGACCGTGGTCGAGATCCGCGAGACCGACTGCGAACAGATCGCCGCACAGATCGATACCCAACTGGCACGCGCGCCGGGTTTCTTCGCGCGTATGCCGGTGCTGGTTTCTCTGATCGACGTGTTGCCGGATCTGGCGCGTCTGGCCGCGATCTTTCACGCCGCCGATCTGGTGGTTGTGGGCGTGCTCGACGCAGACGAGGCGGCAGCCCGTGCCGCCGGCGAGGCAGGCCTGGCACTGATGAGCTCGCCGGGGCGCGGGGCAGAAAATCCGCCTCCGGCTGCGCCGCGCGCAACACCGGCGCCCAGTGCGGCTGCCACCGAGGCCGAGACGCTGGACGCGGCCGAGGATGATTCAACACCTCGCGGTCCCGCGCGGCTTGTGACCAAGCCGGTGCGCTCGGGCCAGCAGATCTATGCCCGCGGCGGCGATCTCGTGGTCACGAGCTCGGTCTCGGAAGGCGCGGAACTGCTGGCCGACGGGCATATTCATGTTTACGGCGCGCTTCGAGGGCGTGCACTGGCCGGCGCGTCCGGCGACATCACGGCACGAATCTTCTGCAAGCGGTTCGAGCCGGATCTGGTCGCCATCGCCGGTTGTTACAAGGTCGCCGATGCGATCGACGAGGGGCTCGTGTCGAAGCCGGTGGTCGTCCGGCTCGATAATGATAATTTGCTGATCGAATTGCAGGAGTAAGCAGTGGCCAAGATCATCGTAGTCACGTCGGGAAAGGGCGGGGTCGGCAAGACGACCACCTCGGCGTCATTCGCTGCCGGGCTTGCCATGCGCGGGCACAAGACCGTGGTCATCGACTTCGACGTCGGCCTGCGTAATCTGGACCTCATCATGGGCTGCGAGCGCCGGGTGGTCTTTGATTTCGTCAACGTCATCAACGGCGAAGCCAACCTCAAGCAGGCCCTGATTCGCGACAAGCGGGTCGACAATCTCTATATCCTTGCGGCCTCTCAGACGCGCGACAAGGATGCGCTGACTCAGGAAGGCGTCGAGCGCACGCTCAACAAGCTGTCCGAGGACTTCGACTACATCATCTGTGACTCTCCGGCGGGTATCGAGACCGGAGCAATCATGGCCATGTACTACGCCGATGAGGCGCTGGTCGTGACCAACCCCGAGGTCTCGTCGGTGCGTGACTCCGACCGCGTGCTGGGCATGCTGTCATCCAAGACCAAGCGTGCCCAGGACGGCGGCGAAGGTGTGAAGGAACATCTGGTGGTCACGCGCTACGCGCCCGGTCGCGTGGGCAAGGGCGAGATGCTTTCGCTCGAGGATATCGGCGATATTCTGGCTATCCCGCTTCTGGGTGTGGTGCCCGAATCCGAAACCGTGCTCAATGCCTCCAACGCCGGCAGTCCGGTCGTCCTGGAGCAAGAGGCCGATGCCGGTGGCGCCTATTTCGATATGGTGGCGCGGTTTCTGGGTGAAGAGCGCCCGATGCGCTTCACCCAGGCCAAGAAAGGCTTCTTCGATCGGCTGATGGGGAGATAAACCATGGGTTGGCTTGACGTATTCCGATCAGAAAAGAAAAGTTCGGCGCAGACGGCCAAGGAACGACTGCAGCTGGTCGTCGCCCATCGGCGGTCCAGCGGCGGCGATCAGCCGGAGTATTTCCCGCAGCTGCAACAGGATCTGTTGAACGTGCTGCGCAAATATATCGAGGTCGGCGATGATGCCGTGCAGATGGAGATCGAGCGCGAAGGGGATCTCGAAGTGCTCGAGCTGAATATCACATTGCCGGAATCTCGACATTAGCCTCTGATACGATTGCCTGATCGGGCCGACGCCATCGTCGCTCGATCAGGCATGTCGCCAAGCGAGGCGCGATATGTTCTGACCTATAACAAAGAACAGATCGTGACCCCGCAGGTGCGACGAGGAGGCAAAACATGGGCGACGGGACACAGGCGTCTTATGATTACGTGATTATCGGAGGCGGCTCGGCCGGGTGTGTTCTGGCCAACCGGCTGACCGCTGATCCCAATATCTCGGTCGTCATGCTCGAAGCCGGGCCGCCGGACTGGAGCCCGTTGATCCATATCCCCAGTGGCATCATCGGGCTGATGTGGTCGCGCTTTCTCAACTGGTATTACTGGACCGCGCCACAGGAACATATGGGCGGGCGCAAGCTGTACTGGCCCCGTGGCAAGACGCTGGGCGGCTCGTCGGCCATCAATGCCCAGTGTTATACCCGTGGCTCAGCCGCCGACTATGACCACTGGGCCGAGCTTGGCAACCGCGGCTGGGGTTATGGCGAAATGCTGGCTTATTTCAAGCGCTCCGAGCGTTTCGAAGAGGGCGAAAACGACTACCACGGGGCCGGCGGCAGCTATACCGTGAGCAAGCCTCGCCATTCCAACCCTTTGAACGAAAAGTTCATTCAGGCAGCCCAGGCCTGCGGCTATCCGCGCAACGATGATTTTGGTGGTGCCACCGATCAGGGCTTTGGTCTTTATGACGTGGCTCAGAACAACGGGCGCCGTTGTTCCAACGCCGATGCGTTTCTGCATCCGGTCAAGCATCGAAAGAACCTAACGGTGCTCACGCGTGCCCAGGCCGAGCGGATCGTTTTCGAGGGCAAACGCGCCACCGGTGTTGCATTGCGCCAGGGCCTGCTCAAGCGAAAGCGTACGCTCCACGCCAAGCGCGAAGTGCTGTTGTGCAGTGGTGCGATCAACTCGCCGCAGCTGCTGATGCTCTCCGGCGTAGGCCCCCGGGACGCGATCGAACCACACGGTATTCCCATGGTCACCGAGCTCGACGGCGTCGGGCGCAATCTGCAGGATCATCTGGATATCAGCGTCATCGATATCGAAAAGACCAGGCTGAGCCTGCGCATGTCGCCCAAGTTCATCCTGATCGACTCGCCCAAGGCGATCTATCAGTATTTTCGCCACGGCCGCGGCCAGTTCACGAGCAATATCGCCGAATCCGGCGGCTTCATCAGCACGACCGACGATCCGCGCCAGTCGGATCTACAGTTTCACTTCATCGCCACGATCGAGCAGGACCACGGCAACGTGATCAACACGATGAAGCATCACGGCTACAGCCTGCGCGTATGCGATCTCCACCCGGCCTCGCGCGGGCGCATCACTCTGGCGAGCGCCAAACCACGCGACTATCCGATCATTGATCCGAACTATCTGGCCGAGCCGCGAGACATCGAGCAGATGACCAAGGCAGTGAAGATCGCGCGCAACATCATGCGCGCCAAGCCGCTGGCCGAACATCTCGAGCGCCCGTTGGAACCCCAGGACGCCGATATGAACGACGATGCCGCGATCGCGGATTATGTACGGCGGCGGGCCGAGACGATCTATCACCCCGTGGGTACCTGTCGCATGGGGCACGACAAGGCGGCGGTGGTTGACGACCGGCTGCGTGTGCACACCCTGGAGGCCCTGCGCGTGGTCGATGCCTCCATCATGCCAACGATCGTGGGTGGCAATACCAATGCGCCCACCACCGCGATCGCAGAGAAAGCTGCAGACATGATCATCGCGGATCGTACGCCCTAGGGGCTGTTGCCGTTTCGTACGAGTCCGCGCCAAGCGCTGTTTTGCGGCAAGACGAGGCGTAGCACGTGCCGCGCAGTCGTTCTGCGCTAGCGTGCTAGAACGCTGTATTGCCGACGTGTCGTTAATTTCAGGGCGCTTGTCCCGAAGGGTTGGGCCGCCCATAAAAAATTGAAGATGGGCGCCCTGCCGCTGGCGAGTCTTGATCGGGGCACGCCACGACGCGGCGACTCGCGCCTTGCAGGACACACTGCGGACTCTCGACGAAAGCGGCGCTCGTATGAAACGGCAACAGGCCCTAGATGAGTCGCCGCGCTACGTCACGGCCTGCCCAGTGAGTCACTAAACGTGCCAGACCGACGCCGGTCATCTCGGGCGTCTTGTCGTGTCGATTGGTGTATACGCCTGCTGCGCGTCATCAAGCAGGGCAATCAGCGGGTCGTTTCGATATCCGTCCAGCGCCGGCGTTATCTGCAGATAAAACCGGGAACGAAGCCCCGGAAAATCAACAAGACGCCCGGCCAGGCAACGCCCGTTTTTCCTCTCCCGCAGGAAGCGAAAAGCCTTCAACCGATCATTCAGCCGACAGCCTGCGGCCCCATCAGGCCCACATTGGCGCAATCTGCGTCATCTGCGGATGAAAAAGGAGCCCGGCGCCCGGTCGCCCGTCGTGCTCCGGCCGCCCGGTCTGATAGCCTTTCGTGCGCTCTAATTGTTTGTCGAGACGCCATGAGCGCGGTCATCAATGTTCTGCTGCCGATTTTCGGCCTGATTCTCGCCGGTTTTGTCGGGCGCCGTAGCGGCGTGCTCGGTGACACCGCTGCTGGCGAGCTCAACCGCTTCGTGGTCTGGTTCTGTTTGCCGGCGCTGTTGTTCAGCGCGACGGCGACGGCCAGTTTCTCGGCGCTCTGGCATCCGGGCTTCATCGCGGTCAACGGGCTGGCCAGTCTTGGTGTTTTCACAGCTGCGCTGCTCTGGCGGCAATGGCGTGGGCAGTCCGGCATCGATGCCGCCGTCGATGCGCTGGCCGCGGCCTATGCCAATGTCGGTTACGTCGGTATCCCGCTATGTGTGCTCGTGCTTGGGGATTCGGCACTGGCCCCGGCGCTGATTGCGACACTGATTGTGGTGTGTGTCGTTTTTGCGCTGGCTATCGTGCTCATTGAGGTGTTCCGCCAGGCCGGGCGCGGTATTATCCGGCCGTTCCTGACGGTGTTCATGGCCCTGGCCAAGAACCCGATCGTGGTGGCACCGGTCATCGGCGGGCTATGGGCGGGCAGTGGCGTCAGTCTGGCGCAGCCGGTGACGCAATTCGTTGATCTGCTGGGCGCGGCGACAACGCCCTGTGCGCTGGTATCGATCGGTGCGTTTCTGGCACGTCCACAGGTCAATACGGCAGGAGCGCCGACGACAGGCCTGGCCGGTCTGCTGACGATGAAGCTCGTCGTGCATCCGGGGTTATCGGCCATTCTGGCTTACGGGATATTCGACCTGTCGCCGGTCTGGGCCGCATCCGCCGTATTGCTGGCCGCGCTGCCCACCGGAACCGGCCCGTATATGCTGGCCGATTTCTATGGTCGGGATCTGGCTCTGACCTCGAAGATGATTCTCTGGAGCACCGTCGGCTCGATCATCACCCTGACGGCCTGCCTGATGATTCTGCCGGCCGCGCGAGCGGCGGCCGGCGGGTGATGCTCGCGCATCATGCGCGAGCTAGCTTCGCAGATCCTTGCGCAGAATCTTGCCGACGTTGGACTTGGGCAGTTCGTCGATGAAGGCCACGTGCTTGGGCACCTTGTAGCCGGTCAGCTCTTCGCGGCAGTAGGCCAGCAGCTCGTCTTCCGTGAGTGATGCATCGGCCTTGACCACGAAGATCTTGACCACCTCACCCGAGCGCTCGTCGTCGACGCCGATACAGGCGGCTTCCATGACTTTCGGGTGGGCCGATACAACGTCTTCGACCTCGTTGGGATACACGTTGAAGCCCGAGACTAGAATCATGTCTTTCTTGCGATCGACGATATACAGAAAACCCTGTTCGTCGAAGCGGGCCACGTCACCCGTGCGCAGATAGCCGTCGGGGAAAAAGGTGCTCTCGTTCTCCTCGGGCTTGTTCCAGTAGCCGGCCATGACCTGCGGGCCGGAGACACAAAGCTCGCCCGGCTCGCCGGCCTCGACCTCGTTGCCGGCCTCGTCGCGAATCGAGATATCGGTGGAGGGCAGCGGCAGGCCGATCGAGCCGTTGTAACGCTCAAGCGTCAACGGGTTGATCGACACGCCCGGCGAGGTTTCGGTCAGGCCATAGGCTTCAATAAGCGCCACGCCGGTGGCTTTCTGCCATTTTTCAGCCACCGCTTTCTGCACGGCAGCGCCGCCGCCCAGGGTGATCTTGAGCCGAGAGAAATCCAGCTTGGCAAACGCCTCGTTGTTGACCAACGCGTTGAACAGGGTGTTCACGCCGGTGAAGGCGGTCGGCTTGTGGGTATCGAACTCCTTGACCAGCGCCGGAATATCCCGCGGATTGGTGATGAGAACGTTCTTGCCGCCCTGGCGCATGAACATCAGGCAGTTCGCCATGAGTGCAAACACGTGATACAGCGGCAGCGGGGTGAGAATCACCTCATTGCCTTTTTCGGTCCACGGATCGAGCCAGGCTTCGGCCTGGCTGACGTTGGCGACCATGTTGCGATGCAGAAGAATCGCGCCCTTGGCCAGACCGGTCGTGCCGCCGGTGTACTGCAAGAACGCGATATCGTCAGGGGCGACCTTGACCGGCTTCATCGATTGCTTGGCGCCGTCGGCCAGCACCGTGTTGAAGGCGATCGCCCCTGGCAGTTTGAATGCCGGCACCATACGCTTGACGTGCTTGACCACGAAGTTGGTCAGCAGCCGTTTGGCCGTGGGCAGCGCATCACCGATCTGGGTGGTGATCACGGCCTCGAGCGGAACCTTGTCGACCACTTTTTCCAGCGTGGCGGCGAAGTTCTCGACGATGACGATCGCGCGCGCCCCCGCGTCGGAAAGCTGATGCTCGAGCTCGCGCGCGGTATAGAGTGGGTTGACGTTCACGGCCACCATACCGGCCCGCAGGATGCCGATCAGGGCGATCGGGTACTGCAGGAGGTTGGGCATCATGATCGCCACGCGATCGCCCTTGGCAAAGCCCAGCTCGTGCTGCAGATAAGCGGCAAAGTGCGCCGAGCGTTCATCCAGTTCGCGGTAGGTCAGCGTCGCGCCCATGTTGGTGAACGCCGGTTTGTCGGCGAACTCCTGACAGCTGCCCATAATCAGGTCGACCAGCGTTTCGTCCTTCGTCGCAGCGATCTCCTCGGGTACGCCTTTGGGATACTGCTTGAGCCAAACCTTGTCCACGCTGTCTCCTTGAATAAGACGTCTTCCGGCCCGTCGAGCCAAGAAATCCATATCGATTCGAGTATATCAGCCGCCACAGGCTCTGCGACCAGCCGACGTTTCTAAGTCTTTAGTGCAGTTGACAGGCTCGTGTCGGGCACTTTTTCTTCGAATTGTCCCGTCGATTCAACAAGATCGCGCAGCGTGGTGTCGGCAACGACCCGCTGGCGTGCCGACGCGGCGCGTATCAGCAATTCGTCGACCGCCACGCCCGGCGCGTGTGTGGGCGTGGCTATTCGGGCGGTGGCGTCGCCGTCGGCCACCACGGCCACGATATCGGCCACCCGGATGCGCCCGATATCGCGTTTGGGGATCAGGGCATGGGTGGCAGAGCCCTGCTCGGTTTCGATAAGCACATCGGCGATGACCAACCGCACGACCGCGCGATGGACATGGTCAGGCGCAGCATGCAGCTGTTGTGACAGATGCGCGACATCGGTGGCCGGCTCGCCGAGCCAAAAGCGACGCGCAATCTCCACCGCGATACGAAGCACCAGACGCTCGGCTTCGCGGCTGCCCAGCCGTGGCGGGTAGTCGCCGGGCATCAAACGCTCGGGGTGCTGAATCCAGAAGGCGACCCGGCACCCCAGCAGCACGATCATCCATGACACATACAGCCAGATCAGCAGCAGTATGAGAATCGCGAAACTGGAGTAGATCGCGTTGACGTTGCCGGCGTTGCTGGCAAACACGGCAAACCCGGTGCTCGCGGTCTGCCACAGCACACCGGCGAATATGCCGCCGCCCAGTGCCGGTAAAAAATTGACGCGCGTGTTGGGAATGAACTTGAACAGGGCCGTGAAAGCGATGCTGTAGAGCACGTAGGGCAGTACGCGGCCAGCCGCATACAGCGCCATGCCAAAGCCCTGAAACTGCGACAGATACACGACCGTCGAATTCTTCGACACGCTGGCTGTGAGGCTTGCGGCCGCCAGGATGACCAACGGGCCCACGACCAGCACGCTGATATATTCGGTGATACGCCGGCCCAGCGGGCGCGGCTGGCGCACCCGCCAGATGAAATTACAGCCGGCCTCTACTTTCTGTATCAACGACAACACGGAATAAATCAGGGCCACCACGCCGATCGCCCCGAGAACGCCGACCTGAACGTTGGATACGAAATCCACGATCTTGTCGACGATGGCCGTGCTGCCGCTACCCAACGGCGCCAGGAAACGCGCCAGCGTGGGTCGCAGGGCATTGTCTGCGCCAAAGGCCTTGAGCAGGGAGAACGCCAGGGCCAGAAGCGGGACCAGCGAGACGAGGGTCGTATAGACCAGACTCATGGCGCGCAGCGTGATATCGCCGTCGCGAAAATCGCCGATGAGTGCGATGACGACACGCGCCGCGCGCAGCGGCACGCGCTTGTAAAGCGCCAGATCCTCGGGGTCGCGCGCCCAAACGATACGTTCGTAGCCTTGTTTGATCGCGCCGAAAGATGCCATGGCCGGTTTCGCTTGAATTAATGCTCGGGGCATTGTAACGATTGACGACGTACTTCCCGCGACCAGCCGTTTGTGCTGTCTCGTCGAGCCGTGAGTTTTTCATGCCGATTTCCAGGCCCCGGTCAGCCGTTAGAAGCCCCGCACTGCCATCGGCCGAGCCGGAGGTCATGGATCCCAGCCGTCGGGCCGAATGGCCCTCGCTGTCGCGCTCGATGTCCGAACTCGTGGCGGCCAGCGCGCGCCAGCCCTTGACCGTGGCACGCATCGAGCTGGCACTCATCGCGCGTCTGGCGCTTATCAGCGTCGGGCGCGCGCCGCTTGCCCCGCGGGCCGGCGACCGGCGGTTCACGGATACGTCCTGGCAAGCGCATCCCGTGTTCCGGCGCAGCCTGCAGACTTATCTGGCCTGGTCGCAGGCGCTGACCGATCTGGTCGAGGCGCTCACGGTCGATGACACCACGCGCGATCGCCTGCGCTTTGTCGTGCGTCATGCGGTGGCTGCCGGGGCACCGAGCAATCTGTTCTTCCTGCATCCTGGTTTTTATGCACGGGTTCGAGCCAGCAAGGGTGCGTCGATGCTCACGGGGCTCGTGCAGTTCATCGATGACATGGCGAGCCATCAGGGCCTGCCGCGCCAGGTCGATACGTCCGCGTTCACGATCGGCAAGAACATCGCAGCCACGCCGGGTGCGGTCATCTATCGCGACGCGCTGGTCGAGCTGATTCAGTATGCCCCGGCCACGCCGCAGCAGGACGGGGCGCCGATTCTTATCGTGCCGCCCCAGATCAACAAGTTCTATGTCTTTGATCTATCGCCCGATAACAGCTTCGTGCGCCACGCGCTGGCCGCCGGGCAGGCGGTGTTCATGCTGTCCTGGCGTAATCCCACGGCCGCCCAGAAACACTGGGGTCTGGCGGATTACGTCAAGGCCGTGGATCAGGCGATCGAGCATGTCGCCGCACTTAACGATGGGGCTGCGGTAAAGCTCGTGGGCGCCTGTGCCGGCGGGCTCACCGCGGCCGTGGCGCTGGCCTATCGCCGCGCCCGCGGGCCAGTGGGCGATACCGAGGCAGTCTCCGCACCGGCCGATGTGGCCTGTCTGTCCTTGTTTGTGACATTGCTGGGCAAGAGCGTGGCCACCGACGACGCCGGCCGGGCGCATGACGAACGCGTCGTGCGACACGCCCTGGCGCGCTCCTCGACGACCGGCGTACTCGACGGGGCCGACATGGCACGGGCCTTTGCCTGGTTGCGCCCGGAAGATTGCGTCTGGCGATTCGTGACCAACAACTATGTACTCGGCCAGCGCCCGCCGGCCAGCGATATCCTGTACTGGAACGCCGATACCACCCGGCTGCCGGCACGCCTGCATGCCGATCTGCTGCGTATCTACGGCGATGATGCCCTGGCCCGGCCCGGTGGGATCATGATCGACGGTATCGCGATCGACCTGGCAGCGGTCGACTGTGATGTGTTCGTCATGGCCGGCGAAAAGGATCACATCACCCCGTGGCGTGCCTGTCATGACAGTGCTGCACGTCTGAGTGCGCCGTGTCGGTTCGTGCTGGTCGGGGCCGGGCATGTGCAATCACTGGTCTGCCCGCCGGGCGAGGATACGGTTTATGCCAGCGATGTCTGTGGCCAGGGTGAGACGGCCGACGATTGGCAGGCCGGGGCGCCGGTCTATCACGAGTCGTGGTGGCACGAATGGCTGGCCTGGTGCCAGGCACACGGCGCTGCCCCGCGCACCGCACCCGATCACTACGGTGATACGGCCCTAGGCTGTGCCCCGCTCGATACCGCACCGGGGCGTTATGTCCGACAGCGCTGAAACGAGCCGCGGGGCGGCGGACGAGCCGGGGACCGACGTCGAGATCGACGTGGCCGGCCAGCGCCTGGGCATAACGCGGACCCCCGGCCACGGCACCACGCTCCTGTTATTGAGCGATTACGGCGCCGATCGCGCGTTGCTGGCCTCGTTCTGTCAGGCCTTGTCTTGCCCCACGGTGATATTCGACTGGCCGGGCATGCACGGCAGCCAGGGGGTCTCGTTCGCCGCGGCGCGTCAACGCATGGCCGCGCGTGCGGGCCTGGTTGCCGGGCTGCTTGATGCGTTGGGGCTGGCCCGAGTCAACGTGCTCGGCATGGGCTGGGGCGGCCTGCTGGCCCAGCAGCTGGCCCGCAGCCATGCGGGGCGCGTACACGCGCTCGTTCTGGTGGCAACATCCTGTGGCCAGACGATGCTGCCCGGGCGCTGGCGCGCGTTGAAGCGCCTGGCCCGTATCGACGGGCTGGCGGGCCTGGCGGTGGATGCCCGCGAAGCACGCGAGATTTTTGGCGGGCGCTCCGAGCGCGATTGTCGCGACGTGGCTTCGGTTCTGGCGGGTGCTCGCGCGCCGAGCCCGGCCGCGCTGGCCGGCCAGCTCTATGCCGTGGCCGGCTTTTCCAGCCTGTTGTTTGCTCACCGCATCAAAAGCCCGGCGCTGATCCTGGCCGGCGACGATGATCGAATCGTGCCGCTGGCCAACGCGCGGCTGCTACAACTGCTTATGCCACATGCTGAGCTGTCCGTGCTGCACGGGGCCGGGCACTGGCTGTTGATCGAGCGGCGCAGCGAAGCCCTGCGCCGGATCGAGGCATTTCTAGCGCTTTTCGAGGAACGATGATGGCACAAGCCACCCCGCGCGGCGCTCGTCGCGCGCTGCCGCCGGCCCAGAGCGCGCTGCGTCGGCGTACCCGCATGCAGATCGACTGGCTGGATGTCGACGGTGTCCGGCTGCGCTATGGCCTGCGTCGTGGGGCCGGGCGGCCGATGGTGCTGCTCGGCACGCTGGGTACGCATCTGGACATGCTGCTGCCGCTGGTCGATGCCCTGGACGATATCGAGGTCATCATTCCCGAAATGCCGGGCGCGGGGGCGTCGCCCGCGCTACGGCTGCCACGCGGCATGGGCTGGCACGCCCGACTGTTGAAGACGTTTCTCGCGCGCCTGGGATATGACAGCGCGGTCAACGTCGTTGGCCTGGGGTGGGGGGCCGCACTTGCCCAGTCGTTTGCCCTGGATGACAGCCATCCAGTCAATCGGTTGGTGCTGGCGGCCAGTACCGTCGGTGTGGGCATCAACGCGCTGAACACAAACAGCCTGCGGCGCTTTAACGCAATACGGCGTTTCCATGCCGACGAGGCCACGCCGGACGGCATGTCCGGGCTCTATAACGGACTCGTGCGACAGACACCGCCCAAGACCGCTGTCGCACGCGAACATCTGGCCGCGCCGGAGCTACATGGCTATATCAACCAGCTGGTCTCGCGCGTGGGCTGGATGACGATCCATCGGCTGCATAATCTGATGTGCCCCACGCTGGTCATGGCCGGCGATGACGATTCGATCGCCCCGCTGTATCAGAGCCGTCTTTTGTATTGGCTGATTCCCAAATCGCACGTGCATATCGTGCGTGGCGGCGGGCATCTGTTCTTGTTATTGCGTGCCAACGAATGCGCCGCGGTGATTCAGCGCTTCATCAACGAGCGGCGCTACGACGGCACCGATAACGCTGATTATTACGCGCTGCGTGGCCTGCCGGCCGATGGGCAGATCGCCCCGCCGGCGGGCCAAGAAGGCTAGCTGACCGAGCCCTCGCGCAACGCCTTGGCGGTGGCCACGGCCTGGCGATGCGCCACGGCCGTGCGAGCTGCCTCGGCCAGGCTGCGCCGATCATAGCCACGCGGGTTGATCGGGGCACAGATACGCAGCTGCGCGGTGATGCCGCGCAGCCGGAAAAGATCCTTGAAATGCGGGCCCAGCGGTGCCTCGTTCACCCAGGGCGCCAGCGCATGATGCATGCCCGGCGGGGTGGTGTCGTCGCAGTAGCGAAGCCCCACGGGCAGCACCGAATAGCCGCCGTCGATGGCGGCCGCAAACAGGCGGGCATGAAACCGCTGGGGGCTGGGATCACAGGTGGTCGTGCCTTCGGGAAAGAACAACACCGAGCGCCCGTTATCCAGCACCTCGCGAATCCGCGCGCTGGTCTCACCGGTCTTGCCGGCGCCTCGCGAAAGAAACAACGTGCCACCGGCGCGCGCGAACGAGCCCACGATCGGCCATTTGCCGACCTCGGCCTTGGATACGAACGCGGTGTTGAACGCCCAGCCCAGCACCAGGATATCCAGCCACGAGCAGTGATTGGCCACCACGAGCATGGGCGCGGCCGGCGCCTGGCCATCCAGTTCGACGTCGACCGCGAGTGCGGCCAGCATGCGGCCCAGCCACCAGTTGATCAGATGCTTGGCATGGCGCCCCAGCAGGGCAACGCTTGGCAACAGCACCACGCCCAGCAGCAGCACGCCGGCAAAATGGATGCCCTTGAGGATCAGGCGGGCCCGCCCGAGCAGGGGGCGGTCACTGGAAAACGAGGATTGGGTCGCGGACATAGATCGGTTGTGTCAGCCAGGGATCGAAAAAGTGGACTTTGAAGACCGTGCCGGTGCCTAGGGCCTGTTGCCGTTTCATGCGAGCGCCGCGTTGGCGTCCGCAAATCGTGCCCTGCAAGGCGCGAGTCGCCGCATCGTGGCGTGCCACGATCAAGACTCGCAACGCCGCAGGGCGCCCATCTTCAATTTTTATGGGCGGCCCAACCCTTCGGGACAAGCGCTGTTTTGCGGCAATCCAGCGTTCTAGCCCACTGGCGCAGAATGACTGCGCGGCGCGAGCTACGCCTCGTCTTGCCGCAAAACAGCGCTTGGCGCGGACTCGCATGAAACGGCAACAGGCCCTAGCTCTGTGGCTCGGGCGGCACGGCATCGTAGACCGGCTGAAAGCGATTGACGATACGACAGAACAGGCGCGCGGTCTGTTCGGTGTCATAAAGTGCAGAGTGAGCCGCCTGGTTGTCCCAGTCCATCCCGGCGGCCGTGGCGGCCCGCCGCAGCACGGTCTGGCCGTAGGCTACGCCGGCCAGCGTGGCCGTATCGAAGCACGAAAATGGATGAAACGGGCTGCGCTTGATACCGGTGCGGGCGATTGCAGCGTTCAAGAAGCCCAGATCGAAGTGGGCGTTATGCCCGACCAGCACCGCACGCTTGCAGCCCGTGGTCTTCATCGCCTCGCGCACAAGCCGAAAGATCCGGCCCAGGGCGTCGCGTTCGGGAATGGCCGGGCGCAGCGGATGATGGGGGTCGATACCGTTGACCTCGAGCGAGGCGGGCTCGATGTTCGCACCCTCGAACGGCTTCACGTGATAGGAGATGGACTCCATCAGATCGAGGCTGCCGTCGTCGGTGAAACCCACCGTGACGGCGGCGATTTCCAGCAGGGCATCGGTGGCTGAATTGAAGCCGCCGGTCTCGACATCGATGACGACCGGCAGAAAGCCACGAAAGCGCGTGGCCATGCGCGGCGATGTCTCGCTCGTCTGGGATAAGTCATTCATGCGTTGATGGTAGCACTGCCTGGCACGCGTCGAGCGCTGGTTTTGTATACTCGCAAGCTTTGCGACAACCCTTGAGCGGAGCGCACCCATGAGCGGCGACGTTGCCAAAGTGGTCCTGGCCTATTCGGGCGGACTTGATACCTCGGTCATTCTGAAATGGCTGCAAGACGAATACGACTGTGAAGTCGTGACTTTTACCGCAGATATCGGCCAGGGCGAGGAGCTGTCCGAAGTCGAGCCCAAGGCACGCGCGCTGGGGGTCAGCCAAGTCTTCATAGACGATCTGCGCGAAGAGTTCGTGGCTGATTTCGTCTACCCGATGTTCCGGGCCAACGCCATCTATGAAGGCGAATATCTGCTGGGCACCTCCATCGCCCGCCCGCTGATCTCCAAGCGCCTGGTCGAGATCGCGCGCGAGACCGGGGCCGATGCCATCGCCCACGGGGCCACCGGCAAGGGCAACGATCAGGTGCGCTTCGAGCTTTCAGCCTATGCGCTGGCGCCGGATATCAAGGTCATCGCCCCCTGGCGCGAGTGGGATCTGAACTCGCGCGAGCGGCTGCTGGCCTACGCCGAGGACAACGGCATCGATATCCGCAAGAAGGCCGACGGCGGCTCGCCGTATTCCACCGATGCCAACGCGCTGCATATCTCGTACGAGGGCGGCGTGCTGGAAGACCCGTGGACACCGGCCGAAGACGTCATGTGGGAGTGGTCGGTCAAGCCCGAAGACGCGCCCGACACGCCGCAGGAGGTCGATCTGAGCTTCGCCGCCGGCGATATCGTGGCCGTGGACGGCCAGGATATGAGCCCGTATCAGGTTCTGGCCAAGCTCAACGAACTGGGCGGGGCTCACGGCATCGGGCGGATCGATATCGTGGAAAATCGCTATGTCGGCATGAAATCGCGCGGCTGCTACGAAACACCGGGCGGCACCATCATGTTGCGCGCCCATCGCGCGATCGAATCGATCACGCTGGACCGCGAGGCCGCGCATCTGAAAGACGAGCTGATGCCGCGCTATGCCAAGCTCATTTACAACGGCTACTGGTTCTCGCCCGAACGACGCATGATGCAGGCGGCCATCGATGAGTCCCAGCACCACGTCAACGGCACGGTGCGGGTCAAACTTTACAAGGGCAGTGTCTCGATCGTGGGTCGGGCCTCCGAGCGCGACAGTCTGTTCGATTCGGCCATCGCCACCTTCGAGGACGATCGCGGCGCCTATGATCAGAAAGATGCCGAGGGCTTCATTCGCTTGAATGCGCTGCGGTTGCGTCTGGGCCACCGTCAGGGCTGATTGACGGGTCGATTCAACGGGTCATCATCGACTTCTGAAACGACATGCCGGCGCAGCCGGCATGCAGCTTTTGCCCGGGGCCTGTTTCACGTAGGCTCGGGACGTTCAACAAGGACAGGAATTGGCCATGAAGAAAACGTTTGTACTGGGTGCCTGCGTGCTGGCACTGACCGCCTGTGGCAATGAAGGTGCATCGAACAACACGAGCACTGACAACACGGCCTCGAACACGGCGAGCAACACCAGCTCGGCCGACCAGCAGTTCACCAGCGAAAGCGCCAAGCGCAGCTACGCGCTGGGCATGGACATCGGCAACTCCCTGAAAGACCTGCCGATGGACATCGACCTGGATCAGCTGACCCAGGGCGTGCGTGACGTGGTCGGCCAGGGCCCGACCAAGATCAGCGAGGATGAGCTCCAGACCGTCATGCAGGGTGTGGTCTCTGACATGCAGGCCGCTCAGCAGCAGGAGCAGGACAAAGAAGCCCAGGCCAACATGAAGGCCGGACAGGAATTCCTGGCCGAGAACAAGAAGAAAGACGGCGTCAAGACGCTTGAAGACGGCCTGCAGTACAAGATCATCGAGAAAGGCGACGGACCCCAGCCGGATGCCAACGACAGCGTGACGGTCAGCTATACCGGCAAGCTCATCGATGGCACCGTTTTCGACAGCTCCGAAGAGCGTGGCAAGCCGGTGACCTTCCCGGTCAACGCCGTGATCCCGGGCTGGACCGAAGCCCTGCAGATGATGCACGCCGGCGGTGAGTACAAGCTGTTCATCCCGCCGGATCTCGCCTACGGCGAGCGCGGCGCCGGCGCCAAGATCGGCCCGAACGAAACCCTGATCTTCGACGTCACGCTGGTCAGCGTCGACAAGAACGAGGGCACGGGCGAAGAAGACGCCAGTGCCGATAGCGCGGACAGCGACAGCGATCAGTAAACCGATCGCGCGCGTTGGATAGCAAAAAGCCGCCGGAGGATCCGGCGGCTTTTTTTATGCGCCAACGCCGTGCAGCAGCGCCTACATCACGGCACGAATACCCATCGAGGCGAAATCGTTGGCCTTGAAGTTGGCCTGGAACATATCGCGCAACGTCTGCGCCTGGGCATCATAGGCGGCCTGGTCGGCCCAGGTGTTGCGCGGATCCAGAATCTCGCTGGGCACGTCCGGGCATTCGCGCGGCATGGCCAAACCGAAGATGGGGTGGGTATCACAGGCCACATCATCCAGTGCGCCCGACAGGGCGGCCGACAACAGACTGCGCGTGTGCGCGATGGATATCCGCCGGCCCACGCCGTGCGGCCCGCCCGTCCAGCCGGTGTTGAGCAGTACACAGCGCGCGCCATGGGTCTTCATCTTGGCCGCCAGCAGTTCGGCATACACCGCGGCCGGGCGCGGCATGAACGGGGCGCCGTAGCAGGCCGAAAAGGCGGCCTGGGGTTCGGTCACACCGACTTCCGTACCGGCCAGCTTGGCGGTGAAGCCTGAAACGAAGTGATACATCACCTCGTCGCTCGACAGAATCGAGATCGGTGGCAACACACCGAAGGCATCGGCGGTTAGAAGCACGATCGTTGTCGGATGCGGGCCCTGTGCGCCGGCGGCGACGTTATCGTTGGCCGCCAGCGGGTAGGACAGGCGTGTGTTCTCGGTGATCGAGTCGTCGGTGAGATCCAGGTCCTGGGGGTCGGTCTCGGCCAGTGGCTTGTCCGGCAGGGGCGGGACGTTTTCGATGACCGAGCACGGCATGGACAGGGCCTGGGCAATCACCGGCTCGGCCTGTTTGTTCAGATCGATCAGCTTGGCGTAGCAGCCGCCTTCGAAGTTGGACACGCCGTTATCCGTCCAGGCGTGTTCGTCGTCGCCGATCAATTGCCGGGCCGGATCGGCCGACAGCGTGGTCTTGCCCGTGCCCGACAGGCCGAACAGCACGGCCGTGTCATCGGCGTCGCCGAGATTGGCCGAGCAGTGCATGGGCAGATCCCCACGCGCCGGCAGACGATAGTTCATCACGGTGAACATCGTCTTCTTGACGATACCGCAATAGTCAGCCGGGCCCAGCACCAGGGCGATACGGTTTTCCAGATCCACGATCACCGCGCGCTCGGTCAGCGTGCCGTCACGGGCGGGCTCACAGATGAAGCTGGGGGCGTTGATCAGCGTCCAGCGACGCGACGCCGGATCGGCCACGGGCACATCGCTGGCAAACATGTTCTCGGCGAACAGGGCATGGGTGGCGAACTCGCTGACCAGCCGATAGGGCACGGCGTAATCCGGGTCCCAGCCACAGAACGTGTCCTGCACGTAGAGATGGCCGCCACGAGCATTCAGATGCGCCACCACGCGGGGTAGCAGCGCATCGAATGCATCGGGAGAGAACTGCTGAAAATCACGTTTCCACCAGACCGTGTCCACGACCGAATCACGGGCCACGGCAAACGTATCGGCCACGGGGCGCCCGGTACAGCTCGGGTCGGAGTAATAGACCAGCGGGCCGTCGGCGCCGAGCCGGGTGGCAAAGGCTTTTTGTTCGTCGGCCGGGCCATCAGGGCGTACGCGCCCACGATCGTTGGCGATCGCCTCGGCGAACAAGGCAGGGCGGGCCAGGTTGTGCCGGAACTCGATACCGGCCAGTCCCAGCGAATGCTCCAGTTCCCGAGTCAATGTCATGCACAATCTCCGTCGACGGCCGGCGTCGTGTCGCAAAAAATCAGAAGACTAGAAAAGAAGGGTTTTTAGCGCAACGCCTTATGCCCCGAATCGGTCATGGGATCGGTTCCGGGACGCAATTTCTTGTTTTCAATCGTCGTGCGACGCGTGCGAAGTGGCTAATCCGGCGTTCGATTTTCGGTGATGACGATCGTGTCGTCGGCGCCGGGGGCGGTATTCGGCACCCGGGCAATCAACGTGCCGTCGGCCAGCCCGTCGATCCGGCCGGCCGCGGTCTGGGCGCGGTAGTCGTAGAGATGAAAATGCAGGCGTTTGTTGTTTTCGTTGACGAGCGCCAGGCGGGCATTGACCAGCACCGTGCCGTAGAAGCGTGCATCGCCGGACTGCAGCCAGATATAGCTGTCGGTCTCGACCGGCGGGTCGTCGAACGTCGGCTCGGGGGCGTCGCTGGCGAAAACGAGCGTCATTCCGCGCTCGGAGAGCGTGACCTTCTCGATCTTGTCGATTTCGAGGCGTGGCGCCGGGAACAGGTTTTGCGGATCCATCAGCAGCGTATTGTTCTTGAGATGCGCGCCGGGCCGATCGAGCGGCGTGAGGTCGGCGAGCGTGAGCCCGGTGGCATTCAGCACCGGCAACAGCGATAGCCCGAAGTTGCTGACTTTGTCCGGCGTATAGGCCAGACGATTGTCCTCGGTGACATGAACCGGGCCGGACAGACGCGTTGGCAGGCCGCCGATCGGCGGCAGGAAGCCGCGCAGGCGCGCGCCCACATCCACGATCAGACGCCCGTCCTCTGTCTGGTTGGTCACGCTGGACAGCGAGCGCGGGGCATAGGTCAACACGTAGCGATTGAACACCGCATCCAGCTGCGCCGGGCTCAGCGTGACCTCGCCGGCGTGGACATGGATCCGATACTGGTCGGGATCGTCAAAGTTGACCGGCTCACCGGCCGTATTGGGCACGAGTGCCCCGACCAGCGATTTCACATGGAAGCCGATACCGTCGGCGATCTCGTAGTCCACGTCCTGTAGCTTGATGCCGACCGTCGGTACGTTGGAATCGCGCGCCGCGGGCGCGTCTGTCGGCCGCGCCAGACTGCGCGGTACGTGACGGGCCTGCCATTCATTCTGCAGCGCCTGATAGCGCTGTTGCTGTTTTTCCACGAGCGCGGGCACGTGTGCGGCGTCCTGTGGATCAAGCGTGTTGGCCTGTTCGTCGGCCGCACCGGCAGGGGCGGCGGCCAACCACAGGCCGGCCAAAAGCCCGGTCGGAAAACGACGAGACAATAAACGATCATTCATGGGTGCTGCCCTTGCGCCGGCGCGCTCGCCGTCGGTGCCAGCGGAGCCATGAACGCGATCAGCTCGCCGGCACGCGTGGCCTGGAAATGCCCGCCCACGATCTGTTGGCGATAGTCGTAGAGCGAGGTGTCGAGTTTGCCCCCGCCGGCGGCCACCAACTGCATCCGGACGTGCGTGATCAAGGCCCGAAACGTCTTCAGATCGCCGCCTTCGAGCAGTACATAGCTGTCTCGGTCGATAACCGGCTCGGGCCATGCCGGGCGATGATCGCTGGTAAAGCTTAGATGCAGGCCGGCCGCGTCGAGCGTCATGTCGGCCACGTGGACATCCTGCGTGGGCGGTGGCAACGAATGATTGAGATCGAGCACGATCGCATCGCCCGACAACTCGGCGCCTTCGGTATCGATCTGCACCAGATTGGAAAGCTGAAGACGAATGACCTTGAGCAGGCCCTTGGCCGGAATCTTGGCGATATCGATTGTCGTGGGCTCGTAGACGAACAGATGATGATCGACCAGGCGCACAGGCCCGGCCATTTCAAAATCCAGCCACAGCCCGGGAATCTTCTGGGTCTGACCGGTCACGCGCAGCGTGCCGTCGTCGCTGCTCGTTATCGTCAAATCCCGCAGCTGGGTGTCGGGGTAATCAATCAGATAATCATTGAACAGCGCGGTCAGCGCCGAGTCCGGCATCACCACATCGCCGTGCAACGGTTTGAAAATGAACGATTGAGGATCGTCCAGAATGACGGGTTCGCCGCGGGTCGTCGGCTCGAGCAGGGCCGACAGCGTGGCCACATCAAAGCCGATATCGCCGGCGATATGGAAAAACGTATGGCGAATGAAAAGCCCCACGCCTTCGCGGCCTGAGTCACGCAGGGTGACCGCCCGCGTGGCCGGGTTCCAGGCCGCTTCGCCCGGGGCCAGCATCTGCTTGTCGAGCTGTTTCAGTGTGGCCAGCTGTTGCTGCTTGGCTGCGACCAGCGGCGCATTGCCGGCGTGGCCATCGCGCTCGGCCAGATGGTGCGAGACACCAATCGCGATGGCGGCGATCGCGGCCAGTGCGACACCGGCGCCGATGATTGTCTTCTTCTTGTGCTTCAAGCAACGCCTCAGGATGGCGATACCGTGATCTTGATCCTCGCCCAGGCCCGGCGAAATAACAAGATAGCTTTTCGGATTACGCTGTTTCGACCGCCCAGCTCGCGGTTTCGAACTGCGGGCCCGACAGGCGTAGTTGCTGGCCCGGCGCGATGGGCCCAACGCCTTCGGGCGTACCGGTAAAGATCAAATCACCGGGTCTGAGTGTCCAGGTTCGGCTGACGACAGCGACCAGACCGGCGATGCCGACCATCATGTTCGCCGTATGTCCGGCCTGTCGGGTCTGGCCGTCAACGGCCAGCTCGAAGCGCAGGTCATCCAGATCGATATCGTCGGTCAGCAGGGTCATCGGCCCCAGCGGCGCACTCTGCTCGAACGCCTTGGCCCGTTCCCAGGGCTCGCCGGCGGACTTGAGTTCGGTCTGGACATCGCGGGCGGTCAGATCCAGCCCCAGACCAAGGGCCGCGATATGGTCGCGCGCCGAATCGCTGTGGATATCGCGCCCGCTGCGGCCGATCTCGATGACAACCTCGGCCTCGTGATGGATCTCGCCGCGATCAGTGGGCAGCATCAACGCCTCATCGGGGGCCACGAGGCTAGACAGCGGCTTCATGAAGATCACGCATTCAGCACCGGGCAGGGCGCTGTTCAATTCAGCGATATGTTTGGCGTAGTTGCGCCCGATGCAGAAGATACGAGGCGTATCGCGATCGGCAAAGGCAGCGGCCCGGGTGTGGGTCATGGCGTGTTGTCCTCGGGCAGATTCTTGTGTCGATATTCACATAGATCGAGGATCACACAGTCGTTACACGCCGGCGACCGGGCGCGACAGGTATAGCGCCCGTGCAGAATCAGCCAGTGATGCGCATCCTGTAGATAGGCCTTGGGCACCAGACGCATCAGTCGATCCTCGACCGCGCGCACCGTCTTGCCCGTCGCGATACCGGTGCGGTTGGACACGCGAAAGATATGCGTATCCACGGCCATGGCAGCCTGGCCGAACGCGGTGTTGAGCACCACGTTGGCGGTCTTGCGGCCCACGCCGGGCAGGGCGACCAGTTCGGCGCGCGTGGCCGGCACAACGCCGTCGTGATCATCGAGCAGCGCCCGACAGGTCTTGATCACGTTGGCCGCCTTGGATCGATACAGGCCGATGGTCTTGATGTACTCGATCAGCCCGGCCTCGCCCAGATCCCAGATCGCGGCCGGAGTGTTGGCTACGGGATAGAGCCGGCGCGTGGCTTTATTGACCCCGACATCCGTGGCCTGGGCCGACAGAATCACCGCGATCAGCAGCTCGAAGACCGACTCATATTCAAGCTCGGTCTTCGGCGCCGGATTGGCCGCTTTCAGCCGTTCGAAGATCGCCGTGCGTTTGTCTTTGTTCATAGGCTATGGGTTTGGAGGCGCGTTCTTTGTATCGGTCCGCGAATGAGCGCAAATGAATACAGGCGTTTATCCGCCGATGCACGCCGATTGGCACCGATGAAAGACAGAAGAATAGAGTGAATCCGGGTTTAAGAGGTGGCCTCAGAACGCCGACAATCATCTGTCTTCAATCTGCGGCCGTCGGCGTCAATCGGCGGATTGTCTTCTCTCGCCGGACGCTCGAAGATCGCCATGTGTTTTTGTATCGGTCCGCGAATGAACGCCAATGAGCGCGAATGAATACAGGCATTTATCCGCCGATGCACGCCGATTAGCGCCGATGAAAAATAGATGAAAGACAGAAGATTAAAGTGAATTCGGGTTTAAAAGATGGCCTCAAAACGCCGACAATCATCTGTCTTCAATCTGCGGCCATCGGCGTCAATCGGCGTCAATCGGCGGATTGTCTTGTTTCCATTTGCGTTCGTTCGCGTTCATTTGCCACCGATAATCAATCCTCGCGTGCAGCGCGCCGCGCCTTGGCACGAGCGATGGCATCGGCGATCGTCGATTGTTTTTCCGGGGACGTGGCGATGGCGTCTTCGCGGGCGTCGTAGGTCTGGTCATGTCGACTGGCGCGTCGCCGGCGCGTGGTGGTCATGTTCAGGCGTGCCTGGCGGGCCTCGAACAGTTCGCGGGCGCGAGTGGCGCGTTCGGCGTCGATAGCCCGCGGCGGCGGCCACAGCGGCTGGCCGGTTTCAGCCGTGGATTCGGGCATATCGATACAGTCGACCGGGCAGGCCGGCACGCACAGCTCACAGCCCGTGCAGTCAGCGCCGATCACGGTATGCATCTGTTTGGCCGCACCGGCGATGGCATCGGTCGGGCAGACCTGGATACAGCGCGTACAGCCGATACATTCGGCCTCGCGGATGAATGCGACCTTGGCCACGCTGGCATCACCACATTCGGGATCGATCGGCTTGATGGCCCGGCCGGTCAGCGTGGCCAATGCCTCGACCGTTTCCGGCCCGCCCGGCGGGCAACGATTGATATCGGTTTCGTCGGCGGCAATCGCCTCGGCATAAGGCCGACAGCCGTCATACCCACAGCGCCGGCACTGAGTCTGTGGCAGTAGCGCGTCGATGGCGTCCACGGGCGCATCAGTCATCGAAAAGTCGCTCGCAATCCAATCCAACGGTACGTTTCAAACAACATCATCCGCAGATTACACAGATTGCGCAGATTTACTGTAAAGACAACACAGCGCACGAGGCATGTCGTTTATGTCTTTAATCTGTGTAATCGGCGTAATCTGCGGATTGTTTTTAGTTACTTGATCCGATCCCCCGGTTTCGCGCCGTCGTCGGGGGCCAGTACGTGGGGACTGTCGCCGGCGGCCAGCACCATGCCTTCGGAGATGCCAAAGCGCATCTTGCGCGGCGCCAGATTGGCCACCAGTGCGACATGCCGGCCTTCCAGGGTTTCCGGGGCATAGGCTGATTTGATGCCGGCAAAGACCTGGCGCTGGCCCAGCTCGCCGACATCCAGCGTCAGCTTCAACAGCTTGTCTGCGCCTTCGACGTGATCGGCGGCCAAGACTTTTGCGACACGCAGATCGACCTTCGCGAAATCCTCGATGCCGATGATGCCGTCATCCGGCGTGTGCGCATCGGCCTGTTCTTTTTCTGCCTGGGCTGTCTTTTTCGGCTCGGCGTGGGCCTCGGCCTGTTTGGCCGGTGCGGGGGCTGGCGCCAGATCGTCCTTGCTGGCCTCGATCATCTTGTCGATGGCCGGCTGTTCCACCCGGCGCAGCAGCGGCTTGAACTTGGCGATCTCGTGATCCAGAAGCGGCTGTTTGAGATCGGCCCAGGTCAGCGGGGCCACCTGCAGAAACGCCTCGGCACGCTCGGCCGTGGCCGGCAGCACGGGCTTGAGATAGATCGTGAGCTGACGGAACAGCTCGAGCGCGGTCGTGCAGATCGCTTGTAGCTCGGTCTCGCGGCCGTCTTCCTTGGCCAGCTGCCAGGGGGCGCGCTCGGCGACATAGGCATTGGCCTCGTCGGCCAGCGCCATGATCGCGCGGATGGCCTGGGAGTAGCGCCGGGCCTCGAAGTGCGCGGCGATGGTCTCGCCTTCGTCGGCAAAGCGCTGGGCCAATTCGGGGCGATCCAACTCGCCGGCCAGGCGGCCGTTAAACCGCTTGGTGATGAAATTGGCCGAGCGCGAGGCGATATTGACGTACTTGCCCACCAGATCGGAGTTGATCCGCGCCATGAAGTCGTCGAAGTTGAGATCCAGATCCTCGACCCGATGCGTGAGCTTGGCCGCGAAGTAATAACGCAGGAACTCCGGCTCGACGTGATCCAGCCACGTTCGGGCCTTGATGAACGTCCCGCGGGACTTGCTCATCTTCTCGCCGTTGACGGTGACAAACCCGTGCGCATGAATCGCCGTGGGCGTGCGATAGCCCGCGCCTTCCAGCATGGCCGGCCAGAACAGGGCATGGAAATAGACGATGTCCTTGCCGATGAAGTGATACAGCTCGGCGGGCGAGTCCTTGCCCCAGAAGCCGTCGAAGGACAGATCGGCCCGCTCGTCGATCAACGCCTGGAAAGCCGCCATATAGCCGATCGGCGCATCCAGCCAGACATAGAAATACTTGTCTTCGGTGCCCGGGATCTGAAAGCCGAAATAAGGCGCATCGCGTGAGATATCCCAGTCGCGCAGGCCGGCCGTGAACCACTCATCCAGCTTGCGGGTGATGGCTTCCTGGAGATGATCACTACGTGTCCAGTCGCGCAGGAAGGTTTCGAAATCCGCCAGTTTGAAGAAATAATGCTCGGACTCGCGCTCAACCGGCGTGGCCCCGGACAGTACCGAGACGGCGTTGCCCAGCTCGGTGGGCTGATAAGTCGCCCCGCAGGCCTCGCAGGCATCCCCGTACTGATCGGGCGCGCCGCACTTCGGGCACTCGCCGCGGATGAAACGATCCGGCAGAAACATCTGCTGCTCGGGATCGAAGGCCTGTTTGATGGTCCGGCTGGTGATGTGGCCGCCGTCCTTGAGTTTGTTGTAGATCGCGCTCGACAGCTCGCGATTCTCGTCCGAGTGGGTCGAGTGGTACTTGTCATAGACCACATGGAAATCGGCGAAATCACGCTGGCGCTCGGCCGAGACCCCGGCGATCAGTTCTTCTGGCGTGATGCCCGCGTCGCGGGCCTTGAGCATGATCGGCGTGCCGTGCGCATCGTCGCCGCAGACCGCGATACAGTTGTTACCGCGCTGTTTTTGAAAACGCACCCAGATATCGGTCTGGATATGCTCGAGCATGTGGCCCAGATGCGTTGCGCCGTTGGCGTAGGGCAGGGCGGATGTAACGAGAATATCGCGTGCCATGGTCGTGTCGCGGACGCCGTCGAGTCAGCCGCGCAGTATGCCACAGCCCGGCCAGGCCTCGGCCGGGAGCCACCGCGCTGGCGGTTCGAATTGCTATCATCGCGGCCATCATCATTTGCCCGACAACCGGCAAAGCCCCATGAGCGATACGCTGAGACAAGACATCGAAGCCAAACTGGCCACGATTCACGAACCGCATCTGGATACCGATCTGGCCAGCGCCCGAACCGTGCGTTCGCTGGATATCGACAACGGCCACGTCACGCTCGAGCTCGATATGGGCTTTCCCTGTGGCGATCACGGCCAGCGCCTGGCCGAACAGGTCCAGACCGCGCTTCAGAGTATCGACGGCGTGACGCAGGCCGATGTCACGGTCGGTTTTTCGGTGGCGGCCCGAGCCGTGCAGCCCAGCATCAAGCGCATCGACGGCGTGGCCAATATCATCGCCGTGGCCTCGGCCAAGGGCGGCGTAGGTAAATCCACCGTCGCGGCCAACCTGGCGCTGGCGCTCAAGGCCGACGGGGCCAACGTGGGCCTGCTTGATGCAGACATCTATGGCCCCAGCCAGCCGCGGCTGATGGGCATGGACGCCAAGGCCAAGGCCGCCGGCGAGAACACGCTGCTGCCGGTCGAGGCGCATGGCATCCAGACCATGTCGATCGGTTATCTCATCGACAAGGACAGCCCGGCGATTCTGCGCGGGCCGATGGTCACCTCGGCCCTCCAGCAGATGCTGTTTCAGAGCGCCTGGGCCGATCTGGATTATCTGGTCATCGACCTGCCACCGGGCACCGGCGATATCCAGTTGACCCTGGCCCAGAAGATCCCGGTCTCAGGGGCCGTGGTGGTCACCACACCGCAGGATCTCTCGCTCATCGATGCCCGCAAGGGCGTGGAGATGTTCAAGAAGGTCAACGTGCCGGTGCTGGGTATCGTGGAGAACATGAGCACGCATATCTGCTCACAATGCGGCCACGAAGAGCATATCTTCGGCGAGTACGGCGGCCAGACTTTGGCCGACGAGTACGACACCACGCTGCTCGGCCAGCTGCCCCTGGATATCAGCATCCGCGAGAACGCCGATGCCGGCACGCCGAGCGTGGTCGCTGCGCCCGATTCACAGGTGGCGGCGGCGTATTTCGATATCGCACGCCGTACCAGCGCCCGTTTGGCCCGCCAGAAGAAGGACTACGCCAGCAAGTTCCCGAATATCAAGGTCGAGGAGAACTAGCTACGGCCTGCAGACTGCGCTGCCGCGAGCGACCATTTTTCAGGCCGGCGGCATAGCGAATACTGCGAAGCATCGCGGCCTTTCCAGTGCCCGGACAGGACACCCAGGGACAAGAAATGTTCGACCGCACCGCGCGCCCGAACTGGGTACGGATATGAGGCATCAACACCACGGCATCGGCCTCGTCGCATTCTTTGAGCAGGGTGTCCAGGCGGCGAGCCCAGTTGCCGTCCCAGCCGATATGATGAAACGCTACCGTGACGTTCGAGGCCAGCTGTTCCAGTTCGGCACGCACGGCGGCATCGCGGCGGGCCTGTATCTCATTGCCGCCAATAAATACGATGAATCCGGGCGTATCGGTGGCCGAGCCAGCGTCCAGGACGTCATAGTCGCCTGCTGCATGACCTTGGGTTAGCGCGTGCGCCAGTCGGTCGCTCAGCTCGCCGTGGCCCCAGTCGCGCGCGAGTGCGACGAGTTCGTTCGCGGCGAACGGCTCGCTGTTGCGTATTTCATAAAACAGCGCGATCAGCAGGGTCGGCAGGCTGGCGTGGTCGGCGGTGCGCCGCGCCAGTCGCAGGCGCATCCATAGCACTGAGCGTCGTGACCATGCCGGTTCGAGATCGCTATGCTCGGCCAGCCATTGGGCGACAAGTGGGGCAGCGCTTTTTATTCGGGCGTGTTCTTCCAGCCGATCCAGCATGTCGCGAGCGGGCTGGACGGCATCACATGCCAGAAAGGCCGTCACCAGCGCACACTGGATACGGATGGCCGCAGGCACGGGCCAGTCGGTGGCGTCGGCGCGGCGTTGCCAGTAAGCCCGCACCCGGGCACTTTGCAGATAATGGGGCTGGAGCGTGGCGGGATAGGCTAGGTCGATATCGTTTTTCAAGAAACCGTGTACGAGCGTCTTGGCAGTCGGGCGATCTTTTTGATCGGCCAAGTCAAACAGCGTGTGCCAGCTGTCAACATCCAATTGTCCGACAAGTGGTTGAAGCCGGGGCCACGCCAACGGCGTGGCTGCCAGCAGATCGTTACGGCCGGCGGTATACGCTGCCATGTGCAGCATCAACCGTGCGTGGGCCGAGTACACCGTGTCAGCACTGTCCCCGGTGCCCCGGCACGCCTCGGCGAGCTTTGTAACGACATCCGGTGCGGCAGGGGCCGTGACATGTGGCCAGGGCCAGGCTGCCCACGCCAGCAGACAGGCGGCCGGACCGGCGATTCTTGTATCGGCAACGCCGGTTAGGCGTTTAAGCAATGGCGCGATAGGCGCGATATCAGCGGCTCGAGCGTTGGCTGTCTCGAGATCGTCGAGCGCGATGGCGGCTGCGCTCCAGGTCGAAAGACGGTCCACCCCGAGCGCGTTGAGCGCTGTCTCGAGTTCGAGTGCCGGAGTGTGCATGCGCCCTGGAAGACGCGCATAGCGTGTCGCCGCGGTCTGGAAGGCACCGCGGTGATTGTGTGCACGAGCCTGCGCTAGGCAAACCGCCTCGCCCAGCACGTCAATCGGCTCGCCGCCAACGCTTTGGGTGTTCTGCTCCAGCGCGTTGAGCAGGCGCTGCTCAAGGGCGTCGTCCTGCTCAAGACGGGCACGGGCCGCCCAGTCCAGTGCCCGCCAGGCCAGGGCGTCCGGTACGGCATGAAACGCGCTGGCCAGCAGTTGGGCCACGGGCTGGCGCACATCGGCGGCCCAGAGTGCGGCCAGTAGCTCTCGTGCCGCCCAGGCTGCAGGGGCTGCGCCGCGCCCGGCCAGCGTGGCAAGCGACGGCGCCAACGTGCGTGCCCGATCATGAAAACAGAACGCCGGCTGGCACCGAAGGGACTCCACCAGATAGGCCACGCACATCCAGTCAGCCGCAAGCGGGGTGCTGCTGGCAGCGTCCGGCAGTGCCAGTCTGTGGTGGGCGCAATAACGCCCGATCAGACGCGCCGCCATGCCGTGATCCGGGCACTCGGCGAGCATGTCTTGTGCCAGGGCATAGTCGCCCGGTGTGTAGCGCGCCTGTTTGCGACTGGCCGAAAGACGCTTGGCCAGGGCGGCAACACGTTTTTTTCGCTCGGATGCCGGTGTAGGCGGCTCTACACGATCGTCGTCGATCAGACGAGAGATATTGGGATATGTGTCGGCAAGATAACGAATCGCCGGGCGCGATGCATGCCCCCATGCGCTTACGAGCCCCGACTGGACGGTCAGGTAACGATAGATCGCCAGCACCGAGCGTTGTTCGGCCATGCACTGGGACACGGCCTCTTGCACGACATCGGGGTGCGGTAAGTCCTCTGTCTTTGGCACCACGTTGTATTCGTCGTGTGGTACGCCGGCCAGATCGAGAAATCGACTGACCGAAGGACCGCGTCGGTGTCGATAGTGGCTATCGGTCACACAGGGCATGAGCAACGGGAACGGCGTGAGCTGCGGCAACAGCAACTGGGCGCGTCGGCGCGGGGCCATTTTTCGCAGCTGACGCGGCGTGATCTTCAGCCCGGTGGCGATTCGCGTGAATTCTTCTTGTGCTTCTGGTGACTCCAGTGCCATAAACGTGGCCCAGCCCGCCTTGAACGCCGGCTCGAGCGTCTTCTTTGAAAACGTGGCCAGGAACGCGTTCCAGAATTCTTCGCGGCTGTCGATCATGGCAGCCCGCTCGATACCGGTGTGGAGATAAGATCACGCACCGTCACGTGCACATCACATCGTTTGATCAACCATTACTGACAATTTGAATGATCGCGCCGTCACAGAACAGTAACGAACGGTCGTCGATATGAAGAAAAAAAGACGACAAAGCAGCGATCTGCGGCCGTAAAGCTGCACGCAGCTCTTAAGGCACGTGTCGTAATGCAGCGCGGTGTTCGTCGCCGGGCGGCAACGAACACCGCGGGCTGTACGTCAGGCTGTGGCGATATCAATCACGATCTTGCCCACGGCTTTGCCGGATTCCAGGCGGCGATGGGCCTCGGCCACGTCGGCCAGTGAAAAGCGTGTCGTGTCCAGCAGCGGCTCCAGCTCGCCGGTATCGACCAGGTGCGCGGCCTTGGTCAGGATTTCGCCGTGATGCCCCGGGTCGATGCCGTTGAGCATGGCGGTGAGCATCAGCACCACGTGCAGGGACAAGCTCTTGGTGTGCATGGGCGACAGATCGGCTTCGTACTGCGACACGATCGTCACGACTTGGCCATTGACGCGTGCCGCCTCGAAGGATTTGGCGATGTCCGAGCCGCCGGTGGCATCGAAGACCACGTCGAAACCGCGCCCGCCGGTCACCCGGGTCACGTAGTCGGCCACGGCCTCATCGGTGTAATAGATGATGTCGTCAGCGCCCAGACGTTCGGCGATATCGGCTTTTTCTGTCGTCGATACCGTCGTGGCTACCCGTGCCCCTAGGGTTTTGGCCAGCTGAACGGCGATATGGCCCACGCCGCCCGTACCGCCGTGCACCAGCACATGATCGCCCGGGCGCACGCCGGCCCGATCGACCAGGGCTTCCCAGGCGGTGATGGTCACCAGCGGCAGGGCCGCGGTCTGGCGCCAATCCATGTTCTTGGGCTTGGCGGCCATGAAGGCCGCGTCGACCACGGCGTACTCGCCGTAAGCGCCGTCATGGCCGACGACACCGGTCGCACAGCCATAAACCTCGTCACCGACCTGAAACGCGCGTACGCCCTCGCCAACGCTATCCACGACGCCGGCCACATCACAGCCCAGCACCGCCGGCAAGGCCGGGGCGATCGGCGGACCGGCGGCGCGCAGCTTGGTATCGACCGGGTTGACGCTGCTGGCCATCTGGCGGACCCGGATCTGGCGCGGGCCCGGCGTGCGCGGCTCGATGTCGGCGGCGTGAAACACATCGGGCGCACCGAATTCTTTGATTTGCTGGACTTTCATGGAGCGAGCCTATTGGTTGGGCAATGCTCGGCACGATACGACAGGCCAGGCCGGCGTGCCCAATCGATCGCTTCAATCCAGACTGCTGCGGGCTAATGAAAGACGACGACTGGGCGCGAGTCCCGCGCATCGTTAGACTGACGCGACTTTACCGGCGCCGAGCAGCACAACATGAGTATCAAAGCCGACAAATGGATTCGTCGCATGGCCGAATCCGAGGGCATGATCGAGCCCTTTGAGCCTGGCCAGGTCAAGGAGCGCGACGGCGAGAAGATCGTGTCCTACGGCGTGTCCAGCTATGGCTATGACGTGCGCTGCTCGCCGCATTTCAAGCTGTTCACCAACATCAATACCTCGATGGTTGATCCCAAGGCCTTCGACTCGAAGGGTTTCGTCGATTTCGAGGGCGATGTCTGCATCATCCCGCCGAACTCGTTCGCGCTGGCCTCGACCATCGAGTATTTCCGGATTCCGCGCAACGTACTCACGATCTGCCTGGGCAAATCGACTTATGCCCGCTGCGGCATCATCGTCAACGTCACGCCGTTGGAGCCGGAGTGGGAAGGCCACGTCACGCTGGAGTTCTCCAACACCACGCCGCTGCCGGCCAAGATCTATGCCAATGAAGGCGTGGCCCAGATGCTGTTTCTGGAATCCGACGAGGTCTGTGAGACCTCTTATGCCGATCGCGGCGGCAAGTATCAGGGCCAGCGCGGGGTCACACTGCCGCGGACCTAGGGCCTGTTGCCGTTTCATGCGGGCCCGCGCCAAGCGCTGTTTTGCGGCAAGACGAG
>NZ_AYKG01000001.1 GCF_003788585.1 Salinisphaera japonica YTM-1 | reverse complement strand
CCTGATTTAATCCAAACTGCGAGAGCGTGAGAATGACGCAGCGCTCGCGTGCGCTAAGATGGGTATGGGACATCGCAGGGCCTGTTTTGTTGATGGTCTCGACAACCTCAACTTAACGCAACGCCTTGCGATGTCTCACTTTTTCGGAAATGTTGCGGTTGGAACCTGAATCCACCGAGGGTTCCGCTCAAATATCGTCTGAACGATCACGACGGTGATGATGAAGCGCTTATCGACCGGCTGTTCGAGGCCGGTTGCGACGATGCCTTGCCGGGAATCGGACAATCCGGACGGCTGGTACTGGAATTCGCTCGCGAGGCCGACAGTGCGACAGACGCGCTCGGAAGTGCCATCGCTAACGTACGCAAAGCGGTGGATAACGCCGAACTGGTCGAAGTGCTTCCGGACTATGCGGCCTGAGGGACATAGCCGAGCACGTCAGCATGTCCCGCCAGAACTTACGCAAGATCGCTACGAAGAACGGCGCCACGTTCCCGTCTGCGGTTCACGAAGGCCATCCATCGATTTGGCACTTGTCGGATGCGTTGTCTTGGCTTGCCGAGCACGGCTACGCCGTGGATGCCGCTACGCTCGAAATCAGCGCCGCCGCGCGTGAACTCAATACTGCGATTCAAGCGCGCCGTCTGTCCGCGGATCGTTCGCGTGAACTGGAATCCTTGATGGCGTAGGGGCGTAGTGAGCCGGCAAGCGTGTGACGCTGACAACCATATAACGCGGTGTTACTTTATTAGCACCACGCGTTTTACGGTACCAGTCATGTCTACCACATCGCTAAAACTTCCTGACGAACTCAAAGCGCGGCTACGCACAGTTGCAGAAGCACGCCATACCAGCGCGCATGCGTTCATGCTGGAATCATTACAGAACGCGGTGGTGGCGGCCGAGCAGCAACTTGCTTTTCTCGCCGATGCCGAGGCCGCGTACGAACAGATGTGCGAAAGCGGCGAAGGTTACGAGGCCAAGGATGTCCATCGTTACATTCGTGCTCGTGCGCGCGGTGAATCAGCAGAGCGGCCGCAGCCGAAACCGTGGCGCGAGTAATCTATGCCGCCCGGGCGCTAGCCGATCTCGAGCGCGTGACCGAATTTCTTCTCGATACTGACCCGCTCGCGGCTTCGGAAACCGTAGGTCTCATCACTACGGCAATCGAAACGCTCGAAAATCACCCGCTCATCGGGCGCGCGTATTCGCTCGAGGTTCGCGAACTGGTTATCTCACGAGGGCGCACCGGCTATGTTGCGCTGTACCGCTTCTTGCCGGGACGACATCTGGTCGCCATTCTGTCGATACGGCATCAGCGTGAAAGCGGTTACTCAGTTGACGAGCCAACGAGTTGAAATCACGTCGAGAAACGATGCGGATGTGGCAATGCAAGACCTGCCCCCGTTTTTGCTGCTTTCTCACGGCCCGCGACTTGGTCGCGATTCTGTCAATAAAGCATCAGCGCGAAAGCGGTTAATTGATTGGTTAGTCAACTGGTTGTAAAGCAAAATAAACGCCAAACGTGGCAATGCAAAACCTGACCCCTGCACCGCAACGCGAAAGGCCATCACCAAAGCCTTGATCGGGCTACCTCTGATCAAGTTTACTTCAACGAACAGCCGCTACCGCAGGCGGCATATCCCGACAGACCACGACTTTAAAATCGCTGCGGACTGTCCAACCGATGGAGTCCAGTTCATGACGCAGTCGCCAGAGCTCGCTGGCGGTGCCGGCTTCACATACGCCGACCAGGTGGCGACGCGCTACCTGGTCGCATTGCTGGTCGGCTCAGCAGCACCGGGATTGGCAGAGCGCCGGGTCGTCCGCGTCGCGCTCGAGCAGCGGGACGCCGGTGAGCCCCTGGATGACATTGTCGTCGACGGGGAGGCGCCGGACGGTTTGGCTGCGCGCTTGAGCCTGCAAGTTAAGCGCGAGATCACCATCAGCGCGGCCGCGAGGAATAAAGACTTCCGCGACATCGTCCGCGACAGCTGGGCGACGCTCGACAAGACCGACTTCCGCGTGGGAATCGACAGGGTCGGAGCGGCGGTGGGGCCATCGACCGCCGTTGGAAAGTCGCGCGACCTGAGGGCGCTGGCCGAGTTCGCCACGGCCAGCGCCACGCCCGCCGACTTCGCGGTGAGGTTCGGCCGGGGCGGGAGCGCCTCGGAGGAACACCTCGCCATCCTAAAAGACTTGCAGACGGTGACTACCGATCTCGGCAGGCCGGCCACCGTCGAAGACATGCACGCGCTGCTGCGCCACTTCGTATTGATCCGCTTCGACGCTTTGCACGAGGGGGCGATTGAGGATCCGGCAACGGTCGCGCTCGCCGAGCAAGCGCTTGCGTCGGGGCAGACCGGCCAGGCCGGCCAGGCCGTAGCGCTCGCCGATCGGCTACGGATCATGGCGCGAAGGGGCGCTGGCACGGCGCGGTCGTGGGACCGCGGCGGACTGAGGCTCGACGTCTCACCTTGGTTCAGCCTCGCCACCGACCGATGGCTGGCCACTGATCTAGACGCCCTCATAGCCGAGGTCGGCCCCGCCGCGGCAAGCATCCTCGATCGAATCGGCGAGGCGACGCTCGACCGCGCGGGCGTGCGCGCAACGGTGGCGACGGCGCTGGCGGAGTATCAGCTGGTTACGCTCCGCGGACTTCCGGGCTCCGGAAAGTCCGTGATGCTGCGTCGCGAGGTCGAGGCGGCGCTGTCCCGCGGGCCGACGCTGTTGCTCAAAGCCGACCGCATGGCAGGCGGCAGCTGGGCGCAATACGCGACATCGATCGGCTTAGCCCAGCACGATCCGGTGCCGCTGCTGCGGGAAATCGCGGCAGTCGGCACCCCCACGCTCTTCATCGACGGCCTCGATCGCATCGACCGGGCGCAGCGCGGCATCGTGGTCGACCTCATTGAGGCGCTGGAGGCACACTCCGAGCTCTCGGACTGGCGCGTGCTGGCCACGCTCCGGGATTCAGGCGTAGAGCCGGTCCGCACCTGGCTTCCGCGCCTCTTTGATGGCGGCCGGATGGCGTCGGTCGAAGTCGGCGCGCTCGACGACGACGAGGCCGAGGCGCTCGCTGTGGCAAGGCCAGCGCTGCGGACGCTCCTGTTTGGAATTGAACCCGTTCGAACGCTCGTGCGCAGGCCGTTCTTCGCGAAGGTGTTGGACGATCCCGACCTTGCGTCCGGGAGGACGCCGCGATCCGAGATCGAGCTAATGTCTCGGTGGTGGTCCCGCGGCGGTTTCGACGCCCAGGGCACCGAGGCACGGCTTCGACAGCGCGCGCTGCTGCGCTTGGTCCGGCTTCGAGCGTTGCAACCTGACGCTCCCGTTTCCCTTGAGGCGCTCGAACCAGCGCTTTTGGAACCGGTCGAGGAGCTTTCGAACGATGGGGTGCTCGAAGCCGTCACGGACGGACACTTCGTGCGCTTCGCGCACGACATCTTCTTCGAATGGTCTTTCACCCAGGCGCTGGTCGGTGCAGGAAACCGGTGGGTCGATGAGCTGAGTTCGGCGGGCGAGCCACCCGTGATCGGGCGCTCGGTGGAACTGCGGGCGCAGCTCATGTTCGTGGCGGACCCCAATGCCTGGAGCGGAGCCCTCGCTCTGCTCTCGGACCCGGCCCTCCGCAGCCAGTGGCGTCGCACCTGGCTCCTCGCACCGCTGAACCTTCCGGACTTCATCCCTCGCTCAGCGGATTTCGAGGCTGTGGTGGACAGTGACGACCACGCCCTGCTCAGGTCCGCGCTGGTGTGGTTCCAGGCGCAGCACACCAGCCCAAACCCGGGCGTGCTGGATGGGTCGGTGGGAAACATAGCTGACCGCGACGAACGGGTGCGCGCCGCAGATATGATCGGCTGGCCGGACGACCTTCGGCTCTGGATGCGCTTCCTCCGATACCTCGACGGCCGGATGGACACGATTCCGCACCGGCTCCTTCCCCAGGTGCTGACGCTGTTCGAGGTCTGGCAAAACGCCATCGCCGATTCCCCGAACCCGATCTCGGCCATGATCGTGGAGCACGCGGCGGGCTGGCTCTCGAAACTGGAACAGCGTCAGGAGCGGATGGGACGCTTTCGTCGTCGCGACGAGGAGGAGGCGGCCGATCCCTGGGACCACGTCGAGGGCACCGGCGAGTTCGAAGGCGCATTACGGCGCCTCGTGCTCCGTGCAGCGCGGTCAGAGCCAGACCGGGTGTCGACCTATCTAGGCCGGTTCGGCCCCGAACGCGCGGCCTCTTCCAAGGCGTTCGAGGACATCATGGCGTTCGCGCCATTGCTGTCGCAGGCCCTGCCCTCCGCGTTGGCGGACTTCACTCTGAACCATCTCCGCCGCGAGCTGCCGGAGGACCAGCGACGGCGCCAGCTCGAGGAGGAGAGGCGGTCGGCGGAATACCGGGACGAGCTGCGGCGTCGGCCGGAGGACAGCCTCGACTGGGGCGAGCGGATGAGCCTGTCGAGCCCCAACCTGGGATACTGGGGTCCCGACCGCTGGGACTGGGAAGCGCTCTCCATCGAACGCAATTCCTTCGGATACTTCCCCGCCTCGCCGCTCCACCAGCCCTTCCAGGCGCTGTTCGACGACACGCCGGACGAGGGGCTGCGGCTCGTGCGCTCGATGTCTAACCATGCGGTGGAGGCGTGGCGACAGCTCCATTGCCTCCAGCCGAACATCGGCACGCCGGTGCCGGTCGAGATCACCTTTCCCTGGGGCACGCAGACGTTCTGGGGTGGTGCGCGCGAATATCTCTGGAGCCGAGGGCTGTGGGCGCCGAAGCCGCTGGCTTCCGCCTACCTCGCGCTCGACAAGTGGGCGCTCGAGCAGGTAGAGGCCGGCGCCGACGGCGACGCGCTGATCGAGAGAATTGTCCACGGTAACGACTCCATCGCCGCCCTCGGCATCGCCCTCCACGTAGCGCTGGCCAGGCCTGCCGTCACGCCGGTCAACGAGGCCCTCGTCACCACACAGCGCCTCTGGCGCGCGGACATCCAGCGCTACGTCCAAGAGGCGAGCGTTCGGTCATCGAGCCAGATCGGGTTCTGGCAGGAGCACCACCGCAAGGACGCGACCGCCGTCGAGGCGCTCAACACTCTGCCCGTGCGCTTGGAGGAGATTCGGAGCCTGGCGACCCTCCACGTCCTGCAGGTTGACGCCGCGGCCGCGAAGCGGGTCCGCGACGCAATTACCGCGTTCGGCGACACGCCCGACTTTGAGCTGGAGGAGGAGCGCGACCATCCCGGCGCGCTGGACCATGCGGCGGAGCAGGCGAGGACCTACGCGGCATGGGGCGACCTCGCCCACTACCGACGGGTGGACGTGCCTGACCAACCAGATCGACAGGCCATCGTCATGGCCAACCCCATCCTCGAGGAGCCGGGCGTCCGCGAGCGGTTGGAGGAGGGGCAGGAGCACCTGCGCACATTCGCCCTGTTCCACTGGGCAAACAACTCGTTCGAGCAGGGCGGCGTCGCGGACGCGATGACGATCGAGCAGGCCGTCGCAAGCGCCCGCTCGCTCAACGACGAAACACTATTCCAGCCGTCGACGGACAACGATCAGATTTCCATTCGAAGGGGGGCGGTGGCAGGAGCCGCAGCGGTTATTGTCGCTTTCGCCCCGGACAGTCCAGACGTCGGTTGGGCGCGGGCGGTGCTGGCGCACGCAGCCGACTGTCTTGAGGAGGGCGGACCGCTCTGGTCGTCCGTCGGCATCGTCAGCTGGCACCACGTCATTTTCGTCGCTCGCGCCGCAGCCGCCGACCTCCGCCGCGAACCAGATTCCGACCAGCACGCGATCAACCTGCTCACCACGCTGATTCACCCACTCGACAACGTTGGGCTGGCGACCTCTGCGCTGCTCGCCTCCCTGTGGGACGTCGCGCCAAAGGTTTGCTGGGTGGGTCTCGGACTCGCCCTTGACCTTTGCATCATCAGTTCCGGCGACATCGACGCAAACTCGATGCACGATCCAAACGCCGGTGCCGAGGCACGGCAGCGCAAGCTCGATGCGGCCTTGGCCAAGCTCGACCTTGACGCGGCCCCACTGCCGATCCCACCGACACCATGGACCACCACGGTGGCGGAGGATCGCCAGCGCGTCGATCGGGCATCCGACGCGGACGAAGAAGGCGGGACATCGCCGCCAACGCACTGGCGAGCCGCGGACGGATGGTGGCGCTCGGACCGCGCTGGCGAGATACTGGCCAAGCAGCCAGCGCGGGCAATCCTGGCTGCTGGCTTTGAGACTCCCTTCGTCTCGTTCTGCGAGGCGATGCTTGAGTGGACGATCGAGCGGCGTGCACCGGCATGGGCATCTCGCGCGCGGGACGTCAATAAAGCCGACATAATCGAGTGGACGCACCGATTCGGCGATGTGCTTGGGGTTCTCGTCGGCCTCATCGATCCCAGTCGGGCTGAAGCAGGCTTTATCGCGCCGATCTGCGCCGTCGAGGAGGAGGACACATGCTTCGACCTGCTCACGCCGCTCGTCAAGATGTTCATATGCCAGCACGTATTGGACATCGCCGAGGTCTCGCAGATTACACCTGTTGTGCTCGATCGATCGGTCGACAGGCTGTTGGCCGCAACAACGTTCAGCCGGACCGCATACCGCCCCGGCGAACTCCACGGCTTTTCGATGCCGCAGCTCGCGAAATGGCTGATGTTTGTTGGAGTGGAAAAGGCCTCGCTTGCCCACCGGTTCTCGAATGGTGACTGGTCTGACATCGCCCTGATACTGCCAACCGTGAACCGTTTCGTCCGCACCACTGGCTGGGCGTCAACGATCATGGAGAATTTTCTGACGCTGACGGAGCGTGCTCGCGAGCGTTTCCCCGCAGACGAATTCGCCGACGCCATCCTCGCGGCGCTCGCGGCAAGTACCGACCTAGGTGCCCGTTGGCGCGGCACGATGATCGCCGCCAGGATCGCTTCCAGGGTTCAGGACATCGCTGACCGCTCCTCGCCGCTGCCGCTCGCGCTCGGGCAGAAGCTGCTCCGCATCCTTGATACTCTCGTCGACCAGGGGGACCGCCGCAGCGCAGCGCTACAGGTCAGTCCGGCATTTCGCGACCTGCGAGTGACCGCGGTGGACGGCGCAGAAAACGGCCGATGAGTCTCGCCATCGGCGGCTACGGGACGCTGCCGGTGAGAATAATTATCGGGGACAGACTGAGCTGATCCGGAGATTACGGAAAAGTGGGCTCCACCTGCGATAGTCGTTTCAACGGTCGACATGTGATGGCGCGATCCTTCTCGGTTAAATTTGTGGTCGAGCCGAACCTTTGGTTGATGGACGTTCGTCGACACAGGCGGGCAACTTGACCACGCCGGCGTACTCGGGCCGTCTTCTGATATACGATTGAGCAATCGGCTTGTGCGTGGGCTTGGTTCTAGACGAGGCCAAGCGTCACGTTCAAGCTAGGCGCAATCAATTACTGAAGGATTGAAAGACCATGTCCAGCCCCGAACACAAGCAGAAGATCTGGAACCTGATCAAAGACATCAAGGTCGGCATGCTCGTCACGAAAGACGATGACGTGCCGCGTGCCCGTCCCATGCACCTGGTGCAGGATGATTACGACGGCACGATCTGGTTCTATACCCAGCGCAGCGCCGAGAAGGTGATTGAGGCCAAGGGCGGTAGCGAAGTGTGCCTGACGTTCTCTGATCCCGATGAGGGTATTTATGTGTCGATGTCGGGCACGGCTCGGCTGACGGAAGATCAAGACGTGATCGACAAATACTGGAACTCGGAAGTTGCCGCTTGGCTGCCGGAAAAAGAGGATCCGGAAGTCGTCATGCTGGAAATCGATATCCAGATGGGCGAGCACTGGGCTTCGAAAGAAAGCAAGGTGTTCCAGCTTTATGAAATCGCCAAGGCGAACGTCAAGAACGACAAGACGCCGGATATTGGTGAAAACGAGAAGTTCGGCGGCTAACCAGCCGAGCGAACTGCACGACGAAACGCCCGATTTTCGGGCGTTTCTTGTGCCTGTTTTGCCGGGTTGTCTGGTCGCCCGTTGAAGCTGAAACGATACGACCCGAATATTCCGCGACCCGCGGCTATGAGATCGAGATCGGCGCCCACGATATTTGATCAAATAAACATGCCGTCCCGATCTATGGGGCCGTATGCGAACCAACAGGCTCTTGACGCTGTCGGTTTGAGCCTGTGTATCGCCCCCTCGGTACGCGGCTAGCCCCCCACCAATAGACTTGCGTTAAACGGCGCTGGCTGTCCGTTTCCCGGTCGAATCAGCCGGTTGCAGCCGTACTGGTTTCTGACTCCCGAAGCGCGATACGTTTACGCAGCAGGTCGATATGCATGCGGGCGTTGTAGGCATAACCGCGGTAGGGCAATGGCAGCTTTAGTGCGGCGATGTGTCGATCTAGCTCGATGAGTTCGGCTCTCAGCGCGCCGAGTGTTTCGGGATCGTCGGTGGCATCGGCTTCGTTGTCGATCTCTCGAATCCGGGCGTAATGGCGGAACACGCGGTTGCGGATGCTCCATTGATACAGGCCGGGTAACGCGCGCAGCAGCGGCAGGACGAGGAAGACGATTGGCAGCAGCAGGATCGCAAAGCGGCTGATCTGTGCGGTGACCCAGTAGGGAAGAAAGCCGTTCAACGGGCTTTCGCCGTCGGCGATCAGGTCGCGGGCATAGGCGTTCTGGGGCAGCGATGTGTTGTCCATCGACGGGAATTTGTCTTTCGGCGTGATGATGTTGCCGGATTCGTGGACGCGACGTGCGGCTTCGACCAGGCGATCGACGATGGCCGGGTGAAGATCGGGTTGGCCGACAATACGGGCCACGAGGCCCAGCAGGGTGACCGGTTCCGGCGGCAGGGGCGGGTTGAGCCCAAAGGCGCCGGAGGGAACATCCACGCGTATGGATTGCGGCATGCGCCGTGACAGGGCCACGGTGTGATCGAGCTGGAGCAGGGTGCTGTCTGCGTCGGCCAGCACGGTCGATAGATAGGGCGCGGACAGCGGGGCGACGAACAGCGCGATGTCCACGCGGCCATCGGCCAGGGCTTTAGCTGCTTCAGCATCACCCAGCGGTAGCAGCGTGTTGCTTTTGTTGCTCAAGCCCGCGGCGTTGAAAAAAGACGTTGCCGCGGCCCGCGTGCCCGAGCCGGCAGCACCCGCTGCGATACGCAGACCGGACCAGCGCGCGGGATTGGTAGGCACGCTTGTGCCGTCGGTCTGGTGGGCAAAGATAAGGAAGGGCTCGGTAAAGACGGCCCCCAGGGTTTCGATATCACGATCCAGGGTGATGCCGCCTTGCAGCAGCCCGGCATCGGCCTTGCCGTTGGCAAGCAGGCGTGCGTTTTCGGCCGAGCCGGCGGTGGGGATCAGTTTCAGATCAATATCGTCTTCGGCGAGGATGTCGCGATACTGCTCGGCGATATGCCAGTAGCCGCCGTTTTCGATACCGGCGGCAAAGCGCACGGTCGATGGGGGAATGATGCCGCGGCTGAGCCACCACAGAGCGAATGCCGTTATCAAAACGGCCAGAGCCGTGGCTAGAATTCGAAACATCGTTCCCCCTTCAATTGTCCCCAGCGCGCATCAGACCGCGATGGATAGGACTTTGCAAATCGCAAGCGCCTACGTCGACCGGTTTCGTCACGATTCATGTTTCGGTTTCCGGGCCGGGTTTTGCCTGTGGAGCGGGCGGCCGAGCAGGCGAACGGCGTTGTTGATGAATCGGTCATCACCCACCCGCGGCCGGCCGGTTCGTAGATGCGTTTCCAAGGGCTCGAATTCAGCGTTGGCAATGCCCGCGCAGGAGGCAACGGGCCCCAAGGCGTTCACGAGCACGCCCGCGGCTGTCGTATCGTGAGCGGCTTGGTGGCTGATTGAGGTAGCGGTGCGAAAACAGACGTTGGGCCTGGCGGTGGTTTTAGGCGCGGCACTGATGGTTGCCGGCTGCGCGAGCGGGCCGCGCTCTGGCAACCGAGCACCGGGCGCCGGTGGCGCCGGGGCGATTTACCAGACCGGGCAGGCCACGTATTACGCCGACAAGTTTCGTGGCCGCCGGACGGCCAGCGGCGAGCGCTACCGGGCGTCGCGGCTGACGGCAGCCCACCGGGCGTTGCCGTTCGGCAGCCGCGTTCGGGTGACGAACCAGAACAACGGGCGCTCGGTCACCGTGCGGATCAATGACCGCGGGCCGTTTGTGGGCGGGCGAATCATCGATTTGTCGAGCAAGGCCGCCCGTCGGTTGCGGATGAAGCGCGCGGGCGTGGTGCCGGTCACGCTACAAATTATTTCTGCGGATTGAGCGTCGGGGGCGGCGCGGCGAAGCGTCTCGTCGTAAGATACAGCGGGTGTGGCTGCGCCAGGTGCCGGACAAACGGGCAGTCGCATCGCGTGGCAAGCCAAGGACAAGACCAGACCCACCCGTGGCTTGCCCCGCAACGTAGACAAGCCGAGGAGCCGCCCGCCGTGGCTGGTCGATCAGGTGTGGCGTGTTGTCCGTGCGGCGGGCGGGTGTGACATGGCTGTGCCGTATTCGCCATGCCGTGTCTTGGTGCGGCTTTGGCCGCTGGTATGCCGGCACGTTGTGCCGCGCGATGTCTTGGTCGTTGTGTTTGCACGTCGTCCCGGCTGGCTCGTGGCCGCCGGGATCTTGGCCGTGCGGGCAGCTTTTGTGCCGATGATCGCCAGCCAGCGTGTGGATGCGGCATATTGATGCCACACGTATTGCCAGTGCCTGTTGCGGCGCTGGCCCGAGGGGGATTTGTCGATGACCGATTTGAAGGCACAGACGCGCCAGGCACTTTATGAGCGGGCACAGGCGCTGGATGTGCCGGGGCGCTCGGCGATGAGCAAGGACGAGCTCGTGGCGGTTCTGGCCGGCCGCGACGGCGGGCCGGGTCAGGCCGAGGCGCCAGCGCGCCGGATCGGCTCACGTGTGGCGGCGTTTCGTCACCTGGCCGAGCAGGTCGCCGACGGCGAGTTCGTGCTGCGCCCGCGCGTGTTGACCGGCCATGATCGGCGACAGCACGTACGCCAGTGCCTGCGAGAAGACCACACCACGCGGATCGCCGCGGATGCCGACGATGCCACGGTGAAGTTCGATACGTTGGCGGATTCGTTGTTCTCGTTCTTCCGCGGCACCGCACTGCTGTTCTACCGGGACATGGCCGGCGACGATGCGTGGATGCCCACGGTGTTGGCGCTGGGCGATGTGCACCCGGAAAACTTCGGTGTGATGCCGAACATGAACAACGTGCCTATTTTCAGCGTGAACGATTTCGACGAGGCTTATTACGCCCCGTTCACCTGGGACATCAAACGCGGGGCCACGGGGTTCATGATCGCGGCCGCGACCGAGGGCGAGCTATCGGCCAAGCATCAGCGCAAGGTGGTCAAGCACTTCGTGAAAGGCTATGTCGAGGACATGAATCGCCTGGCGCGCGAGGGCACCGAGCAGGATGAGGAGATGCGCCTGGACAATGCGCCCAAGCTGATCCGCAAGCTGATCGAAAACGCCCAGGAAAGCCGTGCCGAGTGGCTGGTCGAGGACTATCTCAACGAACCGAAGACCGGTTTTCGAGCGACCGACGAACTGGTGCCGATCACCGCTCGGCGCGATGAGTTTCAGGCGATCACCGACCGGCTGGTCAAGGACAACGATATCACCGTGCCGCTGCGGGCCCAGGGCATGCGGGTCAAGGACGTCGCCCTGCGACGCGGCCAGGGCACGGCCTCGCTGGGCTTGAACCGCTATTACGTGCTTATCGAGGGCCCGCAGGCCGATGGCAGTGATGATCTGATTCTCGAGTACAAGCAGGCGCGCCATTCCGCGTTGTCGGGCCTGGTGCCGCCGTCCTCCTATGAAAAGAACACGCGCGGGGAGCGCATCAGCCATGCCCAGGCCGTGCATCTGGTGCGCGGCGATCGCTTCTATGGCCATATCGACTTCGAGGGCCTGAGCTACATGACGCGCGAACGGGCGCCGTATCGAGACGATATCGATCTGGACGATCTGTCCAAGAACCAGTGGAAAACCTATGCCGGCATCTGTGGCCGCGTGCTGGCACGCGTGCATGCGTTGTCCGATGAATCCGGCAATATCACCCGTGATATCGAGCCCGACATCATCGAGGCGATGGGCCCGCCCGAGCTTTTCATCGCCGACATGATCGAGTTTGCCGAAGAAGCTGCCGCGCGCGTGACGCGTGACCACGCCATGTTTCAGGCCGATCACGCCCGCGGCGCGTTCTCCCAGCTTGATATTATCCACGGCTGATCGTGACAGCTCAGTTTTGACACCAATGCGGCGCCTGGCGCTGGTGTTCGTGTTCGCTTGGTTTTTCCTGGGCGGTATCGCCCACTTTGTGGCCACGGAACTCGAGATGATGATCGTGCCGGTCTGGCTGCCCGCGCATCGCACGCTGGTGCTGGCAAGCGGGGCGCTCGAACTGCTCGGCGCGGCGGCGCTACTCTTTCGCCGCACGCGCCGCTGGGCCGGGTGGGGGTTGATCGCGCTCACCGTGGCCGTCACGCCGGCCAATATCCATATGTTGCTGCATGCGCAAGCGTTCCCGGCGATTCCGTATTGGGCGCTGGTGTTGCGCCTGCCGCTCCAGCTGGCGCTGATCGTGTGTATCTGGTGGGCCACACAGCCCCGTGCCCCGGAGTGAGCGCCCACGCGGCATGCCGCCTGGCGTTTCGGGACGCTGATAGCCCACCGAGCGCACCCGCCGGCGGCAAGCCCTGGCCGGGCGAATATGGCGTCGTTACGGGGCGCTGCGTCAAATAACCGGCGCATCCGTGGGCTCCAGGAGGCCCACGGTGCGGTTTATCTTTTATCTGTTGTCGTTCAAGGCCGCGGTTTTGGCGTCAGGCGTTCGAATTCGTACTCGTCGATTTCGCCGCGCATGAACGACATGAGCCGTGCGTCGGCCTCGGGATCCTTGGCGATGGCGTCCTTGCGATGCCGGCTGACCAGGCGCGAGCGGCGATGATTGATGATGCCGCCCACGAGAAACAACACGCTGCCGATCAGGTACTGCCAGGCCAGATACGCCAGCACCGTGGCCTCATCGGCCGCGCTTTCCAGTTGCCACAGATACGGGATTGAAGCGATCAGAAACAGCAGAGAGCCCGTTATGAAGGTCACCGCGATCACGTTCATCATCTGGAGCGTAATGACCGACGACGCCCGGATGATCATCAGCGCGTTCAGACAGGCGCCGGCCACAAACAGGGCCGAGCCGATCACGAAACACCAGGCCCCCAGCGTGAACCAGTGCCACCAGGAGAGAAAGAACAGGCTGCCCACGGTGAACAGCAGCGTGCCGATGATGTAATTCCACAGTGCGCACGCCTCGAGCAGCCGGCTGATCGATAACGGCTTGACCCGGGGCCAGAAGTGAGTGACCTCGACCAGGTCGTCGATCAGCACGGCCAGGTAGACCAACGAGCCGACGAAGAAAAGCCACGCCCCGATGTCCTTCCAGGCCTCGAAACGCGGGAAGAACAACACGCTGCCCACGATGAACAGGACGCCGCCAAGCTCATAAAGCAGAGAGTTCTTGGTTTCCCAGAGCTGGCCGATATCAATCTCGTCGTCGTTTCCGTAATGGCGCGCGGCACGCGGGCGGTTGGTAAATAGATGCGGCATGGGGCAGTGAAGAATCGCGAACGGTTTCGTACCATAACGGGCTCGGGTGGCCGGATCGTGAAAATTCGTCGTGATCGTTCGTGTCCTGTCTCGCAAGGCCCTACCATGAGCGGGCTGTTGGCACGTGTATCGATCTATGTCTGTAATTTCTGCAAAAACCATGTCGGCCTTTCAATTGATGGGGCACGGCGGGCTTGATCAGCTGGTCCTTCGCGATGACGTGGCCGTACCGGAACCGGGCGCAGGCCAGGTCCTGGTCGAAGTGAGCGCGACAGCCAAGAACAACACCGATCGCAAGGCCCGCGAAGGGTTGTATCCCACCAAGGACAAGGCGGATACCACCTCGTTTGCCATCGGCGGCACGCCGACCCTGACGTTCCCGCGAATACAGGGCGCGGACATCGTGGGCCGTATCGTGGCCTGCGGCGAAGGCGTCGCGCCGGAGCGGATCGGGGAGCGCGGCCTGGTGGATTTCAATATCTACGCCAGCGAGCGCGACGATATCAATCTCTTGCCGGATTACTACGGCCACGGGGCAGACGGCGGTTTTGCCGAATATGTGGTCGTCCCGGCGGCACAGTTCCACGAGATCACCAACACCGATCTGGCCGATGCCGAACTGGCCGCGCTTGGCATGTGCTCGTACCAGACGGCGTATCACATGATGACGAGTGCGAACATCACCGCCGGTGAGCGGGTGCTGGTCACCGGGGCCAGCGGCGGTGTGGGCACCGCGCTCATTCAGCTGTGTCGGATCGTCGGGGCCGTGCCGTATGCCTTGTCGACGGCCGACAAGGCCGAGCCGTTGTTGGCGCTGGGCGCGGCCCATGTGTTTGATCGCCACGACACTACGGACTTCGTGGAACAGGTACGCACGGCCACCGGCGGCGCGCCGATCGATGCCGTGATGGATCTGGTCGGCGGGACCGCCACGCCGCGCTTCATCCAGGCCATGACCTTTGATATGTCACAGCGACAGAGCTATCCGCGCCTGTCGATCGCCGGGGCTTCGGAAAACAACGTCTCCGAGCTGCTCTGGACCGTGATCTATCTGTATCAGGTGCAGATATTCGGGGTTTCGCACGGCACGCCGAACGAGGCCCGCCAACTCGTGGCCTGGATTCGCGACGGCCGGCTCAAGCCGGTACTGCACGGGGCGTTTCGCCTGTCCGAGCTGCATGCCTGCGAGCGCTACTTCGTCAGCCGCGGCAGCGCTTATCTGGGCAAGATCGTGGTGGTGCCCGACAGCGAGTGGGCCGCGCACGGCGCGCGTTTCGCGATCGATACCCCGGACAGTTTGCTTACGACACCCGCCACAGGATCCGCCACATGACCCAACAATACGCCCTGCGCGTGATGGATACCCATGCCGGGGGCGATGTCTCGCGCATCGTTCTAGGCGGCGTGAAAGCCTTGCCCGGCGCCAATGTGCGCGAGCAGATGGTGTATCTGCGCGATCACGCCGATGACCTGCGCCGACTGCTGCTGGAAGAGCCCAACGGCATTCCCGAAATGTCGGTCGATCTGATCGTGCCCCCCAGCCAGCCGGACGCCGTGGCCGGCTACGTGATCATGGAAGTCATGGGGTATCCCATCTATTCCGGGTCGAACACATTATGTACGGCCACCGCAGTGCTCGAAGCTGGCCTGGTGGAGAAACAGGAGGGCGAGCAATGCTTCGTGCTCGAGGCACCGGCCGGCCGGGTCGAGGTCAGCGCGGTCGTGGAAAACGATGTCGTGCGCTCGGTGACCTGTGAGGGTCTGCCGAGCTATATCGACACCGTGGATGCCGAAATCGATGTGCCGGGCATTGGCCGCGTGACGTACCACGTGGCCTACAGCGGCGGTTTCTATGCGCTGGTTGATGCCGAGATGCTGGGTTTTTCGCTCGTGGCCGCCGAGGAGCGCCAGCTTGCCGAAACCGCCCATGCCATCGTCGAGGCGATTCGGCGTGCGCACTCGTTCGTGCACGACACGCTCGGCGATGTCGGCCCGCTCCCGTTCCTGCATTTCATGGGGCCGGTGGAGACGCTGGCGCCGGGCTATCATCGCGCCCGTTCGGCGACCTATGTGCATCCGGGGGTGATCTGTCGCAGTACCACCGGCACGGGCACATCCGCGCGCCTGGCGCTCATGAATCATCAAGGGTTGATCGAGCCGGGCGATCGCCTGGAAACCGAATCCCTGCGCCATACGCGCTTCATCGGTGAGTTCGTGGCGCGGGAAACAGTGGGTACACGTCAAGTGGTGAAGAACACGATCACCGGGCGGGCCTATGTCATCGCCGAAACCACGCTCATCGCCAACGCCGACGATCCCATGATCGAGCATCTGCGCCTGGATCATGTGATCGAGCCGCGCAGGCGCTAATCTGTGTCTCATATGTCGTTCGTTGAGCAGAGTCGAAAAGGTAAGCGATGCGTGAACAAGATAGCGACGTGATCATCGTCGGCGGTGGAGCCGGTGGGGCCGAACTGGCCGTGCGCCTGGCTCGTGCGGGCTGTGCCCGTGTGCGCCTGATTGACCAGGCCCCCACGCATGTCTGGAAACCCCGCCTGCACGAGTTGGCAGCCGGAGCGGCCCGCGGCGAGCTGGGTGAAATCCGTTATCGCGATCTTGCCGAGCGTTGGGGATTCGTATTCGAGCAGGCCGCGCTTACCGATATCGATCCCACCGCGAAAACCATCGCACTCGCTGTCGGCGAGGCCCGCCATGAGCGCGACTACCGCGTGCTCGTGCTGGCGCTGGGCGGTGTAACGCCCGATCTGGGCGTGGACGGTGTGGCTGAGCATGCGCTCATGCTGGATCGTTCGCCCGATGCCGAGGCGTTGTACAAGCGCTTCACTAAGGCGTTGGACGATGCGGCCGCCCAGACGCCGCCGCGGGCGGCCCAGGTGGTCATCGTGGGCACCGGGCTGACGGGCGTGGAACTTGCCGGTTATCTGGCCAGCCATGCAGATGTGGTGGCCAGAGCCGATACGACGAGCGCCCAGACCCTGGCGATCCATCTCGTCGAGGCCAGCGCCACGTTCATGCCCGGCTTCGACGATGCGCCGACCCGGCGTGGCGCACGCACCCGGCTGGAAGGACTGGGGGTGACGATTCATACCGGCCAGACCATCGCCGGGGTCGAGGCCGACGGCGTGGTCACCGAGGACGGCACGCGTCTGGACAGCGATATGACGGTATGGGCGGCCGGGCGTGTCGGCCCGCCGCTGGCCGCGCACGATCAGCGGCTGGCCACGAACGACAAGCAACAGTGGCGGGTTGGTAAGACCCTGCAGAGCGTGGCGCACGCCGATATCTTCGCGCTGGGCGATTGCTGCGTACACGACGATAATCCGTGGCCGGCCACGGCTCAGGTCGCCAGCCAGCAGGCTGAGCATCTGGCGCCGCAAATCATGGCGTATCTCGACGGCGACACGCCGAAGGGCTTCGTGTTCAAGGACAAGGGCGTGCTCATGTCGTTTGGCGATGGCGGGGATCTGGGACTTATCCGCGGGCCACGGGCCGATGCTATCCGTATTCACGGGCATGTCTCGCATGCCGCGTATCGCGCGCTGGAGCGTCAGCATCAATGGGTGCTGCTGGGCACGCGGGCCACCGTCGAAGGCGCGGCCGGCGATTTCTTCGATGCGCTGCGCGCTCGACACGCTTGATCATCGAGTTTTCCGGGTAACAGGGACCGGCGACCCACGCGACAGAATTCGCTAACCTGTCGCGTCCTTTTTCCATCACGCCTCGTTTTCTATGAGTGACAACCAACTCACACCGGCGTTTCGGGCCCGGGCCGATACGCTCATCGACGTATTGAACCGCCAGGCCAGTGAAGTGCCCACCGGCCAGGTCAGTGCCTCGGCCATGTATGCCACCGCGCGCTTCAATGCCTTTCAGGTGGCAGCCACCGTCGAAGACCGCGAACAGCTGGCCGCCGAGCGCGAAAACGCGGTGAACTATTTCACCTCGCAATATCGCAAGATGTTCGAGGATCATCTGGACGAGTGCATGAAGCACTTCGAGCGTTATACCGGTCGCGACGGGCCCGCCGACGGCCCGGCCGACGATAGCGACTGACGCGATGGCCGCCGAGACAGGCCCCGCGCCGGCCAGCGGCTCGTTATTTCCCGATACCGAGCCCGCACCACCGCCGACGGCCGTCGGTGCGGCACGCCAGGATGAGACCATCCATGCGCTGGGCCGTCGTTTGCCGGCCAGCGTACGGCTGGGCACGTCATCCTGGAATTTTCCGGGCTGGCAGAATCTGGTCTGGGACGGTCACTACACAGACAAGATGCTCTCGCAAAAAGGTATCGCCGCCTATGCCCGGCACCCGCTGTTCGGGGCCGTCAGTCTGGATCGTGCGTTTTATCAACCGTTGACCGCCGAGCAGTATCGCGCCTACGGCGAGGCCGTACCGTCGAATTTCCGCTATGTGGTCAAGGCCCCGGCGCAGGTGACCGACAGCCTGATTCGAGGCACGGGCGGCAAGGGCCGGGCGGTCAACCCGGATTTTCTAAGTCCGGAACAAGCATGGCGCCTGTGCGCCGAGCCGGCGGCCGAGGGGCTGGCAACACGACTGGGCGCACTGGTGTTCCAGTTCAGCCCGCTCATGCGTGATGCGATTGCCCAGATTGATGCGACGATCGATCGCCTGCACGCCATGCTGACCGCAGTCGCGCGGGTGCGTGAGCACGTGCCGGATAGCGTGCTGGCGGTCGAGGTGCGTGATCGCGAATGGCTGGGCCCGCGGTTCATTGCTGCACTGGCTGACGTGGGCGCGACCTATTGCCTGGGGCTGCATCCGCGCCTGCCGCCGATCGACGAGCAGCTGCCGATCCTGCGTCGCCTATGGCCCGGGCCGTTTGTCTGCCGCTGGAATCTGAACATGAAACATGGCGTGCACGGCTATGAGCGCGCCCGCGCCGACTATGCCCCGTTCGACAAACTGGTGGACGCCGACGAGACAACACGCGAGCAGATCGCTCGGGTGGCAGCCGGGACCGCCCGGGCCGGCCAGCCGGTCTTTGTGACCATCAACAACAAGGCCGAAGGCAGTGCGCCGTGCTCGGTGCACGCGCTGGCCGAACGCATCGTCGCCCGCGGCACCCAAGGATAAGGCGCGACGCGTCATCGACGCGTCATCCGGCCCTGTCAGTGTGACGATCGGATAACCGGCGTGTCGTCGTTCGAAACTTATTGGCAAAGCCTATCAAGACTATCGATTATCATGTCCAGGCTAATCTTGACTGGTTCAAGTTAATGCCCAATCATCGGACCTGCGATGAAAGAGATCGATACCGACATCCGTGTTGCCCTGCGTGATCGTGGCCTTCGGGTCACGGCACCGAGGCGCGCTATCCTCGAATGGCTCGGCGGGCGTCCGCACGCCACAGTGGATGACGTACATCGCGGCGTGGCCGATACGCTCGGCACGATCTCGAAACAGGCGGTCTACGACGTCTTATCTGCCTGTGTTGATGTGGAACTTGTGCGTCAGATCAAGCCGGCCGGTCATCCGGCACGGTTTGAACGGCGTACCGGTGATAACCATCATCATCTGGTATGTCGTCAATGTAGCCGTATCGTGGATCTGGATTGCCATACCGGGCAGGCGCCGTGTCTAAGCCCGGGCCATGGCCACGGTTTCATCGTCGATGAGGCTGAAATCGTGTTCTGGGGGCTGTGTGCCAGCTGCCAGGATGCCAATCACGAGTTGCCGACTCCGCATACGGCCGGCGTGCCGGACCCACAAGACACATCGATCGAAACGCCTTGACGCATCGCGTCGATTCAAACAGGAACAAGCATATGGATGACAAGCAAAGCTCGGACGCAGCGTTCGAAGAAGTGAAGGTCGGCGGCAAATGCCCGTTCGCCGGCGATACTGTCGGCGGGGCTGCCGGCTCGGAGCCGCAGAACGATCACTGGTGGCCGAACCGCCTCGAGGTCGAGCTGCTGCACCAGAACCCGCGTGAAGCCAACCCGCAGGACCCGGACTTCGACTACGCCGAGTCGTTCAAGAAGCTGGATCTGGAAGCCCTGAAGAAAGACATCAAGGAACTGCTGGTGTCCTCCGTGGACTGGTGGCCGTCGGATTACGGCAACTACGGCCCGCAGATGATCCGCATGGCCTGGCACTCGGCCGGTACGTACCGGATCGCCGACGGCCGCGGTGGTGCCGGCGAAGCCATGCAGCGTTTCGCCCCGATCAACAGCTGGTGGGATAACGGCAACGTCGACAAATCGCGTCGTCTGTTGTGGCCCATCAAGCAGAAATACGGCGACGCCATCTCCTGGGCCGACCTGATCGTGCTTACAGGTAACTGCTCGCTGGAGATCATGAACTTCCCGACCTACGGCTTTGCCGGCGGTCGAATTGATGCTTGGGAACCGGATAGCCTGACGTATTGGGGCCCGGAATCCTGGTATGGCAAGAAGATCGAGGACGCCCCGCGCGGCCCGTTCGAAGGCCACCCGGATCAGATGGTCAACCGTGACCTGCGCTGGTCGGGCACCAACGGCGAAGACGATTACGATCTGGAAGCGCCGCTGGCGGCCTCGAACTCCAACCTGATCTACGTGGACCCGGAAGGCTCGGCCAAAAAGGGCATCCCCGAAGATTCGGCCCGCGATATCCGTATCACGTTCGGCCGTATGGCCATGAACGACGAAGAAACGGTCGCGCTGATCGCCGGCGGCCATGCCTTCGGCAAGTCCCACGGCATGACGCCCCCGGACGAAATCGGCTATGCCCCGGAGGGCGCGCCGATGGAATCCCAGGGCCTGGGTTGGCACAACCCGCGCGGCAAGGGCAACGCCGAAGACACGATGACCAACGGCATCGAAGGCTCGTGGATCTCCAACCCCACCATGTGGGACAACGAGTATCTCGAGAACCTGTTCAAGTACGAATGGGAACAGACGCGCAGCCCGGCCGGTGCCCTGCAGTGGCAGCCGGTGGACAAGGACGCACGTCGTACGCCGGACGCGCATCTGGAAGGCGTTGATCATCCGTTGATGATGATGACCTCGGACATCGCGCTGAAGGTCGACCCGTCCTATCGCAAGATCTGCGAGCGCTTCCTGGAAGACTTCGATTACTTCACCGAAGCCTTCTCCAAGGCCTGGTACAAGCTCACGCACCGTGACATGGGCCCGCGTGCCCGGTATCTCGGTTCGGAAGTGCCGGAAAAAGAATTCATGTGGCAGGATCCGATCCCGGCCGTGGATTTCGAACTGGTCAACGCCGACGACGTCAAGCACCTGAAGGCCAAGATCCTGGATTCGGGCCTGACGGTCTCCGAGCTGGCCGGTACGGCCTGGGCATCGGCCTCCACGTTCCGTACATCGGACAAGCGTGGCGGTGCTGACGGCGCGCGTATCCGCCTGGACCCGCAGAAGAACTGGCCGGTCAACAACCCGTCCACGCTGGACAAGGTTCTGACCACGCTCGCCGGCATCAAGAACGACTTTGATGGCGCGCAGTCCGGCAAGAAGATCTCGCAGGCTGATCTGATCGTGCTCGCCGGCTGTGCCGCGGTCGAAAAGGCGGCCAAGGACGCCGGCGTGGATATCCACGTGCCGTTCACCCCGGGTCGTAACGACGCCACGGACGAGCAGACCGACAACCAGGCCTTCCGCTGGCTCGAGCCGGTCACCGATGGGTTCCGTAACTTCCACCGGTCCGACATCAACTACAACATCGCCCCCGAGCGTGCCTTCATGGATCGTGCGGCGCTGTTGGGTCTGTCGGCGCCCGAATGGACAGCCATCGTCGGCGGCCTGCGTGTGTTGGACGTCAACACCGAGGGCCACTACAAGCAGCACGGCGTGTTCACCGACAAGCCGGGCGTGCTGTCCAACGACTTCTTCCTGAACCTGACCTCCACCGATTTCGAGTGGAAAAAGGTTGATGAAGACGGCATGGAGTTCACCTTGGATGACCGCAAGTCGGGCGAGACCAAGTTCAAGGCCACTCGGTGCGACCTGATCTTCGGTGCCAACTCGCAGCTGCGTCAGCTGTCCGAGTTCTATGCCCAGAAGGGCGGCCAGGAAAAGCTGGTGCGTGACTTCGTCGCGGCCTGGAACAAGGTCATGATGCATGACCGCTTCGACGTTGCTGACAAGAACAGCGCTGCGTTGTAAGCCGCTAGCAACCGGGCACGATCGTCGATCGTGCCCGTGTTGAACCCGCCCCGTGGCTCGAATGAGTCACGGGGTTTTTTGTGTGTGGCCTATAAACTGGTGTAGCGCACACACCCCGTTACAAGGAAATTCTTATGGACGACCAAACCCGTATCGAAGCCGAGGCTGCGGCCTTTCGTGATCTTGTGGCCCATCTGCAAAAGCGCACGGACGTACAGAACATCGACCTGATGAACCTGGCCGGGTTCTGTCGAAACTGTCTATCCAAGTGGTACATGGCCGAGCTGGACGCGCGCGGCGTGGCCATTGACTATGACGCCGCACGCGAGCGTGTCTATGGCATGCCCTACGATCAGTTCAAGGCCGCGTATCAAGAACCCGCCACGGATGCCCAGACGGCGCGGTATACCGAAACCGCCGATCAGCACGCCGATACCTCTGGCGGGCATTGAGTTTTCGGGGAGACGCTCTTGGTTGTGCAACCAGTGTCGGTTGGCGGTTGGAATCGAGCGGTCGTGGGCTTTAAACCGGCCGGGCGGCGCTCGATTCAGCACGCGTTGATACGGAGTCTTACAAGGCCTTACAAGCCGATCCGGCGCAAGGGCCGTCCGGCCATGAGGTTTTGTTCGATCCGTTCGAGCGAGACCCCTTTGGTTTCTGGAATGAGGCAGAACGTGGCCAGAATGAACACGAAGTTCAGCCCGGCATACAGCCAGAACGTGCCGGCGTTGCCCAACGTGGTTAGTAGGGTCAGGAAAGTCGCGCCGATGATCATGTTCGAGACCCAGTTCGTCACAGTCGAGCAAGTCACACCGAAGTCGCGACCCCGCAGCGGCTGAATCTCCGAGCACAGTACCCAGATCATGGGCGCCGCACTCATGGCATAGCTGATCACGAAAACGCCCAGCAGACTGATCGCGATGTACTGCGCCCAGATACTGGCCAGCCCGTACTCGTACAGGCCCCCCAATAACAACATACAAATGCCCATGACGCTGAAACCGCTATAAAGTAATGGCTTGCGACCGAGACGGTCGACAAAGGCGATCGCAATAAAGGTCGCCAGCGTCATCAATACGCCGATTAAAACCGTGCCCCAAAGCTGTTGCCGCGCGCTGTCGTAGCCGGCCAGCTCCAGAATATGCGGGGCGTAGTAGAGAATCACGTTCGCGCCGGTGAACTGCTGCATGAATTGCAGCACCATGCCCAGCCCCGTCGAACGACGAAAATTGGCGTTGTTGCGAAAGAGCCGGGCACCGGCCTCGGAAAGTTGTGCACTGTCGCGGATGAGCGCCATTTCGGCATCCACGCGAGACTGATCGCCACCGCGTAATTGCAAGAGCACCCGGTGTGCCTCATCGGTCAGCCCGCGATCAATGAGCCAGCGCGGACTCCGAGGTAGCGTGGCCATGCCGATCACCATGAGCAAGGCGGGCAGGGCGATCACGCCGAGCATGAGCCGCCAGCCGCCGATATCCACGAACACGGCGTTGACCAGATAGGCCACGAGGATGCCGGTCATGATCATCAGCTGATAGAACGAAATCAGCCGTCCACGAACCGATTCCGGCGCGACTTCGGATAGATAGATCGGTGCGATGAACGACGACATACCGACCGCGATCCCGAGGACCGCGCGCGCGGCCACCAAAGACAGCGGCGACCAGGCACCGGCACAAAACAACGCGCCTGCTGCGAACACGATCCCGCTGATCAACAGTGTGCGACGACGCCCAAAGCGACGTGAGATCTGGCCGCTGAACGCTGCCCCGACTGCAGCGCCGGCCATCATGGCGCTGACAATCATTTCCTGCATGAAGTCGTTGACAGAAAACGCTTTCTCGATCAGCGGCAGGGCACCGGATATGACGCCGATATCCATGCCGAACAAGAGACCGGCGAGTGCGGCCACGAAACCGATCACCCAAACGGTCGATCGAGAACCTGGCGCCGTGGCCGTCTCGTTTGATTGCATCGTCGTCATTGTTTGATCTCTTCGCGTTGTTCAGAACAGCCACGAATCAAACAATCAACTTAGATTTTTAAATGTTCAACATATACTTTCGGCGAACAATTCTTATGGGTTCGTATCCGGGCATATCATGCCGTGTAATCCGGGCGTCTTACCCTGGCATGACAACGAGCGAAGAGCACAGGCGGCGATCGAGTGCTCGTTATGGGTTCGCGCGGCCGGCCGACACCACGCTCTGAATCCGTTCGGCTAAGGCGTGCGATGCGTCGCGTGCACGGCGCGTGTATCGGTTAACCCCAGGGCGCGTCGCGTGCCTTGTAGAACAGCTTCGGCTGCGTGGAAGGCATCGTCGGGACGGCGCAGCCGGATTGCTTCCATGAGCAGGCGGTGCCGTTCCAGGCTTTCCGCGGGATCGGGCGCGCTGCTGTTGGATTCGTCGACGAGAAGATGAATCGATGGACGCAGGATGTGCGACAGCTGCGACCAAACGATGTTGTGGGTCGCGCGGTAAATGGCGACATGAAAAGCGACGTCTGATTCGCTGTGCAGCCGGCCGGTGGATGCCGCGCTGCCCTGCATGTGACGAGCCATGCCGTCCACGGCTTCTTCGATAGCCAACAGATCGCGTGCCGTTGCATGACGAGCCGCGATCATCGCGACCTGAGGTTCAACGCTTAGCCGAAACGACAATATCTCTCGCTGGATCTCTTCGTTGGGCGCCGCGTAGAGCGATAACCAGCGGGTAACGACGGGATCCAGAATATGCCATTCGGAGACCTCGCAAACGCGTGAGCCATAACCGGAAATACGCTCGATCATTCCGACGTCCACGAGCTGTGCCAGATGGCGCCGTACAACGGTACGGCTCAACCCACTGGTTTGGCAGATGTCCATTTCCTTGGCAATGAAGTCGCCGGGTTGGTAGCGCCCTGAAAGGATGGCGGAGGCCAATTCTTCACTCAGGCTGTACTCGGGTCTACGTGATGCTCTAAGCGACATCCGGTTGGGGCTTCAGTATGTGTTCGACAAATCCAAGCGCATGTTAGCACCTTTGTGTTTTCGTGCTTTGTAAACCGGGCGTCGGCATGTTTCATTTCACGAATGCGATGAACCATCTAAGACAAAAGTCGTCGTGACCGATATGTTGAACAAAACGTAGCGTATGTTTATCGAACTTATCTTGATGTCCGTTCATGACCCACGATTATTGGCTTCTAGCCGCGGCTGCGTCCGGCATAGTGCTGCTTCTGGTGCTTGTAATGTGGCTGCGCCTGCACGCGTTTGTCTCGTTACTGCTCGTGAGCCTCGTGGTCGCCGTCGTGGCGGGTATGCCGTTGTCGGAGGTTGTAGATAATCTCGAGAAGGGCGTAGGTAGTACGCTCGGCTTCGTGGCAACAGTCGTGGGACTCGGGGCCATGTTCGGGCGCATGCTCGAGATCTCGGGCGGCGTCGATCGTTTGGCCCATACTCTGATCGCGCGTTTCGGCCAGGATCGTGTCCCCTGGGCCATGTCGGTTACGGGCTTTCTGGTCGCTATCCCGGTATTTCTGGACGTGGGTTTCATCATCCTTGTGCCGCTGGTGTATGCGCTCTCGCAGCGTGCCAATCGGTCCCTGTTGTACTACGGCATCCCGCTGCTGGCCGGTCTGGGGGTAACGCATACCTTCATTCCGCCGACGCCTGGCCCGATCGCCGTGGCCAGCCTGATCCATGCTGATCTCGGCTGGGTGATCATCTTTGGCGTGCTGTGCGGGATTCCGGCGGCGATCATCGCCGGACCGCTGTTCGGGCGATTCATCGCTAAGCGCATCGATGTTCGTGTGCCTGAGTCCATGGACGTCGCGCCGCCGCGCGAGGACGTCACGGGGCTGCCGAGCTTCAGGATGATCGCCTCGATCATTCTGTTGCCGCTGGTCCTCATCCTGTTCAACACGGTGAGCGGTGTGCTGCTGGCCCAGGACAATCCGGTGCGTTCGATCCTGGATTTTCTGGGCGACCCGATCGTGGCACTACTGATCACCACGCTGGTGGCGTTCTATTTGCTTGGCACCTGCCGGGGTCTCACGCGTGAAGAGGTTCTGGGGACCGCCACTAAATCGCTGGAGCCGGCGGGCGTGATCATTCTCGTGACGGGGGCGGGCGGTGCCTTCAAGCAGATGCTGATCGCCTCGGGTGTGGGTGATGTGGTGGGCCATGCCATGGCCGCGAGCTCGCTCTCGCCGTTACTGCTGGCGTTCTTGATCGCGGCCGGCGTCCGAGTCATTCAGGGCTCGGCCACGGTGGCCATGATCACGGCCGCTGGGCTGATGGCGCCTGTGATTGCATCGCTGGATCTGCAGGGGCCAATGCTGGGTTTGATGAACGTCGCCATCGCCTCGGGGGCCACCGTGCTCTCGCACGTTAACGACTCCGGTTTCTGGCTGGTGAAGCAGTATTTCGGCATGACCGAAAAACAAACGCTCATGAGCTGGACCGTCGTCGAGACACTTATCGGGCTCATCGGTATCGCGATGGCGATGCTGCTCAGCCTATTCGTTATCTGACACCGGATGCCGCGCTTTTTCATTGCGTATCCACAAAGGAGTACACCATGCCTTATACCGCCTCGGACTGGCCGATTTCAGCCGCGCTACTGCAGTTTTCTAATTCTCTGGAGGACGGTCGTCACGTCAACGAGGCCGGCGTTGAACACTGGGCCAGCGTTTTTGCCGAAGTGCGCGATGCCGGTTTCGATAACGTTGACCTGTTCGATGGCTGGGTTCGGCCGGGCGATCTGACCGCACGCCAGATCGAGGATTTCCGCAAGACGGCGGACGATATTGGCGTGGGCTTGCCGGCGATTTCGGTGGTGCGTAGAAGCGTGATCGATGTCGAGCACGGCGAGGACAATCTGGCCTACAGCCATCGCACCCTGGATGCCGCAGCGGCGCTGGGCGCCAAGGTGGTCTCGGTCGGCTTGCACCAGGCGCTGACCGAGGCCCAGAAGCGCCAACTCTGGTTCTGGACGGTGGATGGCTACCAGGACCCGTACGATCGCGAGACCTGGAATCGGGCCGTTGCGCGCCTGCGCGAGCTGGGCCAGCACGCCGAGGACAACGGGCTGATTCTGTCGCTGGAGATGTACGAAGACACGTATCTAGGCACTGCCGATTCTGCTGTGGCGCTCGTTACGGCGATCGACCATCCGGCCGTCGGCCTGAACCCGGACATCGGCAACCTCGTGCGCTTGCATCGGCCGATCGAGAGCTGGCAGGCAATGATCGAGAAGACCGCACCCTATGCCAACTATTGGCACGTCAAGAATTATCAACGCGACGAAGATGTGGCGCGCGACATGTATGTCGCCATGCCGGCACCGTTAGAGTCGGGGCTCATCAGCTACCGCAAAGCCTTCGAGATCGCGATCGCCAACGGTTTTCAGGGCGTGATCTGTTGCGAGCACTACGGCGGCGACGGGCTGTCGGTCTCGGCATCCAACCAGCGCTATCTACGTGAGCAGATCCTGCCGCGCACCGCCGATTACACCCCGGGCAAGAGCCGGGTTCGCCAGAACTGATATTCGTCAAGGAGCATCTTATGACACGCAAGATCGCCATCATCGGCTCGGGATACATGGGCGGCGGTATCGCCCAGGTCATGGCGCTGGCCGGGGCCGAGGTACATATCGCAGATGTGTCTTACGAGGTCACGCAGAACAATCGCGAGCGCTTGCTCAAGGAGGCCGCGGATTTCGCTGCCGACGGGCTGTTTCCAAAAGACGCCGTCGAGCGCATCGACGCGCGAGTGACCGCGGCGAAGGATATCGAGACGGCGGTCTCCGGGGCGGATTTTATCGAAGAGGCCGTGCCGGAAAAGATCGAGATCAAGCACGAGACGTTGCAGCGCATCAGTGCGGCAGCGTCGAAAGACGCGATCATCGCTTCAAATACTTCGACCATCTCGATCGCAACACTGGCCGAGGCCGTTGCTGCGCCGACCCGTTTCCTGGGCGTGCACTTCTCCAACCCGTCGCCGTTCGTGCCGGGCGTAGAGATTATCCCGCACGCCGGCACGCACCAGGAAGTGATTGATTTAGCCTGTGCCATCGTTCATGAGACCGGAAAAGAAACAGCGGTCGTCTCGGATGTCACCGGCTTCGTGCTTAACCGGCTTCAGTACGCCCTATTCCATGAAGCCACCAAGCTCTTGGAAGAGGGCGTGGCATCGGCCGACGACATCGATACCCTCGTGCGGACCACGTTCGGTTTCCGGCTGCCGTTCTTTGGCCCGTTTGCGATAGCCGATATGGCCGGCCTGGACGTTTATAACTTTTGTTACCAATCGCTACAGACCGACTTCCCACAGCGTTTTGCCACGCCGCGCGTGCTCTCCGATTTGATCGAACAGGGCAAGCTTGGAACCAAGAGCGGGGGCGGTTTCACTGATGTGCCAGCCGAGAAGATCCCCGAACTTATCGCTTATCGAAACCGGGCCTATGTTCGGCTGTCCGAGCTTCTCGCGGAGCTCGGTCCGCCGCCGATGAGCTGAAACTCGCTGGAAAAACCCGCTCGCGCACCCGTCAGGCCGTCAAACGGACTTTTGACGGTGCCGGGGGCGATGGATCGGCTTTAACAGGCGGTTCTCATTCGTCTTGCGCCGAGGCTGAACCCGTTGGTACGCGGGCGATCCGTTGCCGGTGTTGGTCGATCGTATGGCCTTCATGGCGCAGCAGCCAGATCTTTCGGGCCATGCCGCCGGCGTAGCCGGTCAGTTGGCCCTGGCCGCCGATGATGCGGTGACAGGGGACCACGATGGCGATGGGGTTACGCGCGTTGGCCAAACCCACAGCACGCGAGGCGCCCGGCTGGCCCAGTGCGGCCGCGATTTCACCGTAGCTGCGGGTCTGGCCGGCCGGAATCTTCTCTAAACAAGCCCATACCCGTTTTTGAAACACAGTGCCGGCCGGCGCGAGCGTCAGATCAAATACGTCGTGCTGCCCCGTGAAATAAGCCTGAAGCTGTTCGCCGGCCTGATGCACTTTTGAGCCGGGTGCTGCATCAACCGCATCGGCCGGCGGCCCGGGGTTTTCAAAAGTGATCGCCGTGATACCCGCATCGCTACCGATCACTTGTAGCGTACCGATCGGTGTTGTCAGCAATAGATATTGCGTCGACATTTAAGCGTGGTCCGGTGGCGGGCAGTACGCCAAATATACAGCTGCCAAGGCAGCGTGATGTTGCATCACGTGATACCAACCCGAGCCCTGAAACGGTAATATTGATTTCCTTTGGCGGGATAAGTCACGCTGCAAGAATGAAGAAACGATATCGTTTTAGACTGCGTTGGCTCATTCCCGTTTTGGGCCTACTCAACCTCGGCACGGCGTCGGCTGACGACGAAACACGAACGGTGCGCATTGCGTTGGATCTGCCGTATGCCCCGATGGAATTCGAACGCCCTGACGGCCGTCTGGAAGGATTCGACATCGCGCTCGGCGATGCCCTATGCCGAATCGCCGAGCTCGAGTGCCAATGGGTCGTGCAGGCCTGGGACGGTATCGTGGCGGGCTTGATGGCGCGTAAGTACGACGTGATCCTGTCGGCGATGGCTATCACGCCGGAGCGCCTGCGCCGGTTTCGTATCGTGGGGCCGTATCTTCAGCTGGCCTCGGCCTGGTTCGTGCCGGTCGCCGGTGGCATCGACCGTATCGCGCCGGAAACCCTGTCCGGTCGCGCAATCGGCGTACAGCGCGGCACCGTCCATGATCGATATGTTACCCAGACCTATGGCGAGGTCGCCGATATCAAACGCTATCGCTCGGTCATGGATATACAGTTCGATCTCGACGCGCATCGCCTGGACGGCGCGTTCGTTACCCGCGTCGTCGGCCAGCACATGTTCAATACATCGACAGCACGTTATCGCACGATTGCGCCGGCCCAACCGATTGATCAGGGCATGGGAATTGCGCTGCGAAAAGATGAGATCCAGCTCGCCGAGAAGCTCGGCGCGGCACTCACCGAGTTCCGCAGCAGCCCGGCTTACGACGCACTGGCTGCCCGCTGGATCGAGACCGAGCCGGCCAGGCCATAGCTCGGGCCGGCCGGCTCGGTGGCGATCACGCCAGCTGAGTGAGCCAGTCGTGGGTGTCGGCCGCGCGGCCGTACTGAATATCCAGCAGGTGGGTACGCAGGCGCTGGCTGATCTCGTTACCGGCCGGGCTTTCAATGGTTTCGTTCTCTGTGACGAGCTGGCCGATACTCGTGATCACGGCTGCCGTACCACAGGCAAATACCTCCACGATTTCGCCCGAGGCGACGCCGTCGCGCCATTCATCGATACTGATCGCGCGTTCTTCCGGGGTCAGCCCCAGCTCCGGGGCCAGCGTGAGCACCGAGTCACGTGTCACACCTTCCAGGATGGTGCCGGTCAGGGCCGGGGTGACCAGCCGCCCGTCGCGATAGACGAAGAACAGGTTCATGCCGCCCAGCTCTTCAACCCATTTATTTTCGGCAGCGTCCAGGAAGGCGACCTGATCACAGCCGTGATCAATAGCTTCCTGCTGGGCCACGAGCGATGAGGCATAGTTGCCGCCGGTCTTGGCGAACCCTGTGCCGCCTGGCGCTGCGCGGTTGTAGTGCGCGGATAGCCAGATAGAGACCGGCTTGCCTGCGCCCTTGAAGTAAGACGCCGCCGGCGAGGCGATCAGGTAATAGTCGACCTCGGTGGCTGGCTTCACGCCCAGGAATTTACCGTTGGCGATCATGAACGGGCGCAGATACAGGCTGCACTCCTCGCTGGCATCCTGCGGCGTGGGAACCCAGGCGGCGTCTTTTTCGACCAGCACTCGCAGCGATTCGATAAACGTTGCGTCATCCAGGCGCGGCAGGGCCAGCCGGTCGGCCGATTGGCGAAAGCGTGCGGCGTTACGCTCGGGGCGAAAACACCAGACCGAACCGTCGCCGTGTCGATAGGCTTTCAGGCCTTCGAATATCTCCTGGGCGTAATGCAGGACCGGCGAGGCCGGGTCGAACGTCAACGGCCCGTAAGGGCGCAGTTCGGCGCCGTGCCAGCCGCCATCGGCCGTCCAGCGTACGTGCGCCATGTGATCGGTGAAGTACTGCCCGAAACCCGGGGCCGAGAGAATCTCGTCGCGCACGTTCGTCGCCGTCGGCGTGATCGTCGGGCGGATATCGAAAGAAGGCGTGTCCACTGTGAGCGTCTCCGGTCGGCCGGGCGGGCCCGGTTAGGCATGAATACGGTGCGCGGCGCATGATAACGAAAGCCGGCGAGCCGCGATCGTCGTCAAACCCTGCATGATACAAAAAAAGCGCTACTGGCGGCGTCTGTAACGCCGTGGATAGACCATGCCCTGCGACCCCGGCGCACTGAACTCGAAGCCGTGGCGCGTATACAGATGATGCGACTCGCCGTCGGCCATGAGGCTGACAAACGCGCTTTCGCAGACGTTGTCATCCAGCCAGTGTGTCAGCCGCGCCATTAATAAATGGCCAATACCGCAGTGTTGTTGCGCCGCGACAACGGCAACATCGCAGATCTGAAAGAAACAGCCGCCGTCACCGATCACCCGCGCCATGCCTACCGCGCGGCTATCCACGAATGCCAGCACACAGTACAGGCTGCCGGCCAGACCGGCCGCGGCGGCGGGCGGGGCACGATCGGTCATGCCGGCCTCGCGGCGTAGGCGACGATAAGTGTCGATATCCGGCACGGCTTCGATGAGCGTTGGCGTGGTCATGGATTCTGGCGGGCAAAGACCGACAAGATGTCAGCCGAAAGCGATGGTGTCGATTGCGCGGCCACGGGCTTGATGCAGCGCGCTGCGGGCATGTCCGAAGCATAGGGCCAGGGCGGCAACCACGGCCACAGAGCGACCACCGCGCCGGCCATCAACGTGGTGGCGACCGGGCGCCGGTAATCGAAAAACTTGAGCGCGGTGCCGAACGAGCGTTTCAGGCGCGCGCCCTCAAGATCGATCGAAAAACACTCGTCCAGTGCCAGATGGATCAACATGCCCAGACACATCGCCCCGCCATCGATCCATGCAAGCCGCGGGCCCTGGGCAAAGAAGTGATAGCTCAAGGCCGCCGTGGCTGCGGATATGCCGCCACTGGCCAACAGGGAATGCCAGCTTGCCCGATGACGGGTCGTGAGCCGGAATATGACACTCACGGCATCGCGAATGCCCACATACAGGCCAAGTGCCACGCATAGCACGACGGCCATCGAGAAATAGGCACGGCCGATCGACAGCGCGATGAACGCGGCCACGATCGCCAGCACGGTGAAGATCAAGCGTACCGAGCGCGACTTATCGGCATCGATATCCGGCATGACCCCGCCAAGCGCGGTCAACAACACAAGGCTGGGCGCATGCGCCAGCGGCCACAGCCCGATATACAAGCCATAACTGGTCGCGGCCGCGCCGATTCCGGCGGCGACAGAGATATGCGTACGGAAATTAGCCACGACGGCGAATCTTGTATAAACGTGCAGTTTAGAGCGCGAAAAACCATTTGCCAACAAGGGATTGGCGATTCTTGAGGCTGGCCGGCCGGCCTGGAGCCGATTCGGCCGCGCACGTATACTCAACCAGCGACCCACACGTGCCGTGAGGCATCATGTCTGATTCCAAAGCGCGCTCAGGTCTTATCGCCTGGGCCGATCGCTGGCTGCTCACGATCTGGACGCCGATCGGGCTCGCCGTCGTGCTCAGCCCGATCTTCTGGCTTGCCCGGGGCGGTAACCTCACGGCTGGCTATATCGTGACGACCATCATCGAAGTGTTGGGCGCGACGCTGGTCATAACGCTCGTGGCAAAAATCTGGCGTGATCAGAAGCGTCCACGTTGAACAGTGACGTGATACTCACCGGGCATCGCGCGCTGACTAATGACATCGGCGGCCGGTGCATGCACGGAATAGGTGTCGCGGGCGTGGTGGCGACGGCACCTGAATAAGTGATCGTGTCGCAGGTTCGAATGGGCTCCGATCATGGCATCAGGATTCTGAAGGCTTAGAAGACCATCTCAGTATTGGTGTGCCCGGCAGGATTATTCGCGGCTTTGCCGCTCACCCCTTCGGGGCCAGTACGGCGTTGCCGTACTGTTCGTCTGCGCGTTGCGCAGCCGTCGAACCTGACTTGTTGATCGTGTCGCAGGTTCGAATGGGCTTCGTTCGAGCTTTCAAGCTTCCGAAAACTTTGAACAAGCATCCTGCTGATGGTGCGCCCGGCAGGATTATTCGCGGCTTTGCCGCTCACCCCTTCGGGGCCAGTACGGCGTTGCCGTACTGTTCATCTGCGCGTTGCGCAGCTGTCGAACCTGACTTGTTGATTGTGTCGCAGGTTCGAAGGGGCTTCGTTCGAGCTTTCAAGCTTCCGAAAACTCTGAACAAGCATCCTGTGTATGGTGCGCCCGGCAGGATTATTCGCGGCTTTGCCGCTCACCCCTACGGGGCCAGTACGGCACTGCCGTACTGTTCGTCTGCGCGTTGCGCAGCCGTCGAACCTGACTTACTGATTGTGTCGCAGGTTCGAATGGGCTCCGATTACGCCGCCAGAACTCTGAAAGCCAAGAGGAGCGCCTAGGTATTGGTGCGCCCGGCAGGATTCGAACCTGCGACACCCGGCTTCGAAGGCCGGTGCTCTATCCAGCTGAGCTACGGGCGCGTGGTGCGTAGTGTATGCCAGCGGCGGGCGTGCGTCACCCTTGGATGTCGACACGCCGGCCTTGGGCAGCCACTACCAGAGAATGCCGTGGACGGGCTCGGGCATCTTCGGTGGTTTGCGTCCGATGCCTTCCATGAGATCGACCTCGATGGTGGTGCACATCGCGTGCAGCGGCAGATCGTGCGGGGTGTTGGCGAAGGGATCGACCAGATCGTCGCCGATACGCAGCGCCGCCAGGAACATCAGCGCGACCAGTGAGGAGCCGATCGGTGTCCAGATCCCCAGATACGGAGCCATACCAATCGGCAGAAACACACAGAACACACGCACGAAAAGCTGTGGAAACAGGCGGTATTGCATGGGTAGCGGGGTCTTCTTGATACGCTCCATGCCGCCCTGAGAATCCAGGATATCGATGAATATGGCCTCGATACGGTTCTGCTGCATGGTGTCGATATAACCCTCCCGACGGGCGTTTTCGACGGCCATGGCCGAGTCGTTCATCAAGGCGTTGGCTGCGTTTGTAAACTTCAACGCATGGTCGGCATCGGTTTTATCGAGCAGACGCCGTGCCGGCTCCTCCCGGTCAGTACCACGCAGCTGGCAGCGCAGCACGTGGACATAGGCACACTGGTTGATGATGATGCGATCCCGCAGCGCCCGCGCGCGCTCGTCCGCGGCACCGACAAACGACAGCGCGCAGCGGTTGATGTTGCGCGAGGCGTTGATCATCAGCCCCCAAAGAATACGGCCTTCCCACCAGCGCGCGTAGGCCGAATTGGATCGAAAGCCCAGAAAGAGCGCAACGACCGTACCGAACAGGGTAAGCGTGGTTTTCGATAGCGCAGAGGACTGGAAATCGGTATAACGCTCGGGCTGTGCAAAGTAGATGACGGTTACCAGCACGTCCCAGAGAAACATGACGGTCAGCGGCCGCCACAGGTCGGCGAAGATCTGTCTAAATCGAGGGACGGTAGGGATGATCATGGCAATCCTTCGAAACGGTGGTAATCACAGCTGCGACACGCGCAGACAAATCGTATATCAGCAAAATCATACCGGGTTATGATTCGGTCGCGTCTGACGGTTACGACACGCAGATCGTTCAGGCAGGCCAACCGTTGTCACTGGCGAGATCCAGTCAGACAACATTTGCCCGGCAACTTCTTTAGGACCTCATCAATGTCTTTGAATTCCTCGGTCGCGGCGGTGCTGGCATCGCTTTCTCTACTGGCTATCGGCACCACGACAAGTATTGCCCAGGACAAGATCGAAACTGATTATCCGAATGACACCCAGGCCTCGGCCGATGAAACCGTGGCCCCGGCCCCGGCCGGAAGTGCCTTGCTGAGCCAGCTGGCGACCGGCTCTTTCGATCTTGGCGCGCCGGCCAACATCGCCGGCGTGCTCGACTACTGCAACGACAAGGGGTTGGCCGATAACGCCGCGCAGAAAACCGCCGACGAGCTGATCGAGGCACAGGGCGGACGCGAGGTGCTGTCCCACGAGGCCGAGTTCACCCACGGCCAGACCGGGATTCTGACCAGCGCACAGGATCGACACTTCACGCTTGAAGATGCTGATGCCGACACCGCGCGCCGTCTATGCGCGCGCATCGGTGCCAAGGCGCGCGCGCTTTTTCTGAGCGGCACCGAGTAGCCGCGAGTGCCGGCCGTCGATCGATGTTTTCAATCGTCGACGGCCGATCAATGAAAAGCGCCGTGATAAGGATTGATCACGGCGGATTTCTGGTACAAAAGACAAGATGTCTTTTCGGATCGGAAAACCGCCATGAGCCAGCGTCTTGATGCACTGATCGACAGCCAGCACCTACGGCCACTGCTGCCGGTGATCTATATTGCCTGGGCCGATGGCACGCTCGCCAACGAGGAAGGCCAGCGCATCCGCGAACTGGCCGGGACGATCGGCCCGTTGGGCAGCGATGACGCGCGCGTGCTTGACGAGTGGTTATCGCCACAGGCTGCGCCTTCGGCCACCGAATGTTCGGTGCTGCGCCGGCGTATTCGCGAACAGGTGCGTCATCGCCAGCCCTCGTTGGCCGCCATGTCAGCGGCCATGAACGGCGCCGACAGCACACAGGTCACGGATGCCGTCGGGCGCTATGCCAAGGAGCGCAACATCAGCGGCATGGGCGTGTCGTCCGAGATCTTTCAGGATGCCGGCCAGCCGGTCGGCCAGTCGTTCAACGAGCAGCCGTCGCGGTTCAATCCGGCCCGTGTTCAGGCCGTGCTTGAAGGCGACTATGCCCATGAATGGCAACAGGTTCGTGACATCCTGGAACACGATGTCTTTGCCTACGCCTACGATGAAACCAGCGAGGCCGCGCGTGCGCGGGTGCTGCGCTGGCTGCAACACTTGGCCGAGCATCGCGATATGGCGGCCTCGGCGCTGCCGGAAAGCGTGGGCGGGCAGGGCAATATGGCCGGCTTCATCCATGTCTTCATGGCGCTTGCCATGTTCGATCTGTCGCTGGTGGTGAAATTCGGCGTGCAGTTCGGTCTGTTCGGCGGCAGCATCATCTTTCTGGGCAACGACGAGCACCACAAGACCTATCTGCCCGATATCGCTTCGCTGGATCTGCTCGGCGGGTTTGCCATGACCGAATCCGGCCACGGCTCGAACGTGCAGGAGCTGGAAACCACGGCGACTTACGATCCGGCCACGCAAGAGTTCGTGCTCAATACGCCCACCATGTCGGCACGCAAGGAGTGGATCGGCAACGCGGCCCGCGACGGCCACGCGGCCACCGTGTTCGCCCAGCTCAACACCGGGGGCGAAAGCTATGGCGTCCATGCCTTTGTAGTGCCGATTCGTACCGATGACGGCCAGGCCGCGCCCGGCGTGCGCATCGAGGACTGCGGGCCCAAGATGGGCCTGGTCGGCGTCGATAACGGCCGGCTTTACTTCGACCAGGTTCGTATTCCACGCAAGAACCTGCTTGATCGCTACGCGGTGGTACAACCGGACGGCACTTACGAAAGCCCGATCGCCTCGGATAACAAACGGTTCTTCACGATGCTGGGCACGCTCGTGGGCGGGCGCATCAGCGTGGCCTCGGCCTGCGTCACCGCAGCCAAGAAGGCTTTGACCATCGCCACCCGCTACGGCGCGTTGCGGCGTCAGTTCGGCGGCGACGATGGCAAGGAGCTGCGGGTTCTCGATTATCGAACGCATCAGATGCGTTTGTTTCCAAAGATCGCCCACACCTATGCCCTGCATTTCGCGATCGAGGATCTGATCGAGCAGTTCCGCAATCGGACCGAGGCCGACTCGCGGCATATCGAAACGCTGGCCGCGGGGCTCAAATCAATGGCCTCGTGGGAGGCGATCGATGCCTGCCAGCAGGCACGCGAGTGTTGTGGTGGCCTGGGTTTTCTCTCGGAGAACCAGATCGCCACCGTGCGCCGCGATATCGATGTGTTCGCGACATTCGAGGGCGACAACACGGTGCTCATGCAGCTGCTGGCCAAGAACAAGCTGGCCAGCTATGCCAAGGGCTTTGAACAGAATCTGGTGGCCACCATCGCCAAGGAGCTGGCCGGCAAGGCCCGCACCGAACTGCTCGAGGGCAACCCGGTCATTCAGCGCAAGACCGACGAAGACCACCTGCGGGATGCCGATTTTCATCTCGAGGTGCTCAAACTGCGGGCGCACAACATGCTGGTCTCGGCCGCACGCCGTATCCGCAAGCGCATCACCGACGGCATGGAGCCGTTCATCGCGTTCACGGATATTCAGGATCATCTGATGGCCTACGCCAAGGCCGATATGGAGCATCATATCGCGGTCTGTTTTGCCAAACGCGTGGCCGCGCTCGAGGCCGGGCCCACCCGTGACGCGCTGGAGACCATGCGCCAGTTGGCCGCCGTTGACACGATCTATGCCGATTCGGCGTGGTATCTCGACCAGGGTTATTTTCAGCCCACCAAACGCAAGGCACTACGACGTCTACGGATAAAGCTGCTCGATGAAATCCGGCCGGATGCGCTGGGCTACGTCGAGGCTTTTGCGATTCCCGATGGCTGCCTGTCGGCGCCGATCGCCTTCGAGGACTATATCGGCCGCGAGCCGCTCAAGCATGCCGCGGATGACGGTGTCGCCTGAACACTATTCCGCCGGGCGCGTGAAATATGACGGCAGGGCGGCTGGGCTGCGCATCCAAGGCGCCGCGGCTGGTATATGCTGTGGATCAAGTCTTTGACGTATAAAACCACTGATGCGAAACACCGATGATCGTCGTGCGACCTATCACCAGAGTCGCCAGAAAGCCCTGGCCCAGGCCGAGAGCCCGCTGGCTGCCGAAGCCGTGCGTCTGCAGGCCGAAGCCGTAGCGGCGGTGACGGACTGGCCCGAGTTTCAAGAGCTTGCCGAGCAGGCGATCCGCAAGGAACGTGAGCTTGAAGGCCAGGGCGGTGGCGATGGTCAGTCGCGCATGCCGCCGGCTGACATGGGCGACGTCAACCACGAGTAACGGGCGTTCGCCTCTGAGCGATGGGCTTTCCTCACTGATCGTCTGAAGGATGCCAATCCGGGCTGAACCCGCCCAGCGTCGGGTGGTACATCTCATCGGCTGCGTGCTGGGTGAACTCGATGTTCACCCGCTCGACAGCCAGCCCGAGCTCGGCCTGGCAGACTGCCAGCATCGCCTCGGCCAAAGCCTGTCGCCGCGCAGCCTCGCGGCCAAGGCGAATATCACACATGAGCAGGTTCGCCGGCACGGGCTGGTCATCCACGATGCGCCAGAGCCCGTCCGGGCCCAATTCACGTATCGCCACGCTGATACGCCGACGATCCATCTGCATGTGCCTGGCATAACAGTCGGCCAGCGCGGCCGAGAACGCAGCTTTTTCCTCGCCTGAAAACGATTGGGTCGTGTCGAGTTGTAGATAAGGCATGGATTGGGTCACCTTGCAATTGCGCAGTTCAAGCGTGTTCGGGGCGTGGTCGTCGTCGTCGCGCCTTATTTCTTGGCGCGGCATGGCGAAATAACCCGCCATCGCGGTAGCGAAACGCGATCTGAACAACTCACAAAATCTGTGGATAAAGCCGTGGGTGAATCGTCTCATCGCTTGTCACACGGGAGTTCAAGCGCGCGTGGTCAATTCTTGGCCAAAATGTCGACGCCCTGACAAGGCCGATTGCGTCAATACGACAACGCCAAAAAGATACGCGATTTTTAGCTTGCCGAATACGCCGATCGCGTGTAAGTCCCTGGTGGTGAACGACACATTACGACCATCGGCTTCTATGGCCGATTCGGATGAGCCGCTAGGCTATCGTTCCCGAGCCAACACCCATGAAAGGCTGTCCCATGTTGCGCTGGCTGTCTCGCCCGGCGGTACGCCTGGTCGAGCGTTACCTGCCCGATCCGTATGTATTCGTGCTTGTCCTGACGCTGGTGGCGGCCGGGGCAGCGATCGCGGCCACGCCCACCCGGGCCCACGAGGTGTTGCGGATCTGGGGCGACGGCTTCTGGAACCTGCTTACGTTCTCCATGCAGATGCTGCTGGTGCTCGTCAGTGGCTTCATGCTGGCGCACTCGCCGCCGGTGGCCCGTCTGCTCGATACGCTGGCGCGACGTGTTCACAGTGCGGCGAGTGCGATCATCTACGTCACGCTGGTCTCGCTGGCGGCAAGCTGGCTGAACTGGGGGTTCGGCCTGGTTGTTGGTGCCTTGTTCGCCAAGGCGCTGGCGCGACACGTGCGGGTGGATTATCGGCTGCTCGTGGCCAGCGCGTACTCGGGGTTCGTTGTCTGGCACGGGGGGCTGGCGGGCTCGATCCCCCTGACCATTGCAACGCCGGGCCACTTCACCGCCGAGACCATCGGCGTGATCGATACGAGCCAAACACTGTTTGCCGGCTTCAATCTGGCGATCGTGGCCGCGCTGTTCGTGGTGGTGCCACTGATCAACCGGCTGATGCTGCCGGGCGATGATGAATCCGTCATTGCCTCGCGCGAGGCGCTCGAGGAACCCGCATCGAATCCGGTGCGGCCGTCGCGCCCGGCCGAGCATCTGGAGCACAGTCGGCTGCTGGCCGGGTGCGTGGGGCTGGCCGGGCTGGCCTATCTGGCGGATTATTTCTTTCTGCGTGGCCAGGGGCTGAATCTAAACGTCGTCAATTTCTTGTTTTTGATGGTGGCGATCGTGCTGCACGGCACGCCCACGCGCCTGCTGGCCAGCCTGCAGGCGGGTATTCGTGGCGGGGCCGGCATCGTGATCCAGTTTCCGTTCTATGCCGGCATCATGGCGATCATGACGCAGTCGGGCCTGGCCGAGGCCCTGTCCGGCTGGTTCGCTTCGATCGCCACGGCCGATACGCTGGCTTTCTGGTCGTTCATCAGCGCCGGCATCGTGAATCTGTTCGTGCCTTCCGGCGGCGGCCAGTGGGCGGTACAGGCGCCGGTGATGATCCCGGCGGCCGAGGCGCTGGGTGCCGACATGCCACGTATCGCCATGGCGATTGCCTGGGGGGATGCCTGGACGAACCTGCTGCAACCGTTCTGGGCACTGCCGGTATTGGCCATCGCCGGATTGAAGGCCGCCGACATCATGGGCTTCTGCCTGATTCAGCTGTTCGTGACCGGCATCATCATTGCCGCAGGGCTGACGTTTCTATGAGCGTGCGCAGTGGGTGCGGGCTTCACGCTCGATGCGGGCATTGAACTCCGCGCCCACGATCACCGTGACGACGGTGACGTAAGTCAGCGTCAACAGCAGCACCACCCCGGACAGCGAGCCATACATGGCGGTATAGGAATCCGAGTAGGCCAGAAACACCGAGAACAGGATCGAGGCCACGGTCCAGAACGAGACCACCACGCCCGCGCCGATGCGGACCCAGCGCCAGCGCGGCGCCGGCGCGCGATCCGGCACCCAGCGATACAGCGCGGCCAGGCCACCGAACAGCACCAGCCCGCCCAGCGTCATGCCCACGGCCCGGGCGAATTCGCTGAGCGCCAGCGATGCGCCGGCCACCTGGGCCCATACGGGCAGGCCGATCGCCAGCAAGGAGACGATGATCAGCCCGCTGATGACCGCCAGCGCCAGGCCGAGCGACCGAACCAGCGTGCCGCTGCGTCGCTTCGGGCGCCCGGTCTTGTAAGCGCCGTCCAGGGCGATCATCAGGGCGGCCACGCCTTGCTGGGCACACCAGAGCGCAACGAGCAGGCTGAAGATACCGGCTGCCCAGAGCGTGGACGTCGAGCGCGAAGTGATCTCCTGCATCTGGCCGATCATGGAAATGACCACGTCGGCCGGCACAAAGCCCGCCAAGGCCTCCATGTCAGAGACGACGACACCGGGATCGGCGAACAAGCCGTAAAAAGCCACGAATGCCGATACCGCCGAGAAAATCGCGAACAGCGCCAGGAACGAGATCGCCGAAGCGTTGACCGTGACCGGCTGATCGCCCATCGACCGAAACACGGCGATCAGCACGTCACGCCATTCGGCCCAGCTCAGCTCGCTGGGCCAAGGCATGCGGCGGGGCTTATCCTCGGGCGAGGCGCGGTGAGACATCGATGACCGGTTCGTGTTGAAAGCCGGGCCCATGATGCCCGAGGCCAGGCCGGGGGGCATCAGAGTTCACGTGTTTTCGTCTCGTCGATAGTCACGAGCGTGACCAGACTGATCGCGGCCATGGCCATGACATACGCGCCGACCCAGGCCGGCCCGCCTGCATGCAACAGCGCTTCGGCGGCATAGGGGGCCAGCGAAGCACCGAATATACCGGCCAGGCTGTAAGCGATTGCGGCTCCCGTGTAGCGCACGTCGGTTGGCAAGAGTTCGGGCAATAGCGCGCCCATCGGCGCATAAATCCAGCCCATGGCCGTCAGGCCCAGGGCAAAGAACACGAATACCCCAGTGCTCGTGCCGAATGCCAGCAGCGGGGCCAGTGCTGCTCCCACGCCGATCGTGAACACGAGGCCTGCCAAGAGCACCGGGCGACGGCCAAAGCGGTCGGCGGCCAGCGCAGAGATCGGCGTCGCGATCGCCATGCCCACGATCGCGATACACAGCAGCCCGATGAGCTGCCCGCGCGCCAGCCCCAGCACCACGACCGCATGATTGAGCGTCCAGACCGTCGTGATATAGAAGATGGCGTAGCAGGCCACCATCACCAACGTGCCTTGAATCAGTGGCCGGCGCGCATGGCGCAACAGGCGCGCGATGGGCAGCCCGGCCCGCGAATCACTCGCACGCGCCTGATTGAAGACATGTGATTCGGTCAGCGAAACACGCACGTACAGGCCGACCACGACCAGAATCGCGCTCAGCAAGAACGGCACCCGCCAGCCCCAGCGCATGAAGGCATCGTCGTCCAGGCTGATCAGCATCAACAGGAATACGCCGTTGGCCAACAAAAAACCCAACGACGGGCCCAGCTGGGGAAACATGCCGAACCATGCCCGTTGGCCGGGGCGTGCGTTTTCCGTGGCCAGCAGGGCAGCGCCGCCCCATTCCCCGCCAATACCCAGGCCCTGGGCAAATCGACAGATACATAGAATGATCGGCGCCCAGACGCCGATCGTTGCATGGCCCGGCACGAGCCCGATGCCGATTGTCGCCACGCCCATCAATAATAAGCTCGCCACGAGCGTGGTCTTGCGCCCGAGCCGGTCGCCGAAATGACCGAACAACAGACCACCGAGCGGGCGCGCCAGAAAAGCCAGGCCGAAGCTCATGAAAGCAGCCAGTGTGGTCAGTGTAGGGTCGTTCGAAGGAAAGAACACCGGCCCGATGACCAGCGCAGCGGCCGTGGCGAAGATATAGAAATCATAAAACTCGATGGTCGTGCCAACGAGGCTGGCAATCATCACGCGGCCCGGCGTGTTGGCCGCGGGCGCAGCAGCGTGACGAACAGAGCGGTCAGTCATCGGCTAATACTCAGGGCGTGGCCGGAGGCGGCAGTGTAGCGATTCGCGGGCGGCTGACGAGCCTTCTTTGGTGGTAGATGCTGGCTTGAAAAAAAAGGTTTTGCTCCGTAAAAAACCGTATTTTTTAAGCTTGTTAAATGTGTATTCTCGGGCCCGATCCTGATAGCTGTCCTGGTTCGGCCCATGTGTGCGCCGGTCACGCTCTCCCCTGCCTGCAAGCCACAGACTTGATCTATGATTCGCAACATCGGATACGGCCTCACCGTGCTCGCGGCCACCGGGCCCCTGTGTGTGCCGGCCGCACAGGCGCGAGGCCCGAACAAGTCCAAGGCATCGACCACGGTGGTCGATCTGGATTACTTCGACGCGGGCCTGCAACAGCCGGATGCCACGAACGTCTTTTACGGTGACGATGACGGGCCCGGCCTGAAGCTGCGGTGGGGTCTGACGTTGTTCCTGTCCGGCGTTGCCTCCAAGAATGCCAACTACGGCAGCAACGTGAGCATCGGCGGTAACCCGGTCAACGAGGACAACGCCTGGTGGGAGCATTCAGGCCTGCCGGTTCTGCGCGCTGACTACACGTGGGCCGAAGGCGGGCGCGTCTTCGGCGGGGCATCGGCGGTCTACAACATCACCCGCGGTAGCGGCTTTGGCGATAACACCGGGGCTACACCCAATCACCCCGAGGCACTACGCCTGGATCAAGCCTATCTCGGCTGGAACAGCGGGCAGCTGTTTGCCGATTCACTGGGCGAGGATGCCTTGCAGTTCGCCGCCGGGCGTATGGATTTCGCCTTCGGTGAGGGCTTTCTCGTCGGCGACGGCTATTTCGATACGGGCAAGCAGGGCGGCTACTACAACGGCGTGAGCGAGGCCTTCGAGAAAGCCGCCGTCGCCACCATCGACTCGCATGGCTGGCACGGCGATCTGTTCTATCTGGAGCAGGATCAGTTTCGCCCGGGCCGTGACGATGAAACACGCAGCTACGGAGCCAACGTGCATTATCGCTTCACCGGCCGGGCCGAGCTGGGGGCGGCGTACTTGAAAACCTACAAGAGCAACGTGCCGGCACTGGACGGGACCGACATCTACAATCTGCGCGCCAAGGGCAAGCCGATACCCGCGCTCAAGAATCTCGCCATCGGCGGGCAGTACGTCTACGAATCCAACCCCAAGAATGATATCGACGATTCGGGCTGGTATGCCGAGGCCTCCTACAAGTTCCAGAACACGTGGCTGGATCCCCAGCTGATTTATCGCCGCGCCGAGTTTTCCGCCAACTACAACACGGTGTACTACGACTGGTCCGGGGGCTGGGGCAACTGGTACATGGGCGAGGTCGTGGGCGAGTTTCAGCTGTTCAACAGCAATCTTGACGTGGATATGGTCAAGACCAAGCTCCATTTCACCGATCGCTTGAATGGCGGCGCCATCGCTTATCGGTTTTCTTATCACAACGCCCAGGAATCGGCGGGCATCACGAGCCGCAATTTTGCCAAAGAGCTCGATTTCTACATGAACTTCAACGTCAACAAGCACCTGATCCTGCAGGCCGTCTACGGCTTCGCCGTGCCCGATGACGGGGCCACGCAGAGTTTTCCCGACGACCAGAATGCCGATCAGGTCTCGCACGTCGGCGTTTTGTTCGCCACGGTCATGTTCTGACTAACAGCGGCAATGCTAACCTTCAGCCAGGGACGGCGCGGGGAGCGCCACGATAGGGGGAAACCAGTGAAAAACGCCATTCTGTGGGGGATGGCTCTGAGTGCACTGTCGTTGCCGGTACAGGCAATGGATGCCGAGAGCCAGAAAGACATGCGTGCCGAACTTGAAGCGCTCAAGGCACAACTCGAAAAGCTCGAGCCGTTGCGTGAGCGGGTACATGCACTCGAATCACGCCTGGCCGAAGATACGTCGGGCAAAACGGCCAGCGGCCAGCAGACCCAGCTCGCCCAGGGTGTCGGCCAGGGCAATTCCCAGGGCAGCGCCGAAGCCGGTGATGCCACCGGCGGCGACGCCAGCGGCGACGAACAACAAGCCACCGACGCCAATAACGCCGACGACACATCAAGCGGCACGAGTGTCGCGGCCGATGAGTCCGGGTCAGGGCACGAGGTCGGCACGCTTGCCGGCATACAATTCAAGACCGGCGCCGGCGGGCCGCGTAGCGAACAGGACGTGCGCGATATCGCCGGCGATGTCTACGACAAGAAGCAGTCCAAGACCGTGAAAGTGGGCGGGGCACTGCGCTTTAACGCCACCTATGCCGAGTTCAATGACGGCCAGAAGGATCGGGGCGGCGATATCGGCATGGATACGTTTCGTATCAACATGGATGCCGATATCGACGGCCTGTTGTTCTCGGCCGAGTACCGGTTCTACAACACCTGGCGCGCGCTACATCACGGCTGGGTGGGCTACGAGTTCAACGACGATCAACATATCGAGATCGGCCTGACCCGCGTGCCGTTTGGCATTCTGCCGTACGCCTCGAACAACTTCTATTTCTCCAGCAACTATTACACCGGTTTCGAGGACGACTACGATATCGGTGTCAAATACGTTGCCACGCCCGGTCAGTGGGACTTCCAGGCCGCGTTCTTCAAGAACTCGGAAAACAACGGCAACGACCGCTACTCGGTGGATCCGATCGGCATCATGCCGCAGATCAACGACGACGACGGCAACGCCGTACCGGCCACACAGGCAGATGGCGGGCTGGCCCGGAACAATTTCGTCGACGGTTATGGCCAGTCGGTACAGGAAACCAACACCACGAACCTGCGGGCCGCTTACAACTGGCAACACGCCAAGGATTACGTCAGCGAGATCGGTGTCTCCGGCCAGTATGGCTTCATCTACAACGATGCCACCACCGAATACTACGGCGACAATCTGGCCGGTGCGCTTCACCTGCACGGCAACTACGGCCCCTGGGAAGTCATGCTTGAGGCCGCGCGCTACGAGTATGACCTGGACGGCAACGAAGACGTACTGGGTACGGGCTACTTCAACACCAACTACGTCATTCCCACCGAGGCCACGAGCTGGCTGGGTAACCTCAGCTATACGTTCCAGCTCGATTTCGGCCCGTTCGACAGCCTTGAGGTGTACAACGACTACACCTATATCGGCAACAAATCGGGCGGGTTGCCCAACACCTGGCAGAACGTCACCGGGGCGGCGCTGGCCGCGGGCAACCTGTATACCTATTTCGACCTGATTCAGGGCAAGAACGAAACCTTCGTCAACGGCACGCTCGTTGGTGATCGGCCCAAGACCCAGACCCTGTTCAATATCAACATGGGCTATTACTTCTAGCGATCTGCATATCGCCAAGATGGCCAAACGCGGCTGGCGCGCCGGCTTTTTCAGCCCGGCGCGGTGGCTGGCGTTGATTAATACGGTAGGCTGAACGAATCGTGTCTAACGTGACTTTTGCCCATGCCGAGCCCTGAATCCTCTCCCGCGGACCAACCACAGACGCTCGATCTCGATCCGGGTGTGATCATCGAGCGCTTGGACAGTTGGGTCGACGGAGCCGTGCGGCTGTTGCCGAACATTGTGGTCGCGATCGTTGTATTCGTGATTTTCATCGGCCTGGCCGCACTCGCCAAGCGACTGGTCATCGGCCAGGGCGCGCGGCGCTCGCGCCATAACCTGGGTGAGGTGCTGGGCGGTTTCGTCAAATGGGTGGTGATGGTTCTGGGTTTCCTGCTGGCTGCGACCATCGTCGTGCCGACGCTGAACCCGGGTGATCTCATCGCCGGGTTGGGCGTCAGCTCGATCGCGATCGGTTTCGCGTTCAAGGATATTCTGCAGAACTGGCTGGCCGGGCTGCTGATCCTTCTGCGCCAGCCGTTCAATATCAATGACCAGATCGAGATTGACGGCTACGAAGGCACGGTCGAGCGCATCGAGACCCGCGCCACGATCATTCGCACCTATGACGGCCAGAATGTCGTCATGCCCAACAGCAACGTCTATACCAACGCGGTGCTGGTCAAGACCGCACACAACAAGCGTCGGAGCCAGTACGACGTGGGTATCGGCTATGGCGATGATATCGACGTCGCGTGCCAGGCGATTCGCACGGCCCTGGCCGATATCGATGAAGTGCAGGCCGAGCCGGCCGCCGAGGCGTTTGCCTGGGATCTGGCCGCCAGCTGGACCACCATCCGCGTGCGCTGGTGGACCGACAGCCGCCGCGCCGATGTGGTGCGCGTACAGTCGCAGGTGATTCGTGCAATCAAGAAAGCGCTGGACGACGCGCATATCGATATGCCGTACCCAACCCAGGTCACCCTCTGGCACGACCAGACCGAGGCCGTGGAAGGCGATCGCAGCCGCCAGCGCGAAGGCTGGCCGGCCGACCCCGATAACCCGAGCCAGCCGCGTTGGAAAGCCGAGGCGCGTGAGCGCGCGACACCGCCTCACGACTGATCGGCGCTTGTCAGGCGCGCCCGTCGGGCAGCGCTGCCGGACGGTTGTTGGCCTGTTGGTGGCCACGCTGGGCCTTGCCGCCTGTGTGGCCTCGCCGGATCAACGCCTGGCGCAGGCCGGCCCGGGTTTCAGCAATACGGCGCTATCGGCCAACGATATCCGTGTCGTCGACTGGAATATCAAGAAAGCACAGGCGGACGAATGGGGCGGCGCCCGGGGCAGGGCAATCGTTGCCAGGCTGCTGCGTGATGCAGATCTCGTCACGCTCCAAGAAGTGTGTGCGCCCGTATCCGGCGGGACGGTAAGCCAGCGTCTGGCCGCCGCGCAGCTCACCGGCGTGTTCGCGGCCAGTTTTTCGGCCGCGATTCTGGGCTGTGGGTCCGGCCGGGCCACCGGCGTGCTTACCGGTTCGCGCGTTGCGCCGACCCGGCGTATTGCCCTGGTGAGCCAGCACCGCGAATTCGGGCTTACCCCGAAAGCCAGCCTGGCCACGATATATCCGATCGCCGGCCGCGCCCCGCGCCTGCTCGTGATCAACGCTCATTTGCTGAATTTCGAATGGCTCACGCTCGACGACTACAGCGATCAGCTCGCCGCGATCGGCGCGCTTCTGGAACAGCACGCCGGGCCGATCATTCTGGCTGGCGACATGAACAGCCGTAGCCTGGCCCGTACCCGTCTGCTTGAAAAGACCGTCCATCAAGCCGGGCTCAAGGCTGTTTTTAACGCCACCGACGATGCGCGTACCCGCGCCGTAATCGACGGCGACCAGCCGCTGGATCATATCTATTATCGGGGCCTGTCTGTCATCACGCCCGGCCGGATCGGCGCCGAGGCGCTGACCGACGTATCCGATCACAACAGCCTCTCCGTGCGTTTCGCCTATCCCTGACGTGCCTGCGGGTTCAACCCGACAGCGCCCGGTTTGATGTTTGACGCCATACACCCCATAACAAGGAATACTCGGCAACGGCTCAATAACAAGCGCTCATGTTCGGTTTTCTACAAGGATTTTCTTACGGCCTGTTTCTGTCGTGCTTGCCCTGGTTCCTGATCGGCATGATCGACCCGCGCATGGCCGTGCCGGCTGTACCGCCCACGCGCTGGCGCGCGATTCTGCGATATGTTTTCGGCCTGCCGTTTCTGGCGTTTGCGCTATGGTTGACCTCGCTCTGGGGCGGTTTCAGCCCGAGCTTCAACGGCTGGGTGCTGGGCCTGTTGGCGATTGCCATCGAGGTGCCGGTGGAGCGGCGCTGGCGTGGCTGGCTGGCCCGTCGCAAGAACCAGTCGGATCAGGCTCGTATCGAAGCCGAGGCCCGGGCCAAACAGGCCGAGCGTGAGCGCGCCGAACGCGAAGCCGGCACCGCAGAGCTGGACCCGGAGCGTCCGCCGGTTGATGCTGATAACGTCGTTCGGGCCTTGTGTGCGGCCAAGAAACGCCTGCTCGAGGTGCAGCGGGCCGACCTGGCCGGCCAGGCGGATCGGCTTTATACCCGCTACACCCGCGTACTCGACACGCTGGCAGCGAAGTTCGATGCGCGCGAGCTTACCCATGGGCGCTCGCGTGCGATGGTGGGGGAAGTCTGTATGGCCGCCGCCGATAACCTGGGCGCCATGCACAGCCTGGCCGCGGGCGTTCTCGGTATCGACACGGCGTATGTCCGGCGCCGGCTCAAGCAAACCAAACACACGAGCCATGCCGACGAACGTGAGGCGTTGAATCAGCGGCTGGCGCTCGTCACCGATACCGAGCGCCGCCTGGGTGATCTCACCGCCCGCAACGAGGCGGCCATGACCACGCTGGACAACGCGGCCGTCGTCATGGCCCGCGTACAGACCGACCGGCCACAGGCGGCCCTGGATGCCGATCAAGCGCTGAATGATCTGCAACGCTTTCTTGCCCAGGCCGAGCGTTACGGCCACAAGAGCTGACCGAAAGAGCTGACTATGAGTGATCCGACCCAACCCGACAATCGCACAGCCTCGGCCAGCCCGCTCAGCCTGTCGTTACCCATCGACGAGATTGCACGCGATATTGATGCCCAGACGCCGGATACCGCGCCCGAAGCGCCTCCGGCAGCCGAGCCCGAAGACCCGGAGTTGGCCGCCACGGCCGATGCCTTCGTGGCCGATGTGCTGGCCATGGACGACGAGCAGGCCGCGGCCGCACACGCCAAGCGCGAGGCCGTGGACGGCATGGGCGCTGAAATCCAGCGCCAGGCCGCCCATCGCAGTGCGATGCTCCAGACCCCGATCCGTCAGCTGGCCCAGCACGGCGAGGACGGCGGCCCCGTGGCCAAGGCATTGACCGACCTGCGCGGGCGCATGACCGATCTCGATCCCAATCGCCACAAGCTGCGCGACTCGGGCCTGGCGCGGCGTCTATCCTTCATTCCGGGTGTGGGCGACCGGCTGCAACGCTATTTCCAGAAGTTCGAAACCGCGCAGGAAGCCATCGACGCCATCATTCGTGACTTGGAATCCGGCAAGGACATGCTGGCCCGCGACAACGTCACCCTGGCCGACGACCAGGACGCCATGCGGGCGACCCTGTCCCAACTCAAACGCCAGATCGCGCTCGGTCAGCTCATCGATCAACGGCTGGTCAAGGCCGGCGACGGCCTCGACACCGACAACGCCAAACGTCGCTTCATCGAGGAAGAACTCATCTTCCCGCTGCGCCAGCGCGTGGTTGACCTGCAGCAGCAGCTGGCCGTCAGCCAGCAGGGCGTGCTGGCCCTGGAAGTTGTCATTCGCAACAACCGTGAGCTGATGCGCGGCGTGGACCGCGCGCTCAACGTCACCGTGTCGGCCCTGAACGTGGCCGTGACCGTGGCGCTGGCGCTTGCCAACCAGCGCCTCGTGCTCGACCGGGTAGAGTCGCTCAACAAGACCACCTCGGACATGATCGCCGGCACGGCCTCGCAGCTGCGCTCGCAGGGCGTGGATATCCAGAACCGCAGTGCCTCGGCCATGCTGGATATGGAACAGCTGGAGAACGCCTTCGCTGACGTGCTGGGCGCGATCGACGAGGTGTCGCGCTATCGCCGCGAGGCGCTGCCCAAACTGTCCGAACAGATCGGCCGGCTCGAATCCATGGCCCAGAAAGGTGAAGCCGCCATCACCGACATGGATCGCGGCAATGCCGCGGCTGATGAAAAAAACGACACCCTCTAGCTTCTACAGCGAAAGACGTATTTCAAGCTTCTCAAAACGCGTGCTATCAAGAATGATCGACGGCAACCAGAACGTTGTCGATCGAAACAAACTGTGGTGCGAGAACAGGAGCTGATCATGGCCGAACAAACGCTCTACGACCGGTTGGGGGCGCCTACCCAATCGCCAGTGCCGTCGATTATCTCATCGACCGGCTACATACCAACGCCACGCTCAATAACGCCAACGACAAGGTCAAAGATTTCCACGACACGCCCTACAAGGCCGGCTATAAGTTCATGGTAACGGCCTGGAGTATTGAGGTGTGCGGCGGGCCGGCCTGTTATCCGGGGCGCGATATGTTCGAGGCCCACAGCCACTTGGGGCTGTCGCAGTTCGAGTTCGACGTCACGGCCCACGAGATACGCAATTCGCTTTATCAAGTGGGCGTCCCAGGTGCCGAGGTCGACGAATTCATGAGCATCGTCGAAAGCTACCGTGACAAGGTGATCGCTCCGGCAAGCTGAGCCGGGGCATACCAGAACGCGGAAAATTCAGACGGAGGCCCGCTTAATCGTTGGCCTCGGCCGAGCCCGGGCGCGCCAGGTCGTGGTGAGCATCGGCTTTCTGTTCTTCGGTGAGGATCTTGTTGGTGACGTTGCCCTTGAACTTGGCCGACCAGTCGCCGCCCACGACCTTGTCCTGGCCGGCCATCAGGGCGTCGTAGCCTTGACGGGCGACTTCGGTGGGATCGTTCTTGTCGCCGGCGCCGATCGCCGTGTCGTCCATATCGCCGCGATGAAAGAAGTTGGTCTCGGTCTGGGCCGGCAGCAGGGCGGTTACGCTCACGCCGTGCTCGGCCAGCTCGTTGCGCAGTGCTTCGGCAAAGGACAGACCGAAAGCCTTGGTGCCGCCATAAACCGCCTCGAATGGTGTCGGCGTGGTCGCAGACACGGAGGACACGACAAGGATGCGTCCGGCCCGGCGCGCAACCATGTCCGGGGCCACGCGCTTGGCCAGATGGACGGTCGAGGTCACGTTGAGTGCGATCAGGCGTAGCTCGTCGTCCAGCGCGGTACCGCCGACGAAATGCCCGCCCAGGCCCAGGCCGGCATTGAGAACCAGTGCGTCGACCGGGCGATCTGTTTCGCAAATCGCGGCGTATAAGGCCTCGACGCCGTCGTAGGTTGTCAGGTCGGCCTTGGCGGTCGTGATGGTGGTCCCGTGCTGTCCGAGGCGTTCGGCCGCCTCGGGCAGGCCGTCGCCGTGGGCGCTGATGAGTATGTCGTGGCCGTTGGCCGCAAACTGGGCGGCCAGCTCGTAGCCTATGCCTTGGTTGCCGCCGGTGATCACGGCGAATGGGCGGGTCTGGGATTGGGATTCGGTCATTGGCAGCTCCTGATCAGCCGATCGACACGACGATCATAACGAAGACGGCAATACGCGGGGCCGCTCGATCAGCGCGCGCAGCATTTCTTGAACTTGCGCTTCGAGCCGCAGGGGCAGGCGTCATTGCGGCCGGGGCGCAGGCGCGACACGCTCGGCGTGCCGTCAAGATACAGCCAGTGGCCGGCCTCGAAGACGAAACGAGCGTCTTCATCGAGCAAGGCGAAGCCGCCGGCATCCTGATAGGTGGCCTGAAAATGCACGCGGCCGCGCTCGCTGGCGTGCTCATGCGCCGTGATGATCAGGCCGCACCAGCGCAGGTCGCCGTTGGGCGTCACCTCTGTCGGGCAGGTGTCTGCATGCCAGCTGGCCTTGAGGAACGCGGTTTCATTCAACACGTACGCGCTATAACGCGCCCGCATCAACGCCTCGGGCGACGGCGCGGATGCGCCGCGATGATAGAGGCCACAACAAGTCGTGTACGCCAGGCCGGATTGACAGGGGCAGGGGCGGGTCATGATCCAGAACGGCTTTGAAACAGGCGACACGATAACAAGTCAGCGTGTCGTCTTGACCGTGCCGCATTTTATGTATTGTGGGTGTGTCATGCCACGCGGCAACCACGGTCGTCGCCGATGGCATTCAAATCCAACAGGTAGTTCGTATGTCGACAAGCATCAAGAGCATCAATCCGGCCAACGGCCAGGTCGTTCGTGAGTTTCAGACAATCTCTGACGATGCGCTGGAAAACAGGATCCAGGCCAGTCACCAGGCGTTTGCAGGTTGGCGCGCCAAGTCGGTCGAGGATCGCGGTGAGATTCTGCGCCGCGTGGGCGACAAACTGGCCGAGCACAAGGATCGGCTATGTGCGCTGATGACCGAGGAGATGGGCAAGCCCATCAACCAGGGCCCGGGCGAGATCGACTTGTGTCAGGCGATCTGCCACTACACCGCTGATAACGCGCCGACCGAACTGGCCGACGAGGACCGCGAGCTGGAAGGCGGGCGCGCGTTGGTCAGTCACCAGCCGATCGGCATCATCTTCGGTATCCAGCCCTGGAATTTTCCGTTTTATCAGGTGGTGCGCTATGCCGTGGCCAACCTGGCCGCGGGTAACGTTGTGTTGCTCAAGCACGCGCCCAACGTCTGGGGCTGTGCCGAGGCGCTCGAAGAGATCATGATCGAAGCCGGCGTGCCCAAAGACGTCTTCAGCGTGCTCTATATCCAGGACTCTCAGGCCAGCCAGGTCACAGCTCATCCCCTGGTGCGCGGTGTGACCTTCACCGGCAGTGCGGCCACGGGCCGCAAGATCGCTGCTGATGCCGGACAGCACCTGAAAAAGACCGTGCTCGAGCTGGGCAGCAACGATGCCTTCCTCGTATTGGCAGACGCCGATATCAAAAAAGCGGTACAGGCCTGTGTCATGGGCCGGATCGTCAACGCGGGCCAGACCTGTGTGGCGGCCAAGCGCTTCATCGTGGTCGACGAGGTCTATGACCAGTTCCGCGATGCGTATCTGGAGCAGATGAAACAGATCGCTTTTGGTGATCCGTCCGACGAAAACACCCAGCTTGGTCCGTTGGCGCGCAAGGATCTGCGCGATGACCTGCACGAGCAGGTCAAGCAATCGATCGAAAAAGGCGCGACGTGCCTGGTCGGCGGCGAGGTGCCGGATCACGACGGCTATTTTTACCCCGCGACCGTGCTCGAAAACGTCAAACCCGGCATGCCGGCCTACGACGACGAGCTGTTCGGGCCGGTGGCCGCGCTCATCCGGGCCAAGGACGAGGCCGATGCCATTCGTATCGCCAACGACTCGGTCTACGGCCTGGGCGGCGGTATCTTCAGCGAGGACGAAGCGCGCGCGGTACGCCTGGCTCGCGACGAGTTCGATACCGGCATGGTCAGCATCAACGGCTACTACATCGCCCAGCCCAACCTGCCGTTTGGCGGCGTGAAGAACAGCGGCTACGGCCGCGAGCACGGCGGTTTCGGCATGCGGGAGTTCGTAAACACGAAATCACTGATGATCGCGCAATAGAAGTGATGCGCTGACGACAACGACGGCGGCGTTTCGACATCCCGTCGTTTGTCATCGCTCCTCGGGCGGGCTTGCGCACTTGTCGGTCAAGCCCTCGCCCGCCAACCGATCTGTCACCTAACCCAACACCGGAGCCTTCAATGGCCGAGAACGAATTCATGTCCAATCCGGCACATGCCAGTGCCGCCAAGATTCAGGAACACCTGGCCGGTGTGGCTTATCCGGCGACCAAGCAAACGCTGCAGGATTACGCCACCAACAACGATGCGCCGCTGGATGTACGCCATACGCTGGAGATCATCGCCGACGAAGAATACGAAGGCCCGGCCGATGTCAGCCGTGCCGTGGGCGCCGTGGTCTGACAGCGCTCTCTACAACAAACGGCCCTGCGCGGCGCCGGCATTGTCGTGACCGGGCGCCGCGCCCCGCCGGCAGCCGGTGGGTCGGCTCACGTCATGACGACAGGCCCTGAAGTCTTGCCTCAAGCGCCGACGAACTGGTTCAGACGCACGCCGTGTTCGCGGGCGATCATCTCGGCGGCCTTCTCCCCGATCATCATCGCTGCGGCGTTGGTGTTGCCGCTGACGACGTTCGGCATGACGCTGGCATCGGCCACGCGCAGGCCGGCGGTACCGTAAACACGCAGCTGCGGGTCAACCACATCACCGATACGACAGGTGGTGGTGGGGTGATAGACCGTCCAGGCATAGTGCAGCGCCAAGTCTTCGAGCAGGGCATCACTGGGCGTATCGCCGTGGGCATGGCCATGTTTGTCAGCCAGAAACGGCGGGAACAGGGGCGCGCCCAGCTCGCGATGGCTCGGCCAATTCTCGGCGATATCCAGCACGCGGCGCACGGTGGCAATCATCACCGGCATATCGTGATCATCGCCGAAGTAATTCATGTCGATGTTCGGCGGCGTGTCGGCCTGACGATCGGCCAGCGTGATCTGGCCTTCGCTGTGCGGCTGGACCGGGTTGGCCAACAGCATCACGGTCTCGGCGTCATCGCCCAGACGTTTGCCCACATCGTCGAAATACTGCTCGGGGTCGACCCGCATACAGCCGGCCCACAGATCCCGGTTATAGCCCGAGGCAAAAAAACCGATCTGGGCATCGTGGCTGTGATGATCGCCCAGCCCGGTCGAAAACCAGGCACCGGCGTCATACAGCGAGGAGGCGATCATGCCCTGGCCCTCGCTCGCCCAGGCCGAAAACCGTCGATCGGCTTCTTCTTTCACCGCGACCAGTTCGTCGGACATATCCGCATCTTCGGCCGGATCGGCCGGGAGTGGACCATCGGGTGCGCGCAGGGCATCGGCACCGAACGACAGACCGATTTCGGTCATGGAGATGCCGACACCGGGGGCCGGGAAGCAAAGTGCGACGTGGACATGATCCTTGAGGTGCTTGCCCACGTGCGGCGAATCCACACGACAATCCACGCCGGCCGCGGCCAGCTCGTCCTTCGGGCCGATGCCGGACAGTAGCAGCAGATGCGGCGAGCCGATCGTGCCCGCGGACACGATGACCTCGCGGGCCGCGGTCAGCGTATGGCGTTCGCCGTCGGCTGCGGTATAAACAACGCCGCTGGCCCGCGGCGCCTCGGCAGAATCATCGAGCACGATATGCTGAACATGGGCGTCGGTGATGATCGTCAGGTTGGCCCGTGCCTCGGCATCCCCCTGAATGAAGGCGCGATATGTGCTCGAGCGCTTGCCATCGCGGGTGGTCGTCTGGAACAGCGATACCACGCCGTCTGCGCCGCCGCGCTCGCGGCCGTTATAGTCGCCACGCGGAATGCCCGCGGCCTCGGCGGCATCCACGAATTCGGCGGCTCCGGGAATGATCGGCGCACGCACCGAAACGCCCAGTGGGCCGTTGGTATTGTGGGCGGCGTCGTCGATGGTGATCGCCTCGTTGGGCACCAGGCCTTCGCTTTTCTTGAAATACGGCAAGACATCGTCGTAGCGCCAGCCCTCGGCGCCGGCCTCGGCCCAGGCATCGAAATCACCCGGGTGGCCCCGGACATAGGCCATGTAATTGATCCCCGACGAGCCGCCCAGCATCTTGCCGCGCGGCATCATCATGCGCCCGTCCCGCAGGCCTTTGCCGGCCCGCCCGGCATCGGCGGTATACATCCAGTCGGTGTCGGGGTTGAGTTGTAGCGCCGAACAGGCGGCCGGCACCATCTCCTCGGCCGGCGGCTGCTTGCCCGCCTCGACGAGTGCGACCTGACAATTCGCGTCCTCGGACAATCGCGCGGCCACGATCGCGCCGGCCGAGCCGCCCCCCACCACGATGAAATCGAACGTCTGCGACATGAATTCCTCCGAAGCGCCGGGCGCGCTGGTTATGACAACGAGGTCTTGAAAAGCCTGCTGTCACACTGGCCGCTAACGGCGTTGGCCACAATGCGCCTAAGGGCGTAGGTGGGCGGGCTTAACTGCGATGCGCGCCTGCGCGCTCCAATGCGTGACAAGACCGCCGATGAGCCGTTTGGCTGGCATGGCGCGCCAATCCCCGGCTGCAAAGCCTGAACGAAAACAATCACTTCGTGCATGCCCGCGCCGGCCATACGCCGCGGGTTCGCCGTTTATCGGCTAACCGTTGTCGCTCGGTAGCGCTTGATAAATGATTCGACGTCTGCGGGGGTATCGCAGATCGACGCGCGTCGCGATCGGTGACTCAGCCGGTATCAAATCGCCACGCGAACGACTACATCGCAAGCCGCGCCGGGCCCGTTTGGAAACGGTCCGTCGGCCATCAGGGATCACTGAAAAACCGGCCGCGACAAGGTGGCCCCGCAAGACCGGGTCCGTGATCTCCCCGATAGTCATGGCGTCGTTCGGCCGGCACGGTAGCGGAATATTCAACGAACTAACCGATGCCGTCTTATGCAGACTGATCGTTTTCTGGCCCATATCTATAACGAATGCCCACAGCTCGACCCGGACGTGGTCCACGAGTGCACGCTCATCGTGATTGATGCGCTGTGTGAACAGATGCCGGCCGAGCAGACACGCCGCATGGCAAGCCAGTTGCCCGAAGAAATCGGTGAAGCAGCCGCCGACGGTGCCAAACGCAGCGATACGTCCGGCGTGCCGATCTCGCTGGATGATTTCTACGGCAAGATCGAATTCCGTACCGAGCTTGGCCACGACGACACGCGTCAATTCGTCAAAGCGGTGATCCAGACATTGAACGCCGCGCTGTCCGACAGCGAGGAAGGCCAGGCCGTCCTGGCGCTGCCCAGCGAGCTGGATCAGCTTCTCATCGAGAACTGATCGCCCCGGCACGCGGCGATCGTTGCGGCGGCGCTGTTGTCAGCCAGCAGTGTTTTATGCCGTGAGCATTTACCAAAAAAGCCGGTGAAATGGTTTCTTCACCGGCTTTTTTTAGCACGGGCCCGTCTTGATCAGGCGATCTGCCCGTGCGGATCGATCACGAACTTCTTGGCCGCGCCGTCGTCGAAGGCGGCATAACCGTCCGGGGCCTCGTCCAGACTGATCGTCTGTACGTTGACCGCCTTGCCGATGGCCACCTTGTCGTAGAGGATCGCTTGCATGAGCTGGCGGTGATAGCGCATCGCCGGCGTCTGGCCGGTATGAAACGACATCGCCTTGGCCCAGCCCAGGCCGAACTTCATCGATAGATTGCCCTGTTTGGCATCTTCGGAGGTCGCGCCCGGGTCTTCGGTAACGTACAGGCCCGGTATGCCCACGCGCCCACCAGCCTGGACGATCTCCATCGCGGCGTTGAGTACCGTGGCCGGTGCTTCCTGGCCGTGGTTATGGCCATGGCAGTTGGCTTCAAAGCCCACCGCGTCCACCGCGCAGTCGACTTCCGGCACGCCGAGCACGGATTCGATCAGCTCGGACATCGTGGCGTCCTGGCGTAGGTCGATCGTTTCGCAGCCAAAGCTCTTGGCTTGTTTCAAGCGCTCCGGGATCATGTCACCGACAATCACGCACGCCGCGCCGAGCAGCTGGGCCGAGGCCGCCGCGGCCAGACCCACCGGGCCGGCACCGGCGATATACACCGTTGAGCCCGGGCCCACGCCGGCGGTGACGCAGCCGTGGAACCCGGTCGGGAAGATGTCCGAGAGCATGGTCAGGTCAAGGATTTTCTCCATGGCCTGTTCCTTGTCGGGGAACACCAGGAGCTGGAAGTCGGCGTAGGGCACCATCACATATTCGGCCTGACCGCCGACCCAGCCGCCCATGTCGACATAACCATAAGCACCGCCCGGTCGATCGTCGTTGACGTGCAGGCAGATATGCGTGTCGCCGCGCTTGCAGTTGCGACACCGCCCGCAGGCCACGTTGAAGGGTACGGAGACGATATCGCCGACCTTGATGAACTCCACGTCGCGCCCGCACTCGATCACCTCGCCGGTGATCTCGTGGCCCAGCACCATACCGGTCGGCGCGGTGGTGCGCCCGCGCACCATATGCTGATCACTGCCACAGATATTGGTGGTGACGACCCTCAGAATTACCCCGTGCTGACAAGAGCGCCGGCCCAGCGCCAACTCGGGGAAATCAATGGCCTCGACGGCCACCTCGCCCTTACCACGAAACACCACACCACGATTGGAAGACATAACGGCTCTCGCCTTGGGATACGTGTCTCTAATCTACGCCTTCTGGCGCAGGGCGGCCGTCATGCTTTCGATTGAGCCCCCGGGCGAATCATCAGGACACGTCAAGGGGCTGGATGATCGACGCGGTGATCGTCGACGGTCAGAACGCAAGTCGAAACGAGACCGGGGCAAGCAGGTTATGTCAGCAAAATACAGACACGCCGGCCCGAACTTGTGTTGGCGAGGGCTTCAAACCAGCGCTCGATTCGTGTCTGTAGCAAGGCGTCGTCGATAAAATGCTGGATAGCACACAGAAGGCCAGAGTTCAGTTACCGTAGTGGTACTGGTATAGAGAAGGAATAACCATGTTGGAAAAGTTTCGTATCAAAGAGCACATGGAAGTCACTGATGCCGACGGCGAGCACGTGGGCACGGTCGACAAGGTAGAGGATGAGAAGATCAAGCTGACCAAGACGGACAGCTCAGACGAACAGCATCACTACCTGGATCTCGACGACGTTGATCGTCTGGAAGACAACCGTGTCTATCTGAAAAAGGGTGCCAATATTCCCGGCGGGAGTGGCGCCAATACCTAGGTCAACCTAGGACGTCGACGATCGTCGAAAGCCCTCGGCTCATGCCGGGGGCTTTTTTCGTTAGGCCACGCCCACGACATTCTCGGCGATTTGCGAAAGCCTGGAACGCCAGGCTGACCGGAACAGATCAATAAAAGAACTCGATTAGCGGCATCGCTTGTCGACCGATGCGCCGGAAAAGCGCTGCGCCACTACCTGCGCCAGCGCGATCAATGGGATGTATGAAGCTGCAGCGCGAGACGTGTGAACTCGCGACTCGCCGTGCCGTTCCTGCGTGGTTAGAAAAGCAGACCGGACGGGTCGCGTCATCGCTGTTGGCGAGTGCGTCTTCGTGAGACGGGCGTGCACCGGAAACCGCGAGACTATCCGGGCGCTCTGACAAGTCTTTTCAACGCCGGTTACAGCGAGTGACTACCTGTGGCGTTTGGCCGCATGTATGCGTCTTTTAATTGTTATATTATAACTTTTAAAGCCCAGAGCCGGTTGTTGGTTTTTAGGCACTCAGCCAGTCCTGAAAACCGCCTCATCGGGATCGGAACATGCCCGACTGTCCTGTTGCTCTGGATCGGCCGGGCTAACGGCGACCTGTGAGTGAAACTCACGAGCCGAGCAGAGCCAGGGCCTGGCTCTGCAACAAGAGATAATAATCAGAATGAAGATGCGTGCCCCTGTGTCGGCAGTAATGACTTCGCTCTTCATGAGCTTTCTGGTATCGCCGGCTGCGGCGGCACCGCAAGCCGAGACCGAAAATGCACGCGGCGCCGGGGCGACGCCGCCTGTCTCGGTGCCGGTGGCCCCGGCGCCGGTCGACGCGGCACCGGCCGCCGTTGCCGCAGAGCCTAACCCTCCGGCACCGACTTCACGTTGCCGGATTACACGCTGTTTTGTGTGTTCGGTGAGGTCGAACTCACCGACAACCTCACCGTCTTCGGCAGTATCAACAACCTGTTCGATACCGATTGGTATGCCAGCAGCTACGCCCGGCTCTGTGTACAGCCCGGCACCCCGCGCGCGCTCACGGCGGGGGGGCGGGCGACGTTTTGAGACGACGGTCAGGTCGGCCCGAGTGCCTCGGGCATCCGTTTGCTCGTTTTCAAGCCGGGTCTTTTTTGTCAGTCGCGCCCGATCAACGCCGCCAGCTGGCTCGTGCGCGTCACGCCCTGCGCCACGGCTTGTTGCACGGCTTGCCGAGCGGCGTGAATCGACAGATGCCCGCGTGCCCGTGTCAGCCCGGTATAAACCAGCTCGCGGCTCAACACGGGTACCTCCGGTGCGGGCAGCACGAGCGTCACGGCATCGAACTCGGAGCCCTGGCTTTTGTGAATCGTCATCGCATAGACGGTGTCATGCGTGGGCAATGCGCTTGGCAGAAACGCACGGCGCCCGTCGTTGCCCTCGAACCAGACACGGATCACGCCGTCGTCGTCAGCAAGTGCGATGCCGATATCGCCGTTGTAGAGCCCGGTTCGATAGTCGTTGCGACGCACCATGACCGGGCGGCCGTGATACCACGTCTGCGTGGGCGCGAAGTCGAAGTGCCGGGCCAGACGGTCGGTGATGCCGGCGTTGAGGGTCTGGCTACCCGCGGGCCCCTCACGCACGGCCGTGAGGATGATCTGTCGACCGAGTTCGGCAATGGCAATCGCCGGATCCGTGATCGTCTGAAAGCGGGCATAGTCCTCGGCGACCGTATCCAGGAGCGGTGCCAGACCGCGCTCATCGGCATGTTCGTGATAGACCAGATCGGCATGGCCGGCATTCAGCAGCGCATCCGTCGCGTCAATATCGCCGGCGTTGACCGCGGCCGCGAGCTGGCCGATCGTGCTGTCGGCGTTGAAGCGTCGGCTGGTCTGTAGCGTGATGACATGATCGGCCAGCGGGTGGCTGGCCGGGGCCGGCGTCTCGGTGAGCAGCTCGTGGGCCGCGGCCTGTTGCACGGCACTGAAGCGATTGACGCCGGCCGCACCGCACAGCTCGGCCAGAACAGCGCCGGATTCGACCGAGGCAAGCTGGTAGCGATCCCCCAGGAGGACAAGGCGCGCATCGCGGCGGATGGCCTCGGCCAGTTTGGCCATCATCGGCAAGTCCACCATCGATGCTTCATCGACGATGACGACATCGTAAGACAAAGGGTTATCGGCGTTGAACCGTGCGTGCGTACTCGCCCCGGTCAGGCCAAGCAGGCGGTGCAGAGTTCGCGCGGTCTGCGGGATATGCCGGGCAATCACCGTGTCGTCAAACGTGCCATCGGCGGCCATGTCGGCCAGGCCACGGCGAACGGATTCCAGCATCCGGGCCGCTGCCTTGCCCGTGGGCGCGGCCAGCGCGATAAGCGGCGGGGTCTCGTCGCCCCGGCTCAAGGCGGCCTCGATGAGCACGCGCAGCAGGCGCACGATGGTATATGTCTTGCCGGTGCCCGGCCCGCCGGAGATGACCGTGAAACGATGCCGCAGGGCCACAAAGGCCGCCACCGCCTGCCAGTGGGTGGCCTGCGGATTGGCCGGATCGGCGGTGAACAGGCCGTTGCCGGGCGCCAGCGCATCGACATCGACCGGCTCGGGCGCGGCGGCCATCAGCTCGCGCAGGCGCGCGGCCAGTCGTGTTTCGTAGGCATGGTAGCGCTGTAGATACAGCCGATCCTGGTCGAGAATAAGCGGGCGGGTCTGGCCAGAGTTGCCCGCTTGGCCAACCAGCGTGCTGGCCGCCAGCGCCGGCAGCAGCTCGGCCTGGTTGGCCGCACTCATCAAGGCCGTGGGGATGTGGCGCAGATCGAGACAGGTATGCCCCTGGGCCACCGCCCAGCTCGCCAGGGCAAACGCACGCGCCACCAGCCGGTCCGCACCGTGGCGCCGCGCCCAATTGGCCAGCGCGATATCCAGATCGGACAGGCTGGCCTCTTCGCCGGCCGGCGTCTGGCCCGCGTGACTTGTCTCACGCTCGACGGCCCGGTTGGTCGCGCGCGTGTCCTCATCGTGCGGGGTTTCGCGTAGATGACTGGTACGGGATGGGCTCATAGTTCGCTTGCCTATTGACCAACGAAAAACACGGCTCGCGAGACGGGCTTTTGATTGCACGCATTAACGGCATCCGTTAATTTTCAAGCATGATCGTGTCGTTCGGGAATCGTGCCACGTCAGACCTGTTTCATGGGCGTGCGAGTAATAAGGTTAGGCGATTGCCATCGCAGATTGTGGAGCCGGCGCTTTACAAGCTCGACTTATTGAATGCCGCGGCCGTGATCGAAGATCTTCGGGTGCCGCCGGGCAACCGGTTGGAAATATTACGAGGAGAGTACGCCGGCTTTCATAGCATCCGGATCAATCGCCAGTGGCGACTCGTATTTCGTTGGCACGCAGGCGCAGCCTATGAGGTCGCGATCGTGGATTACCACGGCTGATTCACGTCTAACAGTCAGGAGTTCTCAATGCTTCCAACCCATCGAACAGCCACGCACCCCGGGCGTGTTCTCCAACACGAATTTCTAGGGCCCATGGATCTGAGCCAGAAAGCCCTGGCGTTGCATCTAGGGGTTTCGGTACAGCGCGTTAACGAACTGGTTCGCGGCAAACGCGGGGTGTCGGCCGAAACCGCGTGGTTGCTGGCCGAGGCGTTTGGGACGTCGCCAGAATTCTGGATCAACCTACAGACCGCGCACGATTTGTCCGTGCATCGACCGAGGCGGCATATCGCACGCATTGAGGCCACATGAGGTTCTAGCCGGGCGCTCATGCCATCTCTGCGGTTTCGTCGAACAGGCCATCGAGTGCGTTGATCAGGGCGATGTCGGGTGTGTCGACATACACGCCGGCCGTGCTCTGGCCGTCCATGGCCCGCAGGAACAGATACTGTACGCCGCCCAGATGGGTGGCCGGGTCATACTCGGGCAGGCAATGGCCGAGATGCCGGTGCAGGGCCACGGTATAGATCAGATATTGCAGATCGTAGTGAGAGCGGGTGATCGCGCGTTGCAGGGCCGGACCATCGTAGTCGGTGGGCGTATCGCCCAGCCGATTGGTCTTGTAGTCGAGGATATAAAAACGCCCGTCGTGCTCGACCACGAGATCGATGAAGCCTTGCATGAGGCCATAAAGCGTCTGTGCCGGATGCCCGCCGAGCGCGGCCCCCAGATAATCGTGGGCACGCAGGGTATCGATGAGCGTGCCCAGGCGCTGACCGCGCAGGCGCAGCATGAACTCCATTTCGGTGCGCATGTTCGCGCGCGCAAGGCCAGCCAGGGCGCCGATCGACGGTAGCGGTGTATGCAGGGTGCGCGCCACGAGATCCGCGGTCTGGATGATTCGGATATCGCCGCGATCCTCGGGGATCAGGCCGCCGGTGCGCAGCTTTTGATACACCGCCTCGATTTCGTTTTCGCGCGGGGAGGCGCCCGGTAGATGCCATGTTGATCCGGGCTCGGCGCCGTCGCGTTTTTCGCGGTTGAGCGCGTCTTCCAGCAGATCGTGTACGGCGCTGCCAAAGCGTACGCCGCCCAGGCGCGTATCAAGTTCGGGCAGCACGGCCTGGCTGTCAGCGTCGGCAATTTGCAGGGTGTCAGGCGCTGTCGGCGTTTCATCCGCCGCGCCGGGTTCCGGCAGGTTGTCCGGTGTGGTGTCTGTCCGCGCATGGGCCAGGCGGGAGAAACTATAGGTCGACCAGCGCAGGCGGCGCGCCGGTAGATCATGGCGTGCATGGCCCTGCGGCATGGCCTGGGCGGGGCTGTCCAGCGGGGCGATTGTCGGCGGCGTGTCGATATCCAGCGTTTCATGAACAACGGCCCCATCTGCCGCCCGGGTCAGGCGCGCGAGGGCCTGGCCGTCTACGGTGGCGCTGCGATAGAGCAGATCGGCCAGCGCCCCGTCCACGCCTTTGGAATCATCGGGCTCGCGCCAGCCGATGAATACAGCCTGTTCGGCCCGGGTCAGGGCAACGTAGAGCAGGCGCAGGGTCTCCGAGCGGGCCTCGAGCCGGGCCTGGGCTGCGTTGTCAGGATTGCCGATCATATCGATCAGAGCCGGGCGCGCGCCCTCAACCGCCGGGTGGAAGACGAATGGCGGCACGTCCGGGCGCCGGTCGCCATGGCTCTGGCCGAGCCAAAGCGCAAACGGCAGAAAGACGATCGGATATTGCAGGCCCTTGGCGGCATGAATCGTGCTGATACGCACGAGATCGGCATCGGTTTCCAGACGCAGCTGGCTTTCGTCGTCGGTGCCGAGCGTGCCGGCTTCGGCGGCCGTGATCTGGGCGGCCAGCCAGTGGACGAGGCTGTCCATGCCATAGCAGGTGGTCTCTGCCTCGGCCAACAGCTCGGCAAGCTGCAAGTAATTGCTCATACGGCGCTCGCCGTCGGTGAGCGCCAGAATCTCGGGGGCGGCTGCGATAAACAACGTCTCCAGCGCACTCAATACGCCGCGCCGCTGCCAGGCCAGGAACAGGTCATGGAACCGCTCGATAGCGGCCTGTAGGGCGGTGTCGTTGTCGGCCATCTCGATCAGATCGGCCAGGCGCTTGCCGATCAGGCCGGTGGGCTGGGCCGCGCGCACGGCCAGCGGGTCGTCCGGGTGGGCCATGGCGGCCAGCACGCGCTTCAAGTCGTCGGCTTCAGCGCTCGCATACACCGATTGGCGCTGCTGGCAGACCGCACGCACGCCGGCGGCGCCCAGTGCGGCCTGCATAGCCTCGGCCTGGCTGTGGCTGTTGACCAGTACCGCGATATCGCGCGCGGCCACGGCGCGCGTGGTGCCATCAGCGTGCTGCCAGGTTGTGTCGTTTCCGGCCAACAGGTTGGCGATTCGGCCCACGGTTTCGCCGATCAGGCGATCGCGGTCGATCTGTTTGTTCGGGTTGCGTGTCTTGCCGTTTTTCTGGGTATGCACACCGCCGGTGAGTTCCCAGACAGTCATCGCGGGCAGCGGGGTATCGTCGCCGGTGATCAGTTGACGATCACCGGCCGTACGGCCGGCCGCCACGTTCGGAAAATCGATGGCCTCGACCACGAACGGTGCCGCGCCGGGCAGGCTGTACAACGCGGCGATGCTATCCAGCACACCCTGGGTCGAGCGGAAATTGGTGGTCAGCGTATAGCGCGCCGCCCCGGCGGTACGGGCGGCGGCCAGATAGGCATAGATATCGCCGCCGCGAAAGCCATAGATCGCCTGTTTCGGGTCGCCGATGAGCAGCAGCGCGCCGGTTTCGCGCGGGCGGGCCAGATAGATCTCATAGAGGCTGGCGTACTGCAGCGGGTCCGTGTCCTGGAACTCATCGACCAGCGCATAGGGCCAGCGCGCGTGCAGGGCATCGGCCAGGTTCGGCCCGGTGCGCGGATCCATCAGGCTGTCGTGCAGGGCGACGATCAGATCATCGTAGCTGTACTGACGGCGCTCGATCTTGCGAGCGGCCGCGCGGGCGCTGATGCGCGTGGCGGCCTTTTCGCTCATCACCAGCCGCGCCAGCGGCTGTAGCTCGGCCAGAATCGGCAGTGCCTCGAGGCCGTCGAGCGGGTCGGCCAATGCCTGATGCTTGGCCGCCTTTTTGAAGGCCGCACGCGGCGAGGCCAGTGCCGCCACCCAGCTCGGCAATGCGGGGAGGCGGCCGGCGGCCAGCGCGGCGGTGATCTGTGCATCGAGCGCGGCCACGCAGGCCTGGATATCCGTCTCGCCGGCCAGCGCGGCATGAAGCGCATGGCCCTTGAGCAGGGCATCGGCCTCGACAGCCGTTGTCAGCGTGGCGGCCAGCGTGGGCGGCGTGTCCGGCCAGTGCCGGGCCAGCGATTCCAGCCGTTCGGCGATCCGCTCGTGATCGATACCGGCGATCGTCGCATGCGACCGGAAAAAGACCGGGGCAAGCGTGGCATAAAGCGCCTCCGGGCTGGCCCAGATATTCAGCACGGTCTCGCCGTCGTCCCCGTTGCCGAAAACCTGTTCGCGCCAGTAGTCGTGGGTGGCCTCGCGATAGATCGTGGGGTCGTCCACGGCCTCACCGCGATCAAAAGCCAGCGCGGATTCGAACGCGTTTTCCGTGGCGGCGCGCTGGGCAAAGCCGTGGATGGTGACGATCGTGGCTTCGTCGATACGCCCGGCGGCATCGGCCAGGCGGCGTGCCACGGTCGTCGGGGATTCGTCGGCCGCAGCCAGCACGGTTTGGGTGAAACCGTGTTCGACATTGGCCGGATCAGCCAGGCTCGGATCATGCGCGATACGGGCTGCGTAAGCCAGGCGGGCTCGAATACGCTCGCGCAGCTCTTGGGTGGCCGCGCGGGTGAAGGTCATGACCAGAATATCGCGCACCGACACTTGGCGTTCGACGATCAGGCGCAGATACAGGCCGGCCAGGCTGAAGGTCTTGCCGGTACCGGCACTGGCCTCGATCAGGCGCAGGTCAGACAGGGCCAGGGTGGCCGCATCGAATACCTGGGCGCTCATCGCACCGCTGCCGGTTTAACGCTGACTTGTTGCCCCATGACTGCCATCGCGCGATCAAGTACACGGGCCTAGTCTAGGGGCTGTTGCCGTTTCGTACGAGTCCGCGCCAAGCGCTGTTTTGCGGCAAGACGAGGCGTAGCACGCGCCGCGCAGTTGTTCTGCGCTAGCGCGCTAGAACGCTGGATTGCCGCAAAACAGCGCTTGTCCCGAAGGGTTGGGCCCAAAATCTGGCCATGCGGCGTTGCTCACCTTGATCGTGGCACGCCACGACCGGCGGCTCGCGCCTTGCCTGGCCAAATTTTGGGCTCCAACGCGGCGCTCGTACGAAACGGCAACAGCCCCTAGCGGCTTGGCGTGATGAGTGATCGGGTTGGCCGTCGATCAATCCGAGGCACGCGTTTCTGCCTGGCGGCGGGCGCGCGAGATGATGTCGCGCGCGCTGTTCAGGGTGTCGCGCTCGGCGGCGTCGGGGCGCTCGCTGCGCTGGCGATCCACGCGGCACAGCGTGGCGATATACGGATAGTGATCCGAGCCGAAGGCCTGGCCGCGTTCGAGTTCCAGGGCGGCAAAACCCGCCTCATAGAAGACATGATCCAGCGGCCAGGCCATCCACCAGGATTGGGCGTCATAGGTGGGCAGATAGCCATAGCCATGACGCGGATCGACCAGCTGGGCGACGTCTCGCATCATCGCCACGGCGTCTTCCCAGGGCACGGCATTGAAATCCCCGGCGACCACGCCGGGCCGGTCGTTGTCGCGGAGCAGAAACGCCGCGCGCATGAGTACGGCATCCCGCCCGAGTGCCGACTGCGAGGGATGCGGCGGGCGTGGATGGATGCCCAGAAAATCGAAGACCTCGCCGGTGGGCAGCTGCACGCCGGTCACGATCTGTGGCGTGTCCTGATTGGCCAGGTGCTCGATATGCGGGTTATCCAGCGGCAGGCGTGAATACAGTGCGATACCGAAATACGAGCCCGTCGGGTGGATGACGGTATGCGGCATCCGGGTCTTCAACGGGGCCAGGGCCCGGGTCCATTTCTGATCCACCTCCAGGGCCAGAAACACATCCGGATCGGCCGCGCGCACCTGGTCGATCAGCCGATTATCCGGGTCATTGGTCAGCCGAACATTGGCCACCATGACTTTGAAGCGGTGATCGACCGGGCAGCTATCGTTGGCCAGATCCGTGCCGGTTGGCAGATAGGGCAGCAGTAGGAAGGCTTGATAGCCCAGCACGCCCGCCGTGATCGTGGCCGCCGTGGTCGCCGGTGTTCGATACCGCCGAGTGAAAAAGAAAAAACCGATCAACACCGCCACCAGACCGATGCTGGTCTGCAGGCGCGGAAAATCGGCCACCCGAATCCACCAGAGATCGGTGGGGATGATCGGCAGCAGGCTGCCCAACCAGAGCGCCACGGCTGCGATGAGCAGCAGATAGAACAACGCGATTTTCATGGAGATCCAGTTGGGCGGCGGTCGAGGGCCGCAGTGAACGGCGTTACCGTATAGCTTCGGCGGGCCGGCGCATAGGCGTGGAATTACACGGCATGTGCCTGCAGGGCCGCGTTCATGGGCCCGGTGATCTGCTCGACCTGGGCAATGAAGACACTGGTGGCCGCGCTTTCGCCGAGCGGTGCCTCGGCCGGGCCCAGCAACAGGGCGAAATACGGATCACGTAGCAGATGATGGGCGCGATAGTCCCCGGCGCGAAAACGAAAGGATAGATTCTCGAACGCCTTGGTCTGTGCCGGGTTATAGGCATCGGCCAGATCGGGGTGGAAATACTGGGCCTGGCGCTGGCCGCGGCGATAGATCTCGATCAGGCCGGTCAGCGTCTCGCGAGCCTGGGCCGGCGTCACCTGGGCCTTGAAACACACGCTGTCCAGAGTTTTCTCGTCCGGGTCGAAACCGGCGATGGCAAGCTCGGCGGTGTGACTGTCGGCCACCAGCGCCAGATAATCGATCCAGGCCCGCAGACGATGACGGGTCTTGAGCTTGTTGGGAATGAGCCGGCGCAGCGTGCCTGCAGCCAGGCCCTCGATCCGCCCGGTCAGGCGCAGGCCGGCGATATCGTCGAGCCGGATGTCCACGTTGTCGGGTGTGGCCTGGGCTTGCCAGTCGCGGGCGAGCGGCAAGAGCCGATTCACTGCCTCGGCCTGTTCGGTGTAGCGGGCTGCGGCCAGCGGCGGTGGCGGCAGGCTGCCGCGCGCGATTTCAAGCGCGCTTGGCGCCGTGTCCAGGGTGTCCTGGGCATGGGTCTCGGCCGTGGCCAGCAGGCGGTTGCGCAGGCCGGCGGCCGCCAGCGGCGACAGCTCCAGCGGTTCTTCATCGACAAGTGCGGCCGGGTCGGCGTCCAGATCCAGCTGTAGCCGATCACGAAAGAACGCCCGCGCGGGGTGGTCGAAGAATCGTTTCAGCGTGGCCAGATCGAGCGCTTCGATCGGCTCGGCCGGGGCTTCGATGGCGGCCTCGGCCGGGCCCATGAACGTATCGGCCTCGCGCCGAGCGGCCTGTGCGGCGCGACTGGCTGTCCGCCATGCTTCGGCATACGTGAAGATTCGGCTGTCTCGCGTGGTATCCGCCGGCATGAAATAACGCGCCGAAAACGGCTGCATGGGCTGGCGATGGATCAGCCGGGCGTCGAAGTCGCGCCGCGGCGCATCGCGAAAATAGGCCTGGTGAATGAAATCCAGTGTTTCGCCGACCAGGGGCGAGGGCGGCAATGTCTCCCCGGTGCGGATGTCCTGACCGATATAACTGATATAGAACTGATCGCGGGCGGCAGTCAGCGCCTGCAGAAAGAGCAGCCGGTCATCATCGCGGATATTGCGATCGCCCAGACGCGGGGCCGCGAACATGACGTTGAACGCCCGCGCCGTATCCTGGCGCGGGAAGGCCGTGTCGTTCATGCCCAGCACGCAGACCAGACGAAACGGCACCGCGCGCAGCGGCACCATGCCGCAAAAAGTGATGCCGCCGGCCAGAAACGGCTGGCGATCGGCCACGCTGTCCAACCGGGCACGCAGATCATCGCGTACTGCCTGCCATGACAGACGCCGGTCGGCGGCCAGCGATTTCTCGGCCGTGCAGGCTTCGGCCCGGTCCAGACAGGCGAACACGCCGCGCAGTGCGTCCAGGGCGCGTTGTTCGCCGGGCGCATCCGGGCCGGGGGCGATCATCTGATCGACGAGATTGTTCAGCCGTGTCTGCCATTCGCCGGGCGTGGCGGGCACGGTCAGCACGTCGGCAAAAGTAGCCAGGGTGTCTTCAAAGCGCCAGAGCTTACCCAGCGCGGCCGTGATGCCGCCCTCCAGATCCGACCAGGGGGCGACGCCGTCGATCAGGGTTTCATCATCGGCCTGGGCCACACCGAGCAGCAGCCGGTCCAGCCCGAAGCGCCAGCTGTTCTGGTCATAGTCGCCAGCGCCCATCTCGGCGCGATGATCGCCGTCGCGGCCCCAGCGGATGCCGGCGGCTTCAATCCACCGGGCCAGTGCCGCGAGCTCGCTCTCATCCAGCCGAAACCGGCGGGCGACGGCCGGTACGGCCAACAGATCCAGCAGCTGGCTGGCCTGCCAGCGCGATAACGGCAGATCCAGCAGATCGGCCACGCAGCCCACGATCGGATGGGCTGCCGACCGGGCCCGATCGGCCAGGCCGAACGGCAGATAGCGATCGGCCGAGGCGCCGCCGAACACCGCCTGGATCGCCGGGGTATAGGCCGCCACGTCCGGCAGCATGACGATAATATCGCGCGGGGCCAGCCGTGCGGCGGACGCGATCTCGCCGGCGGCCACGCGGGCATCGTCGCGGGCCAGGCGATCGAGCAGCTGATCCTGAAGCACCTGAATCTCGCGCAGGCGGCTATGACAGGTGTGCACCTCGAACGAGACATCAGCGCTGTCCATGCCCTGAGGGCTGTCGCGACATTCCAGCGTGACGATATCGCCCTGGATACGATGCAACAGCGAATCGTCGGGCGGGTGGGTATAGGCCATGGCCTCGCCCAGCTCCGGCTCGATCATGCCGGTGAATTCGTCCGAGTAGAGCAGGCGCAGGGTATCGCGTGCCATGCGCCCGAGCCCGGAGAGCAGCGGATGGCCGGCCTCGATGGCTGCCTCGCCCGGCAACAAGGCGTTTTCGTCGGCATCATCAACGGCCGGCAGGTCCAGGGCGACCCGGTGGGAAGTGATATCACCCCAATAGGCCTCGCTGGGGTTGGGCAAGAGAAAATGCACGTCGATATGCGCGGCCAGGGCATAGAGAAACCGCAGGTGATCCGGCGGCAGCGCCACCAGGCCAAAACAATAGAGATCGGCCGGGCAGCGGGCGATGACCTTTTGGTGAAACGCGCGGTCACCATCATCGCTCAGCCCGGCGATGAAGCGCCGCAGCGCAGCCGCGCGATGATCGCTACCCAGCCGGTGAGAGCGCGTCAGCCAGTGCCAGACCCGTGCCTGCCAGCGCCCGGGCGTGGTCGTCGGCACCTCGCCGGCTTCCCAGCGGGCCAGCATATCGGCGCGGTAGTACAGATATTCATCAAAGACATCGGCCAGCTGGCGTGCCAGCTGATAGCGCCGTACCTCGGCGACGGGATGGCCGAGATAATCAGCGACTTCGGGCACGTCGCGGGCAATCTCGGGCAGCGCGGCGTAGAGATGCCAGGGCAGGCAGTCGCCCTGGAAGTGATGACCATCGGTATCGGCTTCGGGCAGAACGCGGCCCAACAGACGCCAGATGAACTCGCCCGGTAGCTCGCCGTCGATATTGGCCGCGATGCCCTCACTCTCGGCCAGCTGGATCCGCAGCCAGCGCCCGATACCGGCGTTGGGGGCCAGCACGGTATCGCACGCCAGCGGGGATACCCGCCGGCGTGAACGAAGCACGGCGAACAGATCGGCCAGGCGCGACAGATCGTTGTGATGATAGAGATAGAACATGCAGCAGCTCGGCTAGGACAGCCCGGAGGCTAGTCGGCCGGTGAGACAATCACGCTGGAGGCCTTGAACAGGGCGGTCGCCGTATCGCCCTCGGCCAGACCCAGCGCATCAGCGGATTCACGCGTGATGGTCGCCGCCAGATGCGCACCGCCGGGCAGGCGCAGCGTGAGCTCGCTGGCCACCGTATCGCGGGTGATACGCGCGACCGTGCCCACCAACCGGTTGCGGCTGGATAGCCGGGCGTGTGATAGATCGCCCGCGGCCACGATCAGCCAGCTGGCCTTGATCAGCGCGGTGACGGTCACACCGACAGCCAGGCCCAGATTATCCGCGCTGGCCTCGGTGATCATGGCCACGAGGGTATCGCCACCGGCCACCTCGATCGTGATCTCGGCGTTCACGTTCGATCGTTGGATAGCCGTCACCCGGCCGATCAGTTGATTACGGGCACTGCTTTGCATGGCCAGGCGTTCCATGAGGTTGAGATCATCGCCGGACAACGAGGCCACCCGCCGATTGAGTTGTTCGAGAAAGCGCTGCTGCTCGGCCTCGGCCGCGCGATAGGTTCGTACCAGCGCCACCGCGCGCTCGGTCAACGTCGTGCCGCCGCCCCGCGCACCGCCCGTATTGCGACGTACCAGCGGCGTGTCGGCCAGGTTATTGATCGCATTGATGGCATCCCACGCGCCCTTGTAACTCAGCCCGACCTGTTGCGCCGCCCGGGTCAACGAGCCGGTCGCACCAATGGCCTCGAGCAACGCAATACGGCGCTCACCGATGCCCCCGCTGCGCGGACCGATATGCAGATGGCTGTCGAGATGAGACGCATCGTCGGGCATGGCAGCGAAAAAGCTCTGTGGCAGTGAAACAGGTGGTCGTTTTCGGCGAGACCTTACGTTAGCCTATACGCCCGTGTCCTCGTAGCTCAGCAGGATAGAGCAGCCGCCTCCTAAGCGGCAGGTCGCAGGTTCGACTCCTGCCGGGGACACCATTCCATAGCGCGGTCGCATGCCGTGTTATGGAATGGTTTTCGATAGACGTCGAACCTGCGACATAGAAAATACAGGTTCGACGGCGTGGCGCCAGCCACGACGAACAGTCGCGAAAGCGACTGGCCCGAAGGGTGAGGCGCGAAGCGCCGAATACTCCTGCCGGGGACACCATTCCATAGCGCGGTCGCAGGCCGTGCTATGAAATGGTTTTCGATAGATGTCGAACCTGCGGCATAGAAAATACAGGTTCGATGACTTATTCCGGCCCAAGCACGGCGTTGAGCATGGCCGCCAGACGGCGCCCGCCGCGCTGGAGCTGTACCCTGGCATACGGCCAGCTTTCTTTCTGGTAGGTGTTCGACCAGTCCGGCGCACGGGGCGTCTCCGGCAGCAGACCGTAGGCCACGGCGCGCGCCAGGCGATGGGATTCATTGGTCCAGGCGACGACGGTGTCGCGGCGTTGTAACGGTAACGTGCCGCGAGTCCATTGTTTGGCCGCCGCTGGGCGGATCTCGGCATCGAGGCGACGGGCAGCTGCCCGCACGGCGACGTGATCGATCTGATAATCGGCCTGGGTGTGCAGATCCAGCGCGCGTTCGATGATCGTGCTGTCCCAGATACGATGCAGATTGGTGGCGTGGCCGAAATAGGTCAGCGGGGTGTCGTTGCCGCCGCGGTCGTCGCGATCGGCGGCGTGCAGCGGCTGATGCAGATCGCCCATGAGGTGCACCGCGAACTTCAGCGCGGCCTCGCGCGAGCGCGGCGTGGCCTCGGCGTCGTCGAGCACGCGGATATGGCGCATCAGCTGGACCACCAGGCAATCGTGTGCACCGCAGTCGCGCCAAGTCTTGAAACCGTCGGCGGCCAGCGGGATATCCACGTAGTGCCACGACCGGGTGTTGGGGTGATCGCCGCGAATGGCATCGGCCCAGGAGGCGATGTCATCCAGATGCAGCGCGCTGTCCTGTTTCAAGAGTTTGGCGACATTGGCGCGCGCGGTCGGATTCAGGTGTGCCTCGGCGATATCGGCGACGATGGCGTGGCCCACCGGGCCCCAGGCGAGCGCGGGCGGGGCGAAGACAACCGTCAGGCTGACGACGAGGGCGCAGACAGCGCGCGGTACGCGATACCGTGGGCGGGCGTCGATCATTGATCCTGCCTTTGATGAAGAACGGGATGAGAGTAACCCTGCATAGGCCCCGATGAGCGTTAGGCCTCGTTGGCCGCGCGATACGCGCCGACATCGATCTCGGCCCGGATGCTCGACGGGTCATCCAGCGAGCGTTTGATCGAGAAACCGAGCCGCTTGGCCAGTTCGAGCATCGGGCGATTATGCGCCAGGATATCGCCGTAGACCGTGCCGATATCACGCGCCCAAGCCTGGCGCAGCAGACAATCCAGCAGATGCCGGCCCAGCCCCACGCCGGTATGGCTGTGATGCACCAGCACGGCGAATTCGGCCTCACGCCCGTCGGGGTCGGCGATGATCGTGCCCATCGCGGCCAGGCCGGCATCGTCGTCGGCGGCGCTGATCACAAGCGATACCTCGCGGTCGTAGTCGACCTGGGTGATACGCGCGGCCATGTCGTGCGAGAAGTGCCGGATATACGTGAAAAACCGCAGCCGGATCTCTTCCGGCGAGAGGCTGTCCAGCAGATCAAGTACCAACGGCTCGTCCGAGGGTCGAATCGCGCGTACGACATACGTGTGCGTGTCGGCCAGCGTTACGCGATGACGCATCCGGGCCGGATAGGGCGACATGGCCAGGCGCCGGCGCTCGGCCATGGGGTTCTGAGTGATCTCGATCAGCGTATCGGTCGGTGTGTGCAGGCGCCCGTGCGGGCCGATCGCCAGATGGAGATCCAGCCGCGCGATTCGGGCCAGATCGACCACCAGTTTCGACAGGCGCACCAACGCCTGGGCCAGTGCTTCAACGGCTTCGGTGGTGGCCGCCAGGCGCCCGGCACTGGCGCCTTCGAGCATGCGCCGGGCCAGCAGCGTGTCCAGCGGGGCAAAACCGTAGGCAGGCGGCACACCGAGCGTTTCGTCGGTCACACGCATGACCATGCCGAGTTCGCCGTGGGCCACGACCTCGATACGCACCCGCATCGACGGATCGGCCCCGGGCCGCCCGCTGGCCGCACCCAGGATGCCGTAGTCGGCCAACAGTTCGGCCGTATCGTCGCCGGACAGCCACTCCACGCCGTCGGCGGCCAGCACCGACAGTCGGTGACGCAGGTTCTCCACATCGGCGGCGACCGAGGGGTCGGGCGGTGGCGTGGCCGTCAACAGCTCACGCGTCGCCTGGTACCGCTTGCGATACTGGATCGCTCGGGCGGCTTCATCGACCGAAGCAAACGTCGCCAGGCGGGCAGCCGCGGCCTGAGAGCGCGCCGGCAATGCGGTCTGCAGCCCCAGCCATACCGTCATCAGACGCCCGTCCAGGCCGGCATCGGCAATCGCCTGAACCATCGGCTCGTGCGGATGGCCGGCCACGGGGCTGTGTACCAGCAGTACGCCATCGCGCTTGCTGTTGGCCAGTGCGGCGCGAAGCACCTCGACCGTTTCCTGGGTGTTCGAGCCCGCCAGGTCGATACCCGCCGGCGTGTCATGCGCCCGCGGGGCGATATCGGCCAACGCCGCGGCCATTTCCGAGCCCGGCCGGGCCGCGGCGAGTGACTTGCGGCGAAGCGCGTCGTTGGCCAGCGCACAGACGCCGGCGCCGTTGCCGAGCACCATCACCCGATCGGCCTGTACCGCGGGCAAAAGATCCAGTGCGGCCAGGCCGTCGAACAGCCCGCCCAGGTTTTCGCATTCGATCAGGCCGGCCCGGGCGAAAGCCGCCGAGCGCACCGGATCCGGGCCCATGACCCGGGCATTGCGCGACTGGGTCTGCAACACCAGAACCGGTTTCACGCGGGCGGCGGCGCGTGCGGCCGACATGAACTTGCGCGGCTGATGGATATCGCCGATCTGGAGCACCACAGCGCGCGTGCGCGGATCGAGTGCGGCGTGGTCGAGTAGATCGGCGGCATCGATATCGGCCTCGGCGCCGGTGCAGGCCAGCCATGAGAAGCCGATGTTGCGCCCGAGCGCCCAGTCCAGCGCGCCCGCCGTTAACGACTGTGACTGGGTGATGAGTGCGACCTTGCCGGCTCGCGGCGTCAGCGCCAGCGAAGTCATGTTCAGCCCGTTACGGGTATCCACCACACCGGCCGAGCGCCCGCCCAGCAGGCGCAGATTGGTCGGGCGGGCGGCACGCAGCACATCCTCGGTGATCGGCGAGGCCGCGGCCCAGATCAGCGCGCGACAACCGGCATCTGCCAGCGCCGTAATCGCCCGGGGGCGCGCCCAGCGCGCATCGAGAATGACGCCGACCGTGCCCGGCTTGCCCGGAAACTGCCAGCGAGACGGCCGCCCGGTCAGGTGCTGAAACGCCTCCCCGGCACTTGCGCGAACGTTGTCGACAAGCTGATGCTGGGCCGCACTTCGCGCCCGACCGAACACACTGACCGAGCGGCTCGAAAACAACGCATCGATATTACGAAGCGTCATGCGCTCGCCTGGTCCGTTGGGTCAGTGATATTGAAAATCTCCCATGTCATGGGTGTATCAGACCAAGACAAGCCCTTCGGCTCAAGCATCCATGTCGCAGTCCAGCGCACAAAACAGCCTCAATGCCTATATTCACGGCCTGTATATCGCCGCGGCGCGCGGCCGGCCGATGCAGGCCGTGGCACGAGCGACGGCCGTGGCCGGCCACGGGCTGGCCGGGGATCGTTATCACGACGCGGTGGGGACGTTTTCATCCAGGGCCGCACTCGTGCCCGGCGCGCGGGCGCTGAGCCTCATCGACACGGCTGATATCGCGCGTTGCAACGATCGGCTGGGCAGCACGCTCAGCGGCGCTGATCTACGCCGAAATATCGTGGTCGAGGGGATCGACCTGCTGGCATGGCGCGATCGGCGTTTTGCCCTGGGCGAGGTCATCATCCGTATCGCCGGGCGCTGTGCGCCCTGCGGGCTGTTGTCGCGCTATGCGGGCTGGGATATGCGCACCGGCCTTTATCGCGGCGGCGGCATGCGCGCGGTTATCGAGCGCGGCGGCGAAATCCGCATCGACCAACCCTTGATCGCGCTTGATTGACGGCGCGAGACGGCGCACAGCCGGTAAACAGGCTTACAATAACGCGCGACCGGCCTCATCTTTCGGGTGACCCACAAGCCAATGACACGAGTGATCGTCACGACTGTGCTTACCAGCCTGATTCTGGTTGTCGCCATGAGCCTGGCCGCCTGGTTCGTGATGGATCGTCTGGCGAGTGAGACGACACCGATGCCTGCGGCCGCGCCGATCGCAGCACCGTCGCCCACGCCGGCCGGGCGGTTCTATCACTTGCCGGTGGATCACGAGCTGGCCTGGGCCGCCGCCGGCGGGCTCGACAAGGCAGGGCTCGCACCGAGGCCTACGCCGCCGACGATGCCGGCCGTGCGGATCACCCGCATTCGCGTGCCCGCGCCGGTCGATGTCGATTTCGCGGATATGGATCTCGTCTATCCGGGCGCTGCGGATAGTGCGACGCCCTCGGCCGAGGGCGCCGATCAGGATCAGGAACAGGCGATCAGCCAGCAGCTCAACCCGAATATCGACGACTGGCGCCCGCGTACCGACGACGAGGATCTGTTCAACAACAGCACCGGCATGCGGGGCTTCATGACCCAGAGCTGGATCAACGAAAGCGTCGGTATCCAGGGCGGGCTGGCTATTCCCAGCGAGCGAACCCGTAACGAAAACGAAAGCCTGAGCGATCAGATGGCCGTGGGCATGGGCGTGCTGTTCGCGTTCTGAGTCAGCCGGGCCGGGGCGGCAGAGTCTGCCAATCCGGCGCGCGGGGTGTCGCGAGATCGTATGACGATAGCCTCTATACTGCGCCCGTCATTTCTGCCCGGATTCTGCGATGATTCTTCATCACTTCGATGCCTCGCCCTTTTCAGAAAAAGTGCGGATCGCGCTGGGTATCAAGGGCGTGTCCTGGCAATCGGTCAAGGTGCCACGCATTCTGCCTAAACCGGACCTGATGCCGCTGACCGGGGGCTATCGACGCACGCCGGTGGCCCAGATCGGGCGCGATATCTATGCTGATACGCGCTTGATTCTGGCCGAACTGGAGGCTCGCCACACCACGCCGGCGCTCTACCCGCCGGCGCAGGCGGCGAGCATCGCGGCCCTCGAGCAGCTGGGCGATCAGGTGCTGTTCCTGGCCGCGATTCCGCTGCTGCTATCCGAACCCGGCCAGGTGGCGCTGGAGCGCGCGCTGGGGGCGGTGGGGCTGGCTGCGTTTCGTGCTGATCGCGCCGCGCTGTTCGAGCAGGGCCGTATCGGTGCGCCCACCGCGGATTTCTCGGCCGCGCACTGGCACCCGTCGATGGCGGCACTCGAGGCCCAGCTTCAGGACCGGGCGTATCTTTTGGGCGATGCGCCCACGGCCGCCGACTGCGCGATCTATCACCCGGTGTGGTATGTGCGCGGCAACCCCGGCGTTGCCGAGGCCGTGACGCGTTATCCGCGCGTGGCGGCCTGGGCCAATCGCATGCAGGCGCTTGGCCACGCCACGGCCGAAGAGATCAGCAGCGGCGATGCGTTGGCCCAGGCCGCTGCCGCAAACGGTTTCGAGCCGCTGACAGCGACCATCGACCCGGACAGCGGGCTGACCATGAACCAGTCGGTCCATGTGGCGGCCACCGACTACGGCGGCGATAGCGTGGCCGGCCGGCTGGTTCACCTCAGTCAGGGGCGTGTCGTCATCGAGCGCGACGCCCCCGATCTGGGTGTCTTGCGCAATCATTTCCCGCGCGCCGGATTTTCCGTGACGCCGGGGGATGGCGCAGACGCTCCGGCCTCGGTTTACTAGGCCCGCATATACGCCCAGCCGTCGCGCTGGCGCTGGGCGATATAGAGCACGGCGGCCTTGACCCGGGCCAGTTCGGGATCGGCCTCGAGATCGTTGTTGGCCAGGGTGTTGGCACACACACGCAGCAGGCGATCCGTATCGTGCGGGCTGGCCAGGGCCGCGGCGACAGCCGGGCCGTTAATCACGATCTCCACCGCGGCCGCGGGCTCGGCGCGCAGCAGGTTGCTGGCATTACTACGGGCGCGGGCCAGCGCGCCTTCGGTGGGGGCGTGGATCAGCAGGCGCAGGGTGTCGTCGGCGGTTTCAATCATAGCGAGTCGGCGATGTCGCGTGCCAGCGCGCGGAAATCCGCGGCCGTGCGATCACGGGGGCGGGTACAGGCAATGGTTTCGCGGCGCACGATGGCCGCCGGGGCGCCGCGCATGACGATGACGCGATCAGCCAGGTAGGTGGCTTCCTCAATATCGTGGGTCACGAACAAGACAGCCATGCCGATCCGGCGCCAGATCGTCAGCAGCTCGTCCTGCAGACGCGAGCGCGTCAGCGCATCCACGGCCGAAAACGGCTCGTCCATCAGCAACAGCCGCGGGTGCACGGCCAGTGCGCGCGCCAGGCCGATACGCTGGGCCTGGCCGCCGGAAATGGCGTGCGGCCAGCGTCGGCGATAAGCACTCATATCGGTCAGCTCGAGCACTTCATCGATCCGCTCGCGCCGCTGTTTTTTCGACAGCCCCAGCCCGGTCAGGCCGTAATCGATATTGGCATCGATCCGGCGCCAGGGCAGCAGGCGTGTGTCCTGAAACACAAAAGCGCGATCACGGCTGCCACGCGAAGCAGCCGGTGCGATAGACAGCTGACCGCCGCTGGGCGCGATCACCCCGGCGACGTTTCTAAGCAGCGTGGATTTGCCCACTCCCGAGCCGCCGACCAGGGCCACGAATTCGCCGTCGGCAATCGACAGATCGATATCGGAAAACACCGGGGTTTCGATGTCGGGGTAGGCAAAGTGCAGCCCCTGGATCGTGAGCAGATCGTTGCCGCTCATGGCCGCCACCGCAGTACCCGATTCTGTATCAGTGCGAAGGCACCGTCGGACAGCGAATAGATCAACGATATCGCCAGCATATAAACCACGACCGCGTCATAGGCGCCAACACCGGCCGCCGAGTTCATCTGTTGGCCCATGCCCGGCACGCCGAGCAGCTCGGCGGCGATCAGCGTCATCCAGGCCTGGCCCACGCCCGTGCGCATGCCCGAGAGAATCCCCGGGGCCGCGCCGGGCAGCGTGACCGTGGTCACACGGGCCACGAAACCGCCGTGGCCGAAGGCACGGGCCAGCTCGTAGAAGCGCGGATCCACCCCGGCCACGCCGGCGGCCGTGGCGAAGTAATTGACCCAGAACACGCCGATGGAAATGACGAACGCCGCGCCGGCATGGCTGACCTGAAACCAGGCAATCGCGAACACCACCCAGGCCAGCGGCGGAATCGGGCGCAGAATACGCGCCAGCACGTGATGAACATCATCGAAAGCCGGCGACGTGGCCGCCAGAAGCCCCACCGTGAAACCGGCGACCGTGCCCACGGCCAGGCCCCAGACATAATGGATCAGGCTCGAGCCCAGAGCCGGCAGCAGATGGCCGCTGGTGTACTCGGCCACCAGCGCGGCCGGAATCGAAAACGGATCCGGCAGGGTGCCCGGCGGCGCCCAGGCGAAGACGAACGCACATTTCCACAGCGCTATGAAGGCCGCCAGCCCGGCCACGCCGAGTGCGATGCGGCGCAGACGGCTGACGGGTGTTTTGCTGGCCGCAGCGCCGGCGGTTCGAGATCCACGTCGCGCCATACGGGGCTAGTTGGCCAGCGCCGGTTCGCCGTGGCCGGGCCCATCAGAGCCCGCGACGGCGTCGAAGAACGAGGTATCGAACAGCGCGTCGATATCCAGATCGCCGGTTAGCGTGCCTTGTTCGCGCTGGAAGTCGTACATCCGATTGGTGGCATCGATGATGCGATGCGGATCCGCCACGAAATGATCCTTCGAGTGGGCCACTGCGGTTTGAATGATCTCGCGTGGCAGCCGCCCGCCGCCGACATGCTTGGCGACAGCCGACACCGCGGCCTCGTCACCCGCGTTCAGTGCTTTCGTGGCATCGATCTGTGCGGCCACCAGGCGTTTGACCACGTCCGGGTGGGCCGACAGGTAATCCGCACGTACGGCCATGACCGCGCCCGGCTGGTTTTCAAACAACTCGCCCCCGCTTGCGATCACGCGGGCGGCATCACTGCGCGACTGCACGATCGAGACCACGGGTTCCAGGATGGCCGCGCCGTCCACGGCGCCGGTCAGCAGCGATTGCTGCACTTGCGAGGCGCCCTGATAGACCATCTGCAGGGCAGAAGCATCGATACCCAGGGTGTTGACCCGCCAGTAATCGAACACCGTTTGCGGCACCGAGCCGATGGGAAAAGTCGATATCTTGGCCTTGCGGCCTTCGGCTTTGGCAAAACGCGCGAAGGCGGTATCCGCCGGGCCGTTTTCAAAATACCCGGCCAGCGGGGCCAGGGCGACAAAGCTGATCTGCTCGACGATATTGGCCGCGACCACGCGGATATCGGCACCTTTACCCCGCGCGACCATCGTCGGCCCGATGCCGAAGTAGGCAATATCCAGCTGCCCGGAGGCCAGGGCCTGAACCATGGCCGGGCCGTTCTGGAACGACACGAGATCCGGCTCGATGCCGGCCTTGTCGAGACGGCCGTTTTCCAGGTTCACGAACAGTTGGGCATCCGGCAGGATCGGCATATAACCGATCTGAGTGGCCACGCGCGGCGCGTCGTTGCGGTTGGCAGACGCGTTGTCGTCGGTCTCGCCGCAGCCAGCCAGGCTCGCCAGGCTCGCCAGCGTGGCCAACAGCAGGCCGGCCGTCAGCCAGTTCGACAGCCGGCGGCCCGGCGAGCATGGATGCGAAAACGACCGTTTTGAAAAAGCCATGAACGACTCGATGGTCAAGGACCGTCCCCGCCCGGCCCGTAGCGTGGCGGGATATTGCCACAGGCGGTGCCTGAGTTCATGGGTCGGCGGGGCCGAATACAGGAACCGGCCCGGCCACGATAGGCTCTGCGAATCTTAAGTGCATGTTTAATAGGGGATAACGACAGCCACGGTTTGCGCTTGAGAAGCCTTGGCGCGCGGCGTATGGTGCGGCGCGGTGGTTGTGATGCCCGTGCATGCGGATCGATCAAGCTAACCTATCGAATTGCGGTTCGACTCATCCAAATCAATATGAAAACCGGACGATGGTCCGGGGGCCTGTCGTATGTGGTTACGTAATCTCTGTGTCTTTCTGGGGACGAGCGACCTGGGTCTGACGGCCGCCGGGCTCGATGACGCGCTCGGCGAGGCGCTGTGCCCGCCCTGTGGTGATCAGACGGTCTCGGTGGGCGGTTTCGTGCCGCCGTTGAAGGGCGAACACGCCATGACGCACGTCGTGGATGGCCTGGCCGTTTGCTGTTACCAGACGATCTCGCGCGTGTTGCCCGGCCCGGTCGTGGCCGAGGAAGTCGCCGAGCGCGTGGAAGCCATCGAGGCCAAGGAGGACCGCAAGGTCAGCCGGCGCGAAAAAGCCGACCTCAAGGACGAGGTTCACTTCGAGCTGTTGCCGCGCGCCTTCACACGCGCCAAGCGCACCACGATCATCGTGGACATGCGCGCCAGCCGCGTCTGGGTGGACGCGTCGTCGGAAAACACGGCCGAAGAAGTCGTGGCGGCCCTGCGCGAGGCACTCGGCAGCCTGCCGGTCAAGCGCGCCGAGCCCACGATCGGTGTGGCCGGCGAACTCTCGCGCTGGGTGACCGAGCCCGGTGCTTTGCCCAACGGCTTCGAGCTCGGCGATCGCTGCCTGCTGGAAACCACCGACGAAACCAAGGCCAGCCTGCGCATCACGGCGATGGATCTGCAGCAGGATGAGATCTGTGCGCATCTGGCCTCGGGCATGCAGGCGACCAAGCTCAACGTGGCGGTCGACGACGCGCTGGAGTTCGACGTCGACGAAAACCTCGATCTCAAACGGATTCGCCCGCTCGACCTGATCCAGGAGGATCTGGACTCGGTCGATGCCGACGACGCGGTGGCCGAGCTGACCGCACGTATCGCGCTGCAGGGCGAGGCGATTCGCGGCGTGCTTGACCGGCTGTATACACACTTCGGTGTGGCCGGCGAGTGCTCCACACAAGCCGCCTGATCGCGGGTGTCGCGTGTCTTTTGATACGACCGAGGCCAATCGCCAGACCGCCATCTTCGACGATCACGACGAGCTGTGGCTGTTTGGCTACGGCTCGCTGATCTACAAGGCCGGTTTTGACTATATCGAGCGCGCCCCGGCCACCATCGAAGGCTGGGTGCGGCGCTACTGGCAGGGCTCACACGATCATCGCGGGACGCCGGAGGCGCCGGGGCGCGTGGTCACGCTCGTCGAAGCCCCGGGTGAAACCTGTCTGGGCATGGCGTATCGCGTGACCCCGGCCGTGTTCGATTATCTCGATCATCGTGAAAAGAACGGCTATCTGCGCTTCGCGCAAGCCATGACGTTTGCCGACGGGCATACCGAAAAAGGCCTGGTTTATATCGCCACGCCCGACAACGCGGCCTGGCTGGGCGAGGCACGAATCGAGGCCATCGCCGCGCAGGTCGCGGCTTCAACCGGGCCGAGCGGGCCCAATCGGGACTATGTGCTCAATTTGGCCGACGCGCTCGCCGCGCTGGACGCAAAAGACGCGCATTGCTATCTAGTGGCCGATCGAACCAGGGCATTGATCGACAATCAATCGCCGTGACGCGGATTGCGCTATCACTGTTCCAGATGTTTTTTGAACGTCTCGAAGCCGGTGGCGCTCTGTTCTGCTTTTGACCAACGTTCGATTTCTGCTAGATCGACGTTATCTTGCTGACGCGTAATACAAACCGCCTGTAAGAGCGCTTGGCGATCTTTCCAGTGGTAAAACGCAGCAAGCCGGTCTTTGACTGATTGCGTCGGCGTCAAAATTTGCAGGTCGCCGTATTGCGTACGTAGACATGCCCACGAGCGCACTAATTCATCGCCCACAGCCAGCGGCCACGCAGGGAATTCCACTAGATAGGCGCTGTCTGCTGACTCGAACAGCCGCCGAGAGCGCCCGGGCTTGAACCCTAACGTAGCGAGAACGGACCTGAGCTCGCGGTGGCCTGCTGCGGTAACGAAGTCCAAATCTTTTGAGACATAGGCAGCGTCCGAGTAGATCTGGACGGCCGCGCCGCCGGATAGAACGGCTTCAATACCCGCTGCTGCCAATGCCTGGGACACGGTTGCAGCGAGAGCGGTAATGTCGTCTGCCGCGTTCATTCATCGATTGGTTCGAGGCGTTTAGCCGCGTTTCGCGGCCGACGGCGTTGCATGGAAAGTGCAGCCTGCTGGCTGCTCGGCAACATCGAAAACGCATCGGAAAGAAACACACGAAGCGAGGCTACCAGCGGATTACGCGGATTCCATGTATACACCCGTGCGCGGCCGAAGACTTGGCTCACGAGGTATCCTGCCTCGGCGAACTTAGCAAGTTGGCGGTTGACGGGGGTCACCGGCAGACCACAGGCGCGAGCGATCTCACGCCCATAGCCGCGATCTTGTTCGTTCAGGTAGAGCAGCACTTTTTCAGCGGTTTGTCCGCCCAATAATAGCTCGAGCATTAAGCATCCGTTTGAACCCTATTTGAGTCTATTTGACCTCATATAGGGTTCAATAGCAAAGCCGCGTACTCAGTTCGTCTCCAGCGCCAGCTCGATCGCCTGACTGACCTCGCCGATATACCGGATATCCAAGGCTTCGCGGATATTGTCGGGAATATCGTCTTCGTCGCGGGCGTTGCGCTCGGGCAGCAGCACGGTCTTGATGCCGGCTTGATGCGCGGCCAGCGTCTTTTCCTTCACGCCGCCGATGGGCAGCACTTGCCCGCGCAGGCTGATTTCGCCGGTCATGGCGACATCGTTTTTCACCTTGCGATCGGTCAGCAGTGAGACCAGCGCGGTGTAGAGCGCCACGCCGGCGCTGGGGCCGTCTTTCTTGATGGCCCCGGCGGGCACGTGGATATGGATATCCGACTTGTCCAGGCGTTCCTGCTCGATGCCCAGCGTCTCGGCCCGTGCCTTGACCAGTGACAGGGCCGCCTGGGCGGATTCACGCATGACATCACCCAGCTGGCCGGTGATCGTCAGCTTGCCGTTGCCGGGTGAGCGCGAGACCTCGACGAACAGGATATCGCCGCCGGCCGGGGTCCAGGCCAGGCCCGTGACCACGCCGGCCACGCTCGTGCGCAGGGCGACTTCATCATCCACGCGCTTGGCGCCGATGATGGCCTTGAGGTCATCGGGCTCGATCAGGCCCGGGCCGGGCTCGCCCTCGGCGATCTTGACGGCGGCATGCCGGGCGATGGCACCGATCTGGCGCTCGAAGTTACGCAGGCCCGCCTCGCGGGTGTAGCCGGCGATGATCGTATCCAGCGCGGCATCGGAAATATCGACCTGTTCGCGGGTCACGCCCGACTGTTCCAGCTGGCGATCCACGAGATACCGCTTGGCGATCTGTTTCTTTTCCTCGCGCGTGTAGCCCGGCACTTCGATGACTTCCATGCGATCGCGCAGCGGGCCGGGAATGGTGTCCAGCACGTTGGCCGTGGCGATGAACATCACCTTCGACAGATCGAACGGCGTGCCCAGATAGTGATCGTTGAAGGTATCGTTCTGCGACGGGTCCAGCACCTCGAGCAGGGCCGAGGCCGGATCGCCGTGGGCGGAGGCGCCGAGCTTGTCCATCTCATCCAGCATGAACACCGGGTTGCGCGTGCCGGCTTTCTTGATCTGGCTGATGATCGAGCCCGGCATGGCGCCTACATAGGTTCGTCGATGCCCGCGAATCTCGGATTCATCGTGCACGCCGCCAAGGGCCGCGCGCACGAACTCACGGTTCATGGCCCGCGCGATCGAGCGGCCCAGCGAGGTCTTGCCCACGCCCGGCGGGCCGACGAAACACAGGATGGGTGCCTTGCCCTCGGGGTTGAGCTTGTGCACGGCCAGATGCTCAAGGATACGGCGCTTGATCTTGTCCAGGCCGTAGTGATCCGCGTCCAGAATCGCGCGCGACTCTTTGATATCGATGGCGTCGGTGGAGAGCTCGGCCCAGGGCAACTCGGCCATCAGTTCGAGGTAGGTGCGCACCATCGAGTACTCGGCCGAGGACTCGGACATGCGCTCCAGGCGTTTGAGCTCGCGCGTGGTCTGCTCGGCCGCGTCCTCGGGCAGATTGGCCTTGTCCAGGGCTTCGCGCAGACGCTCGGCCTCCTCGGCCACGCTGTCGTCCTCGCCGAGCTCGCGCTGGATCGAGCGCATCTGCTCGCGCAGCATCGCCTTGCGCTGATGCTCGGACATCCGGTCCTGCGTCTGCTTGTTGATGTCCTGCGACAGACGCATCACCTCAAGCCGATAGTCCATGAACGACTGGACCAGCTCCAGGCGGGCATCCAGCGCCACGGTCTCCAGAATCTGTTGTTTTTCCTTGGCCTTGAGGCCGAGATAACCCGCGGTGGCGTCTGCCAGCAGCGCCGCCGAGTCGATCGCGCGGATGGCGTTGGCCAGTTCCCGCGAGGGCTGATCCATCAATTCGATGGCCTCCAGCGCTCGCGTGCGCAGGTTCGACATGCGGGCATCGATCTGTTTGTCGCCCTCAGCGGCCGGCTCGTCGATCCAGATGATCTTCGCGCTCAGCGCGCCGGTTTCATCCTCGATGAACTCGCGCACCTTGAAGCGCGACACGCCCTGGCACACCAGATGATGCGCGCCGTCGTTGCCGGTCACATAGCGCAGGATGTTCACCACCGTGCCAAAACGATGCAGGCCGTTTGGGCTGTTCATCTCCGGGCTTTGAGCGTCTCCGAGCAGCAGGCCGACCGGTTCATCCGCGTGCATGGCTTTCTGGGCGGCGTTGATATTGGCCTGGCGGTTGAGCACCACGGGCATGACCAGCTCGGGAAACATCACGGTTTCGGTCATGGGCAGCACCCGGATGGTTTCCGGGCGCGAGGCCTGCTGGCGGTTATAGACCAGCGTCGTGCTCGGGCCTTCGATGGTCTCACCCGGCTCGGGGCGCGCGGGCTCGTCGACGCGTGCGTTCGTGTCTTGTTCGCTCATGGAATACTCGAGATTTAGCGCTTGGACAGGGTCAGATATAGACAGCCGTCCTTGAGTTCATGGCCGGCGATGGCCAGCCGCGGCCAGGGCAGGGTCACGGCGCGTTCGAAATGACCGTGCGGGATCTCCAGCCGGTGCAGAACCGCTTCCTGGCCGGGGGTGGGCACCCGCCGATCGCCGGCGACGAACAGCGTATCGCCGCGGACTTCCAGCTCGGTCAACGTGGCGTTCGAGACGCCCGGCAGGGCTACGATCACGTAGAGCGCGTCCTGGGTTTCGAACAGATCCACCGGCGGCTCCCACTGACGCCGCGGCCGCGGGGTTGCCCGCTTGAAGAACTGTTTCTGCAAGCGATCGGCGCGCTCCTGGCGCGCCACTGCTTCGGCCCACATCCAGCTGTCGAGATCGTCCGTGGCCATGAAATCATTGGGCTAGTTGAAAGCAATGCGTTGAACATAGAGCCGCGTGAGGCCGGGATCAACCGCCGGGCCGCTACAAGCCGAACAACCAGACAACGATCGGAATCAGGATTGCAGTCAGGGCGCCGTTCAGGCCCATTGCCAGGCCCGAAAATGCACCGGCCCGGTCGCTGTGCTCGAAGGCCCGGGCGGTGCCGATACCGTGCGAGCCCACGCCAAGCGCGAAGCCCTTGGCCACCGGGTCGCGCAGACCCAGGGCCTTGAGCAGGGGTATACCGATCGCGGCCCCCACGATGCCGGTCAGGATGACGAATACGGCCGTCAGGCTCGGGCTGCCGCCGATCTGGTCGGAAATGCCCATGGCGATCGGCGTGGTCACGGATTTGGGCAGCATAGAGACGAGCATCTCGCCGTGCAGGCCAAGTGCTGCGCCGATGGCCAGTGCCGACAGGATTGCGGTCAACGAACCCACGCTCAGTGCGATGGTGATCGGCAGCCACAGACGCTTGAGCGTGGCCGCCTCGGCGGCCAGGGGAACGGCCAGGGCGACGGTCGCCGGGCCAAGCAGAAAACTGATGAACTGCGCGCCGTCGAAATATTCGTCGTAGGGCGTGCCGGTGGCCAGCAGCAGAATCACGATCGCGATCACGCTGACGAGCACCGGGTTCAAGAGCGGAAACTCACCGGCCATGCGATAGATCTGTTGGCACAACCAGAAGATGCCGACGGTGACCGTGAGCCAGAGCAGGGGCTGTTCTTCGAGATAGACCCAGATTTCGGCAATTGAATGCATGGCTAGCCCCGGCTGCGCGCAGCGCGCGGCATCAACAGATGCAGCACGAAGCCGGTGACCACGATCGCGATCACAGCACTGGCAATCAACGTGATCGAGAGTGCGACCCATTGATCGGCCACGGCTTTCAGATAAGTCACCACGCCGACGCCGGCGGGCACGAACAGCAGGGCCAGATTACGCAGCAGCGCGCGTGTCGTGGCCTCGAACGCCGTAGGCGTGGCCCCGCGCCAGAGTAGATAAGCAAACAACAGCAGCATGCCGACCACCGGGCCGGGAAACGGCAGCCCGGTGAAACGGATGATGATGGTGCCGATGAGCTGCAACACGAGCAGCGCGGCGATCGAGGCAATCATGACAGGCCCGGCATGAAAATGACGGGCCTATTATGCCGGGCGACACGCCGGCCGCCGAGCGCGTCACGCCGGCCGGCGTGCGCCGATCAGTCGAAGTAGCTGAACGTCTGGCCGGTCTTGATGGATTTCACCGTCTCGTGAATCAGACGGATGACGTTCTCCACGTCGCGACGTTGGACCATTTCCACCGTGGTATGCATATAACGCAGCGCCAGGGCGATGAGCGCGGAGGGCACGCCGCCGTTGCTATAAGCAAAGGCATCGGTATCGGTGCCGGTGGCCGGCGAGCGGGCCTGACGCTGGAACGGGATATCGTGCTGCTCGGCCACGGCGATCAAGTGCTCGCGCAGTTTGTTCTGTACCGACGGTGCGAAGGCGATAACCGGGCCATCGCCAATCTTGGTGCGCCCGTGGGTGGTCTGCTCGATCATCGGGGTGGTGGTGTCGTGGGTGACGTCCGTGATGATCGCCACATCCGGCTTGATGCGATCGGCGATCATCTGCGCGCCTTTCAGGCCCACTTCTTCCTGTACCGAGTTGACGATATACAACCCGAAATCCGGACGCTCACCGGCCTCGTGCATCAAACGCGCGACCTCGGCGATCATGAACCCGCCGATGCGATTATCCACCGCGCGGCAGACGAACTTGTCGCCGGCCAGGGTCATGAACTCGTCCGGGTAGGTGATCACACACCCCGGATAGATACCCATCGCGTGGACTTCTTCTTTCGAGTCCGCGCCGACATCGACGAAAATATTGTCCTTGGTGGGCGTCTTTTCTTTTGCCGGGTTACGGGTATGAATGGCCGGCCAGCCGAACACGCCGGTCACCGGGCCGTCCTGGGTATGGATATGTACGGCCTTGGAGGTCGCGATCTGGTGATCCGAGCCGCCGTTGCGCATCACATAGATCAGGCCGTTATCGGTGACGAAGTTCACATACCAGCCGATCTCGTCGGCATGGCCCTCGATGACGACCTTGTACTCGGCATCCGGATTGATCACGCCCACGGCCGTGCCATAGGCATCGGTGATGAAGGTGTCGACATACGGGCGCAGATAATCCATCCACAGCTTCTGGCCGGACGATTCATAACCGGTCGGCGCGGCGTTGTTGAGATAACGCTCGAGAAACTCAAGAGAGTCGGCGGTCAGGATAGAAGCGACGTCAGTCATGGCATACCTTGCGATTAAAAGCGCCCGTCAACGACGGGCCAATACATGACGGGTATTGTCTGCTTCGCCCGGCGGTGCGACAAGCACTGGCGAAGTCGGACCTGGCGCGCCATCATCCCCGCGCCGCCTGTACTGCCAATGAGCGCCATGAAACCTGTCAAACGCCTGCAAGATTTGCGCGCAAGCCTTGGCCCGGGGCTGCTTCTGGCTGCCGCGGCGATCGGCGTATCGCACCTGATTCAGGCCACGCGGGCCGGCGCGGATTATGGCCTGGGGCTTTTGTGGGCGGTGTTGCTGGTCAATCTGTTCAAGTATCCGTTTCTGGAGTACGGGCCGCGCTATGCCGCGGCCACCGGCCGCTCGATGCTGGATGGATACTGGGCGCTCTCGCGCTATGCGTTGGGCATCTATTTCGTGTTTACGGTGGGCACGATGTTCGCCATTCAGGCCGCACTCGCGCTGGTGACCGCCAATCTGGCGATCGCCATGACAGGGCTCCCCGGCTCGCCGCTGGTCTGGGCGGCCGGGCTGCTTGGCCTGTCGGCCGCGATTCTGTTTCGTGGCCGTTACGATATTCTCGATGGTGCCGTGAAGTGGATCGTGGCCGTGCTGGCGACCTGTACGCTGGTAGCGGTGGTGGCGGCCGGCGTTCACGGCCCGGCCGGCGACTGGTCCAGCGCCCCCGCTACGGCCTGGTGGTCGGCCGGGGGCATTGCTTTCGTCATTGCCCTGATGGGCTGGATGCCGATTCCGATCGATGCCGCGGCCTGGCATTCGCTGTGGACGCTCGAGCGCGCGCGCCAGACCGGCCACGTACCGAGCCTGTCGCACGCCCGGCTGGACTTCAATATCGGCTATATCGGCACTTGCATACTGGCCGTGGGCTTTCTATTGCTCGGCGCGCTGGTGATGTACGCCACCGATACGCCGTTTTCAGACAACGGCGCGGCTTTTGCCGAGCAGCTGATCGGGCTGTACACACAGACGCTCGGCGCCTGGGCCTGGCCGGTCATCGCCGGCTGTGCCTTCACCGCCATGTTCTCCACGCTTTTGACCGTGCTGGACGCGCATCCGCGGGTCATGCGCCACATGATCGGCCAGTTCGCCGGCCGGCCGACACTACAGACGCACATCGGTCTCTATCGTGGGCTGTTGCTGGTGATTCCGGCATGCTCGCTGCTCGTGCTCTATGGTCTGGGCAGCCGGTTCACGGTCATGATCGATCTCGCCACGACATTATCGTTTCTGACCGCCCCGATACTGGCCTGGCTGAACTATCGACTGGTGACCTCGGCCCAGGTGCCGGCCAATGCGCGCCCCGGCCCGGCCATGCGTTGGCTGAGCCGGGCAGGGCTGGTCTTTCTAAGCGCGTTTGCCCTGATCTATGCGGGCTGGCGTTTACTTGGCTAAACGCGCGCCGCGCTGTCGATCAATCAATTTCGTTGCACTGCAACAGCTCGCGCCCGGTGCTGTTGCCGGCGTTGTGGGCATACAGCGTGGCACTGGCCCTTGGGCCCGAGCCCTTGGTCCACCATTCATAGCTATGGCCGACATAGCGCGCGCCGTCGGCGGCCACGGCAACGTGCATGGCGCGTTTCTTGCCGTCGTAGGCCACGACCGCGGTCTGGACGTCGGGATAACGCACGCTGATCATTTCGCCCGTATTGCACTCGTAGCGACGCGTCAGGCTGTCGCGGCCGGTTTGCCCGGCCTCGGTAAGCTCCGGCTCGGGTGTGCCGGACAACGAGCCGCCGATGGCCGGCGAGGCCGATTCGGTCGAGCCGGCCGGCTGCGGCAGGGTGCTCGGCGCACAGGCGGCAAGAATCGCGCCGGCGACGAGACAGCTTGTCAGGCAGGTAGAAATACGGATTACAGATGGCGTCATGACAGCACTCACGAGATAGAACAAATTAGAAGGTCGGCCTGGTCAGCCGGGCCGATGCATCTGGAAGCGCTGATCGGCCGAGATTTCGAAGTAATCCGCCGGCCCCCCGGCGCGCAGAATCGGGCGCGCGGCTGCGGTGTCGTAGATCCCGTCGACCAGCAGATGTGTCGCAATATAGACGCCAACGACTTCACCAAAGACCATCCAGGTATCGGTCTGATCGCCGTCGGCTCCGGTCAGGCGCAGCACCTGGCTGACCCGGCATTCGAAAGACACCGGGGCCTCAGCCACGCGCGGGACACTGATGACGCGTGAGGCCGCCGGGGTGAGCCCGGCCAGCTCGAACTCATCGACGCTGGCTTCAACCGCCGCGCAGCTCTCATTCATCGGTTCGGCCAGATCACGCGTTGCCAGATTCCAGCAGAATTCGCCGGTGGCTTCGATATTGGCCACTGAATCCTTGTAGCCCACGCTAGCAAAGCCGACGATCGGCGGCGTGTAGTTGAAGGCATTGAAAAAGCTGTAAGGCGCCAGGTTGTAAGTGCCATCGGCGGCGACCGACGAGATCCAGCCGATCGGGCGCGGGGCGACCAGCGCGTTGAACGGATCGTGCGGCAGACCGTGCCCGGCAGCCGGCTCGTAAAAATGAAAATCGTGGCTCATGTCGCAATCGGCAAACAATCTGTAGACAACACTTTAGGGCCTGTTGCCGTTTCATGCGAGCGCCGCTTTCGTCGAGAGTCCGAAGTGTGTCCTGCAAGGCGCGAGTCGCGGCTCTGGCTGTGCCACGATCAAGACTCGCCAGCGCCACGGCGCCCATCTTCAATTTTTAGGGGCGGCCCAACCCTTCGGCACAAGCGCCCCAAAATTAACGATACGTCGGCAATACAACGTTCTAGCCCACTGACGCAGAATGACTGCGCGGCGTGGGCTACGCCTCGTCTTGCCGCCCATAGTCAATTCCATGGCGCGCTTGGCGCGGGCCCGCGTGATACGGCAACAGGCCCTAAAGGCTCGGCCCGTCGCCTGCCTATGACTTGTTACGCCGCCCGCTGCGCAGCGAGGCTTCGGTCAGGTCGATATCTGCCAGGATACGGCGCATGGTGATGTCGTTGATATTGCCCTCGTAGCGCAGCCGGTAGAGTGCGTCGCGTTCGGCGGCAAGGGCGGCCAGGCGCAGGCTACGTTCCATGGTGAAACCACGCCGGGCACGCTGTTTGTCCTCGGCGTCGGAATCCGGATCCAGCCACGGCTGATAGGCCGCCATGATGCGCCCGGCCACTTCGGAGTACAACGAGGCCTCGTCTTCGTCGTCGGCTTCTTCACGGCGTTGCTCGCGCATGTTATCCAGCCGGCGGATCGCCGATCGGGCAGCCTCGGCCCGGGCATGACGTTCCTCGACGGCGCGCGGGTCATCCTCGGGCAGCTCGATGCCGCGCAGCAGCAGGGGAAGCGCGAACGTCGCCAGCAGCAGCGAGGCCATAATCACGCACACAGCAAAATAGATCAGTAATCCGCGGGCGGGGAATCCGCTGGCCTCGCCCGCGGCGATCGGCAACGACAGCACGGCCGCCAGCGTGATCGCCCCGCGCACCCCGGCGACCGTAGTCGCTGCGACCACGCGGCTCGATGCGCGCCGGATGCGTTCACCGCGTCGGTGGGCCCGCCAGACCACGAGCTTGAGCAGCGCGCCGACCCATACGTACCGAATTGCCAACAGCAGCGCGAATAGCGCCAGCGGATAGGCCACGATCTCGAGTTGGGACAGATTCATGCTCAGGCGCGCGTTGTCGGCCAGCGAGAGAATTGCCGGTATCTGCTGGCCCAGCAGCACAAAGATCAAGCCGTTGAACACGAACTCGATCATCGGCCACATGCCGCGCGACTGCATGCGTGTGTTCAGCTCGCCCTTGAGCGTATCCAGGCTGTTCAGCGTCATGCCGGCCGCCACCGCGGCCAGAATACCCGACACCCCCAGATGCTCGGCCAGCAGATAAGCCGCGAACGGCAACAGCACCAGCAGCGTGACGTGGCTGGCCGGGTCATCGCCGCGCCACTGCGTCATGAGCTGGCGTACCTGGGCGAAGACCCAAGCGATCGCCACGCCGATGGCCAGGCCGCCGCCGCCGATAAGAACGAAACTCAAGCCCGCCTGGCTAATCGAGAATGTGCCCGTGAGGGTGGCGGCGATCGCAAAACGCAGCGCGACCAGCCCTGACGCATCGTTCATCAGGGCCTCGCCCTGGAGAATATGCATCAGCCGCGGCGGGATGGACGCCCCGCCGGTGATCGCCGAGACCGCGACCGCATCGGTTGGCGACAGCACGGCCCCCAGAGCAAAGCCCGCGGCCAACGGAATCGCCGGAATCAGCCAGTGGATGAAAAACCCCACGCCGGCCACCGTGACCATGACCAGGCCAAGTGCGAGTGCCGTGATCGGCATCGCCAGATGCCGAAACTCACGCCGTGGCATCCGCCAGCCGTCGATGAACAGCAGCGGCGGCACGAACAGCACGAAAAAGATCTCCGGGTCGAGTGCCACATGCACCCCGAAACTCGGCACGGCCAGCCCGGCCCCGAGCGCGATCTGGACCAGCGGGCGTGGCAGATGAAACGGCAACACGCCGATCATCACGCCGGATATCGCCACGGCGAACAACAGAATGAGACTGGTCAGAACGATCGTCATCGGCGCGGGGTCGTCGCGAATGCGTGCGAGCGAGAGCCTACCGCATGGATCGCGCGCTGGGCAGGTGCCCGTGTGTTGTTCATCATGGCAACACTTGCGCAACGACGTGCCGATTGATGACCGAACTCTATCGCTGGGCTGATCTGACCGGCCCGGAGCTGGCCGCGCTGGCCACGAGGGATCCCGTGGCCGTGCTGCCGGTGGCCGCGATCGAACAACACGGCCCGCATCTGCCGCTGGATACCGATGTCGTCATCGGTGCCGGGCTGATCGAGGCCGCCGGGCGCGGCTATCCCGAGCGTAGGGCCCCGATCATCGTGTTGCCCGTGATGAGCTTGGGCGCCAGTCTTGAACACACCGGCTTCGCCGGCACGCTGAGCCTGTCGGGCGAACAGGCCATGACTCAGCTGCGCGCCTACGGGGCCGGCGTCGCCGGCGCCGGCATCAAGCGCCTGGTGATCTTCAACAGCCACGGCGGCAACAAGGCCGCCATCGATATGGCAGCCCTGCAGCTGCGACACGATCACGGCCTGCTGGTGGTCAAGGCCAGCTATTTTCGTTTCGCGCCGCCGGCCGACACGCTGGCCGCGAGCGAACTGGCCCACGGCCTGCATGGCGGGGCACTGGAAACCGCGATGATGCTGCACCTGGCGCCGGCACGCGTTCGCCGTGATGCGCTGGCCGATTTTCCGAGCTACGGCGCCGAGCGTGCAGCAGCCGGCGCCACACTCGGCCCGGAAGGCGATGCCGGCTTCGCCTGGCGCGCCGAAGACCTGAACCCTCAGGGCGTGACCGGCAACGCCGCGAGTGCCACCGCCGAACAAGGCGAGCGCTTAGTCGAAACCTTCGGGCAACGCCTCGCCCAGATCTGGCACGAGACCGCCGTGTTTGACTTATCCCGGCTGGGCTCCGAAAGCCAATCTTTTAAAACGACTGCCGATGAACGCAAATAAACGCGAATGAATACAGACGGTTATCCGCAGATTTACGCAGATTGGCGCAGATGAAAAAGATGATTGCCGCGCTGAAAAGCGGATGGGTGATTGTGATTTCAGTGCTCGATAACAGCGCCGCCCCATTTGTCTTTAATCTGCGCTAATCGGCGTGAATCTGCGGATTGTCTTTTCAAGAGACCGCCGAGTTTGACCTATCCTGAATAGGCGCCGGAGGCCAATCTTTTAAAACGTGCGCTAATGAACGCGAATAAGGGCGAATGAATACAGACCGTTACCCGCAGATTGGCGCCGATGAAAAAGATGATTTGGGGCGCTGAAAAGCGGATGGGCGATTGTGATTTCAGTGCTCGATAACAGCGCCGCCCCATCTGTCTTTAATCTGCGCTAATCGGCGTGAATCTGCGGATTGTCTTCTTTCTTTCTGTTTTCCATTTGCGCTTATTCGCGTTCATTGGCGGACGATTATTAAAGAACGGCCCGGTGAGCACCTATTTGCTCACGGGCACATCGTCCGGCTCGGCCAGGATGGCGTCGAGCCAGTGGCCGGCGCGGGTGGCCTTGGTGGCCAGGTAGCGTCGGTTCTGGTCGGTGAGTGGGCCGAAGACACTGCTGCGCCCGGCGACATCGATGGGCTTCTGGTTCATCGCATCGAGCTTGGCCGGGTTGTTGGTCAGCAGGTCGATGTGTTCGACGGCCAGCTGGGCCAGCATTTCACGCGCCACGGTGTAGTCGCGCTCGTCCTTGCCAAAGCCCAGCACCTGATCGGCATCGACTGTATCCAGGCCTTCATCCTGCATCTGATAGGCCCGCATCTTGTTGGCCAGACCGATGCCGCGGCCCTCCTGGGCCAGATACAACAGTACGCCGCCGCCGCGCTCGGCGATGGCGGCCACGCTGGCACGCAGCTGGGGCCCGCAGTCGCAGCGCAGCGAACCGAACAAATCGCCGGTCAGGCAGGCCGAATGCAGGCGTACTGGCACCGGATCGGCCCATTGCATGTCGTCGCCGATGAGGATCGCGATGTGTTCACGCAGGCCATCCGGTTCGCGAAAGACGACGAAGCGCGAGCGTTCGGCCGTTTCCAGCGGTACGTCGGCCTCGCTCACACGTCGCAGCAACGAGGGGACGGCATCGTAGTGCAGGGCTACATCGGCGGCCGTAACCGCCAGAATATCGTTGACCGTGACCCGGCGGCGCAGTTCGTCGGCCATGCGCTCCGAGGGCGCAGCCACGACAGCCGCCGGCACTAACAGACTACGACGCATCAAATGCAGGCCGGCGGCATCCCCGGCTGACAGCGGCTCAAGCGGACGGGCTTGATCCAGCGTGGCCGAGGGCGCGCATGCCAGTTCGATGATGGCCTCACGGCTGTCGCGCGTTGCATCAAGCACCAAGGCGCCGGCCGTATCACGCTGCGTGTGGCCCAGGCGTGCCAGGCGATGATCGGTCAACACCAGGCGCGGCGCCTCGGCTGCACCGTCGAAAAGTTTGGCAAGCAGCGTGCTGTCCAGGCCTTCGACCGGGGCCACGAGACGATTGCCCTCATCGGATTCGATGAGTACGGGCACACCGCGGCGCAGATCGAAAATGGCACGCTCGACATGATGCATGTAACAGTCCTTGCTCGGCCCGCGCGAAAAATGGCGTGGAGAAACAGCGGGCTATCAGCCACACGTTCTCGGCGCGGTCAGTCTAGAATGCGGTAATGATGCCATTAATCGATGCCGACTACGCTTGGCAGATCATCCGCGATGCGTCTCGTCTACCTGCCGACAAGACGTTGACCCCGACCGAGGGGCTGACCATCACGGCCGATGGCGCCTGGCAGGCCGGGCCGAATTCGGTGAGCGAGGCGGCCGCTGCGCTGTTCGATACGCTGTTGCCGGTCGCTCGTGGTGGGCTGAGCTTTGTGATCGCCCAGCTGGGCCAATCACTGGACGGGCGTATCGCAACCGCCAGCGGGCATTCCTACTACGTGACCGGCGAGGCCAGCCGCGTACACCTGCATCGGCTACGCGCGTTAGTGGATGCCGTGATCATCGGCGTGGGCACGCTCGAGGCCGACGATCCACAGCTGACCGTTCGCCATGCGCCCGGCGTTAATCCGGTACGCGTGGTGCTGGACCCGAACGGGCGCGCCAGCGCTGAGCGGCGTGTGTTTACCGATGACGGGCCGCCCACCTGGCACGTCATCGCTGATGATGTGCCCGCGCTGCCTGGCGTGGCTACGCTGCGCGTGGCCCGTGAGGCCGATGGCCGCCTTGACCCGGCCGCGGTACTGGCAGCACTGGCCGGGCGCAACGTGCATCGCGTGCTGGTTGAAGGGGGCGGCCAGACGATCTCGGGCTTCATCGCAGCCGGGCAGATCGACCGGTTGCATACGGTCGTGGCCCCGATGCTGATCGGCTCAGGCCGGCCGGGGCTGTCGCTACCCGAGATTGAAACGCTGGCCGAGGCGCGCCGACCGGCGTGTCGTGATCACCCGATGGGCGATGATCGGCTCTATGATCTTGATCTACGGCGTACGACGACCGGGTAGGCCCAGCACATCGATATGGCCGACCTCCAGGCCGCTGCGCCCCGCGGTTATATCTGCCGTGCGACGCGCCGCCCACGATTTGAACCGGCGGGCCTCGGCGGGCCGTGCTGTGCAGGCCGCGGCTGCCCAGCCGTCCAGCAGGGCGGCCACGAGTTCGGGCTGGCGTGTGTCGAGATACCAGATGGCCGGCATCGCGGTCACACCGTAGCCACGGGCGGCCAGATGATTAATCAGATGGGCCGGTGCGGCCGTGCCCAGAGCCGCACCGAGCCCCTTGTCGCGGCGCTGATCGACGGCTAGGGCGCTCAGTAGCGCGCGGTCATCCGTATCGGTTCGGCCGGTCAGTCGAATTCGGCCATCCACGCTCAGCGCGAACAACACGGCCGAACGCTGCGCGGCGGCGCTGCGACACAGCGTGTCCAGCCATGCGTCGGAGACGAGATCGAGCAGGGCAGAGGCCGTGATTAGATCGGCGCCGCCAATGGCCGGGCAAAGCTCGCGCGCCAGATCACGGGTTTCGGTCGTTACGTGCGGGCTCACGGCATGGCCGGCATGGCCGGCATGAGCGGCCACGCGGGCCAACAAATCGGCGTCGTGATCAATCAGGCGCCAACGCGTCTCGGTCGGCAGGTAAGCCGAGAGATAGCGCAGATTCGAGCCCGAGCCGGTACCCAGGTCAACGACTTTGGGCGCGGATCGGGCGGCCAGCGCACGGCCGGCCAGCTGGCTCAGGCCGTGGGCACGGCTGGCATGATCGACCGGTTCGCGCAGGGCCAGCCAGGCATTATCGAATATAGAGCCTTCGACCGGCGCGTTCATGGCGCGGCCGGGCTGGACAACCCCAGCGCATCGGCGAATGCCCGGCTGGCCGCGTCCCAGTCGTTGAGGCCGGCCGCGGCCCGTCGGGCGCCGGCGACCATGTCGTTGTAGGTCGCCGGCTCGTCCAGACAGCGCGACAGAGCCGCGGCGAGCGCGCGCGCGTCCCCGGGGGGCGCAGCCAGCCCGGCACTACTAGGCAACGTATCGGCCAGCGCGCCGCCGGTGGTCGTGACCACGGGCAGGCCGTGGCTGATGGCCTCGGTGATCACCATGCCATAGCCCTCGTAGTGCGAGGCCAGCACGAACAGATCGGCGCCCTGATAAGCTTCAGCCAGAGCCTCCGGTGCCAGCGCCCCGCGTAAATGGATACGATCGGTCAGGCCGGCGGCCTCGATCGCCCGGGTGACGGCCGCAGCATGCGCTGGGGCGCGCGTGGCATCACCGATGAGATCACAAACCCAGTCGTGGGCGGCCAATTCGGCCAGAGCCGTTACCAACGTCTCGTGGCCCTTGCGTGGAATTAATGTGGCGATACACAGCAGGCGCTTCGGCGGCGCGCGACGATCTCGTGGTGGCGTGATCGGCTGCGGGATGCCGGGCTCGACCACGCTGATGCGATCAGTAGCCACGTCATAGGCGCTGGACAGGCGACGCGCGGTGAAGGCACTGGTAACGATGACGTGATCGACGCCGGCCAGTGCGGCGTGCTCCGCAGTCTTCAGCTGTGTGACCTGCTGTGCGTCCAGCCCGGCCTCGTCGGCCAAGGGATGATGCACGAGGGCGGTGATGCGACGAGCCCCGCGGTGCGCGGCCACGGTGGCCCCCAGCGTGCCCAGCGCCAGCCCGTCGATCACGACATGGCAATCGGCTGGCAGGCAAGCCAGCGTATCGGCCATGGCGTTCTGGGCGCGGCTATCGGCGAGGGGAAAACGCCCGGCCAGGCCAATGGTTTCGACGGCGTAGCCCGCGTGCCGCAGGCCAGCCGCAATACGTTCGTCATAGATATAGCCGCCGGTGAGCTGCGACGGGTCGCCGGCGACGATGAATACCACCGAGGTCACAGATCGGCCTCGTAACCGGCCCAGGCAATATGCGACTCCGCCAGGCGCACGCCCAGACGCGTCACGCCGTGCGCTCCGGGGCCGAGCTTGTCGGCCGCGATGGCGGCTTTCATGGCATCGAAGACCGCGCGGGCCATGAACTCGGTCGTAGTGTTATGCCCGGCGAACGCCTCGTGCTCATCCAGGTTGGTGAGATTGAACGTTTGCGTGATCTCGCCGAGAGCGGCCGCGGCGGCCCCGATATCCACGACCAGATCGTCGGCGTCCAACTCGGGCCGATAGAACGTCACGTCGACGATATAAGTCGCGCCATGGAGCTTCTGGGCCGGGCCGAAGGTGGGGCTGTTGAAACTGTGCGCGATCATCATGTGATCACGAACGGTCAAATGAAACATCAATCAATCTCCGAATAGGTTACGCGTTGACACAGGCTTCGGTCGCCCGGCTCGGCCAGGCGTGCCATGACGGCCGGCAGATCGTCGAAGACGACATCGCACGCGTTGAACAGGGCATCCAGACGCGGATCGTTACAGAGCGAGACCGCCAGCGCCAGGCGCCGGGCGTGTGTCCAGCGCGCGGCCTGCGACGGCGCTACGGTGCCAACCTGCGTGGCCCGCAGGGTAAGGCGTTTGGCATGAAACGCGCCGCCCAGGGCGATGCCCGGGCGCTTGTCGCCGTACCAGCTCATCTCGGTGATCTGCGCCTCGGTGCCCGCCAAGCCGATCGCGGTGTTCAGCCCGGCCTCGGTCGCACTGGCATGAAAGACCACATCACGCGCCGGAGCCGCCGTGTCGGGTGTGGCGAAATGCACCCCGAGTGCGCGGGCCAGGGGCTGGCGGTCAGAGTTGATGTCTACCAGCTCGACGTGCACGCCCGGAATATCGGCCGCCAGACAAGCCACTAGCGCACCCAGCACACCGGCGCCAACCACCGTCACCCGGTCACCGACCCGCGGCGGTCCATCCCAGAGCGCGTTGATGGCGGTCTCCAGGTTGGCCGCAAGCACCGCGCGCGCGGGCGGCACGTCATCGGGCAGGGCGACGGCGGCGTCAATCGGAATATCAAAACGGCTCTGGTGGCCGAACAGACAGAAGACCAGACGGCCCGGCCAGTCGTGCGGCCCCTTCTCGACGATGCCAACGTTGGCATAGCCGTGACGCACCGGTTCCGGCAGCTGGCCGGCCTGGAACGGGGCCGCCATCCGGGCATACTCGCTTTCAGGAACACGGCCCGAATACACTAGGGTTTCGGTACCCTTGGAGATCGCGGAATACAACGTACGCACGCGCAGATGATCGGCCGGCCGCGGGTCAAGCGGCATCTCGCGGATCATCGCGTGATTCGGCGGGGCGAGCCAGAGCGCACGGGCCGAGGACAAGGACATGCAATAGCGGGCTGGGCAAGGTGTCGCGTTACCTTAAGAGTTCGACGCTCAGAGCACCAGCCGGAAAGTAAATGCAGGATGCAGCTATGGGGATAGCGGTGTATCTTTAGGTTTCGTTGATATGGGGAAGCGTGCAGGAGCGCGCACAAGGGATAGAACGTGAAAGACAAACTGTTCGATCGCCTCGTCAAGCGAGGTACGCTGGTGGTGTCGATCGGCGAGCGTGAGCAGAGCCGTTATGGCTCGGGTGAACCGGTCGCCCATGTCCATTTGAAAGATCGCCGTGTCATAGCGCGGCTGCTTTCTGATCCGGAGATGGCTTTCGGCGAGGCTTACGTCGACGGCGACTGGTGGCCGGGGCGTGGCGGGTTGGCCAAGGTGTTCGAGCTGTATTTCGCCAACGCCGAGCATATCGGTGGCAGTCGCTTGATGTCGCTTGCCAGACGCGCGCTGCGCGGTTTGACCGAGGTCAACGGCAAACTGCGCAGCGCGCGCAACGTGGCGCATCACTACGATATCGACAACGATCTGTTCCAGCGTTTTCTCGATCCGGAAATGCAGTATTCCTGTGCCTACTGGTCACACCGCGACATGACGCTGGACGATGCCCAGCTGGCCAAGCTCGATCACATCGCCCGCAAGCTCACACTCTCGCCGGGTGACAAGGTGCTCGATATCGGCTGTGGCTGGGGCGGCATGGCTCTGTATCTGGCGCGTCATTACGACGTCGAGGTCGTAGGGCTGACATTGTCCGATGACCAGTACGGGCACGCGGTCAAACGCGCCGAAGCTCTCGGGTTGTCGCACCGGGTGACGTTTGCCAAACAGGACTATCGCGATCATCGGGGCGCCTATGATGCGATCGTCTCGGTGGGCATGTTCGAGCACGTCGGCCGGCCGCAGTATCAGACATTCTTCGATCAGGTCTCACGCCTGCTCAAGCCTGACGGGCGCAGCCTGATTCATACCATCGGCCGCAATGGCCCGCCGCCGGCCGACAGCCGCACCTGGATTCAGAAACATATCTTTCCCGGCGGTTATATCCCGTCGTTGTCCGAGATATCGCCGTGCGTGGAGACTTCGGGCCTGGTGCTGGCTGATCTTGAAGTCTGGCGCCGCCACTACGCCGAAACCCTCAAGGCATGGAATACACGTTTCCAGGCCCAGCGCGAGCTGTTCTCCCAGCGCCTGGGTGAGCGCTTCTGTCGTATGTGGGAGTTCTATCTGCTGGGCTGTGAAGCGGTATTCCGCTACGGCGATCTCATCGTCTTTCATGTCCAGGTCAGCCACACGAACGAAGCCGTGCCGGTCACGCGCGATTATCTCTACAAGCAATACGCCACCCACCCGCCTGAGCTGACCTCAATCAGCGCACGAACGCTGGATTCAGTGGGTTAGGTGATGCCGGCGGCCGGCCTATAAAAGACCCCGCCGTGGCCGGATGAACGCTCCGGCCACGAACAGCACCGAGCACAGGATGACGCCGTAGACGTTGATGCCCAGTGTTTCGGCGTAGCGGCCTTCGCCGAGGCCCACGAAGGCCGGAATCGTGGGCAGATGCAGGATATCCTCGAGGGCCAGGAGCACGCCGATGATCACGCCGGGCCAGAGTGCGAGATGAAACGACAGCCGACCGGCTTTCTTGATCCAGCCGAGTAGAAAGATTGGCGCCAGCCCCATGATAGCCGTACCGCTGATCGTGGTCGCGGCGATCACGGCCGGCCCCACGCCGTCGATATAGATCGATAACAGGGGCAGATTGCCCAGCACGGCGATCGCCCACATGGCGCGTCGGCCCCTGGCTTGTTGATACACCGTGGGCGGGCCCTCGGCGTGGGGCCAGTCGCGGGCAGCGAATTTCGCGCTGGAGGTCATCACCGAATCCAGCGTGGATCCGGCACTGGCCAGCATGACCGCATTGAACAGCAGCGTCATGCCCAGGCCAATGGCCAGTGGGACAGCAACGGCCACCGAGGGTTGCGGTGCGATATCGTGCACCAGCGCGTACAGCCCGGCGGTCGAGAACCCAACGATCAGAACACCGCCGAGCAGGGCGGCCAGCACGAAACTGGCGACCATCTTGGCCGGCGCGTTCACGAATGCCCGGTCTGTCATCACCGGATCGTGGAAGCCGTACGACAGGGTCTGAACGAGCGCGAGAACCAGAAACGTCAGACCGCCCGCTTGCATGGCGGGTGTAACCGCGCCGTTGGCTGCGCTGGGAATACCGATCTGCAACACGTCCGGCGCCAGTACGCCCAGCGTGACCACGAGCAGGAATAGCAGCAGCACCATCTGCAGGCCGTCGGTCAGGATCGAGCTGCGGAGCCCCCCCTTGAGGCTGTAATACAGTGTCAGCCCGGTGAGTACGACGGCCGCGATCCAATAACCGCTGCTGCCTTCCACGCCGAAATACAGGGCTGCGATCTTGGTGTTCGACCAGACCTCGTTGATCAGCCGGATCGCAATGACCAGCAAAAACAGGCGAGCCGCTCGGGCCCCGTATTTGGTCTTCAAAAACGCGCTCAGCGATGTAAAGCCGCCACGGGTGCGCATGAAATAGACCGTGATGCCGACGACGATGAAGGCCAGCCAATAGGCCCCGTAGGCCACGCCGCCGATCCAGCCGAAATCCGCGGCCAGATTCATGGCGTTGTTCACGCTCTTGGCCATCACCCAGGAGATCGCCGCCGATGCGCCCAGCAGAATGATGCCGGGCATATCGCCCGCGCGAGAGCGGCCGCCGAAGAAACCGGTCGGCCCGGCGCGGCGCGGCGTGGATAACAGCACGGCGATGCCGTAGCCCGCCAGAATCACCCAGGGCAGGCCCAGCAGGGCGATCGTCGTCCAGCTCACAGACGGCCTCGTTCAGTGATGTGATACCAGCCCGCGTCGTCGGTCTGGCCCAGCTGGGTCAGGATACGGGCCAGGCGTTCGTCGGCGCCGGCGCGTGCTCGCAGCCGGACATCGAGTTTGTAGCGCGATTGCTTGACCAGATCGACCGCGCCGGTCAGCGCGAGCGGGCCCTGGCTGTCGACCAGTGAGGCGCGCAGCGTGTCGTTGTCGGTGCGGCTCAGATCAGCCTGGAACTGGCCCAGATCGATCGGCGGCTGGAGTAGCTCGTAGCGGGTGTTGGTCACATTGACCCGCCCGACGAGCCCCAGCACCTGGCCCTCGTCGTCCAGATCGAGCGTGTCGATCGACAACGCGATACGACCGGCCGCCGGAACAAAGGTATAGCCGGCCATCCGGGCCAGCCAGCCGATCGAGGCATCGCCGTCCAGATCGCGGATATAATTGTTACCGAGCAGGGTGTGTGTGAGCTCGGCTTTTATTCCGGAGAGATCGGTATCGGCTGACACATCGGCCGACAGGCGGGCCAGTAGCAACGACGCGGGACGAATGGCCCAGTCGACGTTGTTGATGCCGCCGTCGGGCAAAGATACATACGCCGCTTTGCCATCAAGTGCCGTGCCGGTTACGCCGTCGAAGCGCAGATCGGTGGCGCCGGCAACCCAGCCGGTGACCAGCGATGCCGGCAGATAGACGATCAGCCCGACAATAAAAAACAGGCCGCCGATCAGTCCATACCGTAGTGGCGCGCCCATCATGCAGCCCCGCGCAGGAGCGTAAGCCGGGCATCGACCTCACCGGCGGTTTCGTTATCCCGCGAGACCGTTGCCTCGCTGACGGTAATGCCGTACTTGGATTGCAGGGTATCCAGCCAGTACATCATCTGGTCGAAACCGGCGTTTTCCAGACTCACGGTGGCCTTGTCCTCGTTCTGTGGCTGAATCTGCGTTACGGCACCGCCCAGCTGATTGGCCCGGCTGGTGGTATCCACGATCGACAACAGCGATTCGTTCTGGCCGGTGGGCTGGCGGGCCGCGCCGGCCGCGCGCAGGGCCTGGGCCTCGTTGCGTACGCCAAGCATCCAGCGTGCTTCGTTGGCCTGGGCGGTGACCTGGGCTCTGGCATCGGCCAATGCGCTATTCAGCGGTGACCAGAGCATGTAATAGAACAGGGCGATGCCAACGACCACGGCGGCGGCCGTGACCATCACGCGCTCGCGCGGCGCCAGGCCCTCATACCATTCTCGAAGCTGGTTCATGATGGCTGCCCCTGGGTGATTGACGCCCGTATCTGCACCCCATCGGCATTGGCATCCGCGCTTTGGACCGACAAACTCAAGCCGGCCCGGTTGGCGAACCCGGCGCGTAGCGTTTCCACGGATTGCACGTTCTTGCCACGGATCGATAGGTCCAACGTGCCGTTTCGGTACTGCATGCCCTGGACGACCAGGCTGTCGTCGCGCCCGGTCACATCAGCCGTGGCCTCGAGCACCGGGAATAGCCCGGCGCTGCCCGAGCCACCGCGCAGGCTGGCGATGCCCTGTTCGGCTTGTACCCGTAGATCGTTGATCGTGCTGACATCCGGAAACGCGTCGCGAAAGGCGGTTTGGGTCTGGGCTTCAAGCGCATCGATCTGCTGGTTGAGCCGCCAGGTCTCGATGCCGTGGGCGGCGATCGTCACGATTAGCCACGCGGCGGCAAGCCCACCGGTAAGAATGAACGGGCGCCAGCGGGATTCCAGTTGATTTTGGCGCGCGAATTCGCCCTGGCGGAGGTTGATTGCGTTCTTGTGCGTGTCGGCGTGGTCGAGCAGAACCCCGATCAGTGCATCGATGCCGGCATGTGAATGAGGTTTGATCTCGGGCGTGGGCTCGAATGCGTCGTCGGCGTCCAGCGCTTGAATCGTATCGCTCGATGTCCCGTGCAGCTCGATGATATCGGGCGTATCGAAGGCACCGGCCAGCACGGGCCAGAGATCGTCGCTACAGGCAAAACCGTGGCCGGGGGCCGTTCGAACCATTATGCGCTCGTCGATCCGTGCCATTTGCCAGGTGTGGGCATCGGGAACGGGCAGGGCGAGACAGTCCGGCAGGATCCGCACGACATCCAGACCGGCGGCGTCGAAGGCATCGCACCAGGCCTGCATCTGGAGTTCATCGACCACGGCGACCGGGGTTTCACCGCCGCTCGTGGCCGTGCCGAGCGCGAAATGCAGTTGCTCGATACGCCCGGCCAGGCGGTCCTCCAAGGCAAAGCGTGCCGCGGCCAGGCGGCGTTTGGCCTGGCGAATCGGCGGTAGCGCCACCTCGGTGAGCAGGATGTCCTCGGCGGGCACCAGTGCGACGATTTCGTCATCGACAAGCGCCTGGCCGGCCTCGGCCAGCGTTGCGCGCATGATGCCCTGCACCGGATCGCGCCAGAGTGTTGTGGTGCCGTCGTAATAGAGTGTCCGCCTCTGGGCCACGCCGTCTCCCCCTTGTCACGCGCCGCTATGCACAAGCTCGGGCGCTGGTTGGCAGTCTAACGCAAGTTGTTGTGGTCTCGTGGTCTGGCTCAATACGCGTCGGTGGCGTGTCGCACGACGTGCACGGCGCCGTTGTCGGCGCGCTCGAGCACGGTATAGAACTGGGTCTGGCTGTCGGCCACGGTGATCCGCCCGGCGACCAGAAAATACCGGGTCTTCACGTCGAGCGAGATACCGGCCAGGGCCTCGCCCTGACCGGCCATCGGCCCGGCCTGGAGAAACTCGGACGCTTCTTCCCAGGGCGAGTCCAGACGTTCTTCGGCCAGTTGCTCGCCGGCGCTGGCCGGCATGTTCTCCGAGAGTGCCTGCAGCACCGGGGCAGGCGCGGTGTTCACGTTGATGGCGGTGGCCTCGGGCAGGGCCGAGATATTGGGTAGCAACGCCCGATAGATCGCCGGCGTCATGTCTCGTACGGCCTCTATTTCGCTCGGGCTGACCATCAGCGTGTTGCCCGTGCGATAGGCCGGCGTCTGGCCGAGATAATAGTTGTCCTCGGCGCCGTAGGGCCGCGTGGGCTCCTGATCGCCGTCGATCCAGTCCTTGGTCGCCTGGGCGATGCTCTGGGCGGTGACCGGATCGGTATCAGCAACGACCGTGATCAGGCGGGCGAAATACGCCATTTCCGCCTCGCTGTCGCCAAGCACCAGATTGTTCAGGTTGAAACGACCCTGTAGATCGATGATCCGACCGCTGATCGAGCCGCCATCGATGGGCAGATAATCGACCGGCTGGGCCCAGTATTCGTCGAGCGAGTCGATCTCGGTGGCCTCGGCCTCTTTTCGCAGCTGGGCACCGAGCCAGTTTTCGATACCGATGCCATACCACCAGTTCTGCTGGGCATTCCAGATATTGCCCGAGCGCTGGAGCGCCAGATTCATGCTGGCGATCATCCCCGTAGTGATGATGGCGGTCAGCGCCATGATGAGCATGGCCGTGAGCAGGGCGACACCGCGTTGACGCGCGAGTGGGGCGGTCACAGCCGGGCCCCCGGAATCATGTAGAGCAGACGCATCTGGCCCCAGCTATGGGTGTCCAGCGTCAACTCGATCGCCTGGGGCGGTGTCTGGGCGCCAAGGCCGTTGTTCGAGCCGTTGGTGTTGTTGTTGATCGTGGGCGCCGCAAAGGCCTGGGCATTGGCATCCGGCGGCCAGCGGTCCTGCCACTGGCCATTGGCGTCGAGAAAACGCCATTCCATCTGTATGACCTCGGACAGCAGCGTCTGGTTGACCGGCTCACTGTCCTGGGCCTGGTCGAGCACGCGAAAATAGCTGCGCACCAGATGGCCGTCGCCGTCCAGATCATAGTGCACGCGCTGCAGGGTTGAACGGCGTGCCCCCAACGGGTTGTTCCAGCCGGCCCGTGTGACGTACAGGCCGATGCCGGCGCTGCCATAGATGGCTGGCTGCATATCGCCAAAACTGTCGCGCACGGGGCGATCAACCGTCTGCTCGATATCCTGCTGGATACGCCAGAGCGCCATTTGCAGCGTTTTCGAGCGCTCCAGGGCCACATCGATGGATTCACGGCTGGAGATCACCGACGACAACCCGCCGTAGGCGATTGCTGCCATGACCGCGAACACCGCGATCGCGATCAGCAGCTCGACCAGCGTGAACCCGCGCTCGGCGTCGGGGGTGTCTCGCCGCCGACTCATGAGGCGCCGCCCTGGTTGATGTCGTTGGCAGTCGTGTCCGTGTTGTTGTCGCCTTCGTTGTTATCGCCGGGCCCGTCAGCGGCCTCGGGGTGCTGGGTCAGAAAACCGCTGATCAGCAACAACGCATCCTCGCTCGGCGTGTCGTCGTCGGGATCGACGGCGAAGACACGCATATCCACGCGCCGGACAGCCGGATCCGGCGAGGTCTGTATATCGGCCTGCCAGTGCCAGGTGCTGCCGGCCATCTGTACATCGTCCTCCTGTGTGCCGACGTTGGGCCAGTCGGTGGCTAATTGAAAGGCGACCAGCTGGTTACGGGCGACCCACTGCGCGATCGTGCGCTCACGGATATAGGTGGCGTAATCGGCGTTCTGGGCCCCGGCCGATACGAAAGCGGTCAGGGCGATCGCCAGCACGGCCAGGGCAATCAGCACTTCGACCAGGGTGAAGCCGCGCTCAGTCGTGTTCATCGGCTGCGCTGCTCCAGGACGATATCGCCGTTCGGCGCGCCGGCGATAACAAACACCTGGTCGATATCGTCAGCCGAGAGTTGAAGCACGAAGGGCAGCAGCTCACCGCTTGCCAGAAACAAGGCGGCGGGAATCGGCACCTCGGCGTCTGCGTCCTGGGCGGCGTCCCGGCGTTCGGCGGCTTCCTTGAGCTGGCCGGGCGTGAGCGGCACCGGCGAGGGTGGCAACGTGAGCGTGCCGGTCTGCATCATGGCCTGGCGATCGTTGGCCGCCCCGTCGGTGGCCAGCCGGTCGATATGCAGATCGTCATCGAGCTTTCTCGGCCGCAGGGCGTTGTCGGGGCTGTCGATGACGGCCCACCCGTCAAGATCGAGTTTGACGAAGCGATATCCGTCGCTGGCGATCTCCAGACCGATGGTATGCCCCGAGAGGATCGCTTCGTCTGCGGCGTCCTGTGACAGGGCCAGCAGGCGCTGGGCCTCGGTGTTGAGCCGGTCCGAGGGCCCGCTCGGATTGACCGAGAGCGTGGCGAAAGCCAGCGTGATGCCCACGATGACCAGCACTACGAGAATCTCGATGAGCGTGAAACCACGCGCGATCGAGACGCTCGGCCGGGCGGATCTCGTTGACGGGCACGCAGCTCGGCTCACGGCAATGATCAGGCGTTATCCAGTTTCCAGTTGCCGATATCGGCATCGGCGCCTTCGCCACCTTCCTGGTTATCACGGCCCAGCGTATAGATATCGATCGGGCCATGCTGGCCGGGGTTGCGATAGTGATACACATTGCCCCACGGATCGGTCGGCACCCGATCCAGATAGCCCCCGGATTTCCAGTTGCGTGGCTCGGGCTGGCTGTTGGGTTTTTCTACCAGAGCGGCCAGGCCCTGCTCGGTGCTGGGGTAGCGATAGTTATCCAGGCGATAGAGCTTCAGGGCCGAATCCACGGCCTTGATGTCCTGGCGCGCCTTGGCCTCGCGGGCAGCGTCCGGTCGGTCGATGATATTGGGCACCACGATCGCAGCCAGGATGCCGAGAATCACGACGACGACCATGATTTCGATCAGGGTGAAGCCCTGTTCGCGCATGCCGGCTGCCGACCGGGCCCGGCCAAGATGGGTGTGTTTCATGACGATCACTCCTGAATGAAGAAGGGAACCACGACCGATCCGATCACTGGACCAGCTGGTTGAGATTGAACACCGGCAACAGGATCGCGAGCACGATCAACAGCACCACGCCGCCCATGCCCAGAATCACCGCCGGGCCGAGCACGCCCATGACGCCTTCGCGCAGCGTTTCGACCTCGCGATCCTGATGGTCCGCCGCGCGTCCCAGCATCATATCCAGCTCACCGGACATTTCACCGTTGGCGATCATGTGCAACGTGATGGCCGGAAACAGGCTTTCCTGGCCCAGCGCCCGGTGAATGGCATCGCCTTCACGCACGCGCGTGGCCGCTCGAGAAATTGCCTCACGCATGGGCACGTTCGTAACCACTTCGGCGCCGATGCCCATGGCATCCAGGGCAGGTACGCCGCTTTTGGTCAGAATAGCCAGTGTTCGGGTAAAACGCGCGGTATTGACGCCGCGCACGAAACGCCCGATCAGGGGCACTTTCAAGACAAAGCTATGGAACCGGCGCTTGAAGGCCGGCTGTCGTAGCCCGTAGATAAAGCCGGTGACGGCCCCGCCGATCAGAATCGCCAGTAACAGCCCCCAATCACGCAGAAAATCGCTCATCGAGATGAGCACCACGGTCAGCGTGGGTAGATCGGCATGCACGCTGTTGAACACATGAACCAGCTTGGGCACCACGGTCGACAACAGGGCGATCACGATGCCGATCGAGACCACGATCAGAAACGCCGGGTAGATCAACGCCGCCAGTATCTTCTGGCGCATGGCCTGTTGTTCCTCGACATAGTCGGCCAGGCCGTTGAGCACTTCATCCAGATGCCCGGTCTGCTCGCCGGCGGCCGCCGTGGCCCGGTACAGCTGATCAAACGAGTTGGGAAAGCCCGCCAGTGCATCAGCGAACGTATTGCCCTCGACCACCTCCGAGCGCACCCCCACGATGATACGACGCACGCGATCGTTTTCGGTCTGCTCGGCAACCGCCTTGAGCGATTCCTCCATCGGCATGCCGGCATGCGCCAGCGTGGCCAGTTGGCGTGTAAACAAGGCCAGCTCCACGACCTTCATTCCGCGCTGGAACGAGAACAGCGGCTTGGCTGCGCCGGGTGTGCGCCGATCCGAGACTTCCTTGACCTCAATCGGCGTCAGGCCCTTGTCGCGCAGCTGGGCGCGGATCGCTCGCGCCGCATCGCCTTCGAGCACGCCTTTCTTCTGGCGCCCCCGGGTATCCAGGGCCGTGTATTCGAATGCCGCCATAAGAGTCTAGTGCCCGTGTCGGGCCGCGCGCGATGCACGGCTCACGCCATACGCGTAGCACAGCCGGCCGCCAGCGCGGCGAACATGGCCGATGCACGGCTGGTCGGTCAGGTGATCGGCCTCAACCTTCACGCGTGACCCGCAGGACTTCTTCCAGCGTGGTGTTGCCCGCCAGCACGTTGGCGCGCCCGTCAGCACGAATACTCGGCGTGGATTTACGTGCCTGAGCTTCGAGGGCATGCTCGGCGGCCTGTTCGTGGATCATGTTGCGCAGTTCGTCATCGATCACGACCAGCTCATAGATACCGGTCCGGCCTTTGAAACCGCTGTGGCCACAGGCCTCGCAGCCGCCGGGGCGGTGCAGGGTGGGCGGGGTTTCCGGATCGGCCTTGAGCAACTCGCATTCGCGCCGATCCGCGGTGTAGGGCGTCTTGCACTCGTGGCAGAGCGTGCGCACGAGCCGCTGCGCCATGATGCCGATGATCGAGGATGACAACAGAAACGGCTCCACGCCCATGTCGCGTAGCCGGGCGATCGCGCCCACCGCGGTGTTGGTATGCAGCGTCGAGAGCACCAGATGACCGGTCAGCGAGGCCTGCACCGCGATTTCAGCGGTCTCCAGGTCACGAATCTCACCGATCATCACCACGTCCGGGTCCTGGCGCAGGATCGCGCGCAGACCACGGGCAAAGCTCATGTCGACCTTGGTGTTGACCTGGGTCTGACCGATGCCGTCGAGGTAATACTCGATGGGGTCCTCGACCGTCATGATGTTACGGGTCCGGTCGTTGATCCGCGTGATGCCGGCATAGAGCGTGGTGGTCTTGCCCGAGCCGGTCGGCCCGGTGACCAGAATGATGCCGTGGGGCTTGTGGACCAGCTCGTCCATGGCATCGAGCGTTTCACGCGGCATGCCCAGATGCGGCAGATCCAGCCGGCCGGCCTGTTTGTCGAGCAGCCGCATGACCACGCGCTCACCGGTGCCGGACGGAATCGTGGATACACGCACATCGACCGGCCGCCCGGCGATACGTACCGAAATACGCCCGTCCTGGGGAATGCGTTTTTCGGCGATATCCAGCTTGGCCATGACCTTGACGCGCGAGATCAGCCGTGGGGCCAGCTGGCGCGGCGGGTTCAACACTTCGCGCAGCACGCCGTCGACACGAAACCGCACTGTCAGGCGTGACTCGAACGGCTCGATATGGATATCCGAGGTGTTTTCCTTGATCGCCTCGGTCAGCAGGGCGTTGATCAGTCGGATGATCGGCGCATCGTCCGAGGATTCCAGCAGATCGGCCGGCTCGGACAGCGCCCGCGCGGCATCCGAGAGATCCATGTCGTCGTCCATGCCCTCGACGATCTGGCTGGATTCGTTGTCGCGGTTTTCATAATCGTTCTGGAGCATCGCTTCGAACGCCGCCGCGGATACGCGCTCAACTTTCAGGCGACGCTTGGTGTGCCGACGCACCTCGAGCAGGGCCGTGGCGTTGACCGGATCACGGGCAATGACGTTGACGCTGGCCTCGTCCCAGTCGCCGAGCATGACGCCGTGGCGGCGCGCGAACGCGAACGACAGCCGTTCCAGGCGGGCCGGCGCCTCAGCCGGCTCGCCGATGGCCGCATCGTTGTCGATGGCGCCGTGCTCGGCGGCCAGCGGCGTCAGGGTCAGCTCTTCGGCGTTGTCACTCATGGCTGATCGCTCCTGGTCATCAGAACGAATCCCCTCGGCGTTTGTCGGTGGCCGGGGTGTTCTCACGCGCTCGGTCATCAGGCAGCCGGGATTGCGGGCGGCCCAGATCGTTGTCACCCGCGTTGTTGAACCGGGCCGAGGCGTTGGTGCCGCCCTTGAAGTCTTCCATCTGAGGAAGCTGCGGGCGTCGTTCCTCGTTGCCCATGAGCGGCAGGCGCTTCTGGGTCTGGTCGAGCTGCAACGAGCGCAGATAGCGATATTTCTCGGCGCTGTAGGCCTTCGATTCGCCGTCGCCGCGCAGAATGGTCGGACGGATGAAATTCAGCAGGTTGCGCTTGTTGCGATTGACCGCGTTGTAACGGAACAACGCGCCCAGCAGCGGGATATCGCCCAGCACCGGCACCTTGTTCCGCGTGACGTTCAGATTGTTGTCGATCAGGCCGCCAAGCACCAGGATCTGGCCGTTCTTCACCTCAACCGCGGTCTGCAGTGTACGGCTGTTCGTGATCAGGCCGGCATCCTGGTTGGATTGCTGGGCGCTGGGCGCGATGCTCGATATCTCTTCGTCGATGGTCAGCTGGATCGTGTCGCCCGCGCTGATCTGCGGGATGAAGGCCAGCTGCAGGCCGACATCTTCACGATCAACCGTCTGGAACGGGTTGACGCTGTTGCCACCGCCACCGCTCACGCCGGTGGTGAAACTACCGGTAACAAAGGGCACGCGCTGGCCGACACGGATCTGGGCCTCTTCGTTGTCGCGGGTGATCAGCGACGGCGTGGAGAGCACGTTCGTATCGACCGTGTTGGACAGGGCGTTGACCAACAGCGCGAAGTTGACTGCGCCGTCGGTGCTGCCGAGTGCCACGTTCAGACCCTGCTGGATCAGGTTCAGCGGCGTGCCGCTGGCCGCAGCCTGGCCCACCGCGGTCAAGGTGTCGGCGTTGAGAATGCTGGCCGCGGCCGGACCGCTGTTCTTCAGCGCCGCGATATTGATGCCCAGGTTCTTGGTCTGCTGGATACCGATCTCGGCAATGATGCCTTCGACCAGTACCTGGCCGCGGCGGATATCAAGCTTTTCGATGATGTGCTTGATCTTGCCCATCTTGTCGGCGGGGGCATGAATGATCAGCGCGTTGGCCCCCGATTCGGCGATGACGGCGACATCGCTATCCTCGCCCCCTGAGATGCCCTGAATATTGCCGCCGCTGTTGCCTGAGCCTCGATTGATGCCGCCGCCGCTGTTGCCAAAGCCGCTGCTGTTACGTCCGCCGCCGCCGAAACCGCCGCCGCCGTTGTTGCCACCAAAGCTGCTGCCGGTGTTGCTCAAGCCGCGATTGCGCGAGTTGCCCGAGGAGTAGCTCTGGCCGGTGGCATAAGCCTGAAGCACCGGCGCCAGCGTTTCTGCATCGGCATAGTTGAGATAGATCACGGCGGTATCGCCGGCATCCTGTGATTTGGTGTCCATGCGCTGGATCACATCGCGCAGCTTGGACCGCTCACGCGAGCTGCCGCTGATCAAGAGGCTGTTGGTTCGATCCAGGGCGACCACGTTGGTCGCGGCGTTTTTGTCACCGCCCCGTAATTTGCCGATCGCCTCGGCGACATCACTGGCGTTGGCGTTAGTCAACTGCACTTGATCGACGCTGGACACGCCGTTGGAATCGATTCGACGCACGATCTGTGTCAGGCGCTCGACGTTGGCCTCCCGGTCGGAGATCACGAGCGAGTTCGAAGCTGAATAGGCCGCCAGATGGCCGTATTGCGGCACCAGCGGGCGCAGAATCGGCACCAGTTGATCGGCCGGGACGTTGTCGACGTGCAGAACCTTGGTCACCACGTTTTCGTTGGTGACAACGCCGGAGCCGCCGAAGCCGCCGTCCTGCTTGGCGTTGATCTGCGGGATGATCTTGGTCACCTCGCCCGAGGGGATCGCCGAGAAACCGTGTACGTCGAGTACCGAAAGAAACGTCTGATACAGCTCGGTCGGCGTCATCGACTGGTTCGACAGCACCGTCACATCGCCCTTGACGCGCGGGTCAACCACGAAGTTACGCCCGGTCACCTCACTCACGGTCGCGATCAGCGTGGTGATGTCTGCTTCTTTGAGATTCAGGGTGAACGTGTCGTTGTCGACGGCTTCGACACCGGCCGGCGTGGTGCCCTGGGCAAGCACGATCGGGGGAGCGACGAACGAAGCCGCCAGCGTGAGCGACAGGCCGATCGCAGCAGGGCGCAAGGGCGCGGTTACATAACGGGATACGGTGCGTGCGCTCATTGGAAGTTCACTTCGACCGTACGAGAGGCACCGTCGTTTTCGACGGTGATTGTGGCGCTGCCGGCCTTGGCAAGATTGCCGAGCATCTTCAACGATGCCGCCGGATTATTGAGCGGTTGCCCGTTGATCGCAGTCACAAGTTCCCCACTTTGTAGCCCTGCCTGTTTGAACAGTGTGTTGTCTTGACCCGGAAAAATACGATAGCCGACGAGACTGCCGTCTTGGCGAGCCGGCCGCAACCGGATGTAACGCTGTGCGTTGGCCGGGTTGGCCATGATCTCGCGGCGAACATCGGACAGCTTGGCCTCAAGCTCTGATGACACACCCTGGGCCTCGGCTGGCTCGGCATCGGCCGTGGCAGCGCCGCGGCTGGATGTCGCGGCGGCCGCAGTCTGTGTGCCGGCGCGCTCGGCCGGGCGCCGTGTGAGCCCGGTCATCGATTGTGCCTTTTTTACACTTTCCAGAGTTAACGTTTCCAGACGCCCGCTGCGATCGAGTATGACGCGATCCGCATAGATCGCCCGGAGTTTCACGCCGGAAACGATCTGCTCGTCGACGCGATAGCCGTCCTGCTTGCCTTTCTGATCCTTGATCAGCGCACGCGAGCGACTGCCATCACGATCGGCGATGATGCCGGTCAGCTCCAGATTGAGCTGGGTTTCTGGGGCGTTGAGCTCTTTCTGCCGCTCGAGCTCGGCGCTTGCCACGGTCTGCTCTCCGAACAGATGCGCGCCAGCGATCGCCGAGACATCGATCCGTTCGGCCGGCTTGGCCCCGGCCGCGCCGCCCGCCTGCGAAGGCGCGATCACCTCGGGTGCGGGCTCGGGCCAGACCAGCCAGAACAGCTGAGCCAGCGCCAGCCCCAGCGCGGCGACCAGCACGATATTGACGAATTCGGGTAGCCGCGACAGCCAACGCTGCGCGTCCGATGAAAGTTCCAAGGCCATACTCCCGAGTCTACAGTTCTAATAAGGCAATGCGATGTATCCAAAAGTCCCAGACGTGCCCGTGCGACCGAGGCTTTTACTCTTGGGCGATAGTCGTGTTTGCCGCCTGAGCCGGGGCGCGTAGACTAGCGCTGAATATCGGCGCCACCTAAACCGATGTATCTGCGTTATTTCGGATTCGAAGACTACCCGTTTGCAGTGACGCCTGACCCGGCGTTTCTGTATCTCAGTGAAAGCCATCGCGAAGCGTTGGCGCATCTGCTGTATGGCGCGGGCGAGCACGGCGGTTTCGTCTCGCTTATCGGCGAGGTCGGTACCGGCAAGACCACCCTCATCCGGGCCGTGGTTGATAGCGAACTGGCGGATCTGGATATCGCACTCTGCTGGAATCCACAACTCGAAGTGCGTGAGTTCGTGGCCAGCATCTGCGATGAGCTCGGCGTAATCAACGGCCGTGACCCGATGGCCAGCCTCAAATCGTTGACTGATCGTCTCAACGCTCACCTGCTCAAGGCACATGCCGCCAACCGGCGCACGGTGCTCATCGTGGATGAGGCACAGAATCTCTCGCGCGACGTGCTCGAGCAGCTGCGGCTGCTGACGAATCTGGAAACACACCGTCATAAGCTGTTGCGCATCATTCTCGTCGGCCAGCCCGAGCTGGGCGATTTGCTGGCCCGCCACGATCTGCGCCAACTATCCCAGCGCATCACCGCGCGTTTTGTTCTCAAGCCGCTGAATACGGCCGAAACCCGCTCCTATGTCCAGCACCGGCTGGCTTGCGCGAACGGGCCACAGCATCTGTTCACGAGCACGGCGACTATTGCACTGCGCACAGTAACCGGTGGCGTGCCGCGCCTGATCAACATGGTCTGCGAACGTGCGCTCATGGGCGCTTATGCCCACAGCCAATCACAGATCGGCGCTGCCACCGTGTTGCGCGCGGCCTATGAATGCCTGCCACCACGCTACCTGCGGCTGTTTCGTGGCGGCTGGCGTCTGGCGCTGCCTACCGGCCTGCTGGCGGCCGGTATCGCGGTCGTTCTGCTGGCGTGGCTGCCGGATATTCCCTTGACCAACGCGGCCGAAAAAACAGTCGATGCACCGCCAGTGACCCAGGGCAACGAGAAAGCCGCCACGGGTACCCCGTCGGATAAAAACGCGCCAGATACATCGGGAGATGACACGCCAGAAAAAATCACGGACGCACAAGACGCTAGTGAGCCAGCGTCTGGCAAGACGACGTCGCAAGCCGCCTCCAGCGACGATGAGAACGCGGATGACAGCCGACCCGAAAAAAACACGAGTGCTGCATCACAGCCGGACAAGGACAGCAAGATCGGCGCGCCCGGCGCGGACGAGCAGGGCGACAAGGAAACACTGCCTGAAGGCAACGCCAAGATGAGCCAGCTGCTTAGGCTGTGGGGCGTGTTCGGCGCCGATGTACAGAGCCAGTGTGAAAAACTACGGATCGGTGATCTGCGATGCCTGGATGATGATCCGAGCCTGGCGATCGTCGCCCGCTACAACCGCCCGGCATTGATCGCCCTGGACATCGATGGCGAACGCCAGACAGTGTTGTTGACGGCTCTAAGTGACGAAAAGGCAACGATCGTCGGCAGCGATGGCACTCGGGACATCACGCGCCAGGCGCTGGAACAGCACTGGGGCGGCCGCGTGCGTATCGTCTGGCGCGCCGATGCCGGCGTGCGCTTGATTCGGCCCGGCTCGGTCGGCAGCGCTGTTGTCTGGTTACGGGATCGCCTGGATCGTATCGACGGCAAGAATCCGGAGTCTCGGGCCGGCAAAGCCTCACCGGTTTACGACGCGGCGCTTGGCCAGCGATTACGCGCCTTTCAGGCCCGACAAGGCCTTGAAGACGATGGCCTCGCCGGCCCGCGAACCCAGATGATGCTCAACGGCGCGGTGGCCTCGCCGGGCACGCCGTCGCTGGGCACGGTCAAGAACGGCTGATCTATGTCGTATCTGGTTGATGCACTAAAAAAAGCAGAGCGCGAACGTCGCGCCGGGGATGCCAGCAGCCTGCATCACGCCGCGGCCATGGATCCCGCTCGGCGACGCGGTGCTGGCTACGGTCGGTGGCTGCTCGCCGGGCTTATCGCTATCAACGTCGCACTTGTGGTTTATATCTGGCGGCCGCAGGCGATCGCGCCGACAGCCCCCGAACCCGCTGCGCCGTCAGTCAAAGCGACAACGCCAGCACCACAGGTCACGAGCAACACGGGTAACGAGACGGGCGCTGAGCCTGGCCCGGCCAAACAAGAACAGAAACCCGACACGCCGGGCACCGGCAGCCCGCCAACGATCACGCGCCAGACCGTAGCCCGGCCGGCGGCGAGTGCTGCGCCCGATGCCGGTGGGCAGGTGAGCTACTCAGATGTGCCGCTGACGGAGGCGTCGAGTACACCGGCCCCTGAGACCACGACGCGGGCCAGAGATGCCCGGGGTGAAACACAGCCCGCGGCGATCAACGGGCCGACCTCACAGGCCGACGAGTCGGCCTTGATGTCACAAAACGAAACGAGCGCGCCCGCGATTACGATCAACGGCCAGCTTTACAGCACGGTGCCCGGGCGCAGTTTCATTCTGGTCGACGGACGGCGCTATCACGAAGGCGAGCGACTTGCCGCCGGGCCGGCGGTAGAGCAGATTGAACCCAGTGGCGCCGTCCTGCGCTATCAAGGCCAGCGTTATCGCGTGGCAGGTCCGGGTTGATATGCGCTCGTCGATATATTGCTTGACTGTGGTTTTGGCGCTGAGCTGCAGTGCCGCGGCCGAGGCTCAATCGCTGCGCTGCAACGGCCAGCTTGTTCGTGACGACGACACCATGGCCGACGTGATCGCGGCCTGTGGAGAGCCGAACTTCAGAGACCGTTGGATCGCCAACTCGGGCCTGGGCTTCGGCTTGCCGATGAGCGAATGGACCTACAACCCCGGCCCTCGGCGACTGATACAGACCGTGGTGTTTCGCGGCGATCGTGTCATACAAGTGGATACCGCCGGGTATGGGTTTAGAGAAAACGCTTTGCCCGCTAGCGGCGACTGTGATCCGGGATTGATCACACCGGGACTGTCCAAATATCAACTGCTACAGGCCTGCGGGCCACCGCTGACACAGGTCGGCTATTTCATTACCGCCAAACGCGTGTATGAGCCCGGTTTCAGCTATCCGCTGACGCGCAATGGCGGCCGCTTCGTGTATCGCGAGCGCTGGACGTATGATTTCGGGGGCAACCGGCTGCGCCGTCTGATCGAGCTCGACAATGCACGCGTCGTTGACGTGATGCTCGGTAATCGCGGCAGCTGAACCACCGTCGCCAAGACAAAAAAAGCCGCGAGCTAACTCGCGGCTTTTTGTCTGACTTGCGCGGGCGGATCGAGCCGTCGACTTGCTGCGTCGCTACTTTCTAAAAGCCTTCTTCGGAAGGCCCGATTGCCGTCGTATAGACGCCAGCGTTCCTTTTTTCACATCATCGCTAAGCTTGTGGCAAGCAACCGTCACGAGGCGCTTCCTGCCGCCTATCATCCCGGCAAACTGACAGTGACTTCCTTTTTGGCGAGTTTGCTCGAAACCATTTTCATTAAGAATTTCAAAAACTTCTCGGAACTGCATTAAGCCAGTGCGGCAGGATATGAAAACTCATGACGCTCTGATTTGTCATTGTCGTCACTATTGTTTTTAAGCAGAAGCCACGCGTATTTCAGTCGCATTCGCAACGGTGCTCGTCGCCTCAGCAACCGCTTTTGGTCAGCCTGGGAGCATTCCTTAACCTCTTCAAGAAACAGCGTGATGGCTTCTCGTAGTTCGCTATTAACTTGATCGAAGGTTTCGCCTTGAACGGCGATATCCAGGTCAAGACAGATGGCTTGCCAATCGCCGGATTGGCCTTCCGCGTAGCATCGAAGCTGCATACAACCCCCATTTATCTACGTAAAGTACCTTGCTTCAATAAGACAGTTCGAACTTACGCAAGTTGCGCCGAAGCCGCAATTGCAAGGTTGTTATAAAGCGGCAAGGCACTAAAAAGGGCTGCAAGCAAAGCTCGCAGCCCTTTGATCTATCTGGCTCCCCGGGACGGGCTCGAACCGCCGACCTAGTGATTAACAGTCACCCGCTCTACCAACTGAGCTACCGGGGAATTGCTTGATTTCGTTGATCACTCAACGAAGGCTGCGCATGTTAGGCCAGCTTCCGGATGAGCGCAACCCTTGATTTTTCAGGACAAACCAACTAAAGGCGCTGGCTTGCGCAACCAGGCGACAGGTGTTCCGCGTACGCTGGTGTGCTCGTGAACGGCTTGTTTTTCGCATCAGCGCGCCAAGGTTATAAGGCATGACGAAAGGATTACAACTCAAGGCTGACTGGGCGCCTGCCGGCGATCAACCGACCGCGATCGCGGGCTTGGTCGAGGGGCTGGATGATGGTCTGGCACATCAGACGCTGCTGGGTGTGACCGGCTCGGGCAAGACGTTCACGATGGCCAACGTGGCGATGAAGGCCGGGCGTCCCATGCTCATCATGGCGCCGAACAAGACGCTGGCCGCCCAGCTTTACGGCGAGATGAAAGAGTTCTTCCCCGACAACGCGGTGGAATATTTCGTCTCTTACTACGATTATTATCAGCCCGAGGCTTATGTGCCGTCGTCGGACACCTTCATCGAGAAGGATTCGTCGATGAACGAGCATATCGAGCAGATGCGCCTGTCGGCGACCAAGGCGCTGATCGAGCGACGTGACACGATCGTGGTCGCCTCGGTATCGGCGATCTATGGCCTGGGTGACCCGAGCGCGTATTTCGCGATGATGCTGCATCTGGATCAGGGCGAGCAGATTGGCCAGCGGGATATCGTCAAACGGCTCACCGAGCTGCAATACACCCGCAACGATATGACGCTGGAGCGTGGCACCTATCGTGTGCGCGGTGAGGTGATCGATGTATTCCCGGCCGAATCCGATGAAGAGGCCGTACGCATCGAGTTGTTCGACGACGAGGTCGAGAAGCTGTCGTACTTCGATCCGTTGACCGGCACATTCAGCCAGAAGGTGCCGCGTCTGACGATCTATCCCAAGACACACTATGTGACGCCGCGTAACCGCATCGTCGACGCGATGGACCATATCAAGGAAGAGATGCGTGAGCGGGTCAAGTATTTCGAGTCTCAGAACAAGCTGATCGAGGCCCAGCGCATCGAGCAGCGCACGCTGTTCGATCTGGAGATGATCAACGAAATCGGTTTCTGCTCGGGTATCGAGAACTATTCACGCTATCTGTCGGGTCGCGAGCCCGGCGCGCCGCCGCCGTGTCTGCTGGATTATCTGCCCGACGATGCCGTGATGGTGCTGGACGAGTCGCACGTCACGGTTCCGCAGATTGGCGGCATGTACAAGGGCGACCGGGCGCGTAAGGAAACGCTGGTGGAGTACGGCTTCCGGCTGCCGTCGGCACTGGATAACCGCCCGCTGAAGTTCGAGGAGTTCGAGAACATTGCGCCGCAGCGGATCTATGTATCCGCTACGCCGGGTAACTACGAGAACGAACATTCCGACAACGTGGTCGAGCAGGTCGTACGCCCGACGGGTCTGGTTGATCCTGAGATCGAGGTGCGGTCTGCGGATACCCAGGTCGATGATCTGTTGTCCGAAATCCAGGGCGTGATTGCCAAAGAGCAACGCGTGCTGGTCACGACGTTGACCAAGCGCATGGCCGAGGATCTGACCGAATACCTGCACGAGGGCGGGGTGGCGGTGCGTTATCTGCACTCGGATATCGACACGGTCGAGCGCAGCGAGATCATCCGTGATCTGCGACTCGGCGAGTTCGACGTGCTGGTTGGTATCAACCTGTTGCGCGAGGGCTTGGATATTCCCGAGGTGGCGCTTGTGGGCATTCTGGACGCCGACAAGGAAGGCTTTTTGCGCGGCGAGCGCTCGCTCATCCAGACCATCGGGCGTGCCGCACGTAACGTCGAGGGTCGGGCGATTCTCTACGCCAACTCGATTACCGGCTCGATGCGCAAGGCCATCGACGAAACCGAGCGGCGTCGCGCCAAGCAGATCGCCCATAACGAAGAGCACGGCATCACGCCGAAGACGATCCAGAAAGCCGTGGCTGATGTCATGCGCCACGGCTATGAGGACTACAGCTCGGTCAAGGAGAAGAAAAAGGTCGCCGAGGTCGGGGCCGACTACGCCAAGATGTCGGCCACCCAGCTCGCCAAGGAAATCGAGAAGCTCGAGAAGCAGATGTTCAAGCACGCCGAGAATCTCGAGTTCGAGGAAGCCGGCAAGGTGCGCGACCAGATCAACAAGATCCGCGAGCACGCCCTGGAGCTGCCGGCCAAGGCCGGGTAGCAAAAAAATCGCCGCCGAGGCTTGCGTTGGCGGCGGCCCGCGGGTATTGTTTCGCACCTCGGAAGGCGCGTAGCTCAGTTGGTTAGAGCGCTACCTTGACATGGTAGAGGTCGGTGGTTCGAATCCACTCGCGCCTACCACCTTTTCGAGATTTGCGGCAGGTGCCGTGGTTCGTGTTTTGCGACACGTTCGGGATTCTCACCACCGACCCGCTGGGTCGGGGTTGTCGGCTTCTGGCGAAGCTGATCCTTCGGACTCCCTAACGGTCGCGTCGCTCTGCTTTGCAGAGCGGTCGAATCCACTCGCGCCTACCAAAGTCTGCTAGACATTGTGTGTCGCCCCAAAGTGCGGCACGCACTGCGAAAGCCGCTGCGGTTCTACCGAGCGGCTTTTCTTTTATCTGGCGTCTGCCCTGTGGTTTCATCGGCGGGCGACGACACACGCGGCTCTTCGTATCGGCCGCCACTGAAAAAGGATTGCACGATGCCCGCGATTACGCTCCCCGACGGTACCGTCAAATCTTTCGATAACCCGGTGACCGGCATGCAGGTCGCCGAATCGATCGGCGCAGGGTTGGCCAAGGCCACGCTGGCCGCTCGTATCGATGGCCGCCTGGCCGATGCCTGTGTGCCGATCGAGCACGATGCCGAGGTTGCCCTGATCACGGCCAAGGATGATGCCGGGCTGGATATCATCCGCCATTCCTGTGCGCATCTGCTCGGTCAGGCGCTCAAGACGCTGTATCCCGATGTTCAGATGGCGATCGGCCCGGTCATTGAAGACGGCTTCTATTACGACGTGAACCTCGGCCGCCAGCTTACGCCGGAGGATCTCGAGACGATCGAGAAACGGATGCTGGAGCTGGCCAAGCGCGATCACGACGTTATCCGTGAAGTGGTGTCCCGCGAGAAGGCGCTTGCGACCTTCGAGGCCCGCGACGAGCCCTACAAGGCCGAGATCGTGCGCGGCATTGCCGAGGGCGAGACCATTGCGCTCTATCATCACGAAGATTACACGGATATGTGTGTCGGCCCGCACGTGCCAAGCTCGCGGCATCTGCGTGCCTTCAAACTGATGAGCCTGGCCGGCGCTTACTGGCGCGGGGATTCCGATAACGAGATGCTCACCCGCATCTACGGCACGGCCTGGGCCAATGACAAGCAACTCAAGGCCCATCTGGCATTTCTGGAAGAGGCCAAGAAACGCGATCATCGCCTGATCGCCCGTAAGCAGGATCTCTTCCATATTCAGGAAGAATCGCCAGGCATGATTTTCTGGCACGACCGTGGCTGGCAGATCTATTTGCAGATCACCGACTATATTCGGGCCCGCCTGGATCGTGAGGGCTACAAGGAAGTCCACACGCCGTCGCTGATCGATCTATCGCTCTGGGAGAAATCCGGCCACGCGGCCAAGTTCTCCGACGATATGTTCCTCACCGGCTCGGAAGATCGTCAGTTCGCGGTCAAGCCCATGAACTGCCCGGCCCATGTCCAGATCTATAATCGCGGCCTGAAGAGCTATCGCGATTTGCCGCTGCGCCTGGCCGAGTTCGGCTCCTGTCATCGCAACGAGGCCTCGGGTACCTTGCATGGCCTGATGCGCGTGCGTGGTTTCACGCAGGATGATGCGCATATCTTCTGCACCGAGGCCCAGATCGGCGAAGAGGTCTCGAAGTTCACCGATCTGCTGTATGCGGTGTACGCCGATTTCGGTTTTACCGACGTTCTGATCAAACTCTCGACCCGGCCCGAGCAACGGGTCGGCTCGGACGAGATCTGGGACAAATCAGAAGCCGCGCTCCAGAAATGTCTGGAAGACAAAAACCTGGATTTCGATCTGCAGCCCGGCGAAGGCGCGTTCTACGGGCCGAAGATCGAGTTCTCGCTGCGCGATTGTCTGAACCGTGTCTGGCAGCTGGGCACGATCCAGCTCGATTTTTCGATGCCAGAGCGCCTGGAAGCCACATACATTGACGAAAACGGTGACCGCCAGGTGCCGGTCATGCTGCACCGGGCCATCCTGGGCTCGCTTGAACGGTTCATCGGTATCCTGATCGAGCATTACGCCGGGTCCATGCCGCTGTGGCTGGCGCCGCAACAGGCCGTGGTGCTCAATATCACCGACGCCCAGGCCGATTACGCGCACGATGTCGTCGCACGTCTGCGCGATGCCGGCCTGCGCGTGGATACGGACTTGAGAAACGAAAAGATCGGCTACAAGATTAGAGAGCACACAATGTTGCGCGTGCCTTATCTACTGGTCGTCGGCGATCGAGAAATGGAGGCCGGTGCCGTGGCTGTTCGAACCCGCGAAGGCGAGGATCTGGGCAGCCTGGCAATGGATGATTTCATCGAGCAGGCCAAAAGCCGGGTCGCCAGCCGAAATTGATGCGGTTGGTGGTATGAGGCGTGCGCTTGATATATAATCGCGCGCTTCGCTGGCGGCTTGCGCAAGTTATGCCCGTCAGCACGCCGGTTGAGCAAGGAGGATACCGAAATCGCTGCACAAAAGGATCGCCGAAACGAAGCGATCACGGCCCGGGAAGTCCGAGTCATCGATCCCGAAGGTGAGCAGGTCGGCATCATGCCGATCAACGACGCACTGGCCAAAGCGGCCGAATACGGCTTGGATCTGGTCGAGGTCTCGCCAAACGCCAATCCGCCCGTTACTCGGATCATGGATTATGGCAAGCATGTCTTCGAAAAGAAGAAGACCCAGCAGGCCGGCAAATCGAAACAAAAGCAGACGCAGCTCAAAGAGGTGAAGTTCCGCCCCGGCACGGATAAAGGCGACTACAACATCAAGCTGCGCAAGCTGAAGGAATTTCTGGAAGAAGGCGACAAGATCAAGATCACCTTGCGCTTTCGAGGCCGTGAAATGGCACACCAGGAGCTCGGCATGGAGCTCATGGAATACGTGCAGACGGACCTCGAGGAGTGGGCACAGGTCGAACAGCGCCCGGAAATGCAGGGTCGTCTGATGACCATGGTGATGTCGCCAGTGAAGGGCGTGTCGAAGCACAGCAAGAAGTAGCGACACGTAAGCGGTCAACCAAGTCGAGAACGTTATGCCGAAGATCAAGACCAACCGCGGCGCCGCCAAGCGCCTGAAACGCACGGGGAGCGGCAAGCTCAAGCGTGCCCGCGCGTTCAAGAACCATATCCTGACCAAGAAAGCGCCGGATCGTAAGAACCGTCTGGCCACCAGCGCGATCGTGGACAAGGCGGATCAGCCGGCCATGGATCGGTTGATTCCGTACAAGTAGTACGGCGCGAAGACAGGCCTGCGGGTGCGCAACCTGGCGTTCCAGCGGCCCCTTAAACACGCCGATACGGCGTGTCATACAAACAAAGCAAACAGGGTGAACAGACATGGCACGAGTCAGTCGTGGCGTGACGGCCAAGGCCCGTCACAAGAAGATTCTCAAGAAAGCGAAAGGCTATTACGGCGCACGCAGCCGTACCTTCCGCGTCGCTAACCAGGCGGTATTCAAGGCCGGCCAGTACGCCTATCGCGACCGTCGTAACCGCAAGCGCGAGTTCCGTTCGCTGTGGATCACGCGTATCAGCGCGGGCGCCAAGGCGCAGGGCATGTCCTACAGCGCCATGATGAACGGGCTGAAAAAGTCCGGCATCGAGCTGGACCGCAAGATCCTTGCCGATCTGGCGGTACGCGACAAGGCAGCCTTCGCCAGCATCGTTGCCCAGGCCAAGGCGGCTCTTAGCTAGCGGATATGGGGTGGGCCGAGCGCTGTGCCGGTTCGATCCCCTAACGTTAGTTGAATAGCAGAGATGAAGGGAAAGGCAGTCGCCTTTCCCTTTTTTTGTATATCGGTATCGTGTGCCCACGAACCGGCAGGAAGAGATGGCATGAGCACGGATCTTGAATCGCTTCGGGATAGAGCGCTGGCCGACATTACGGCCGCGCAGGATCTGCGAGCGCTGGATGAACAGCGTGTTGGTCTGCTCGGCAAGAAAGGGGAGATCACGAGCCGGCTGAAAAGCCTGGGCGAGTTGCCGGCCGATCAGCGCAAGGCGGCCGGCGGGGCGATCAACCGCATCAAGCAGGAGATCGCCCAGGCCGTTGAGACGCGCCGCGTGGCACTCGAGCAGGCGGCCTTCGACGCCCGGATTGCCGAGGAGACCGTGGACGTCACCTTGCCCGGTCGCGGCGAAACGCCGGGGGCCATCCATCCGATCACGCGGACACGCCGCCGGATCGAGGCCCTGTTCGCCGCCCGTGGCTTCGAGGTCGTCACCGGCCCCGAGATCGAGGACGACTACCACAACTTCGAAGCGCTCAACGTGCCGCCGGATCATCCGGCGCGGGCCATGCAGGATACGTTTTATCTCGACGCCGGGCGCCTGTTGCTGCGTACCCATACCTCGCCGGTTCAGATCCGTACGATGGAGTCGCGCCAACCGCCGATCCGCGTGATCGCGCCGGGGCGCGTGTATCGCTGTGATTCCGATCGCACGCACAGCCCGATGTTTCATCAGGTTGAAGCGCTCTACGTGGCCGAGCGGGTCACGTTCGCCGAGCTGCGGGCTGATCTGCGCGCCTTTCTCGAGGCGTTTTTCGAAACCGAGCTGAAACTGCGGTTCCGGCCGTCTTATTTTCCGTTCACCGAGCCCTCGGCCGAGATCGATATCGACGGCAAATCGCTGGGTACGGGCTCTGGCTGGATGGAGGTCATGGGCTGCGGCATGGTTCATCCCAACGTGCTGGAAGCCGCCGGCGTCGACAGTCAACGCTATTCCGGCTATGCCCTGGGCATGGGTATCGAGCGCCTGGCCATGCTGCGCTACGGCGTGACCGACTTGCGCCAGTTCTACAACAACGATCTGCGCATGCTTGCGCAGTTTGCCTGAGGAGGCCGCGTGAAGATCAGCGAACACTGGCTGCGCGAATGGGTCGAGACGACCGTCGATATCAACACCATCGCCGAGCGGATCACGATGCTGGGCCTCGAGGTCGATACGATTGAGCCGGTCGGCGGGGCGGTCACCGGTGTTGTCATTGGCGAAGTCATGGCCTGTGAGCCGCACCCCGATGCCGACAAGCTCAAGGTCTGTCAGGTGAGCACGAGCGACGAGCCCGCCCAGATCGTCTGCGGCGCGCCCAATGTGGCCGCCGGTGTGCGCGTGCCCGTGGCCACGGTCGGTACGGTCATGCCCAGTGGCATGAAGATCAAAGCCGCCAAGCTGCGTGGCGTGGCCTCCAACGGCATGCTTTGCAGTGCAGGCGAGCTCGGCGCGGCTCAGGACACCGATGGTCTCTGGTTATTGCCGGACGATGCGCCGATCGGCGCGTCACTTGCCGATTGGCTGGGTTTGCCGGATCAGGTGCTGGACGTTGATCTCACGCCCAATCGCGGCGATTGTCTGTCGATGCGCGGCGTGGCGCGTGAAGTGGCCCTGGGCCTGGACTGTGCGCTCGTAGCGCCGGTCATCACACCTGTCGCTGACGCGCTGGAAGCCGCGCCGACGGTCACGATCCAGGCGCCGGCGCACTGTGCGGCCTATTCCGCGCGTCTTGTCGAGTCGGTTGCCCCGCAGGCCGCGACGCCGCTCTGGATGAGCGAGCGGTTGCGCCGTGCCGGCATCCGGGCGATCAACCTGCCCGTGGATATCGGCAATTACGTGATGCTGGAGCTGGGCCAGCCGATGCACGCCTTCGATGCCGACCGGCTGGTGGGCGCTTTGCAGGTACGGTTGTCGCAGTCCGGCGAGCAGATCGTCACGCTCGACGGTGAAACGGTCACGCTGGACGGCGATACGCTGGTGATTGCCGACGACGAAGGGCCGGCGGCGATTGCGGGCATGATCGGCGGGCAGCGCACGGCGGTGTCCGGGCAGACCACGCGCGTGGTCTTCGAGTCGGCCTGTTTCCGGCCCTCGGCCGTGGCCGGGCGTGGCCGGCGCTACAAGATTCATACCGACTCACTGCATCGTTTCGAGCGTGGTGTGGATCCCGCGCTGCATGAAGCCGCGCTGCAGCGGGCCAGCGGTCTGCTCGAGCGTATCAGCGGCGCAGTTTGTGGCCCGATCGCCACGGCGCTCGGCGAGCCGATCGGTATCGACGCGCGTCGTATCAAGTTGGCCGCGACACGCGTCGCGCGCCTGATCGGCCAGACGATGGACGATGCCACCATCGAGCGCGTTTTGGCCGGCGTGGGCTGTGAGTTCGTCCATGCCGGTGCCGGGCAATGGCAGGTCGCACCGCCAAGCTGGCGCTATGACCTCGCGATCGAGGCCGACTTGATCGAGGAAATCGCGCGCGTCTACGGCTACGACCGGCTTGAAGCCGAGCAGCAGGGCGTGTCGCTACCGGCCGTATCCTCGGCAGACACCGCTACGCGTGAAGCCGATATCACGGACGTTCTGCGACAGCGTGGCTATAACGAAGCTATTACATACAGCTTCGTTGCTCCGGACCTGCACGATGCCCTGACAGGCAATGCGGCTGTCGGCGTGCTCGACAACCCGATATCGGATCAAATGACGGTCATGCGGCGCACGCTGTGGGCCGGGCTTGTCGAGGCCTGGGCGTATAACGCACGCCGCCAGCAGTCACGGATTCGTCTCTACGAGCACGGGCTGTCGTTCGTGCCGGACAAAAACGCCGATAACGGCTATCGACAGACCCCCATGATCGCGGGCCTGGCGGCCGGTAGCGCGGTGCCCACCCATTGGGATACACCGTCGCGCCGGGTCGATTTCTTCGACGTGCGCGGTGACGTCGAAGCCCTGCTTGGCGCTCGTTCTGGCCAGCTTGGCTTTGTGGCAGAACCGCATCCGGGGCTTCACCCTGGCCGCTCGGCCCGGATCTATATCGGCGCGCGTGCTGTGGGCTGGATCGGCCAACTCGCACCGACATTCGCGCGGCGTTACAAGGGTTTGGAACTGGCTTATCTTTTCGAAATCGAGGCCGGTGCGTTGATGAACGAAACGGCGACGCGTTTTGTCCAACCCTCCGATCAGCCTGGCGTGCGCCGTGATCTGGCGTTGGTCGTGGCCGAAGATATTCCCGTTGGCCGGTTGATCCAGGTCATCCGCGGCTTGGAATCGCCGCTTTTGCGTTCGGTCGACGTGTTCGATGTGTTTCGCGGCCAAGGCCTTGATCAAGGAGAAAAAAGTATCGCCCTGAGCTTGATTTTCCAGAGCGACACGAGCACATTGGATGACGACGCGGTCGAGGGGATAACGACCGCGATCATCGATGCACTGCGCAACGAGACAGGAGCGCAACTCAGGGGGATGTGACGTGGCGCTGACCAAAGCCGATTTGACCGAAGGCCTTGCCGAAGAGCTCGGATTCAATAAGCGTGAGTCCAAGGAATTCGTCGATCAGTTCTTCGAGGAAATGCGACAGACGCTGGAAGCCGGGGACTACGTCAAACTCTCCGGTTTCGGCAACTTTGAACTGCGTGACAAGGGTCAGCGGCCCGGGCGTAACCCCAAGACCGGGGAGGAGATCCCGATCTCTGCGCGCCGAGTGGTCAGCTTCAAACCGGGTCAGAAGATGCGCACGCGAGTCGAGTCCCGGGTTGTCGTCAGCGACTGAGACCGATGCGCTTCCTGCAGTACCCGACAAGCGGTACTTCCCGATCGGTGAAGCCAGCGCGCTTTGTGGTGTAAAACCGCATGTCCTGCGCTACTGGGAGCAGGAGTTCGCCGCGCTCTCGCCGGTCAAACGCCGCGGTAACCGGCGCTATTACCGAACGCACGATATTCATACGGCGCGCCGTATCCGGCACTTGCTCTACGATATGGGTTTCACCATAGCCGGCGCTCGGGCACAGCTGACCGAGGGGGCGACACCGACGGCTATCGTGGCCTCGACATCGCCACTTGCCGATATTCGCACCGAGCTGGAATCAATACTGCAAAAACTCGAAGAATGAGCGTGTGGCGCCGCCCGTCTTTTGGTAGACTACGCATCTCGTCGGGGTTTGGCGCAGCTTGGTAGCGCGTCTGCATGGGGTGCAGAAGGTCACAGGTTCAAATCCTGTAACCCCGACCATTGTTTTCAATGACTTAGCGATGCTTGCACGATACACCGGAGCAAGACTTCGCAATAGTTTCGCAAAACTACCCGGCACTTACCGGGGCCCAAGGTGCCCCATGGTCGCCCAGATACAGCTCGGTTATGTCCATGTCTTCATGGCCGTATAGCTGTTTGATCTGTTCGCGTTCCTAACCCATCGAGCGATAGCGCGCACCGCCCAGGCTCTTGATCTCGTAGAGCGACGGCGGGTTGTTCGAGTTCGTGTAGAAGCCCGATTTCTCGCGCGCCTTGCGGAAGTTACGACTGAGCTGGTCGACGAATACTTGCATAACGTGCTGGCGATCGGCGTGCCATTCGTCGCGCGACTTTACGCGGCGCGGCATGCGATGAATGATGAACGGGCAGTCGCGGCCGTCCTTTGTCGCATCGATTCCCGCGCGCAGTTCCTCATCGATCGATATGGCTAGGCGAGTGCCGGTTTTCTGTTGCTCGACGTGTAGGCCCTCAGGCGACGGATATCGACAAGTCGCAGTTATCCGATAAAGCCAAAAGCCAACGGCTGCAGAAAATCGACGACATTCGCGAATCGCTATATGAGCGATTCAATCGCCGATATCACGACGTGGTGCTCACGCCTCAAAGCTCAAGCCCATAAGCGTATAGGGCGATCACAAGCAGCAGCTCGAACAGCAGCACATGCCCTGTAAAAAGACATGCGAGCGAGCAGCCCACGAGCGTCAGGGATTTCCCGTGACGCGAACGCCAGAGCGAGAGCGGCGCGTACAAGAAACGGCTCACTTCTTGTGCCATCCGAGATTCATCAAGCAGCCCTCGTAGATATCACGCTGTGCGCCAGCGGCCATGATAGAGCTGGACGTGTTGAACCCGCTGGCCACCCCATTACCGAATGCATTGCTATTCGCAGTGCGAGACGTGCCTGAGTAGCTGCCGGTGTTGTTGCCCGTCCAGTCGTAGGTCTGGCCCTGATACGTGGTTGTCTGCGACGAGGGAGGGGTGGATTGAATCGGAAACGGCCGTGACCCGGCCGCGGCCATCTTGCACCGCCCCTTGTCGATTTTGAAATGCCGGGCGGCGTTAGCGTCGGTCTGGTACTGCGGGTTCACCCACGTAGCGCATCCCGAAAGTGTCAGAGCGATAGTGCCCGCGGCCAGGGCGTCTCGGATATTCATAGCGACTTTATGCTGCTAGATACGGCGACTTCACTGTACGAAACTCAGTGCGCGATCGCACGCAACCGCTCGTTCGAGCGGCGCAAAACCTAATCCTAAGTCGTTGAATATATTGGCCTTGAATGAAGCGATATATACGCCCTTTAATATGCTAATATTGCAGTATATTCAGATATTTAACTGCCAAATAACCCTCGGCATGGGGTGCAGAAGGTCACAGGTTCAAATCCTGTAACCCCGACCAATATCCTCCACGGTCTAGCAAGGCCTGCATAATAAAAATGCAGCCCAATTCGTAGGCTGGCCGATATCGACCGGGCTCTGCGCTTTAACAGCGCCCTAGTACAGCCCCATGCCGTCGATGCTTTCATGATCCATCGGGACTATGTTCCCAATACTGCCCGTCTCGGCGACTCCCGTGCGTATGACGTCACGCCGAGCAGGTTTTGTCATAGAGAGCATGTCTGAAGTGGTGACATGATCGGCATGAAGTGCTGTGCATCGATCGCCGTGGGCTCCATGCCTGACCCGGGCCTGGCCCATGCTGATTTTCCGGCGCCGCTTGTCAGCATCGAGCGGTTTGGCCGGCGATTGTGGCGGCTCATGAGGCATTATGAGGCCATCCAACCGGGTTACCGGCCTTCGATACGAAGTGGCGGCACAAGGCCGCGGATGCTGACAACCGAGTAGTCTGACGCGCCGGCGATTCTGGGCGGAGATACACGGTTTCTTAGTCGCTTATGGATAGCGTGCTTGTGCCACATCAGGCGGTGAAGGCTGCGGTTCTTGGTGACGGAGATCGCGATGGATACAAAAAAAAAGCGCTCGCTTTCCAGCCTCAGCGAGGCTGAAGCGCATTCCGCTCGACGAATATTCGTGATCAGTTTTCTTGTTTTCGTGATCTTCGCGATTGTCGTGCACATCGCCCTTTGGCAATGGCGGCCTTGGACATGGCTAAGCCTTGAAGCCTCGGCATCGCTGGATATGATGCAGGCAAGCGTTGCTGACGTCGCCATGCAGAATCATCAGCAAGTCGGGAGTCCGGTTGCTGTCTGACTCGAAAGCGAGCCGTCCATGACGTATCGGTTGGCTGTTTCCGGACTTCGTTGCGGGCGGGATGAGCGGGCGCTCTTTCCTCCGGTCGATTTCGTTGCCGATGACGGTGATATCGTGCGCATCGTGGGTGACAACGGCGCGGGGAAATCCACGTTGCTGCGAACGCTGGCAGGCTTGTTATCGCCCCTGTCCGGCACGATCAACTGGCGCGTGGACGAGAACGAGCCCGCGCCACCACTTGCGCTGATCGCGCACGAAAACGCGTTGTCGCAGGTGCTGAGTCCGGTCGAGAACTTGGCGCTTTTATTACGCCTGTCGCGCCAGGCGGGCCGGGTCGATGAAGCCAAGATCGTGGACACGCTGGAGAGGCTTGGACTGGATCGACTGGCACATCAACCGACGCACACCTTGTCAGCGGGCCAGAAACGTCGCGTCACGCTGGCCAGGCTGTGGCTCGCCGCTCCGAAAGTCTGGCTGCTGGATGAGCCGGTGGCCGCGCTCGATAAGAGCGCCCGTACACATACGGCAGAGCGAATCGCGCAGCTCGCGGGTGCCGGTGCGGTGATTATCTACACGACCCACGAGGGTATGGCACTTTGCGATACCCGGTGCGTGGCGCTCGACTGATGGGGCGTGTGTTCTGGGCCGTTTTCAGACGTGATCTGGCGATCGCGGGGCGCCAGCGGGGCGTGCTAGTGCATCAGCTGTTGTTCTTCGTGCTGGTCGTGGCGCTCTTTCCGCTGGGCACCAATACCGATCAGGCGGTTCTACTCGCGGTCGCGCCTGCCGTACTCTGGATGGGCGTGCTGCTTTCTGTACTCCTGTCGTTGAACGGGTTGTTTCAAACCGATCACGAGGACGGCACGCTCGCGCAATATCTATTGTCGAGTGAACCATTGGCCGTGATCGCGCTGGCCAAGATGATCGCCCACTGGCTGGCCAGCGGTGCGCTATTTGTTGTGGCTGGCCCGGTACTCATGTTGATGCTGGGGGTGCCGCTTGATGTGTTGCCCGTGATGATGCTCACGCTGGGATTGGGCACGCCAACGCTTGTCTTTATCGGCGCAATCGCTGCAGCATTGACGCTGAGGTTGCCGCGGGCCGGGCTCCTGCTCGGTCTGCTGGTGTTTCCGTTGTACGTGCCGGTGCTGATCTTCGGCTCCGGCGTGATCCGCGGCGCGATCGTCGGGTTGCCCTATGCGGGAGCGGTGTACGTCATGGCAGCGCTTTGTGTGCTGGCGATCACGCTTGGCCCCTGGGCGATCGCCGCGGCCTTGCGTATCGGCTTCGATGCATGATTTGTTCAATGCTTGTGGGGTCAACGCCATGCAGCCGATCCATCCATAAGCCAGCCCGAGTGGGCAGGTTGCGCTCCGAATCATGTGGCCTGGCGACGCGATCGGGCACGCGTGATTGGCGTTATCCGGTTGTGATATCCACATGCACGTACGGCTGGGCCATGATGAAAAGACGGTGGTTTCGTTAACGATGGACAAGGGCGTCAAACAGCGGTTCCACCGTCTCGGCTCGTCGCCGTATTTCTACGATGCCAGCGCACGCTGGGCGATCTGGCTGGCCGTGCCTGCTGTCATCTGTATTGCTTATGCCGTGATTGCCGGGCTGGTATACGTGCCGCCGGATTATCAGCAGGGGGATGTGTTTCGTATTCTCTATATCCATGTGCCCAGTGCCTGGCTGTCGCTTTTCGGCTATACCGCGATGGCTGTGGCTGGCGTCGTTGCCCTGGTATGGCGGCTTAAGCTGGCCGAGATATTCATCGCGGCCGCCGCGCCCGTGGGGGCATCGTTCACTTTTCTGGCATTGGTGACGGGCGCGATCTGGGGCGAGCCGACCTGGGGCACTTATTGGGTATGGGATGCGCGTCTGACATCCGAACTTATCCTGCTGTTTCTGTATCTCGGGGTCATCGCGCTGCATCGGTCGATCGCTTCGCCGCGCGCTGCGGGGCGTGCCTGCGCGCTGCTTTCGATCGTCGGGGTCATCAATGTGCCGATCATTCATTATTCGGTTGTCTGGTGGACCACACTGCACCAGGGCGCGACGCTCGGTTTGACCGGTGGCTCGAATATGGATGCCGATATGCTCTGGCCTCTGCTGGCCGGGGCGTTGGGTTTCACTTGTCTATTCGGCTGGCTCACGCTTTGGGGGATGCGCGTGCAACTGCTCTGGCGCGAGCGGCGTAGCCGATGGGTGATGAAAAGAATCGCACATGGCTGATTGGGCTTCGTTCTGGGCCATGGGCGGTTATGCCAGCTATGTCTGGAGCGCCTACGGTATTGCGGCTGCAGTGATCACACTCAACGTCGTGCTGCCGGTCTGGTATCACCGCGGGCTGAAGCGGCGTATACGACGTGGGGCATTCATTGATGACTAGAACCCGTCGGCGTCGCCTGTTACTCGTGACGTGTCTTTTGGTGGGCCTGAGCGGGGCCTGTGCCTTGATGCTCACGGCGTTCAAGCAGGACATGCTCTATTTCCACGAGCCCAGTGCGATCGCGGCCGGCAACGTGCCGATCAATACACGCTTTCGCGTCGGCGGGCTGGTTGCAACCGGCTCGGTCGAACGACCGGGCAACGGCTTGTCCGTGCATTTCGCGATCTCTGACTGCCACGCCACCGTGCCCGTGCGCTATCGCGGTACGCTGCCGGATCTGTTTCGGGAAGGCCAGGGCGTGATCGCCTACGGCAAACTCGATGGGCGCGGCGCGTTCGTGGCCGATCGGATCCTTGCCAAGCACGATTCGACCTATATGTCGCCGGATACGGCACGGGCCTTGAACGCCGGCACGTCCGATGCCTGCATGCCGGCGAACATGCAGGCATCTCGATGATCCCCGAGCTGGGACGTCTGGCGCTGATCTTGGCGCTGGCGATGGCGCTGATCCAATCGCTGTGGCCGATCTACGGCATTGCCGCCAACCGCCCGGCTTATCGACAGGTCGCCGGGCCCGCAGCGCTCGGGCAGTGTTTCATGCTTGCTCTCGCATTTGCCGCGTTGGCGTGGTCGTTCTATGTCAACGATTTTTCGGTGACGTATGTCGCTGACAACTCGAACACGAACCTGCCCTGGTTCTATCGGCTCGGTGCGGTATGGGGCGCCCATGAGGGCTCGTTGCTGCTGTGGATGGTGGAACTGGCGCTCTGGTCGGTCGCGGTGGTGTGTGCCAGCCGTACATTGCCGCGCGATGTGGCTGCGAGCGTGCTGGCCGTCATGGGGCTGGTGAGCGCGGGGTTCTTGTTGTTCACGCTGGCGACCTCCAACCCGTTTGCGCGTCAGTTTCCCGCCCCCGGCCAGGGCCGTGATCTCAATCCGCTGTTGCAGGATCCAGGCCTGGTTTTTCATCCGCCGATGCTCTATATGGGCTATGTCGGCTTCTGTGTCGCCTTTGCTTTTGCAATTACTGCGTTGATTCATGGCCGGGTGGATACGGCCTGGACACGTTGGGCCCGGCCCTGGACGCTGGCTGCCTGGGTGTTTCTTACGCTGGGCATCACGCTTGGCAGCTGGTGGGCCTACCACGAGCTGGGCTGGGGTGGCTGGTGGTTCTGGGATCCGGTTGAAAACGCCTCGTTCATGCCCTGGCTTGTCGGCACTGCCCTGATCCATTCGCTGGCGGTGACCGAGAAACGCGGTATTTTTCAGTCGTGGACGGTGCTGCTGGCGATCACGGCCTTCGCGCTGTCGCTTCTGGGTACGTTTCTAGTGCGCTCGGGCGTGCTGGTTTCAGTGCATGCGTTTGCCACCGACCCGAGCCGCGGGATCTATATCCTGGCTTTTTTCGCTGTTGTGGTGGGCGGCTCGTTGCTGCTGTATGCCGTGCGCGCGCCAAAGTTCACGGCCGGTGCCGAGCCGGTCTCGCCGTTATCGCGAGAAGGCTTGTTGCTGCTGAACAATCTGTTTCTCGTCGTGGCCGCCGCCGCGGTATTGATCGGCACGCTCTATCCGATTCTTGCGGATGGGCTGGGGCTCGGCCGGTTATCGGTTGGGCCGCCTTATTTCAACAAGGTGTTCGTGCCGCTGACCTTGCCACTAGTCGTTTTGATCGGCGTGGGTGCCGCCATGGCCTGGAAGCGCACGCGTGCCGAGGTACTCATCTCTCGTTTGTGGGGGCCGGCGATCATTGCGATCGTGGCTGGCGTCGGGCTGCTCGGACTGACTGTCGGTGTGCATGCCCTCGGGGCCGTCGCCGGCTGTGTACTTGGCCTCTGGGCGATCGTTACCGCGCTGGAAGAACTCTGGCGCCGCACCCGTGGTTCGCGTTGGATGCTATCGCGCCAGATCATCGGCATGGCGCTGGCCCATATCGGCGTGGGCATATTCGTGATTGGGGTGAGCCTGGTCAGCGGTTACGGCGGAGAACGCGATGCGCGCATGGCCCCCGACGAGACAGTGCAATATGCCGGGCATGTGTTTGTCTTTCGCGGCGTCGACGCTGTGCCCGGGCCCAACTATCAGGCGCGCCGGGCGACCTTCGATATCTACGATGCTGATCGACGGATCGCCACGATTCATCCGGCCAAGCGACGCTATGATCAAAGCGGCCAGCAGATGACAGAGTCCGGGATCGATGCCGGGCTATTCGGCGATCTGTATGTCTCGCTCGGCGAGCGGCTGGACGGCAGCGCCTGGTCGGTACGAATCTACAACCGGCCGTTCGTGCGCTGGATCTGGGCCGGCGGATTTTTCGCCGCTCTCGGCGGGTTGCTGGCCTTGTCTGACAAGCGTTATTGGCGGCGCCGAGGCAAGCGCGCCAGCCCGGCCGTGGCATCGCTCGGGCCGCAACCCGCGCGCGATAAGGCACGCGCATAGTGCGTCTGCGTGTCGTCGTGCCGATTGTCGTGCTTGTTGCCCTGATCGGGCTGCTGGGCTACGGACTGACGCGCGACCCACATACGCTGCCATCTGCATTTCAGGGCCACCCGGCACCGGCGATTGACCTGCCGAGCCTGGTTGAACCTGAGCGTCAGGTACGCCTATCCGCGCTCGATGGGCGCGTCGGTCTGGTCAACGTGTGGGCCAGCTGGTGTGTGGCTTGTCGTAGTGAGGTGAGCGAGCTTGCCCATCTGGCCCAGCAAACCGGCGTGCCGGTGATCGGCATCGACTACAAGGACAGGCGCGACGAGGCGACCAATTGGCTGCGTCGGTTTGGTAATCCCTATGCCTTGATCGCCTTCGATGGGGACGGTACGACCGGAATCGACTGGGGAATTTCCGGCGTGCCCGAGACCTTCGTCGTGGGCCCCGACGGGCAGATTCAGGACAAGATCGTGGGCCCGGTCACCGCCGAGATCAGACGCGAGCGCTTGATGCCGTTGATTCGTCGCCTGCGCGGCCAGGCGGCCTCGTGAACGCCGTACGTTTTCTGCTCATTGCACTCGTGCTGGCATTCGGCAGCACGCACGTGGCAACGGCCGGCGATATGGATACAGTCGATCAGGCCACGCAAACGCGCTACCACAGCCTGATCGCCGAGCTGCGTTGCGTGGTCTGCCAGAATCGCAGCATCGCCGAGTCCGATGCCCCACTGGCGGCCGACCTGCGAGACGTCGTGCGACGCCGGATTCAGGCCGGGCAGACGAACGCCGAGATCAAGCATTATCTGGTGGTGCGCTACGGCGACTGGATTCTTTATGATCCGCCGATTCAGACATCCACCGTGTTGCTGTGGGGCGGGCCGTTTATGCTCTTGGCCATCGGATTATTAATCGTGGTGATGACGATGCGCCGACGACCGATATCGGCCGCACCAGCCACGTCATCAACTGATACAGGCGCTGACACGGACAAGCTCGCGCGAATTCTCGCCGAGGATCGAGCGCGCGAGCAGGAGCGCGGCCGGTGATCGGCTTCGTTGTCATCGCTGTCGCCATGATCACGCTGTGTGCCGGGCTGGCGGTCGTGCCGCTGTGGCGGGGGGCTGGGGGCGAACAGGGCGGTTTAAGACGTCGCGAAACCAATATCGATGCGTATCGTCAACGCGTTCGGGAAATCGATGCCGACGTCGCGGCCGGACGACTCGACGCCTCGAACGCCGGGCGCGAAAAAGAAGCACTCGGGACACGACTCGTCGCCGACGTAGACACGACATCGACAGTGGGCAACCTGTCGCTAAAAACACAGCGCCCGTGGCTTGCCAGCGCACTGGCGCTGGTGCTTGTAACAGCATCAGGCACCCTGGGCTATTACTGGCTGGGCAATTACGACGCGATCGCGCGATCAGACAGGCCGAACATCGATGCACTGGTCGCCGAGCTGGCCCAGCAAGTCGAGGCGCATCCGAATGACCGCGGCGCACGTCTCATGCTGATAAGAGTTTATGAATCACGCGGGGCGTTTTCCAAGGCAGCCGATCAGCTGGCTTATATCAATGCACGGGCGACGGTGCCGGTACCCGATCTTCTGGTCGCCGAGGCCCGGGCACGCCTGAAAGCCGGTGCGCCGATAAATGGCCGAGCCGGATCTCTGTTCGAGCGGGCACTGGCGCAGGACTCGGACAATATTGCAGCGCTTTGGTTTTGCGGGCTGCGTGCGGCCCAAGCCGGTGACGATACGCAGGCGCTGGCTTTATGGGATCGTCTGCTGGCGCTGGATGTGCCCGCCGATGTCCGCGACATGGTTCAAGCCCGGCGCCGCGCGCTGGCCGGAGAGCTACCGTCGTTGTGATGAAGACACCGGGCGCGGCGGTCGTTGGGCGTTTCGCGCCATCGCCGACAGGCGATCTGCATTTCGGGTCTCTTGTGGCGGCGTTGGCCAGTTACTGCAACGCCAAAGCCGTCGACGGGCGCTGGCTGTTACGAATCGACGATCTGGACACGCCGCGGGTCGTCGCCGGCGCGGATCGTCGTATTCTCGATCAATTGATGGCTTTCGGGCTCGTGCCGGACGGGCCGATCATGTATCAGTCCGAGCGGTCAGCCGCTTATCGTGACGCGATCGATGCGTTGGTTGCACGCGGTCATGCATTTCCCTGTGGCTGTACACGACGAGAAGCGCAGGCGGGGCGGATCGGCCCGGAAGGCCCGATTTATCCCGGTACCTGTCGTCATGGCCTGCCACGCGGACGGTCAGCTCGTTCCATCCGTCTGCGAGTTCCCGAAGAGACCATCGCTGTGGATGATCGAATTCAGGGGCGTGTAGCCCAACATTTGGCCGGCGAGGTGGGGGATTTCGTCATTCGCCGGGCCGATGGGATCACGGCGTATCAGTTGGCCACGGTCGTGGACGATGCCGCGCAAGGCGTGACAGAAGTCGTGCGCGGAGCCGACCTGCTGTCTTCTTCGCCGCGCCAGCGCTATCTACAGACTTGTCTGGAGCTGCCGATGACGGCCTATCTACACACCCCGGTGGTCGTGGATGACCACAACGAAAAGCTGGGCAAGCGGTCAGGCGCTTTGTCGTTGACCGGACAAGATCCTCGCGCGCTCGTTAAAGCCTGTCTCGGGCTGTTGGGACAGTCTGAAGTATCCGATACTGGACCGGGCGGCGTTTCTGCCATGGTCGCGCAGGCTGCAGCACACTGGGACGTGAGCCGTATTCCCACTTACCCGACGATCAATCGAAATCCGGTCGGCGGAATGCCTACCAGCGCTCCCGATCCCACTGTTCCGGATTGGCCCAATAACGGGAATTGAGCCAGTCCGGCGTGATCTTGTAATCGTAGATGTTGTAGCGATACACCCAATAATTGCTGGCCAGGGTCTTGGCCTGCTCGGCGCGCCTGAAACCCAGGCCGAGAAAATCCGATACGGACCACTCGGTATCCGGCTCGCGAGTCGCTGTCGGTGATCGTGGAAAAACGGCGAGCACGCCGTGCGCGCCGACATTGCGCAGATAGGCCAGCATCTGCCGCGTGGCCACACCGCCAATGATACCGGGTGCATCAATGACCACGGCCAGACGATAACGACGCTGGAAAACCAGATTGGTCGCACGATCGAAGCGATCCGTGAGTTCTAGCGTATCGATGTCTGCCTGACCTGGCATCGAGAGTTCGGCGTGGCCTTCGGGTCGAACGATCAGCACGCGGCCATCATCGCCGACGCGCGCCATAGTCGCCTCGACGAGCGCTTTCACATCGTCGGGTAAGGCCATTGAAAACTCCTGCTAGAGATATGAAAGCCGATACAGGCCGTCGGCCTGCGATAACCGGCTTATCGTATATTGCCGCCCACGGCCGTCACGATCATGCGCTCATCGTATTCACGAACGACAGGCAAAAAAAAGCCCGGCTTCCGAAGAAGCCGGGCCTTGCGGTTCAACCGTTGACGACTAGGTCGTCAAAGCGGTTTACATGCCGCCACCCTGGTTGCTCACGTTCAGTTCAACGCGACGGTTCTGGGCGCGACCCGCGGCCGTCTCGTTCGTGGCCACCGGGTTGGACTCGCCATGACCCTGCGTGCCGGTGATACGGCTGCTGGTGATGCCATGGTTCATCAGGTAGCTACGCACGGAGTCCACACGACGCTGGGACAGATCCAGGTTGTAACGATCCGTACCGATGCTGTCGGTGTAGCCATCGACGCGGAAGTTGACGTCCGGGCTGGCTTCCAGCGCGTCGACAACGTTGTCGAGACGGTTGGTGGCCTGGGCGGTCAGCTTGGACGAATCGAATTCGAAGGTGACGCCCTTGAGGACGATCGGGGCCTTCTTCTCGATCGGGCAGCCACGTGCGTCGACTTCCGTGCCACGCGGGGTACCCGGGCACTGGTCGTTGGCATCGATGACGCCGTCGCCGTCGCTATCCTGCGGGCCAACCGGCTGCGGGGCCGGGGCCGGGGCCGGGGCCTGCGGCGGGGCACCGATCGGGACCTGCAGGCCGACCGACACGATGTGGTCGTCGTAACGGGCGTCTTCGTAACCGCTACCCAGCACGTCGGCAGAGTCGACGGTGGTGTAACGATAACGATACTCGGCACGCACCTTCAGACCGTAGTCGTTCAGGGTGTACATGTAACCGACACCGGCGTCCAAGAAGTCGGCGTCCGCGTCGTCACCAACGTTCGTGCCGTTGATCGAGGAGAAGCCAACGTCTTTCTTACCCCAGGCGGCGCCCAAGATACCGTAGACCGGGAACGTGTCACGGGCCGGGAAGAACAGCGCGTCCAGACCGAAGCCGTAGAGATCAGCGTCGCCTGCGCCCTGGCCGTTGAGATCCTGATCCGGGTTGAAGTAGAAGCCGAACAGCTCCAGGTTCAACCAGCTGGTGATCGGCTTACCGATGGCCAGCGATGCGCCCACGGAATCGTCGTTGTCGACATTCAGACTACCGAAGTTGTCGTTGCCGCCGCCGATCGTGTCGCTATCGAAAAAGCCGTAGGACACCATCGGTGCGACGTAGAATCGCTTGTCCTGCGGGACATTGTCTTGCGCCATTGCGCCAGCAGAGACGGCGAGCCCCAGCGCGCCGGCAACGCATGTATAAAGCGGTTGCTTGAATTGCATAACTCGAACTCCCTTGAACGGGTTTAGGTTTGTTGTGCGGTCCCATTCACCAGGTGGTAAACAGAAGTTCCCAAACCGGTGACGTGCAGGCAGAGTATGCGACTTTCCGGTCAGTTTGGCAACGGAATTGGCCGGTTGTGAAAAAAAAATTAACCTGCAATCATCCGCCCCAAATTCAGCCTCCGTACAGCTTCTAATATGGACATAAATGCCGTTCGAAACCGAATGACCGCGCTTCGAGAGCGTTTAGGTGATTTACGGGGGTATCTTTGACTACGCTGAAAAGAAGGATCGGCTGAGTGAAATCGACGCTGAACTCGCCGTCGGCGAGATTTGGGTCGAGGATCCCGACAAGGCACAGCGCTTCGGCCAGGAGAAAGCGCGTCTTGAAGAAATCGTGCGCCCGATCGATGCATCAGCAACCACGCTGGATGATAGCGAAGAATTGCTGGCCATGGCAGCCGATGAAGACGATGCCAGCGTGGTCGATGAAATCGACGGTGAATTGAGCGGCGTCGAGTCTCATCTGAAAGCGCTCGAGTTTCAGCGGATGTTCTCCGGTGAAGCCGATGCCAATAACGCTTTCGTGGATATTCAGGCCGGCTCCGGCGGTACAGAAGCCCAGGACTGGGCCGAGATGCTGCTGCGCATGTATCTGCGTTGGTGCGAGCACAAAGGGTTTGCCACCGAGGTCACTGAACTGTCGGCAGGCGATGTCGCTGGCATCAAGAGCGCCACGATCGCGGTGACCGGCAGCTATGCCTACGGTTGGCTGCGCACCGAAACCGGGGTGCATCGTCTGGTGCGCAAATCGCCGTTCGATTCCGGTGCCCGTCGGCACACATCGTTCGCCGCGCTGTTCGTCGCCCCCGAGATCGATGACAACATCGAGATCGAGATCGATCCGTCGGATCTGCGTGTCGATGTCTATCGCGCCAGTGGGGCCGGTGGTCAGCACGTCAACCGAACCGAATCGGCCGTGCGTATCACCCACGAGCCCACCGGCATTGTCGTCCAGTGCCAGAACGATCGCTCACAGCACAAGAACCGCGCCACGGCGATGAAGCAGCTGCAGTCCAAGCTGTACGAGCGCGAGATGGCCAAGCGCCGCGAAGAAGCCGAAGCCACCGAGGCCGACAAGTCCGATATCGGGTGGGGCAGCCAGATCCGTTCTTATGTTCTGGATCAGTCGCGTATCAAGGACCTGCGCACGGGCGTCGAGGTCGGCAACACGCAGAGCGTGCTCGACGGCGCGCTGGATCAATTCATCGAGGCGAGTCTCAAACAAGGCCTTTGAACATGACAGACGAGAGTCAAACCCCAGACAACACGAATCGCCTTGTTGCCCAGCGTAAGGAAAAGCTCGCGAGCTGGCGTGAACAAGGGCGCGCGTTTCCCAACGATTTCCGCCCCGATGCCGCAGCCGGCGATCTTCAGCAGCAGCATGAGGCCGACGATGCCGAAGCACTGGAGGCCACGCGGTATGACGTCACCGTAGCCGGCCGGCTGCTGGCCAAACGTGTCATGGGCAAGCTCAGTTTTGCCACGCTGCAGGATGCCAGCGGCCGGATTCAGCTGTTCGTTCAGCGCGACATGCTGGGCGAGGCGGCCTACAAGACCTTCAAACAACTGGATATCGGCGATATTGTCGGTGTGCGCGGGTATCTGGGGCGCACCCAGAAAGGCGAGCTTTCGGTCAAGGCAGAATCGATCGAGCTGCTGACAAAATCGTTGCGGCCGCTGCCGGAGAAATGGCACGGGCTGTCCGATACCGAGGCGCGATATCGCCAACGCTATGTCGACTTGATCATGAACCCGGCCTCGCGTGCGGTGTTCATGGCCCGCAGTGCGATGCTGCGCGGTGTACGCGGGTTTTTCGAGGAGCGTGGCTTCATCGAGGTGGAAACCCCGATGCTGCAGGCGATTCCCGGCGGCGCGAGCGCGCGCCCCTTCGTCACGCATTACAACGCCCTCGATCACGATTTCTATCTGCGCGTCGCGCCCGAGTTGTATCTCAAGCGTCTGGTCGTCGGCGGGCTGGAGCGGGTGTTCGAGCTGAACCGCAATTTTCGTAACGAGGGCCTGTCCACACGACACAACCCCGAATTCACGATGCTCGAGTTCTATCAGGCCTATGCCGACCACAACGACCTGATGGATGAGATCGAAGGCCTGCTGCGTCAGCTCTCGCGCCAAGTGCGTTCACATCATGCCGACGCGTGTAACGAGCATGCCGTCGATCTGGATCAGGCGTTCGATCGTCTGACGATGGAAGATGCCGTGGTGGCCTATAACGATAACGCCACGCCTGACGGGCTTGCCTCAGCCGAATCGATCCGGCTGCTGGCCGAGGCGGCCGGGGTACGTGGCGAGACGAGCTGGGGCCGAGGACGCTGGCTGACCGAGCTGTTCGAGGCCACCGTCGAAGACAAACTTTTGCGCCCGACGTTCGTCACCGATTACCCGGCCGAGGTCTCGCCACTGGCACGTCGTCGCGACGACAACCCTGAGGTTACCGAGCGCTTTGAGTTGTTCATCGCCGGCCGCGAAGTCGCCAACGGATTCTCTGAGCTCAACGACGCCGAGGACCAGGCCGAGCGCTTTCAGGCACAGGCCAGTGCCAAGGAGGCCGGCGACGATGAAGCCATGTACTACGACGCCGACTATGTGCATGCGCTCGAATACGGCATGCCGCCGACAGCCGGGGCCGGTATCGGCATCGACCGTCTGCTCATGATGTTGACCGGCGCGCAGGCAATTCGGGACGTGCTGTTGTTTCCCCAGCTGCGCCCACGAAGCAACTGAGTCATGGCCGCGCCGGTCGTTTGGCGTTTACGCCGGCGTGGCGTAGGCCAGATCGAGAAACGACAGCTCGCGATCGTCGTCCAGCTTGACCACACGCTCGGCGCGATCGACGGCGACCACGGCGAGCAGCCGGCTCGTGTCGTCACCGGCCCGTGCTGCCTGGAGTACGGTTCCACAGCGCGTACCGTCGGTATCGAAAATGTCACTGCCGGGCGCCGGGGGCGCGCCGATGCAGCCGAGGCGGAAGACGCGCCGGGTCAGGCGGCCGCGATAATGCAGCCGAGCCACGACTTCTTGGCCCGGATAACAGCCCTTGTCGAAATCAATGGCCATGAGCCAGTGCAGATTGAGCATCTGAGGCACGAATGCGCCCTGTGTGGCAGCAGCGATCTGGGGCACGCCGGCATCGATCGTGGCCAGATCCCAGCTTGTCGTATCACTTGCCAAATCGGTATCCGCGGCCGTGCTGTCAACAATCGTGATTGACCGGCGGCGGCCGTCGACCGTGCTGGCCAGGCCGATATGCAGGCTGTCGCCCTCGGTTGTCGTCGTGTTGACGTCGGGAGCTGTTGGGGCATCGATATGGCCGATCAGGGCCAGGGCATCGCTTTCCTCGGTCACCCGAACATCGTCACGCAGGACATACATCTTCAAGCGCTTGACCACGCCGTCGAGAATCTCGCGGGGCAAGAGCAGATACCAGCATTCGGGGGTGGCGACGACTTGCACGATCATCTGCGTGCGGCCCTTGGCATCACACCATGCCGCCAGGAAATGCCGATCCGGGCCGAGCCGAAAGACATCGTTGGTGAGTTGGTTGCGCAGAAACCGCTCTGCGTCGCTGCCGTCGATTCTAACAACGCCGAGCGCACTCAGCCGGGTGTCTGTTTGCGAGGTCATACATGCATCCGTTGCCGGGTATCGTCGTATTGTATGACGTAAGTAAACGGCACGTGCATCACCGCACGTGCCGGTTGTTATTGCCTCTCACAGAGCGCGAGGTTTAAAGTACGCCCATGCCAAACGATGCGCATCACGACGCCGAGCCCGCGGCTGATCAAGCCGAACAGCCCGGCGACGCCAATACCGCGACCCCGAGCGAAGATACCGGTAGCCCCACACAGGCGCCCGAAACGCCGGCCGAGCGGTTTGATCCGGACAAGCGACCCAAGGAATACGGTGGCCGTAAAGGGCCGGATCCCGTGCGCTACGGCGACTGGGAAAAGAATGGTCGCTGCATCGATTTCTGAATCAGCTCTTTCGGGTCCTAATTTTTCATAGCCGGGGAATTCCATGAGGAACCAGTCCAACCGACCGTTGTCGCCGCATCTACAGATCTATCGATGGACGCCAACGATGCTGAGCTCGATCTCGCACCGCGCGTCGGGGATCGTGAACGCCATTGGCGCGGTATTTCTGGCGGTCTGGTTGATCGGTGCGGCCAACGGTCCCGAGGCGTTTGCTGCCGTCAACGGCATTGCAGCGTCGTGGTTCGGTCAGCTGGTGATGTTCCTGTGGTCGTTCGCGCTGTTCTATCATCTGTGCAACGGCATTCGTCACTTGGTCTGGGACGTGGGCGTCGGCCTCGATCCGGAAACCGCCCGTCTGACAGCGCTGTCTGCCTACGGCGTGGCTGCGGCCCTCACGATTTTTGTCTGGATCTGGGCGTTCATCGCCTGATCACGGCCCGCGTTTCTTTTCGGAGTCTGATCCTATGAGCAGTATTCGCTCTTCTCTCGCCGGCGCCCGCGGTCTGGGCAGTGCCAAGACCGGCACCGGCCATTTCTGGGCACAGCGTGTCAGCGCGATCGCGCTGGCGCCGCTCACGCTCTGGTTCGTGGCCTGTCTGGCATCTCAGTTCGGCGCCAGTTACGAAAGCGTGACGGCGTGGCTGTCTTCGCCGATTCAGGCCTCGCTGCTGGCGATCTACATGGCAGCGATCTTTTACCACGCGCAGCTCGGTCTGCAGACCATTCTCGAAGACTACGTGCATGCCGAGGGCATCAAGATGGCCTCGATGATCGGTCTGCAGCTGCTCAATATTCTTCTGGCGGTTTCGGCCGTCGTATCGATTCTCATGATTCTTGTCGGAGCTGCGTAATGAACGAAAGCTACGAAATCATCGATCATCTGCATGATGTTGTCGTTATCGGTGCCGGCGGCGCCGGCCTGCGCGCCACGCGCGGTCTGGCCGATGCCGGCCTGAAAACAGCCTGTATCACCAAGGTGTTCCCCACGCGCAGCCACACGGTCGCCGCCCAGGGCGGTATCGCCTCGGCGCTGGGCAACATGGGTGAGGACGACTGGCGCTTTCATGCCTACGACACCATCAAGGGCTCGGACTGGCTGGGTGATCAGGACGCGATCGAGCACCTGACCAAGGAAGCCATTCCCTCGATCATTGAGCTCGAGCATGACGGCGTGCCGTTTTCGCGTACTGAAGACGGCAAGATCTATCAGCGGCCCTTCGGCGGCATGACCACGCATTATGGCAAGGGCCAGGCCGAGCGTACCTGTGCCGCGGCCGACCGTACCGGCCATGCCTTGCTGCATACGCTGTATCAGCAATCGCTGAAAGCACGCGCCGAGTTCTACGTCGAATATTTCGCCATCGATCTGTTGATGACCGAAGACGGCGAGTGCCGCGGCGTGCTGGCCTGGGATCTCCAGGGCGGCCAGCTGCATCGATTCCGTGCCCATCAGGTCATTCTGGCCACGGGCGGTTACGGGCGTGCTTATTTCTCCTGCACCTCGGCCCATACCTGCACCGGCGACGGCATGGGCATGGCCCTGCGTGCCGGCGTGCCGATCCAGGATCCCGAGTTCGTGCAGTTCCACCCGACCGGAATCTACGGCGCGGGCTGTCTGATCACCGAGGGCGCGCGCGGCGAAGGCGGTTATCTGACCAACTCCGAAGGCGAGCGCTTCATGGAGCGCTATGCGCCGAACGCCAAGGATCTGGCATCGCGCGACGTGGTCAGCCGCGCCATGACCATCGAAATCAACGAAGGCCGGGGTGTGGGCGACAAGCAAGACCACATCATGCTCCATCTTGAGCATCTGGGCCCCGAAGTGCTGCACGAGCGCCTGCCCGGCATCACCGAAACCGCCAAGATCTTCTCGGGCGTGGATGCCACCAAAGAGCCGATCCCCGTGCTGCCGACCGTGCACTACTGCATGGGCGGTATCCCGACCAATCCGTTCGGCGAAGTTGTCACGCTCAAGGACGGCGATCCCGACTCGATCGTGCCGGGCCTGATGGCCGTGGGCGAAACCGCGTGTGTATCGGTTCACGGCGCCAATCGTCTGGGCTCGAACGCATTGCTGGATCTCGTGGTCTTCGGCCGTGCGGCCGCCAAACGCTGCACTGAACTGCTGGAACCCGGCTCGCGCCTGCATGCCGACACCACGAAATCGGAAGAAGCCGCTCTGGCACGCTTCGACAAGCTGCGTTTCGCCGAGGGCGGCACGCCCACGGCCAAGCTGCGTGATGATCTCCAGGCCTCCATGCAGCGCTATGCCGCCGTGTTCCGCAATACCGACAGCCTCAACAAGGGTGTCGAGGTGATTACGGAAGAGGTTGCGAAATTCGCCGACGTGCAGGTGACCGATCGCTCGATGACCTGGAACAGCGACCTGGTCGAGACGATGGAGCTACAGAACCTGCTGGAGTGTGCCATCGTGACCATGACGGCGGCGGCCAACCGAACCGAGAGCCGGGGCGCGCACGCGCACGAGGACTTCGCCGAGCGCGACGATGAGAACTGGATCAAGCACACGCTGACCTGGTATCGCGGTGATGGCAAGGTGGATATCGACTATCGACCGGTGCATCTGCAGCCGATGACCGACGAGATGGAACATATCCCGCCCAAGGAACGTGTCTACTAACAACGCTTGCCGCTGCTCGGTGTGCCACGGCGCACCGAGACTCTAGCGCCGATATGGAGGCCACCCATGGCTGAATTTCGACTGCCGAAAAACTCTCGCATCTCCAAGGGCAAGCACTACGCCGCGCCCAAGGATGCCAAGCGCGTCAAAACCTTCCGCGTCTATCGCTGGGAGCCCGAGGCAGGGCAGAACCCGCGCGTCGACAGCTACGAGATCGATCTGGATCGCACCGGGCCGATGGTTCTCGATGCAATGATCAAGATCAAGAACGAGCTGGATCCCACGCTGACGTTTCGTCGTTCCTGTCGTGAAGGCGTGTGTGGCTCGTGTGCCTTCAACATCGACGGCAAGAACACGCTGGCCTGCACGATGCGCACCGAAGACATCGACGGCGATGTACGGATCTATCCGTTGCCGCACATGCCGGTCGTCAAGGATCTCGTCACCGATCTGACGCATTTCTATGCACAGCTCGAATCCATCGAGCCCTGGATCAAGACCGATACCGCCAAGCCCAGCCGCGAGCGTCTGCAGACGCCGGAAGACCGCGCCAAGCTCGACGGCTACTACGAGTGCATCCTGTGTGCTTGTTGCTCCACGGCGTGCCCGAGCTACTGGTGGAACCCGGAGCGTTATCTGGGCCCAGCCGTTCTGCTGCAGGCCTATCGCTGGATCGTGGACTCGCGCGACGAAGCCACCGGCGAGCGTCTGGACGAGTTGGAAGATCCGTTCAAGCTCTATCGGTGTCACACGATCATGAACTGTGCCAACACCTGCCCGAAGGGCCTGAATCCGGCACGCGCGATCGCCGAGACCAAGAAACTGTTGGTCGAGCGTCGCGGCTGATCAACCCGCGGTTGATTCTTGCAAGACCCTGTAGCGGCCTGTTCGTTGCGGGGTCTTTTAGCGTTTAACAGAGATATAGCATGAGCGAATTGAAGCGTGTCCGCTGGTTGTGCCGGCGCGGTATGAAAGAACTCGATGTGCTTCTGGCCCGCTTCGTGAGCGCAGAATACGAAGGCCTCAGCGACGAAGAACACGCCGAGCTGTTGGCCCTGCTGGACCGAGAAGACCCGGATCTGTGGTACCTGCTGATGGGCCGCATGGAAGCTGATAACCCGACACAGACGGCACTGCTCGCCCGAATGCGCGAATTCGAGATCCGTCAGAACGAGGCCTGAGCATCGGCGATGCAGGGCCTGCAATCGATCGAAGCCACGTTTTCGACATCGCGTGTGCTGGTCGGGGCCAATCTGGCCGGTCACTTATTGGCGGGCACCGCGCTGCTCGTCTGTGCCGTCAAACTGCCCTGGATAACGATCGCGCTCTTGCCCGGCCTGTGGCACGCGATTGATCAGCATCGGCGTGTGACCGGCCGCCACCCCCGGGCATGGCGACGATTTCGCTGGACGCTGGATAACCGGGTGGCCTGGATCCGCGTGAACGGCGACATCGGCTACGGCCAGTGTGTCGTCGCACGCTGCTGGGGGCCGGCCTGGGTGCAGCTGACGATTCGCGATAACACGCGCCGCCTGCCGTATTTTCTGGTCGTGCCGGTCGATGCCGTGGCGGCCGATACACATCGGCGCCTGCGTGTCCGCGCTCGTATCCGGGCCCCGCAGCATGTCGCGGCCGATGCCGATTCGCTTTGATCGAGCGACCTATCGCTTGGCTGATCGTGCTCCTGGCCCTGGGATCGGCCAGCCCGGCCGCGGCAGACGCCGCGCTGACGTGGCGCGCCTGTCCCGAAATCGAGCCGGCCGTGAGTGCCGCGACGCTGCGCTGTGCCACGCTGCGGCCGGGACACGCCATCGCCGGCCAGCCGGTGCGCCTGGCGGTGGCACGGCTTCAGGCCCGGCCGGATCGTATCAGCGATCATCCGGTCATATTCGTGCCGGGCGGGCCGGGTGCCCCGGCCGGACTCGACGCGGCAGGGCTGGCTGACTGGCAGCGTTTCCAGCAATACGCAGGCTGGCCGCGCGATATCGTGCTGTTCGACCCGCGCTCGACCGGGCAGAGCCTGCCCCGGGTTGCCTGTAACGAGGGCGAGCGTCTGGCGCCATGTCGTCGCAGGCTCGGAGCGGCCACGGCCCGAGCGCTGTCGGTATCGGCCGCGGTTCGTGATCTGCATGCGCTGGTCGAGGCCCTTGGTCAAGGCCCGGCGGTGTTCTGGGCCCAGTCCTTCGGCGCGTTCGTGGTGCGCGCGCTGGCCGCCGCGTATCCCGGCGATATCGAAAGCCTGATACTCGAATCGCCCGCGATGCACGAGCAGGGCGGCGCCGCGTTTTCCGCCCGCGTGACACAGCGTGCGGTCGATGCCGTGATCACGCGTTGTAACGCACGGCTGGCCTGCCGCCTCGGCGTACCCTCGATACGCACGACGCTGGCGGCCTGGCTCGCCACTCTCGGCCGCGCCCCCATCGAAGCCGCGTGGGCAACGATCCCATACCCGAGCCAGCGCCTGAGCGTTGCCCCGGATACGCTGCTCACCGGGCTTCTCTTTGCCAGTTATGCGCCGGATACGGCACCCGCGATTGCCGGTCGGCTACGCCAAGCGCTCGGCGATACCGCGGTGCTGGCGCCGCTTTTGAGGCCGGTGGCCGCGCTTGGCAAGACGAGCGCATCACATGCACCGGCCTATTGGAGCATGCGGTGCAGCCTGGCCGGCTTGCGCACGGTGGCCGGGCGATCCAAATCGGCGCCGATACTCGATATCACGGCTTATCTCGGCCCGGCCGACAGCAGCGAGGCTTGCCGGGACTGGCCTGTCGCGAACAAGCCGGTGCTGGCGTCTTTTCATGCCGTGTCGGGGCGGCTGGTCTATGGCAAACAAGATATCGTGACGCCGCCCGATTTGATCGAGACGGCTATCGTCGAAAGCCCAGCCTTGTACGGCGTGGCGGTGGCAGGTGGGGGGCATCTGCCGTTACGTGACAGTCCGTGTGCGCTCGCTGATATCGCTGATTGGCTGAATGATGAGGTCTCTGCACGCGCCGGCAAGCTGTGTTCGCGCTGAACGCGCGACTGTGACGAGGCGCGGGTAGGCCGCTAGAATATAGCCGCTTGCCAACGACCCCGCGGCCCGGCCCGTGGCTAATCAGCGACTGCAATGCATATCGGATTAAAAAAAATAGAACTTTTCGCTTCGGCCGTGGTCTATCACGACAGCACCGCCGTGGTGGAATCGATTAGCGAGGTCGAGACACGTTATTACCAGCCGACATGCCCTCGTCGCGCGTTGCGTTGTCGCTAAATGAGCGAAGACGCATCCGACGAACAGCTCGTGGCGCGCACCCAGGCGGGCGATTCGCGTGCTTTCGAGCTGCTGGTACGCAAGTACCAGCACAAGGTCATCAAGCTGGTGGCGCGTTATGTCAGCAGTGCCGATGCGCCCGATGTGGCTCAGGAAGCCTTTATCAAGGCGTATCGCGCATTGCCCAATTTCAAGGGCAACAGCGCGTTCTACACCTGGCTGTATCGCATTTCGATCAACACTGCAAAGAATTATCTGGTGGCTCGGGCACGGCGCCCGGCAAGCCAGGATGTCGACGTGGCCGACGCCGAAGCCTTCGGCCACATGGATCGGTTTTCCGAGCAGGACACGCCCGAGGCGCTGCTCGAAAGCGAGGAGATTCGCGATGCGGTGATCGCTTCAATTCGCGAGCTGCCGGAGGATCTGCGCACGGCAATCATGCTGCGCGAGATCGACGGTATGAGCTACGAAGAAATCGCGCAGTCGATGGATTGCCCAGTGGGCACCGTGCGGTCCCGGATATTCCGGGCCCGGGCTGCGATCGAGGAGAAGTTGTTGTCCCTGTCGGACAAGTGAGGTTGTGATGAACGAGCGGTTGTCTGCGTTTCTGGATGGCGAAGCCAGCAGTGACGATATCGAGGCAGTGCTGGCCCAGTTGCTGCGCGACGAAACGGCGCGCGATAGCTGGAGCCGTCAGAACTGGATTCGAACGACGCTGCGTGCCGCGGAAACCGAGAAACCGATCGCTTTGGATCTGGGTTTTTCGAACCGTGTCATGCAGGCCATCGAGTCAGAGGATCAACGAGAGACGGTCGTGCCGATGGTCACGTCGGCCAGCACAGCACCGTCCACGGCGACAAGATCGCGCCGGCGACTGGGAAGCCGCGCCTGGCAGGGTATGGCTGGCATGGGCATGGCCGCAGCCGTGGCCGGCGTGGTCTTCGTATCGGCCAGCCCGTTCGGGCAGAGCGGTCGAAGCACGTCAGCCGGCACCGTGGCGACCACTAATCCCAGCTCGGCGCGCACGTCGAGAAACGTGGCCACGAGTAGCGCCGACACGGCCGCCGCCACGCGTGGCGCGCGCACGGGCTTTGGCAGCGCACAGTGGAACGATCAACTCGTGGATTTCGGCACCGTCCGAGCCGCGAATGCATCGTCGTCGGCCAGCGTGCGCAATGTTTCTGCCCAGGCATCGACAAGCGCCTCTGATCGATGGTCGGTCAATGATCCGGCCGTGCGTGAAGAGCTCAACGGGTATCTCGTGGATCACAACGGCATGGCGCGCGGCTATGGCATGTCGAGCACCACGCCGGCTTATGTGCGTGTCGCCACGTACGGGCAGGGCGCAACACAGTGACCCGGACGCTGGTCGCGTTCGCTGTCTCGTTATGCGCGGTGGCAGTCGCGCCGCCGCTGTGGGCGGCCCCGGATACGGATGGCCCGTCCACCACGGCGAGCTCGATTCGATTGCTGAGCGACGCGGCGGCGGCCGTGCGCAAAGTCACCTACCGCGGCACGATCGTCTACTTGCGCAGTGGCGACGTGGATACGGTGCGGGTCGTGCACCGCCTGCACGATGGCACCGAGCAAGAGCGCCTGGTGTCGCAAAGCGGCGAGGCGCGTGAGGTGATCCGCAAGGGCGACGAGGTCACCTCGATCCTGCCCGAACGCCAACTGGTGTTGATATCCGAGCACGCACCGAAGACGCTGCTGGGCAGCGTGGCGCACTTCTCGCCGGAGCAGCTCAAGACATATTACAACGTGGCCGTTGAGGGCACGACGCGGTTTGCCGGGCGCACCTGTCGTATCGTTTCGATCAAACCAACCGACGATTACCGATACGGCTATCGGATGTGGGTCGACAAACAGACCGATCTGCCGCTCAAGCTGTCGTTACGCTATGACGGTGACCGGCTGGAACAGCTGATGTTCACCGACGTCGCGTTCCCCAAGAGCGTGCCCGATGATGCATTCGTATCAAGCTACGACGTGCGCGGGTTCAAAGTAGTGCGTCATCAGTCGGTTCATCTGGCCGACGATAGCGCCGGCGACGAAGACGATGACGATTGGCATATTCGTAATCTGCCGCCGGGGTTTCGCCTTGCCGAAAACGGCGTGCGCCAGGTCACGCCGGATGCCTCGGTACGACAGATGTTGTTCACCGACGGTGTGGCCACCGTGTCGGCATTCATCGCGCCAGCCGGTCTGCGGGCGCCGCTGAACGGCGCGACGCGGATGGGCGCGGTCAACGCCTACGGCAATATCGTGGGCAATTCACAGATTACGGTGGTGGGTGAGGTTCCGGCCGCGACCGCCAAGCGTATCGCCGAGAATCTGGTACGTGCCAAGAACGCGATCTCCTCGGCCAAACGCGAGGCCGCGGCGCCGGGTAGCTGAGCAAGCCGCATACGTGCTTGTCCTGTGGCCATGAGCACGACAAGATGAAGGCATAGGGATACATGGCACCGCCGTGTCATGAGCCAATGACGTCTCGGGGCAATCAATGCAGGATATTTCTATTGTTGGCCGTGCGCTCGCCATCGGCGCGCTCTCAGTCTGTCTGGGGCTGACCGGTTGTGGCAGCGACAGCGCCGAGCCCGGCGGGCAGCCGTTCGACGCCGAAGTACAGGCAAAATCCAACGAGCCGGCCGAGCCTATCGTGCAGGGCCTGCCCGACTTTACCGAGTTGGTGAAACAGGTTTCACCGGCGGTTGTGAACGTCAGTGCCATGCCACCCAAGCCGGCGGCTGGCGGGCAGTCACCGGGCAGCAGCCAAGGCCGGCCGAATGCCGGTGAGCTAGGCGATTGGTTGAAGCGGTTCTTTCAGGATCATCCGCCCGGCGGCAACATGCCACAGATGCCGGCCCCGGAAGATCATGTCTCCTTGGGCTCGGGCTTCATCATCTCGTCCGATGGTTATATTCTGACCAATCGACATGTGACGGCCGGCGCGGGCCAGATCGTGGTCAAGCTCAATGATCGTCGCCAGCTCGTGGCCAAGCTCGTCGGCTCCGATGCCGATAGCGATATTGCTGTACTCAAGGTCGATGCCAAGGATCTGCCGACCGTTCAGGTCGGCCAGCCCGACGATCTGAACGTCGGCTCCTGGGTCGTGGCGATCGGCTCGCCTTTCGGTTTCGAGACCTCGGTCACGGCGGGCATCGTATCGGCCAAGAATCGCAACCTGGCCGATAATCGCTATGTGTCGTTTTTACAGACCGATGTGGCGATCAACCCCGGCAACTCGGGCGGGCCGTTGTTCAATCTTGCTGGCCAGGTCGTGGGCATCAATTCACAGATCTATTCCGACACCGGCGGCTATCAGGGCGTATCGTTCGCGATCCCGATCGATGCCGCGATGAATGCGGCCCGTCAGCTGCGTGACCACGGCGAAGTCGTGCGTGGCTGGCTCGGCGTGCAGATTCAGGATGTCGATCGCAAGCTGGCCCAGTCGTTCAATCTGAATCGTCCGGTGGGTGCGCTGGTGACACAGATCATGGCCGACAGTCCGGCGGCCGGCTCGTCGCTGAAGGTTGGTGACATCATCCTGTCCTTCGAGAACCACGGCGTCGACTCGGCGGCTGATCTGCCGCCGTTGGTCGGTCGTGTTCTGCCGGGCGAGCGCGCCGAGCTGACCGTGCTGCGCGACGGCAATAAGAAAAACATCCAGCTCAAGATCGAAGCCCTGCCGGCGACCTTTGCCACGTCCGGTGCGGCTCAGGCGCCGTCCGAGGCCGGCGGTAATTTCGGTCTGACGCTTGCGCCACTCGACAAGCAGGAACAGCAAACGCTCGGCATCGATCGACAGGGCGTACGGATTCAGCGCCTGGCCGACGGGCCGGCCAGCGCGGCCGGCCTGCAGCAGGGCGATGTGATCCTGAGCGTGGGCTCGCGCCCGGTGGCCCGGCCGGCTGAAGTGCTCAAGGCGTTGCACAACGCCGACGACAGCGTGGCCCTGCTGGTGTTGCGCGACGGGGTGCGGCGCTATATCGCGCTGTCCCTGAGCGAGCCGGAAACTGAAAGACTGCGATAGGCGCTAAAAAAAAGCCGGCCAGGCGCGTATACTGCATCGCCTGTATCGCATCGCCCCGGCACGTCCGGGGCGATTGTCTATCCCCCGGACGCGTCGCCCGACTCTATGCAGTCACATATCCGTAATTTCTCGATCATCGCGCATATCGATCATGGCAAATCGACGCTGGCCGATCGGTTCATCCGTGAGTGTCATGGCCTGACCGAGCGAGAAATGTCGGATCAGGTGCTCGATTCAATGGATCTCGAGCGAGAGCGTGGCATCACCATCAAGTCGCAGGCGGTGACACTCGATTACACCGCGATCGACGGCCAGACCTACAAGCTCAATTTCATCGACACGCCCGGCCACGTGGATTTCTCCTACGAGGTCTCGCGCTCGCTGTTCGCCTGTGAGGGCGCGCTGCTCGTCGTCGATGCCTCACAGGGCGTCGAGGCACAGAGCGTTGCCAATACCTATACGGCCATCGAGCAGAATCTCGAAGTCCTGCCGGTGCTCAACAAGATCGATCTGCCCCAGGCGGACCCGGACGCCGTGGCCCAGCAGATCGAGGATGTGATTGGCCTGGAGGCCACCGATCGCCTGCTGGTGTCGGCCAAATCGGGCCAGGGCATCACCGACGTGCTCGAGGCGATCATCCGGCGCGTGCCCGCACCGACCGGTGATCCCGATGCCCCGCTCCAGGCCCTGATCATCGACTCGTGGTTCGATAACTATCTGGGCGTGGTGTCGTTGGTGCGTATTCGTAACGGCCGCCTGGCCAAGCGCGATCGCATGAAAGTGATGTCGACCGAGCGCGAATATGAAGTCGGCGATGTCGGGATTTTCACGCCGAAAAAACAGTCGCGCGATGCGCTGGAAGTGGGTGAAGTCGGCTATGTCATCGCCGGTATCAAGGATATCGACGGCGCGCCGGTCGGCGACACGCTCACCCATGCCTATCGGCCCTGCGCCGAGCGGGTGCCGGGTTTCAAACAGGTCCAGCCGCGTGTCTTTGCCGGCGTGTTCACGATCAACTCCGATGATTACGAGGATTTTCGTGACGCGCTGGCCAAGCTGCGTCTCAACGACTCGTCGCTCAACTACGAGCCGGAGACATCGGCGGCACTGGGTTTTGGGTTTCGTATCGGCTTTCTGGGCATGCTGCACATGGAGATCGTGCAGGAGCGCCTGGAGCGCGAGTACGGTCTGGATCTGATCACCACTGCGCCCACAGTGGTCTATCAGGTGGCCACCCATGCCGGTGAAGAGCTGGCGATCTCCAACCCGCAGCAGCTGCCGCCGGTCGGCGAGATTGATGAGATCCGCGAGCCGATCATCCATGCCTCGATCCTGATGCCCCAGGAGTTCATCGGCGCGGTCATGCAGCTGTGCATGGAAAAACGCGGCGTGCAGAAGAACATGGCCTACATGGGCGGCTCGGTCCAGATGGAGTTCGAGATGCCATTGTCGGAGGTCGTGCTCGATTTCTTCGACAAGCTGAAATCGGTCTCGCGCGGCTTTGCCTCGTTCGAGTACGACTTCAAGCGTTTCCAGGCGGCCGATCTTGTACGCCTGGACGTGTTGATCAACGGCGAGAGCGTGGACGCACTGGCGCATATCGTGCATCGCGACATGTCTTATGGCCGCGGCAAGGCCATCGTCGAAAAACTCAAGAATATCGTGCCGCGCCAGATGTTCGACGTGGCCATTCAGGCCACCATCGGCACGCGCATCATCGCGCGCTCGACGGTCAAGGCCATGCGCAAGAACGTGACCGCCAAATGTTACGGCGGCGACGTCTCGCGCAAGCGCAAGCTGCTCGAGAAACAGAAAGAGGGCAAGAAGCGGATGAAACAGCTCGGCAGCGTCGAGATTCCGCAGGAAGCCTTTTTGGCGGTACTCTCGACCGATGACGACAAATAAACCGGTGGCTCGGGCCGGTCTGGCAAGGGGTTTCTAGCGCATGGATTTTGAAGCCTGGTTGACGCTGGCCTGTTTCGTGACCGGCGCGGTCTGGATCGGCGACAAGCTCGTCTGGTCCAAACGCCGCGAGAAGAACGAGAACGGCAACTGGGCGATCGAGTTCGCACACTCGTTCTTTCCGGTATTGATCGCGGTGCTGGTATTGCGTGCCTTCGTGTTCGAGCCGTTCCGGATCCCTTCGAAGTCGATGGTGCCCACGCTGCTGGTGGGCGATTTCGTATTGGTCTCCAAATTTTCCTATGGCCTGCGCCTGCCGGTCACCCACACGAAGATCGTGCCCACGGGCGAGCCCGAGCGCGGTGATGTCGTGGTCTTTCGATACCCCAAGAATCCGTCGGTGGACTATATCAAGCGCATTGTGGGCCTGCCGGGCGACACGATCACCTATCGCGGCGAGCAGCTGTATATCAACGGCAACGCCGTGCCGCGTGACGACAAGGGGCTGTATACGGGCGCGGATGCCGATGTCTATGACGACATGCGGCTGTTTATCGAACATCTACCCGATGGCCCGGATCACGAGATGCTGCACGTGGTTGGTCGCGCCGGGCCAGAGGTCAGCGTGACCGTGCCCGAAGGCAAGTACTTCGCCATGGGCGATAACCGCGACAACAGCGCGGATTCACGCGTCTGGGGTTTCGTGCCGGAGGACAACCTGGTCGGCCGGGCGTTCATGATCTGGCTGAGTGTGAATGTTTCAGACTTCGATATCCGGTTTTCGCGAATCGGCACGCTGTTGCATTGATGCCTGACGTCGACCCTGCCCAACGTGCCGCGGTTCGTGCCGCTTTCGAAGATCGTATCAATCATCAGTTTACCGATCGCAGCCTGCTGGCCCGAGCGCTCACCCATCGCAGCGCGGCCGCCAATCACAACGAGCGCCTGGAATTTCTGGGCGACGGCATCCTGAATTTCGTGATCGCCGCGGCCTTGTTCGAGGCCCAGCCGCAGGCCCCGGAGGGGGATCTGTCGCGTCTTCGGGCCGCGCTCGTGCGCGAAAAGACGCTGGCCGCGATCGCCGAAGAGCTGAATCTGTCGGATCTTTTGGTGATGGGCCCGGGCGAGCAACAGACCGGTAGCCGGCGGCGTGCCTCGATCGGCGCCGACGCGGTGGAGGCGGTGCTGGGCGCGGTCTACTGTGATGCCGGCTTTGAGGCCACCAAGAACGTGATCCTGTCGCTCTATGCCGATCGGCTGAGTGATCTGCCCAGTGCCGCCAGCCTGAAGGACGCCAAGACCCAGCTACAGGAATGGCTCCAGGCCCGCGGCCTGCCGCGCCCGGAATACGACGTGGTCAGCGTTAGCGGCGCCGACCATGCCCAGACTTTCATCGCCCGCTGTCGTCTACAGGCCCCCGAGCAGGCCGTGGACGGGCAGGGCGCCGGCCGTCGCAAGGCCGAACAGGATGCCGCACGCCAGATGCTGGCCGTACTTACCAGGACCGATTCATGAGCCAGGATTCAACCCCGGACACACAACGCCGCAGCGGCATGGTGGCCCTCGTGGGCCGGCCCAACGTGGGTAAATCCACGCTGGTCAACGCGCTGGTCGGCGAGAAGGTCTCGATCGTCACGCCCAAGCCACAGACAACCCGGCATCGCATCATCGGCGTGTTGACCGAGGGCGAGACCCAGATCGCGCTGGTGGACACGCCGGGCATGCACAGCCAGCAAAAGACCGCGCTGAACCGCGTGATGAACGAAACCGCGGTGGCCAGCCTGGCGGGCATCGATGTTGTGTTGTTCATGGTCGAAGCCGGCCAATGGCGCGATGAGGATGCTGCCGCCCTGGCGCGTCTTGCGCGCTTGCCTTGCCCGGTCGGGCTGATCGTCAACAAGACCGATCGCTTCAAGGACAAGACCGAACTGCTGCCGTTCATGGAAAAAGCCAGCACCCAGCGCGCCTTCGATTTCGTGGTGCCCCTGTCGGCCCAGCGCCGGGATAATCTGCCGGCCCTCATGCACGAGCTGACTTCGCGCATGCCCGACGGGCCGTATCTCTTTCCCGAAGACGAGTACACCGATCGCAACATGCGCTTTCTGGCGGCGGAAGCGGTGCGGGAAAAGCTCACACTGTTTCTGCAGCAGGAACTGCCGTATTCGGTGGCCATCGAGATCGAATCGTTCGAGTCCGGCCCGGAGCAGCTCGAGATTCATGCCTGTATCTGGGTCGCACGGGATAACCACAAATCGATCGTCATCGGCAAGGGCGGGGCGATGCTCAAGAAGATCGGGCGTGCGGCGCGACTGGATCTCGTGCACCGGCTGGATCATCGCGTGGATCTGCGCCTCTGGGTCAAGGTTCGGGACAACTGGATCGACTCCGAGGCCGCGGTGCGCGAGCTGGGCCATTGATCCAGGTGTGATGAGCGACCATCCGGGACCGGCCGGCGTCGGAGCGGCATAAGCGCGATGCGCGTGGATCTGCAACCGGCGCTGGTGCTGCATCGACGTGCCTGGCGCGATACCAGCTTCATCGTGGAAGCCTTCACACGAGAGCATGGCCGCGTGGGCCTGGCCGCCAAGGGCGCACGGCGTGCCAAATCGCGCTGGCGCGGCCTGCTCGAGCCGTTTTCACGCCTCGATCTGTCGTGGGCTGGTACGGGCGAGCTGTATACCCTGCGCGATATCAATTACGTCACGCGCTATACGCTGGCCGGCAACACGTTGATGGGCGGGCTTTATGCCAGCGAGCTGATCATGCGCCTGACTGCCCGTGACGATCCGCACCCACCGCTGTTCGACACCTTCGAAGCCCTGTTGCAGACGATGGCCGGCGGTGCCCCGGCCATCGTGGCACTGCGATTCTTCGAGCGGGATCTGCTCGAGGAACTGGGTTATGGCCTCACCCTGACGCACGACGCGCTCGATGCGCCCATCGAAGCCGATGCGCGCTATCGCTATGAGCCGGAATCCGGTGTCTGGCCGATGGCCACGGTCGCGAGCAACGAACCGAGCGTGGCCGGCGCCACACTGATTGATCTTGCCGAAGGCCGGCTGACACAGCGCGCCCGCCTGCGCGAGGCGCGTGACCTGCTCCAGGCCGCGCTGGCCCCCCATCTGGGCAGCAAACCGTTAAAATCGGTCGCTACGCTCAAAGCCATGCAGCAGTTTGCCGATACCCGGCAACCGTTGCCGCGCACGGACGATCACTGATGACCGATATCGCTGCCCCCACGCCCCCGATCCGTCTCGGGGTCAACGTCGATCACGTTGCCACGCTGCGCCAGGCCCGGGGCACGCCTTATCCGGACGTTGGTACCGCGGCACGCCTGGCCATGGGCGCGGGTGCCGCCAGCATCACGATCCATCTGCGTGAGGATCGCCGCCATATCCAGGACCACGACGTGGCGAGCCTGTGTGCCATCGGCGACGACATGCCGGTGAATCTGGAAATGGCGTTGACTGAGGAGATGCTCGATATCGCGGTGCGCCATGCGCCACGCGATTGCTGTCTCGTGCCCGAGTCGCGCGAGGAGCTGACCACCGAAGGCGGGCTGGATATCGTCGGCCAGGGCCAGCGGGTGGCTGACGGGCTGGCCCGTCTGCAAGCTGCCGGCATCCAGGCCGCGCTGTTCATCGACCCCGATACGGATCAGATCGAGGCCGCGGCCCGCGCCGGGGCGCATCATATCGAACTGCATACCGGGGCCTATGCCGATGCCGTCGATACGACGACACGCCAGGCCGAGCTTGCGCGTATCATGGCGGCAGCCGTGCAGGCCGAATCGCTGGGTCTCGAGGTGCACGCCGGGCACGGGCTGCATGTCGACAACGTGGCCGAGATCGCAGCGATCGCGCCGATCGTGGAACTCAATATCGGCCACGCGCTGATCGCACGGGCGGTGTTCGTGGGTCTTGATGCGGCCGTCACCGAGATGAGCGCGGCCATGGCAGCCGGGCGGCGCCAGATCGCCTGATCTTTCGATCGCTTTGTAACGCGCCGAAATCGATCCATCTCGACACCGTTTATCTCGCTGCTACACTTCGCGCATGAACGATTATCCAACGCTCAATGATCAGGTCGGCCATACGCCGCTGGTCCGTCTGCAACGCTTGGCCGGAAACGGCTCGTCCAATACGCTGCTGGCCAAGCTCGAGGGCGACAATCCCGCGGGGTCGGTCAAGGATCGGCCGGCGTACTCGATGATTACTCGCGCCGCCGAGCGCGGTGACATCAAGCCGGGCGATACGTTGATCGAGGCGACCTCGGGCAATACAGGCATCGCGCTGGCCATGGTGGCTGCCATGCAGGGCTTCAAGATGAAGCTCTTGATGCCCGAGAACATGAGCGAGGAACGGCGCGCCTCCATGCGGGCCTACGGTGCCGAAATCATCTCGGTGTCTGAAAGCGACGGCATGGAAGGCGCGCGCGATCAGGCACAGCAGATGGCCGATGCCGGCGAGGGCATGCTGCTCAACCAGTTCGCCAATCCGGATAACCCGCGGGCGCACTACGAGACCACCGGGCCCGAGATCTGGAACGCCACCGGCGGCCGGATCACGCATTTCGTGGCCACCATGGGCACCACGGGCACCATCATGGGTTGCTCGCGTTATCTCAAGGAAAAGAACCCGGATATTCAGATCGTCGGCGTACAGCCGGCCGGTGAATCCAAGATTCCCGGTATTCGGCGCTGGCCCGAGGCGTATCTGCCGGAGATCTTCGAGGCCGAGCGCGTGGATCGGGTCATCGACGTTGAGCAGGCCGATGCCGAGGCCACCATGAAACGCCTGGCCAAAGAGGAAGGTATCTTCGCGGGCCCGTCCTCCGGCGGCAGCGTGTTTGCCGCCCTCTCGCTGGCCCGGGAAGTCGAGAACGCCACAATCGCCATGATCATCTGTGATCGCGGCGATCGGTATCTGTCCACGGGCGTTTACGATAAACCGTGAGTCGCCCCACTGTGGTGATCGCCGCCCAGGCGGTGCTCGATATCGATGCCGCCCGGCGCCTGGCCGATTACGACGATCTAGATGATGCCGGGATCACGCGGGCGGTCGAGCAGCTGCATACCCAGCGCTGGGGCCGGTGGGATCTACCGGCTCACCTGGCCGCCATCGATCGGCTGTGTGTGGTGATCGTCGAGCGCGGGCACGTTCGCCGCGTCGATCTGTCGCGCCAGGCCCTGGGCAGCGAATCCGCGTTACTCGATGCGCTGGTGGATGTCATGCCGGCGACACGCGCCGATCTGGTCGACTGGGACGGGCATGACGTCGCCACGCTTCTGGCCCGCTGCGTCGCCACGGACCGCCAACTGCCACGCGCGCTTGCAGGTGCCGCGACGCATCGTCTGGCCGGGTGGGTCGCGCCCACGGCCGCCGACCATCCTGCACCCGATCGTGCCTTCGAGGACGAATGTCGGGCGATCTTCGCCGCGCACGACGTGCCGGCGGCGATCGCGCCCGGGTCGATCGCTGCCCGGGCCTCGGCGCGCACGCGCCTGTGGTGGCGCCTGGCACACGCTACACGCCGGCTGCATCCGGCACGCCGCGCCGATCTGGAAACACAGCTGGCGGCGTTGGAGCCCTCATGAGCGGTAAAGGCAAGCGCGCCCGCAAAAAAGAACATGGCGTCGTCGAGATCACCGATCTGGCCAGTAATGCGCGTGGGGTCGGTCATGTCGACGGCAAGGCGATCTTCGTGGCCGATACGCTGCCCGGCGAGCAGGTGTTGTTTCAGCCCACGAAGATCAAGAAACAGTACGAAGAAGCCGCGATGGCCACGCTGTTTTCAGCGTCATCGGCGCGCGTGACGCCGCGCTGTCGTCATTTCGGTCTTTGTGGCGGTTGTGCGCTGCAGCACGCCAGCGTCGAGGCGCAGCTCGGCTTCAAGCAGTCGCAGCTGATGAATGCGCTGGCCCGCGTGGGCCAGATCGAACCCGAGCGCGTACTGGCGCCGCTGGTGGCCGAGCGCTGGGGCTATCGTCGCCGTGCCCGGCTGGGTGTGAAATACGTGCCCAAGAAAGGCGGTACGCTGGTCGGCTTTCGCGAGCGCGGGGCGCCCTTCATCGCCGAGCTGTCGCGCTGCGAAGTGCTGGTGCCCCACATCGGCGATCGCCTGCTCGACCTGGCGCGGATGATCGACCGGCTCTCTATTCGCGAGCGTGTGCCGCAAATCGAGGTGGCGGCCGCGGATAACGCCACGGCACTTGTCTTTCGAGTGCTCGATGCACCAACGGCCGACGATCTGGCGATTCTTGCGGCATTCGGCCACGAGCACGGCTTCCAGATCCACCTGCAACCCGGTAATGAAAACACCATCGCGCCGATCGACGAGGCCGCGGCTGCCCTGTATTACGACCTGCCGGCCTTTGACGCCCGCCTGTTCTTTCTGCCCAACGATTTCGTCCAGATCCACGCCGGTATCAACCGGGCGATGGTGAATGCTGCCCTGGAGGCCCTGGACGTGACAGCGGACGATACAGTGCTTGAGCTGTTCTCCGGGCTGGGTAATTTTTCGGTGCCGCTGGCTCGACAAGCGGCGCATGTGGTCACCGTCGAAGGTGAGGCCGGCCTGGTCGAGCGCGCCCGGGCCAATGCGGCCCACAACGGCTGCACGAACATCCAGGCGCACGTCGATAATCTGTTCGAGCCGGCCGATACGCCGGCCTGGCTGCCGGCACATGTCGACAAGGTATTGATCGACCCGCCGCGGTCGGGGGCGGCCGAGGTCATTGATCTGATCGCGGCGCGTGCGCCCTCGCGCATCGTCTATTGTTCCTGTCACCCGGCGACGCTGGCCCGCGACGGCCAGCGCCTGGTGTACGAGCACGGGTACCGCCTGGCGGGCGCCGGGGTGATGGATATGTTTCCGCACACCGCACATATCGAGTCCATGGCGGTCTTCGAACGAAAGGACACGTAGTGGCTATAGAAATCGAGCGCAAGTTTCTCGTTGCCGGTGAGGCCTGGCGCGAGGCCGCCTACCAGCAGAAACACTTTGCCCAGGGCTATTTCAACGATTCGGGCCGAGCCTCGGTACGGGTACGCATCGAGGACGAGGCGGCCAATCTGAATATCAAGGCCGCGGTCATCGGCAGCGCGCGCGCAGAATACGAGTACGAGATTCCGCTGCCTGATGCCCGCGAGATGCTGGCCTCGCTCTGTTTGACAGAACCGGTCGAAAAGACACGCTACTGGGTCGAGCACGACGGTCATACCTGGGAGATCGATGTCTTTGAAGGGGCCAACGCCCCGTTGATCGTTGCCGAAATCGAGCTGGAAGCCGCCGACGAAACCTTTACCCGGCCCGACTGGCTGGGCCAAGAGATCACCGATGACAAGCGCTACTACAATCATGCGCTGGCGTTTGCGCCGTATCGTGACTGGCCGGCGGAGCCCACGGCGTGAGTGAGGCCGCACTCGGCCCGCTGATCGTCGATGTTGCCGGGACCACACTGACCGCAGACGATCGCGACCTGTTGTGTCGGCCGGGCGTGGGCGGTGTCATCCTGTTCACGCGCAACTTTGAATGTCGTGCGCAACTTATTGAACTAACGAAAGAAATTCGTCAGGCACGCAGCAATCTGCCGATCATGGCTGATTACGAAGGCGGGCGAGTCCAGCGATTCCGCGAGGGTTTCACGGCTATTCCACCGATGGCCGCGCTCGGCCGGTATTACAACGATGCGCCCGGCGATGCCGTGGCCGCGGCAGCAGATCTCGGCTGGCTGATGGCCCGCGAACTGGGCGAGGCCGGCATTGATCTGCCCCTGGCGCCGGTCGCGGATCTGGACTATGGCCAATCCAGCGTGATCGGGCACCGTGCGTTTTCAGATAAAACCGATGCCGTAATCGCGCTGACGACGGGGTTCATCAGCGGCCTGCGCGAGGGGGGCAGCCTGGCCACGGCCAAGCATTTTCCCGGCCACGGGTGGGTGGCGGCCGATTCACACGCCGAGCTGCCCGTGGACACGCGCGACGCAGAAGCGCTGGCGGAGGATTGGCAGCCGTTTGCGGCACTCATCGATCAAGACATCGCCTCGATCATGATGGCGCATGTGCACTACCCGGCAATCGATGCCAGCCCGGCCAGCCTGTCGTCGGTCTGGATTCAAGAGATTCTGCGCCAGCGCCTGGGCTTCGACGGCTGTGTGTTCTGTGATGATCTGAGCATGGGCGGGGCCGTTGCTTTCGGCGATGTGGCTACCCGCGTGCGCCGTGCCCTGACCGCCGGCTGTGATTTTCTGCCGGTCTGTAACGATCGCGAGGCAGCGCTGACAGCACTTGATGCGGTGAGCGATCGTCTTGCGACCGGCCAGACAAGACGCCAGCAGTTTGCGACGCGGCTTGAGCACAGCCGCGCCCGTCGCCTCGAAGATCACGCGCGACGCGAGCGCGCCCGCGTGCTTGCGCATCGACTGGCCACGGCGTGATCGATCAAGTCACCGCCGCTTATCGCGACTTCGCCTCGCAGTATCTGTCGCTCAAGAACGAGTGGGGCACGTTGGTCGATCTGGTCGCGATCGTCGCGATTACCGCGCTGCTCGACGTCGCCACGCGCATCGTTCTGCGTCTGCTGCACGACAAGGTGCTGGCGACGCGCAATCTCTGGGACGACGCGCTCTATCGCAGTGTGAACGGCCCGTTGCAGGTGCTGCTGTGGATCGGTGGCATCACGCTGGCGATTCGTATCGGGACCGCGGCGGATCATCCGTGGCGCGAGTACGTGCCCACGATACGCGGGGTGCTGATCGCGCTGGTTTTCCTCTGGTTCGCGTTCCGGCTGATCGGCTCGGTGGAAAAGAACGCGCTCGTCCGGGCAACCTCGCGCTACAAGCATCTGGACAACACCAGTGCCGATGCCCTGGCCAAGTTGGCGCGTGCGGTGGTGCTGGTCATCGGCATGCTGGTGCTGCTTCAGCAGTTCGGGGTGTCGCCGTCCAGCCTGCTGGCGTTTTCTGGCGTGGGGGGGATCGCCGTGGGCTTTGCCGCGCGCGACGTGCTGGCCAATATCTTTGGCGGCATGACGGTCTATTTGAACCGGCCGTTTTCGGTGGGCGATTGGATACGCTCGCCGGATCGCGATATCGAAGGCGTGGTGGAGGCCATCGGCTGGCGGGCGACGACCGTGCGTCGTTTCGATATGCGCCCGTTGTACGTGCCCAACGCCGTGTTCTCCAACGTGGCGCTGGAGAATCCCTCGCGCATGACGCACCGGCTGATCAACGAAAAGATTTCGGTGCGCTATGAAGACGCGGCCCGTGTGCCGGATATCGTGGCGGCGATCCGCGAAATGCTGGATACCGACGACGCCATCGACTCCCAGCAGGTGATCCTTACCTATCTCGATTCCTTCGGCGATTCCTCGCTGGATCTGCTGATCTATTGCTATACCGTAACCACTGACTGGGCCGAGTATCTGGCAATCAAACAGAGCGTGCTGCAGCGGGCCCAGGACACCATCCGCGAACACGGTGCCGTGGTATCGCTGCCCACGCAGCGTATCGAGCTGCCCGAGGATCTGATATCGGCGCAGACTGAGCCCCCATTGAGCCCGACGGCCGAGGCCGAGGCGGGCGATAGCGATAGCGACGAAGAAGAAGACATTGATACACAAAAGGTACAATCCGAGCGACGAGAGGCCGTCGCCCGCGAGCGTGCGCATGCCCGAGGCAAGGCGGGCCCGGACAACCCCGGCGAACAAGGATCCTGATGAGCGGTTTCGATCGACAACGCTATGAAGAAGCACAGAGCGTCTATGCCGGCGCCGACTGCCTGATACCGGCCGATGAGATCGGGGCCGCTTATGACCGGATGGCCAATGCCGTGACCGCAGATCTGGCCGAGCTGGACCCGGTGGTGATCTGTGTGATGCTGGGCGGGCTGCAGGCCACGGCCGAACTCGGCAAACGCCTGCACTTTCCCTTCGAGCTGGACTACCTGCACGCCACACGTTATCGGGGCGAGACCTCGGGCGGCGAGCTGGTCTGGAAAGTCAGCCCCGGCCTGCGGTTGGCCGACCGACACGTATTGATCGTCGACGATATTCTCGACGAGGGCCATACGCTGGCGGCTATCCTGGCGGCCATCAAGGCACAGGGCGCGGCCTCGGTGCGCACGGCCATGCTGCTGCTCAAGGATCATGACCGACGCGCCAACGGTGTCCACGCCGACTATGTGGGCTGCCACGTGGCCGACCGCTATGTCTTTGGCGCCGGCATGGACTACAAGGGTTATTATCGCCAGCTGCCCGGTGTTTGGGCCATCGGCCAGCCGGGCACGTCCGGCGAGGGCGCGGCCTGAGATGGGTCGTATCGGCATCATCGGCGGTACGGCGCTGGCCGATCTGGCCGGGGTGGCGCCTGCCGCGCCGCCGGCGGTCGTCGAGACACGCTACGGGCCGACCTCGGGCCCGCTGGTGCACGGCGCGTATGCCGGCCAGGACGTGGTCTTTCTCATGCGCCACGGCGCAGGCCACAAGATCGCCCCGCACGCCATCAACTATCGCGCCAATATCGCCGCACTGGCCGCTGCCGGCTGTGAGTGGGTGATCGCGATCGCGGCCGTGGGCGGCATCGCGGCCGAGGCCACACCCGGGCGTATCGTGATTCCGGACCAGATCATCGACTATAGCTGGGCGCGAAAGCATACCTTCTATGATGACCCGGCCACCGACGGCTTGGACCATATCGATTTCACCGAGCCCTACGACGGCACGCTTCGCCGCCGGCTCAGCGACAGCGCGGCGGGACGGGGTCTGGATGCGATGGAGGGCGGGGTGCACGGCATCACACAAGGCCCGCGTCTGGAAACCGCGGCCGAGATCGATCGCATGGATCGCGATGGCTGTCATATCGTGGGCATGACGGGCATGCCCGAAGCCGCACTCGCGCGCGAAGCCGGTCTGGCCTATGGCTGTTGTGCGGTCGTGGTCAACAAGGCCGCCGGGCGCACGGGCGGCCTGGCCATACACGCCGAAATCGAAGCCACGCTGGCCGCGGCGATGGCCGATATCGAGCGTTTGCTGCAGGCTGTGGTGCCCACACTTTAGGTATTTCGTCTCGGCCGTTATTCAGCGAGGACATCGCGCCAGTCGGCCAGCCCGGCGACGGCACCGAGATGGCTCGCCTTGGTCAGATACCGATAATCGGCCGTGATCAGAACGCTATCGGTTTCCAGAGCGACGGCGTGATACAGCGTATCGAACAGGTGATGCGGAAGATCAACTGAAAGGGTCGTTGCCAGGCGCCAGATCGTGGCTCGCTCGATCGTCGGAACACGCAGCTGGTCGAGGCGCCCGATGGTATAGGCAGCCGTATCCGGTGCAAGCCGTGCCATGCCGGCGCCGACTTCAGCAAGCCAATGAACAGGCTGGCAGAGCGTGACTTTTCCGGTAAATGCGTACTCGCAAATCGTCACCGCATCGTCTTGCTCGTCTTCGTGTTGTACGCCTAGCAACAACCACTTCAACACGACACTGGCGTCGAGCACGATATTCATTCGCGCATAGCATCACGGGTGGCCAGAATTTCATCCAACGAGGCAGGCGGATTGTCGCGCCGACGGGCATCGATCTCCTCGAAAATCGCGCGCTGCCGAGTCTTGCGCTCTGCCTCTTGAACCGCTTTACGCATCAGCTCGGCAACTATCGCGCTCTTGTTCTGGCCCTCGAACGTCTTGTTGAAGGCGGCCTTGATGTCTTCGGGAACCGAGTAGTTGACGGTGCTCATGACCGGGCTCCGGCGTATGTTGAATAATTCAACAATAGCGCCGGGCCTACGATGGCTCAAGAGGTTTCGAGCACCTTCTCGGTCTGGGCGATTCGCTTGGCACCGAGCTTTTCCAGCAGCTCGGCGATCCGCTCGACCCGGGTTTCAACATCCGGCATGTCGCGGAAGAACACGAGTTTGGAATCACCTTCCAAGCGATAAGCCTTGGTGTCAGCCTGTACCAGGGTGATCAGCGTGGCCGGATCCACCTTGCTGGCCTTGCCGAAGTGCAGCCGGCCGACATCCGGGCCGCCCTCGATCTTGGCCATGGCCAGCGGCGCGGCCTGAAGCTTGAGCGCGGTGGCTGCGAACAGGGTTTCGGTCGGCGGCGGCAGCAGGCCGAAACGATCGATCAGCTCGATCTTCAGCTTGCGCAGGGCCTCGGCGTCCTTGGCGGCACTGATACGTTTGTAAAGCACCAGACGCATGTGCACGTCGGGAATATAGTCCTCGGGCAACAGAGACGTGGCCCCCAGCTCGACCTCGGTGGCGCCCATGAGCGCGTCGGCATCGGCCTCGGGCACCTCACCGCGCTTGTAGGCGGCCACGGCCCGGTCGAGCATCTGGCGATACAGATCGAAGCCGATCTCCTGGATCTGACCGGACTGGCCTTCGCCCAGCAGCTCGCCGGCGCCGCGGATCTCCAGATCATGGGTCGCCAGGGCAAAGCCCGCGCCCAGGTCATGCAAGGAGGCCAGCGCCTCCAGGCGTTTCTGGGCATCCGCGGTCATCGCCGATTCTTCCGGCGTCAGCAGGTAAGCATAGGCACGATGATGCGAGCGGCCCACGCGGCCACGCAGCTGGTGCAGCTGGGCCAGGCCAAAGGAATCAGCGCGGTCGATGATGATGGTGTTGGCGCTGGGCACGTCGATGCCCGATTCCACGATCGTTGTGCAGAGCAGGATATCGAAACGGCGATGATAGAAATCCAGCATCACGTCTTCGAGCTCGCGCTCATGCATCTGGCCGTGGGCGATACGAATCCGTGCCTCGGGCAATAATTCAGCCAGGTCGGCGGCCTTGCGCTCGATGTCCTTGACCTTGTTGTGCAGGTAATAGATCTGGCCGCCGCGGCGCATCTCGCGGCGCACGGCTTCCTGGATCAGCACGCCGTCGTAACGCGACACGAACGTCTCGATAGCCAGGCGCGACTCCGGGGCGGTGGCGATGATCGACAGATCGCGCAGGCCGGTCAGGCTCATGTTGAGCGTGCGCGGAATCGGTGTGGCGGTCAGCGTGAGCAGATCCACCTGGGCACGCAACGATTTGATGCGCTCCTTGTGGCGCACGCCAAAGCGGTGTTCTTCATCGACGATCAGCAGGCCCAGCTTTTCGAACTTGATGTCCTTGCCGAGCAGGCGGTGGGTGCCGATGACGATATCCAGCTTGCCGTTGGCCATGTCCTCGAGCATGGTTTCGCGCTGTTTGCCGGTACGCAGGCGCGACAGGGCGCCAACACGCACCGGCCAGTCGGCAAAGCGATCCGAAAAACTCTGATAATGCTGCTGGGCCAGAAGCGTCGTGGGTACCAATACGGCCACCTGATAGCCGGAGGAGATCGCCACGAACGCCGAGCGCAGCGCGACCTCGGTCTTGCCAAAGCCGACATCGCCACAGATCACGCGATCCATGGGATTGGCGCGCGACAGGTCGGCCATCACCTCGTCGATCGCGCGTTGCTGATCCGGCGTTTCCTCGAACGGGAACTGGGCCGCGAACGTCTGATAATCGTTTTCGTCCGGGCTCATGGCAACGCCCTGACGCGAAGCTCGCTTGGCCTGGATCTCGAGCAGATCGGCGGCCGTGTCGCGGGCTTTTTCTGCGGCTTTCTTGCGCGCCTTGGACCAGCGCTCGTTGCCCAGCTTGTGCAGCGGCGCGGTATCGGCATCGCCGCCGGTGAACCGATGCACCAGATGCAGTGACGCGACCGGCACATAGAGCAGATCGCCGCCGGCATACGCGATGGTGACGAACTCGTTCTCGACGCCACCGGCGGCCAGCTTGATCAGCCCCTGATAGCGGCCCACGCCGTTGTCCTGATGCACGACCGGCGCGCCGGGCGCCAGATCGGTCAACTCACGAATCGCGGTTTCCGGGTCTCGGGTTTCACGCCGGCGTCGGCGTTTGGCCGGCGGGCGGGCGCCCGTCAGCTCGTTTTCGGCAATGATCGCCAGGCCGTCGCCGGCCAGCACGCAGCCGGCCTCCAGGGGCGCCGTGGTCACGGCGATACGCTTGTTCTGGGTCAGAAAATCGTGCCAGGACTCGGCGCGGGCCGGCGCCATGCCGAGCTGGGTGAGCCAGTCGCGCATGGCCTCGCGCCGGCCGGCCGAGTCGCCGGTGATCAACACGCGCCCGTCGAACGTCTCGAAGAATTCCTTGAGCGCCTTGCCGGTGGCCGCGACGTCCGCGCCGGTGAGTTTCGGCACGCGGGCGGCGTCAAAGCGCTGGCCCTGGCCGTCGTCATCGGCGGCGATTGTCACCGCGGTATGGCCATCGAACAGCGTTTTGAGCGTATCCGGGGTAACGAAGGCCACCTCGGGCGCCAGGATCGGGCGCTCCGGGTTGACGTGGCGCTGCTCGTAGCGATCGGCGATGGCGGCCCAGGCCGTATCCAGCGCCTGATTGACGTTGCCCAGCTCGATAAGACAGGCATCACCAGGCAGGTAGTCGCCGATCATGGCGGTGTCGTCGAAAAACAGCGGCAGGTACGACTCGATGCCGCCCGGCGGCACGCCGCGAGAGACATCCCGATAGATCGCGCTGGCGCCGGGGTCGCCGTCGAAGGCCTGGCGATAGCGCGAGCGAAACGCCTTGATCGCGTCCTCGTCCAACGGGAATTCGCGCGCCGGCAACAATCGGATGGTCTCGATCTTGTCGGTCGAGCGCTGGGTTTCCGGGTCGAAGGCGCGGATGGTCTCGATCTCGTCGTCGAACAGATCCAGCCGATAGGGCTGCTCGGCGCCGGTGGGAAACAGATCCATCACCGCACCGCGCACTGCGAACTCGCCGTGGGTACGCACCTCAGAAACCGCAGCATAGCCAGCAGCCTCCAGCTGGGCGCGCAGGGCATGAAAATCCAGCTGCTGGCCGGCGGTGAACGCCATGGCCCGGCCGGCGACAAACGATTGCGGCGGCAATGGCTGGAGCAGCGTGTCAGCGGCCACGATGACAATGGCCCGGCCCATTCGCGGCAGCTCGACCAGCAGGCCCAGCCGCTGCGAGATGATATCCGCATGCGGCGAGAACACGTCGTAGGGCAGGGTTTCCCAATCCGGAAAGTGATGGATCGCCAGATCATCCGGGGCGAAGAAACGCAGCTCTTCCTCCAGACGATAGGCCCGGTGTTCGTCGGCCACCACGGCGACCGTGAGTCCCTGGCGCGCGTCAGCCGTATGAGCCAGTGCGAGCGCGCCGGCCGCCCCCGGCAGGTTCTGCCAGCGCTGGCTGGCGCCGGGCGCGGTGGCCGGCGGCGCCAGCGGGCGGGGCATATCAGTTCGGGACAAGACGGTTTTCGATCGAGTGTCGGCCATAGCGCGCGGATTATGGCATGACCCAGGCCATGCCGAAGACGGTCAGTCGCGATAACGGCGGGTCAGATCGGCAAACGCATCGATCCGCCGATCACGCAGGAACGGCCAGATACGCCGGACTTGCTCGCTACGATGCATATCGATATCGGCGACAACCAGCTCGCCCGTCTCGCCGCCTTGCGCCAGGGTTTCGCCCTGGCAGCCATAAACGAAGCTGTGGCCCCAGAAGCGAATCTGGGTATCGGCCTCGCCCTCGATGCCCACACGGTTCGAGGCCGCCACGGGCAGGCCGTTGGCGATCGCATGCCCGCGCTGTACGCCCTGCCAGGCGCCCAGCTGGCGCTGCTGCTCTTCAGCGTCGTCGGTCGCGTCATCCCAGCCGATGGCGGAGGGATAGATCAGAAGTTCGGCCCCGGCCAGTGCCATCAGCCGCGCGCCTTCCGGATACCACTGGTCCCAGCAGACCATCACGCCGAGCCGGCCGATCGAGGTGTCGATGGGCGTGAACCCCAGATCCCCCGGCGTGAAATAATATTTTTCGTAATATTCCGGATCATCGGGGATATGCATCTTTCGATAGCGCCCGGCGATCGTGCCGTCACGATCCAGCACCACGGCCGTGTTGTGATACAGCCCGGGCGCCCGGCGCTCGAACAACGAGGCCACCACGACCACGCCGGCTGCCGCCGCGGCTGCGCCCAGACGCTCGGTCGAGGGCCCGGGGATGGCTTCGGCGTGATCAAAGCGCGCTGGATCCTCGATTTGACAGAAATAGGGTGTGTTGTGCAGCTCGGGCAGAATGACAAGCACGGCACCGGCGGCACCCGCGGCAGCGATATGGCGCTCGGCGGTGGCCAGGTTGACGTGGGCCTCGGGTGCACAGGCGTATTGGGCGATCGCGATCTTCACCAACGACTCCTTGATTAGATCGGCAGCGCCGGTATCTGCATGGCCGCGCAGTGCAGCCCGCCGTGCTGGCGAATCAGTGCGCGGCTGTCGATACGGATGAGCCGACGATCGGGAAAACAGTCCGCCAGGCGGGCGGCCGCGATATCATCGGCCGGGTCGGCAAAGACGGGCATCAGAATACAGCCGTTGGCGATCAGGAAATTGGCATAGCCGGCGGGCAGGCGATGGCCGTCGTCGGGATCATACTGCGGCGCGGGCAGCGGCAGCGCCACCCGGCGATAAGTGCCGCCCTCGGCCGGGGTCAGCACCGACAACGCACGGGCCAATTCGGCCAGTTCTTCGTAGTGGGCATCGGTTTCGTCGTCACAGGCCTGGTAGACAAGCGTGGTCTCGTCGACAAAGCGCACGAGGGTATCGATATGACCATCGGTATCGTCGCCCAGCAGATCACCGTGCGCCAGCCAGTGCACGGTATGGGCGCCCAGCGTGTCCCGCAGCCGGTCTTCAAGCGTGGCCTGATCCAGGTCGGCGTTACGCTTGCCGGCAAGCAGACAACGCGTGGTTGTTAGCACCGTACCGGCGCCGTTGGATTCGACCGAGCCGCCTTCCAGCACGATATCCAGACGATCCAGCGGATCGGCGCCCAGCCAGCCGCCGGCATGGAGCTGGGCACAGAGCGCGTCGTCGGCACGGGCTGAAAACTTGCCGCCCCAGCCGTCGAAGCGAAAATCCAGAAACCGGCGCTGGCCGTCAACGATCACCGTGATCGGGCCGGTATCGCGGGCCCAGATATCGTCGGCGGCCACCTCGGCCACACACAGACCGTCATGCGCCAGACGGCCGTCGGACTGGCGCTGGCCGATGTCATATCGAGCGTCGGGATCCGGGGCGACCAGAATGACCGGTTGGCGCGCCACCAGCGCGTTGATCGCGGCCTGCAGCGTGTTCCGGGCATCAACCAGGCCGTTGCCCCAGTCGCCGTCGCGGCGGGGCCAGACCATGAGCATGGCCGCCTGCGGGGCCCATTCAGCGGGCCAGAAGGGTGTACTCATTGCAATCGATATGTCTCGTTATCAGGCCGGTCGATTCAGGATACGCCGGCGCGTCGACCGGGTTGCAGCACAGGCCGTCGCCGAAATGTTCGTATCCCCCGACCGGCCACTGTGATTAAATGCGCGGCGATGTTTAGACCCCTCGAACTCTATATCGGCCTGCGCTACACGCGCGCCAAGCGCCGTAATCATTTCATATCGTTCATCTCGGCGATATCGATGGGTGGCATCGCGCTCGCCGTGATGCTCTTGATTACGGTCTTGTCCGTCATGAACGGCTTCGAGTCGGAGCTGCGCGACCGTATTCTCGGCATGGCCGCGCACGTCGAAGTACAGTCCGCCGACGGCGCGGTCGAAGACTGGAAGTCGTTGCGCGAACGTGTAGATTCGCGCAACGGCGAGATCAAAGCCTCGGCGCCGTATGTCTCGGGCCAGGGCATGGTGCGTTCGGGGCGTGCGATTTCCGGCACGCTGCTGCGGGGCGTGGATCCCAAGCTCGAAGCCGACGTATCCGATGTGGCCGGCAATATGGTGGCCGGTTCGTTCGACTCGCTCGTGCCCGGCAAGTACAACATCGTGCTCGGCGTCGATCTGGCCAATCAGCTCGGGGTGGGCGTCGGTGACGATGTGGATATCCTCATTCCCCAGGCCACCGTTACCCCGGCCGGCATCGTGCCGCGCTTTCGACGCTTCCACGTCGGCGGGATCTTCTCGGTCGGCATGTACGAGTACGACAGCGGCATGGTGCTGATGTCGATCGGCGATGCCCAGAAGCTATATCACATGGGCACGGGCGTGACCGGCCTGCGGCTGCGTCTGGATGATCTGTTCGCCGCCCCGAAGGTCAGCCAGGAGCTGTCCAACACGCTGCCGTATCGCTATCGCGTGACGGACTGGACCCGCCAGAACGCCAACTTCTTCCACGCCGTGGCCACGGAAAAGACCATGATGTTCATCATCCTGAGTCTCATCATCGCCGTGGCGGCCTTCAATATCGTATCCATGCTGGTCATGGTGGTCACCGACAAGCAGGGCGATATCGCGATCCTGCGCACGCTGGGCATGAAACCGCGATCGGTGATGACGATCTTCATCACCCAGGGCATGCTCATCGGCGTGATCGGCACGATCATCGGCGTGGTGCTGGGCGTGCTGCTATCCGTGAACATGGTGCATATCGTGCCGTTCGTGGAGAGCGTGCTGCATACCAGCCTGTTCTCGGCCGACGTCTATTACATCAGCCAGCTGAAGGGCGAGCTGCACTGGCACGACGTCTGGCAGATCTCGGCGCTGGCGCTGGGCCTTGCCTTCCTGTCCACGCTGTATCCGGCCTGGCGGGCCGCGAGAATCCAGCCGGCCGAGGCACTGCGCTATGAGTGATTACGTACTGGCCGCCAAGGGCGTGACCAAAACCTTCACCGAGGTACGCGAGCCGATCACGGTGCTTTCGGACGTGAGTCTGAACGTGACCCCGGGGGCGCGTATTGCCGTGATCGGTGCCTCCGGCTCGGGCAAATCCACCTTGTTGCATCTGCTTGGCGGGCTGGACGTGCCCACCCGCGGCACGGTGGAGATCGCCGGCCAGGACATGACACGCCTGTCCGATGCCGCGCGAGGCCGCCTGCGCAACGAGCGCATGGGCTTCATCTATCAGTTCCATCATCTGTTGCCCGAGTTCACCACCGCCGAAAACGTGGCCATGCCGCTGCTCATCCGGCGCGGCTCGAACAAACAGGCGCTGGCTCGGGCCCGCGATCTGCTGGACAAGGTCGGGCTGGGCGATCGGCTGGAGCACAAGCCCACGGAACTCTCCGGCGGCGAGCGTCAACGCGCGGCCGTGGCGCGCGCCCTGGTCACCCAGCCGGCCTGTATCCTGGCCGACGAGCCCACGGGTAATCTCGATCATCGCACCGCGGCCAGCGTGTTCGACCTGATGCTCGAGCTCAACGCCGAGCACAACACCAGCCTGATCATGGTGACCCATGATCGCAGCCTGGCCCAGCGCATGGATGAGATCTGGACCCTGACCGACGGCCACCTGGCCCAGGTCGACAAGGCCACCGTCGCGGATTCTGTCATTCGCTAGTTCTTTCTAGGGCACGAGTTGTGTTCTTTAGGATTGTTGTCCGCAAATAAACGCGAATGAGCGCAAATTTGGGCTTCGGGGTACGCCCGGGCTTGGCGTCGTCGCACTTTTTGTTGCCGCCTTCTGGCTTGGCAATTCAGGGGTTTCGAGCCGGCAGGCTTTGTTCGACGTCTGACCTACGCTGGATACACGGCGTGTGTTTTTGGATGAACGCCAATAGCTGTTGGTTGTTCAGAGAGCCTGAGTCTTTTTCTTGAAGACTGTTGTCCGCAAATGAACGCGAATCCACGCGAATATGAGTTTCGTGGCGCGCCTGAATACGGCGTCGTCGCGCTGCTCTTGCTACAGGCGAACGGTTCGTCGTTTCAGGCACGGCTGAGCCCACGGCCTGTTCTTGGAACTTGCCGGACTTCAAACGTACGCCACGCCGTCACCGGATGAACGCAGATGCCGCAACGCTTATTTGCGTTTATTAAGGCAACGACCGAACCAGGACATGCCACTCGATGAAAGCAGACCGGTCCGCGGCCCACGCGAGCCTTCGTTTCGCAAGCGGCCAACGCCCCGGGCGTCTGCTCTCAAACGCCATCGCCCCGCGCCCCCCGAAGCCCATATTTGCGTGGATTCGCGTTCATTTGCGGACAAACAAAAGAACGCAGCCTCAAACCCCAAAACCGCCTGGCCCATGGCGTCCATCGAGGCAACGGCCACGCCAGGACATACGACTCGACAAGAGCGCGCGGTCCGCGGCCCGCGCACGCTTGTGTCGCAGACGACTAACGCGCCGTGACATAGCGGCCGGACGCCAAATCACGGCGAGCCGCAAACCCCACATTCGCGCTCACTCGCGTCCATTGGCGGACCGATCGAGAGAACAACCCCTCAAACGCCAACAACACGCTTGGCCGAGTCGCCCGGCAGTTCACGGGCCAGCTTGGGCACGAGATAGCCTGGCAATACGGCGGCCACGGATCGCATGAGTGCCGCGGCCCGGGTTTCGTCGACCTCGAAATGATGCACGCCGGCCACGCGATCCAGCAGATGCAGGTAGTAAGGCATGACGCCGGCCGCGAACAGAGCTTCGCTGAGCGCGACCTGGCTGTCGCGGTCGTCGTTGACGCCGGCCAGCAGCACGGCTTGGTTGAGCAATGTCGCGCCGGCGGCCTTGAGGGCGGTCAAACGCTCGACGACGCCGGGCGCAAGCTCCTGGGCGTGATTGACGTGGATGACGACGACGACACGGGCGCGGCGGGCCGCCACCCAGGCGATCAGGCCATCATCGATACGCTCGGGCAGGACGATCGCGGTGCGCGTATGCATGCGGATCCGCGCGACGTGGGGCGTGGCGTCCAGCGCCTTGCCAATCACCGTGAGTCGTTCGTTGGTCAGCGATAACGGATCGCCGCCGGACAGGATGATTTCGGCCAGGGTGTCATCGGCGGCGATACGGGCCAGGGCCTCGCGCAGGTGAGAGCCGCCGGCGTGGTGCGCGCCGTAGTCGAAATGGCGCCGGAAACAATAGCGACAGTGCACCGCGCAGGCCCCGGTGGTGATCAGTAATGCGCGCCCGTGATACTTGTGCAAGAGGCCGTCGCCAGCGTCACTTGCCAGATCACCCACGGCATCTGCGCCAAAGCCGGGTTTCGACTCGGTTTCGGCGCCAAGCGGCAACACCTGACGCAGCAGCGGATCGTCGATATCACCGGTTCGAATACGCGCGGCGTAGCCCGCCGGCACGCGAAGCCCGAACAGCTGGGCGGCGCGCCGGGCCGCCGGCTTGTAGGTCACGGGCAGGGCCAGGGTATGAAACAGCGTATCGACGTCGGTGATCGCCTCGCGCATGGCCTGCTGCCAGCCCGTGACCGGATACGATAGACTGCGCGCCGCAACGTGCGGGCCAGTCGCTTGGGGTGGAGACATCGCCATGGGCTTATTTTACCCGTTCCACGATTCGCGCTGCCTGATCCGAGACAGGCGCGACAGCATATGAGGATGTTCGAGCCATGGCGCAGTATTCAACGCAACAGTTCAAGGGCGGTCTGAAGATCATTCTGGACGGCGACCCGTACAGCATCGTCGAGAACGAGTTCGTCAAACCCGGCAAGGGCCAGGCGTTCAGCCGCGTGAAGGTGCGTAACCTGAAGACCGGCCGCACCATAGAGCGCACCTTCAAATCGGGCGACAGCGTCGAGGCCGCGGACGTATTCAACCTGGATCTGCAGTTTCTGTATCACGACGGCGAGTTCTATCACTTCATGGACCCGGCCAGCTTCGAGCAGTACCAGGCCAGTGAGGCAGCGGTTGGGGATGCGGCCAAGTGGATCCAGGCCGAAGACAAATGCGATGTCACGCTCTGGAACGGGGTGCCACTACAGGTCGATGCGCCGAACTTCCTCATCTCGCGGGTCACCCAGACGGATCCGGGCGTGCGTGGCAACACCTCATCGGGCGGCACCAAGCCGGCCACGCTGGAAACGGGTGCCGTGGTTCAGGTGCCGTTGTTCATCGAAGAAGGCGAGCTGTTGAGAGTGGATACACGCAAGGCCGAATACGTCTCGCGCGCCAGCGAGAGCTGATCGGCTCGTGGCGCTGACTGGCGCCAGCGGTGTTGTGCCAGAAATGCTGGCCGAGCGCGCGGCCCTATTGGCCACGTTGCGCGACGAAATGGCCGCCCGCGGCATGCTGGAGGTCGACACGGCCCTGTTGTCGCCGGCCGCGCCGTGCGAGCGCGCGCTTGAGTGTCTGGCCGTGGGCGGGGCGGGCTATCTCGTACCGTCGCCCGAGCACGGGCTGAAACGCCTGCTGGTCGAGACACGGCGCTCGCTCTATCAGCTGGGCCATGTCTTTCGGGCCGGCGAGGTCGGGCGCTGGCACAACCCCGAGTTCACCATGCTCGAGTGGTATGAGCTCGGGGGCTCGATGCAGGATGCCGTTGATACGCTCGGTACGGTGCTGGCCGCCGCCGGCGCGCCTGCGTTGGGGCGCCAGCGGACATACCGCGCCGTGTTTACCGACACGCTCGCCCTCGACCCGTTAACAGCCTCGCTGGATGATCTCGAGCGGTGTGCCGATGCCCATGGTGTGACGCCGCCCGAAGCCCGCGGTGATCGTGTTTTCTGGCTCGATCTGTTGATGGGCCTGGTGGTTCAGCCCCGCCTGGGGACCCAGGGCCCAGAGATCGTCACCCATTTTCCGGCCGATGACGCCGTGCTCATCGCGCTCGACGGCGATGACGCACGCGTGGGTCAGCGCTTCGAGTGTTTCTGGCAGGGCATCGAGCTGGCCAACGGGGCGAAGGAGCTCACCGATCCCCGGCTGGCACGACAACGCATGCAGCGCGAACAGGACGTGCGCATCGAGCAGGGCCAGGCCGAGCCACCGATCGATGAGCGACTCCTGGCCGCGATGGCCACCGGCCTGCCCGAATGCGCCGGTGTCGCTCTGGGCGTGGATCGGTTATTGGCGCTCTTGACGGGCAAGCCACGTCTGGCCGAGGTCATTCCGTTCGCCTGGCCGGCGCGCTGAGCTTCTATCTATCGGCGCCGGCCGAGCGATTGATTCAAGCGCACGGCCTGGCCGCTGGCCAGTTCGGGGGCGAAGTCCACCGCGTCACGGCCAAAGACCAGAATAGCGCTCGACCCCAGACAGAAATGACCCATTTCGTCGCCGCGCGCATAGGCCGGAGCCTTGTCATCAAAGTCAGTGCGCCGCGGTGACCGGCGGTGCGGCGGGCAGATCCGGCCTGTGGCCACGTCGTGGATGCCGCCCACGATGAACGCCCCCACCATCACGACGGCCATCGGCCCGGCCGCGGTCTCGAATACGCTCACCAGGCGCTCGTTTCGCGTGAACAGGCGCGGCACGGCGCGCACGCAGCGTGGGTTGACGCCAAACAGCCGGCCCGGCACGTAGCGCGTCGATAGCAGCCGCCCGGCCAGCGGCATATGCACGCGGTGATAGTCGTGTGGGGCCAGATACAGCGTGGCGTAGCGCCCACCGGCAAACCGCGCGGCCAGATCGGGATCGGCCAGCAATTCCGCCAGATCATAGGCCAGGCCCTTGGTCTGGAAGATCCGTCCGTATTCGATATCGCCAAACGCACCGAGCTGGCCGTCGACCGGGCAGGCCAGCGCATTACCCGCTGCCGGCACGGGGCGTTGCCCGGCAGCCAGCGCACGGGTGAAAAACGCATTGAACGAGGCATAGGCGGCCGGGTCGGGCTCGGCGGCTTCCTGCATATCAACGGCCGGATACCCTTTCAGGAACGCGCCGATGAGCGCGCGCTTGAGCCACGGGGTGGTGTTGTCGGCCAGCCAGAACGCGCCGTGCGAGATCAGCCGGGTCGGCAGACAGGACAGCAGACCCGCGAAAAGACGATCGCCGGGGCTGGCGTTTGGGGCAGTGGGCATGAGGCAGGTTATGGGTTGGCGCAAACGCAGTGTAGGCGGCTCGGCCGCGACGAGGAAATCGCCGGGCGTCCGCGAAAGCGATCAATGTGGTTTATCCTACGGCGCTGATCCGACAAGCGATGAACCGCGCATGGCCGATGCAACAGACCCGATGGACGACGTCACCACGTCGCTCACGCGAATCGTCGATTATATCCGTTGGGGCGCCTCGCGCTTCGTGGCCGCTGACCTGTCTTATGGTCACGGCAGCGATAATGCGATCGATGAAGCCGCCCATCTGGTGTTGGACAGCCTGGGCCTGGATCATCATCTGCCGGACGCCTATCTGGCGTCGCAGCTCACACACGCCGAGCGCGGCGCCGCGATCGCGATCATCCAGCGCCGTATCGACACCCGCCTGCCGGCGCCTTATATCACCGGCAAGGCCTGGTTCGCCGGGCTGGAATTCTTTGTCGACGAGCGCGTGATCGTCCCGCGGTCGCCGATCGCCGAGCTGATCGAGGCCGGCTTCCAGCCCTGGCTGGGTCATCGCGAGCCGCTGGCGATTCTGGATCTGTGCACCGGCGGCGGGGCAATCGCCATCGCCTGTGCCGAGGCCTTTCCCGATGCGCGCGTCGTGGCAACTGACGCCAGCGATGATGCGCTGGCTGTGGCCGAAATCAACCGCGACAAGCACGACGTGGGCCCACAGCTGGAGCTGGTCAAAGCCGATATTTATGACGGCCTGGCCCAGCAGCGCTTTGATCTGATCGTCACCAACCCGCCGTACGTGACTAAAGACGAGTATTCCGGGCTGGATCCGGAGTTTCAGCACGAGCCGGGCTTTGCCTTCCACGGCGATGCCGATGATCTGGATCTGGTCGAAAAGATTCTGTTCGGCGCGCCGCATTATCTGGCCGAGGACGGTCTGCTGATCATCGAGGTCGGGGCCTCGGCCTATCTGCTGGAAGAAAAATACCCGGATTTGCCGGTCACCTGGATCGAGCTGGAGCGGGGCGGCATGGGCATCGGCGCACTCGAGGCCGAAGATCTGGCGGCCTGGGTCGCCACACAGCACGAGGCAGGCTAGCCATGGCCGGTAATACCTGGGGCCAGCATTTCACCGTCACCTCTTTCGGCGAATCCCACGGCGCGGCGATCGGCTGCGTGATCGACGGCTGTCCGCCCGGCATCGAGATCGACGAAGCCCTGTTGCAGATCGATCTGGATCGGCGCAAGCCGGGCACCTCGCGCTATGTGACCCAGCGCCGCGAGGCCGACGAGGCACGCATCGTCTCCGGCGTGTTCGAAGGCCGGACCACCGGGACGCCGATCGCGATCATCATCGAGAACACCGACCAACGCTCGCGCGACTATTCCAAGATCAAGGACGTGTTTCGGCCCAATCACGCCGATTATGCCTATAACCAGAAATACGGCTTTCGTGATTATCGCGGCGGCGGGCGCTCCTCGGCGCGCGAGACAGCCGTGCGTGTTGCCGCCGGGGCCGTGGCGCGCAAGATGCTGGCGGATCGCTACGGTATCGATATAACGGGCTATGTTTCCCAGATCGGGACCATCAAACTGGGCGCCCCTGACCCGGCCGCCGCACGTACCAACCCGTTTTTCTGTGCCGAGCCGGCCCGAATTCCCGAGTTGGAAGATTATATCAACCAGATCCGGCGTGACGGCGACTCTGTGGGCGCACGTATCGAGGTCATGGCCGCCGGTGTGCCGGCCGGCTGGGGCGAGCCGGTATTCGACCGGCTGGATGCCGATATCGCCAAGGCGCTGATGAGCATCAACGCGGTCAAGGGCGTGGAGATCGGCGACGGCTTCGACGTGGTGGCCATGCGCGGCTCGGCGCACCGCGACGAGATGACGCCGGCCGGGTTCAAGACCAACCACTCGGGCGGTATTCAGGGCGGCATATCCTCGGGCCAGACGATCCACGCGAGCATGGCCTTGAAGCCCACCTCCAGCATCACGATTCCCGGCGATACCGTGACCACCACCGGCCAGGCCACCGAGATGCATACCACCGGGCGCCACGATCCCTGCGTGGGCCTGCGTGCCACGCCGATCGCCGAAGCCATGCTGGCCATCACGCTGCTCGATCACGCCTTGCGTCATCGCGGCCAGAATGCCGACGTGGTGCCCGGCATGTCGCCCGTGCCCGGCACGATCGATTGATGGGATCGCGCAGCGCGCGGTTCGTGTTGCTCGCCGGGCTGCTGGCCAGCGGCCCCGCGGTCGCCCAAGGTGACCAGAGTGGCCAGAATGTCGAAAGCGGCTCAATCGAATCGATTCATGCCGCACTCGAGACAGGCAACGCCGGCCTGGCCGTGCAGCGTGCCGATCAACGCCTGGCCGAACACGACAACGAGGCCCAGACACGGTTTTTGAAGGCCAGCGCGCTGGCGGCAACCGGCGCCAACGCGGCCGCGCTGTCGATTGTCAGCCGCTTGCGGGCCGAGTACCCCGAGCGTGCGGACATCGCCAACAATCTTGGCGTGCTGCTTGCGCGCACCGGCCAGCTGGCTGACGCCCGGGCGGCCCTGGAAGACGCCAGCACGCTCGCCCCCGACGACACGGCCATCAAACGCAACCTGGGGGATGTGTATCTGGCCCTGGCACAACGGGCTTACACGGCCGCCGGCAGCGAAGGGGCTGAGCGCCGCGCGCGGCTGGGCGACATGCTGCCGGCACTTGATGACGTCGGCCGCCCGGCTGTCGAAAGCCCGGCCGTATCGCGCCCTCAGGCCGCAATCGCAGACGTCCTGCGAGACCGAGCCGCCGCCCGCGCGAACCGCGATTTCCAGGCCTGGCTGGCCAGCTATAGCGATGATTTCACGCCGGCCAACGGCCAGAGCCGGGCCGAGTGGCTGAGCGCCGCCCGCGAGATCTTCGACGCGCCGGGGCAGCCCGCGGGGCCAATCCGCGATATACAAGTGGCCATCGATGCGCCCGGTCGCGCGCGTGCGACCTATCGCCAGCCAGACGATGCCGGGGGCGTGGCCCGCCGCGCGGCGTCATTCGTGCAAGAGGACGGCCAATGGCGGATGGTGTCCCAGCGCGCCTCAGCGCTCGGCCTCGAGACGCGCTAGGGCGTATTGAGGTTTCATACGAGCCCGCGTTGGCGTCCGCAAATCGTGTCCTGCAAGGCGCGAGTCGCCGCATCGTGGCGTGTCACGATCAAGACTCGCAACGCCGCAGGGCGCCCATCTTCGATTTTTTATGGGCGGCCCAACCCTTCGGGACAAGCGCTGTCTTACGGCAATACAGCGTTCCAGCCCACTAGCGCAGAATGACTGCGCGGCGCGGGCTACGCCTCGTCTTGCCGTAAAACAGCGCTTGGCGCGGACTCGTATGAAACCTCAATACGCCCTAGAAGCGCCCGGGCCGCATTGGAAAGATGCCGCTGGGGGTGGCGCACCACGCCGAGGGTGCGCGACATGACGAGCTTCGGCACGCGCGGCTCATAGAGCGCATGTGGCATGGCCTTGGGCAGAATCGTCCAGCCCAAACCCACCCCGGCCAGCATGGCCAATGTCTCCAGCGAATGACTGGTCATGCGGGCCTGCGGCGCTGCCTGATGCGCTGCGAAGGCGTCACGCAGGATCGCGTAGGTATGGCTTTCCACCGGGGGCAGAACCGCGGGCACCTGTGCCAATTCGTCGACGCTCAGCGCCCGTCCATCGGCCAGCTCGTGCTCGGGGCTGACATAGATCCCCAGCGGATCGTGCCAGATCGGCGTGGTGACGAGCCGCGGATGATCGATGCGCGGCAGGGTGATCACGGCGAGTTCGCTCGTGCCCGCCACAACCCGCTCACAGGCTGCTTCTGAATCCTCGAAGACGATCTGTGGGTCCACCGCGGGGAAATCGGCGATATAAGCACGCAGCACCGGCGGCATGCGATGCATGGCCACGTGATGCGACAGCGCGATCGAGAGCTCGCCCTCGATACGCGTGTTCAGGTTCGCAAGCGCGCGATCCCCGTCGGCCAGTGCGGCCAGCGTCTCTCGGGCATAGGGCAGGTAGGCACGGCCGGCCTCGGTCAGGCTCACCCCGCGCGCCACGCGATCCAGCAGCCGATAGCCCAGGCGCGCCTCGAGTGCGGCCACGCGCTTGCTGATACCGGGCTGGCTCAGATGCAGTCGGGCCGCGGCCTCGTTGAACGAGCCGGTCTCGGCGATAGCCACGAAGGCTTGCAAGGCATCGATGCGCATGGGCCTATTCTAGGCCCGATGCATTCCGAATTGGAATCGAGCGCGCATAAAGATTCATTTGAGTCATCGACAGCCCGAGCCTATGATCGCGACACGCCCGGCACAGGAGCCCACCCATGGCACAGACGCTGTACGAAAAAATCTGGAACGAGCACTGCGTGACCGCCGACCGCGACAACGCGCTGCTGTATATCGATCGTCACATGGTGCATGAGGTGACCTCGCCCCAGGCGTTCGAGGGCCTGCGCCTGGCCGATCGCGGCCTGTGGCGTGTCAGCGCCAATCTCGCCGTGCCTGACCACAACGTGCCCACGGCCAATCGCGACGGCGGTATCGCCGACCCGATTTCGCGGGCCCAGGTCGAAGCACTCCAGATCAACTGCAACGATTTCGGTGTGCGTCTGTTCGGCGTGGGCGACCCGCGCCAGGGCATCGTGCATATCATCGGCCCCGAGCAGGGCGCGACCCAGCCGGGCATGACCATCGTCTGTGGTGATTCACACACCGCTACTCACGGCGCTTTCGGGGCGCTAGCCTTCGGGATCGGCACCTCGGAGGTCGAGCACGTACTGGCCACCCAGACACTGCCCCAGGCGCGCTCCAAGACCATGCTGGTACGCGTGGACGGCCAGACCGCGCCGGGTATCTCGGGCAAGGACATCATGCTGGCCATCATCGGCAAGATCGGTACCGCGGGTGGCACGGGTTATGTCTTGGAATACGGCGGCCAGGCGATTCGTGATCTGTCGATGGAAGGGCGCATGACCATGTGCAACATGTCCATCGAGGCCGGCGCGCGCGCCGGTATGGTGGCGGTGGACGACAAGACCATCGACTACATGCGCGGGCGCAACTATGCCCCCGAGGACAGTGACTGGGAGACCGCCGAGGCCTACTGGCGCACGCTCGTCTCCGACGATGACGCTGATTATGATCGCGTGGTCACGCTGGATGCCAGCGAGATCGCGCCGCAGGTCACCTGGGGCACCTCGCCCGAAATGGTCGTGCCGATCACCGCACGCGTGCCCAACCCGACAGACGCCCGGGACACCAGCCAGGCCAACGGCTGGACACGCGCGCTGGATTACATGGATCTCACGCCCGGCGTGCCCATGACCGAGATCATGCTCGACAAGATCTTTCTGGGTTCGTGTACCAACGCCCGGATCGAGGATCTGCGCGTGGCCGCCAAGTACCTCGAGGGCCGCAAGATCGCGCCGAACATCAAGCTGGCCATGGTCGTGCCCGGCTCAGGGCTGGTGAAACTTCAGGCCGAGAAAGAAGGCCTGGACACGATCTTCAAGGCCGCGGGCTTTGAATGGCGCGATGCCGGCTGCTCCATGTGTCTGGGCATGAATGACGACAACCTCATGCCCGGCGAGCGCTGTGCCTCGACCTCGAACCGTAACTTCGAGGGCCGCCAGGGCAAGGGCGGGCGCAGCCATCTCGTCAGCCCGGCCATGGTGGCCGCGGCCGCGGTCTACGGTCATTTCGTGGATATCCGCGAACTGGACGTCACCGCGTGAGCCGGTCGGCCGAACACGCCGATCGCGATTGGTCGGCGGCCGACTACGGCCAGCATGCCGGCTTCGTGGTCGATCTGGCCGCTGACCTGGTCGACTGGCTGGCACCGCCCCCCGGCGAGCGCGTGCTCGATCTGGGCTGTGGTGATGGCACCATGAGCCTGCGTCTGCTGGCACGCGACGTGGCCGTGACCGGCGTCGATGCCAGCCCGGCCATGGTGGCCGCGGCCTGTGAGCAAGGCGTGCCCGCGATGGTGCTCGACGGCCACGATCTGGCCACGGGCACGGCCGGCACCGGCTACGACGCCGTGTTTTCCAATGCCGCGCTGCACTGGATGAAACACGATCCCGATGCCGTGATTGCCGGCATCAAGACCGTGCTGCGCCCGGGCGGGCGTGTCGTGGCTGAGTTCGGCGCGACGGGCAACATTGCCCCGATACAGGCCGCGCTTCGCGCCGAGGCAGAAGCTCGGGGCCATGACGCGGATGCGCTCGATCCGTGGTTTTTCCCGACCGAAGCTGATTATCGCGATCGATTGGAAAACGCTGGGTTCAGCATCGAGCGGATCGAATGCTTCGAGCGCCCGACTGATTTGCCCAGCGACATGGCCGACTGGCTGACCACGCTGGCCCGGCCTTTTGTCATGGCGTTTACCGCCGGAGCCGAGCGCGACGCCTATGTCTGTGACGTGGTCGAGCGTTTACGCCCGGAACTGGCTGATGCCAACGGCCATTGGCATGCCCCTTATGTGCGGCTGCGACTGATCGCCCGCAAACCCGAACAGGACTGACCCCATGCAAGCATTCACGATTCACGAAGGCCTGGTCGCGCCACTTGATCAATCCAACGTCGATACCGATGCCATCATTCCCAAGCAGTACCTGAAATCGATCCGCAAGACCGGCTTCGGGCCGTATCTGTTCGACGATATGCGGTATCTGGACGCCGGCGGGCTGGACGTGGATATCGGCCAGCGCCGCGAAAACCCGGATTTCGTGTTGAATCAGGATCCCTGGCGCGGGGCCTCGATCCTGCTTACGCGAGAGAACTTCGGCTGTGGCTCCTCGCGCGAGCATGCGGTCTGGGCGCTCGAGAATTTCGGCTTCCGGGCCGTTATCGCCCCGAGCTTTGCCGATATCTTCTACAACAACTGTTTCAAGAACGGTGTCCTGCCGATCGTGCTGGCCCACGACGAAGTCGACGCGCTGTTTGAAGCCGCCAACAACCCGGCCGGCCTGACCCTGCGTATCGACCTGAACGAACAACTGATCAGCCAGGCCGACGGGCCGAGCTATGGCTTTGCCGTCGACGCGCATCGCCGCGCCAGCATGCTCGAAGGCCTGGATCATATCGGCGAAACGCTCAAACAGGCCGAGGCGATCCGGGCCTTCGAGGCCGAGCGCAAGCACCAGAAGCCGTGGCTGTTCCGCGAACTTTGACCCTAGGCTTTGTTCAGGCGCGAAACGCAATAGAGACGGTCCGCAAATAGACGCGAATGAGCGCAACCAAGAAAAACAATCCGCCGATGAACGCCGATGGCCGCCGATGAATGAAGACGGTCATCCGCAGACTTAGCAGATTGGCGTTGAAGTACGGCGTGCCCTGTGTCGTTGCCGCTCTCTTGAGCCATCCGCTTTGCTATCTTTTAAATCTGTGGAATCTGCGGATGATCTTGTCTTCATCGGCGGAAATCGGCGTTCATCGGCGGATTGTCTTCGTCTTGTTCACTTTCAATTTGCGTTCATTCGCGGACGAATTTTTCCTTAAAAGGACGCATCAATGACGTCACGTATTCTGGTCATGCCCGGCGATGGGGTCGGGCCCGAGATTTGTCGCGAGGCGGTGCGCGTGCTGGACGTGCTGGCCCACGATCACGGGCTCGATATCGAGCTCGACGAAGCGCTGGTCGGCGGCGCGGCCGTGGACAGCGCGGGTGATCCGTTACCCGAGGACTCGCTGGCCGCAGCCCGCGAGGCCGATGCGATTCTGTTCGGCGCGATCGGCGGGCCGAAATGGGACAGCCAGCCGCGCGACAAGCGTCCGGAATCCGGTCTGTTGCGGCTTCGATCCGAGCTGGGGCTATTCGCCAATCTGCGCCCGGCGATTCTCTACTCGCAGCTGGCCCATGCCTCCTCGCTCAAGAAAGAGATCGTGGCCGGGCTGGATATCATGATCGTGCGCGAGCTGACCGGCGGCATCTATTTCGGCAAACCGGCCGGCCAGGGCACCACCGATGCCGGCCGGCGCGAAGCCTGGAACACCATGCGCTACGACGAGGACGAGATCGTGCGTATCGGCCGCCGTGCCTTCGAGATCGCCCGGGCTCGCGGCGGGCGGCTGTGCAGCGTGGACAAGGCCAACGTGCTGGATGTCTCCCAGCTCTGGCGCGACGTGATGAACGAGCTGGCCACGGCGTATCCGGACGTCGAGCTGTCGCATATGTACGTGGATAATGCCGCCATGCAGCTGGTGCGGGCCCCCAAGCAGTTCGACACGATCGTGACCACCAACCTGTTCGGCGACATCCTGTCGGATACGGCCGCCATGCTCACCGGCTCGATCGGCATGCTGCCCTCAGCGTCGCTGGATGCCGCGGGGTGTGGCATGTACGAGCCGGTCCACGGCAGCGCGCCCGATATCGCGGGACAGGGCGTGGCCAACCCGCTGGCCACGATCCTCTCGGTGGCGATGATGTTGCGCTATACGCTCGAGCGCGGCGACCTGGCTGACAAGGTCGAGACCGCGGTCGGCGCCGTGCTCGATCGCGGACTTCGTACCCGCGACATCATGGACGATGAGACGCAGGTCGCCAGCACCCAAGAGATGGGAGGCGCGATCGTCGATATGCTACGTTGATGTAAGCATTTGATAATAAAGACAGCCTGGGGCGCAGCGGCACCGGACCGAGCCGCTTGGGGGGGGGGGAACATGCAGCATCGGGCAGGCCACCAAGGGGCGGGCGGCATCTGGCGTTGGCACAATATCTTGGGCGCGGCTGTGCTGTTGTTGGCTGGCCTGCCGGGTTTAGCCCACGCACTGTCGTTTTCTGGAATACAGGTGAACTCGGCGCTGGGCGAGCCGTTTGCTGCCACGTTCGAGCTACGCCAGGTTGGGCCGGATGAATCACTGAATATCGGCATGGCCTCGACCGAGCGCTTCGAGCAGCTCGGTATCCCGCGGCCGGCCTTCATCGATCGGCTGCGTTTTGCAACCGGCGCCGAGGGTGGCGATCAGCTTCAGGTGCGTATCGACAGCGCCCGGCCGATCAACGAGCCGTTCTTTTCTTTCGTGGTTCGCGTGGATACGGCTTCGGGCGGCGCGCTGCACGAGTACACCGCGTTTCTCGATCCGGCCGATAGTACAACGCCGGCGACAGGGCCCGCGGCCACGCCTGCTGAACGTACAACTCGCCCGGCCGAACGAGCCGAGATGCCGGCCGCCTATTCGGTACGTGCCGGTGACACGCTCTGGCGCATCGCCGGCCGTTACCAGCCGCCCGGGGCCAGCGCAGCGCAGACAGCCTGGGCGATCTACAAGGCCAACCCGGAAGCGCTTGCTGCCGGGCCGTCGTCGTTGCGCCAGGGCGCACGCCTGAGTGTGCCCGACGACGCCACGATCAAGGCCGTCTCGCGCCAGCGTGCCCAAACCGGCCTTGAAACGCCGACAACAGATGCGCCGCACGAGACCGCGCCCGCGGTGGCTGCGACCGGCGAGGCCCCGCCACCACCGGAGGCGATGGCCACGCTCCCGGACACCGGCACGCCACAAACCGTGACGTCGAACCGCGGCGCCGCCGAAACCGCGGGGGCTGTCGACGCGCCGGGCGCGGCCTTCGGCACGCTGATCATCGAAAGCGATACCCCGTGGCCAGAGACGGCGGCACCCGCCGCGCGGGCTGCACCATTTGCGAATACGCCGCCGGAGCCGTCTCGCACGGACGCGCCGGCTCAAACGTCGGCAAGCACGCCGCCGCCAGCCACGGCGCCGGTACGCCGCGACGCCGGCCCGGGCCTGCTGCGCCCGCGTAACCTCGTGATTATCCTGGTGCTGTTCTTGTTGGCCATGCTCTGGCTGCGCCAGCGCGACAAGAACAAGCAAAGCCTATCGATGATGCAAGACGACGCCGCCGGCACGCGGGCCTCTGCCTCAAGGGCGGCACCGCGTTCGGCCCGTCAAACCGAGCCCGAACAACCCGCCTGGTTGGCCGGCACGACCAATCGGGCCACCCCGTCATCACGGGCCACGGTCGACGATACGCCGCCAGCGGGATCTGTCGAGACGCGTGACGTGCCCGCCGCGCCGCCGCCTGAAAGTCGCGCGCCGGCACCGCAAGAGACAGAGCGCTCGGACGCCGGCGACAACACATCGAGTCCGGTGCCGGGGCTGACCTTCCAGCCGACCACGATCCGCCCGGTCGAGCGCCGGCACGATCGCGGCGCGCCGGGCGATACGGTGGTTTTCGACGGTTCGGCGACAGCCGGTACCGGGCCGGGGCGAGACGCGCCAGTTGCGCCGCGCGACAGCAAGGCCGATCACGAGGCTCGTGAGCCCACGGTCGATCTGATCGATCCGGAGGCTTTCGATCTGTACGATACGCCGTCCTCCAGTACAGACGCCGGCGCGGCGGCCACCAATGACAGCATCCGTATCCGGCTTGATCTTGCCCGTATGTATATCGATATGAGTGATCCGGAATCGGCCCGCGAGCTCTTGCTCGACGTCCAGGCCCGTGGTGATGAATCGCAGCGTGAACACGCCGAACGCCTGTTAGGCGAAATCTAGCCGATGAACGACGCCATGAACGCCGTGACACGCTGGGCCGCCTGTATCGAATACGACGGCACCGCCTACCACGGCTGGCAGAGCCAGCCGCATGCGGCAAGCGTCCAGGACACGTTGGAGACGGCCTTGTCGCGGGTCGCCGATCGCCCGATCCGCGTGGTGTGCAGCGGCCGTACCGACACCGGCGTACATGCCCAGGGCCAGATCGTGCACTTCGACACCGATGCCGACCGGCGAGCACGCAGCTGGCTGCTCGGCACCAACCGTTATCTGCCGGACGATATCGCCCCGCAGTGGTTCGTGCCGGTGCCCGAGACGTTTCATGCCCGGTTTCAGGCCACAGCACGCAGTTATCGTTACTGGCTCACCGATCGCGAGGCGCCCTCGGCGCTATGGCGCAACCGGGCCTGGCACGTGCATCACCGACTCGATCACGAGGCCATGGCGGCCGGGGCCGTCCATCTGTTGGGGCGAGATGACTTCAGCGCGTTTCGTGCGGCCGGCTGCCAGGCCAAGAGCCCCGTGCGCGACGTGCAACAGATTTCGGTGATCCGCGAGGGCGATTGGCTGCGCCTGGATATTCGGGCCAATGCGTTCTTGCACCATATGGTCAGAAATATCGTGGGCACGCTGGCTGTGATCGGCCGCGGCGAGGCCGATCCGGCCTGGACCGCCCGGCTGCTGGCTGGCCGCGATCGTCGTCGGGCTGGCATGACCGCGCCAGCCGCAGGGTTGTCGTTGCGCCATGTCAGCTATCCGCCGGATACCGATCTGCCGGGGCCGGCGGTCGGGCCCGCGGGCTGGTAGAATCGTCGCCCAACCGGCGATGAAACGCTTCGAGTAATTGACGCCATGACACACGTGCGCACCAAGATCTGTGGTCTGTGCTCGGCCGACGATGCCCGGGCGGCCGTCGCAGCCGGGGCCGATGCGCTCGGGCTGGTGTTTGCGCACAACAGTCGGCGGCGGCTGGATGCGGCGCGCGCCGTATCGATCAGCCAGGCGATCGGCCCGTTTGTCAGCCGCGTGGCCTTGTTCATGAACGACGACGCCACAATGGTCAGTGAGGTCGTGGAATCGGTAACACTGGATATGCTGCAGTTCCACGGTGACGAGACGCCGGCGTTCTGTCGCTCGTTCGGCAAGCCCTACATGAAGGCGGTTGCCATGGGTGAGACGGACGCATCCGTATTGCAGGCCGCCCACGATTACCACGATGCGGCCGCGCTCCTGCTCGATGGCAATCGGCGCGGGCAGCCGGGCGGGCAGGGCGAGACCTTCGACTGGCAGATCGATCTGTCGGCCGTGGGCCTGCCGGTCGTGGTGGCCGGCGGGTTGCATCCCGGCAACGTCGGGCAGGCGATCGCCGCGCTGGCGCCGTATGCCGTGGATGTCAGTAGCGGGGTCGAAGATGCCCCGGGCCGCAAGTCGGCCGACAAGATGCACGCGTTCATCAACGCAGTAGACAAGGCAGGTCAGTCATGAGTACGACCCAGAACACGAACCCTTCTGTTGAAAACCCGGCCGGTGCCAATGCGCACGCCTGGCGTGACACGCCCGATCTGCGCGGTCATTTCGGGCCCTACGGCGGCCGGTTCGTGGCCGAAACCCTCATGGCGCCACTGGACGAGCTGGCCAAGGCCTACGCCGAGGCCCAGAAAGATGCGGCCTTCAAGGCGCAGCTGGATGCCGACATGGCTGACTTCGTGGGCCGGCCGACGCCGATCTATCACGCCGAGCGACTGTCCAAGAAAGCCGGCGGCGCCCAGATCTGGTTCAAGCGTGAAGACCTGAATCACACCGGCGCGCACAAGATCAACAACTGTATCGGCCAGGCCATGCTGGCCGTGCGCATGGGCAAGACCCGCATCATCGCCGAAACCGGCGCCGGCCAGCACGGCGTGGCCACGGCCACCGTGGCGGCACGCCTCGGCCTGACGTGTGTGGTGTTCATGGGCAGTGAGGACATGCGTCGTCAGGCCACCAACGTCTATCGCATGCGTCTGCTGGGTGCTGAGGTCCGCCCCGTCGAGTCCGGCTCGAAGACGCTCAAGGACGCGATGAACGAGGCGCTTCGTGACTGGGTGGCCAACGTCGACGACACCTTCTATATCATCGGCACCGTGGCCGGTCCGGCGCCGTATCCGGCGATGGTGCGTGATTTCCAGGCCGTGATCGGGCGCGAGTCGCGCCGCCAGATGCTGGAGCGTGCCGGCAAGCTGCCGGATGCGCTGGTGGCCTGTGTTGGCGGCGGCTCGAACGCCATCGGCCTGTTCTATCCGTTCCTGGACGACGACTCGGTCAAGATCTACGGCGTGGAGGCCGGCGGCGACGGGATCGAATCCGGGCGTCACGCGGCGCCGCTCTCGGCCGGGCGCTCGGGCGTGTTACACGGCAACCGCACGTATCTCATGCAGGATGACAACGGCCAGATCATGGGCACGCACTCGGTATCGGCCGGGCTGGATTATCCCGGCGTGGGCCCTGAGCACGCCTGGCTCAAGGATATCGGCCGCGCGAACTATGTCAGCGTGACCGACACCGAAGCGCTCGCCGCCTTCCACGAATGCACGCGCATCGAGGGCGTCATGCCCGCATTGGAAACCGCCCACGCCATCGCCTATGCCCAGCGCCTGGCCGCCACGATGTCGCCCGAGCAATCGATCCTGTTGAACCTGTCCGGGCGGGGCGACAAGGATATGGCAAGCGTTGCCGAGGCCGCAGGAGAAACGCTTTGAGTGTTGTTGAACCGACCGAGCCCGCCGTCAATCGTTTGACGCAGCGCTTTTCTGATCTCAAGGCCGCCGGGCGCACGGCGCTGATCCCCTACCTGACCGCCGGCGACCCGCAGCCGGCGGCCACGCCGGGCTTCATGCACGCATTGGTCGAAGCCGGGGCGGATGTGATCGAGCTGGGCGTGCCGTTCACCGATCCCATGGCCGACGGCCCGGTGATCCAGGCAGCCTGTGAGCGCGCGCTGGCGCACAACACCAGCCTGCGCGACGTGTTGTCGATGGTGGCCCGCTTTCGCGAAGACGATGCCACCACGCCCGTGGTACTGATGGGCTACTACAACCCGATCGATCGGATGGGCCTGGACGATTTTGCCGCTCGCGCGGCCGAATCCGGGGTCGATGGTGTGCTGATCGTCGATCTCACGGCCGAGGAGGCACCCGAGGTCGTGCCCAGCCTGACGGCGGCCAACCTGTCGCCGGTGTGCCTGATCGCGCCGACGACCGGCGAAGCGCGGATCAAGATGATCTGCGAAAACGCCGGCGGCTATATCTATTATGTGTCGTTCAAGGGTGTGACCGGGTCGGCCAGTCTGGATACCGATGCCTTGGCCGGCCAGATCGCGCCGATCCGACGGGCGAGCAAGCTGCCGGTTGGCGTGGGGTTTGGCGTGCGCACGCCGGCCAACGCAGCCGACGTATCCGATGTTGCCGACGGCGTGGTTGTGGGCAGCGTGCTGGTCGGCCAGATCGCCGAGCATCTGGACGACGAAGCGGGCGCGCGCCGCGCGTTGTCGCGTACGCTGGGCGACATGCGCGCGGCGATCGACGTGCGCGACGACAAGCGCAAGGTCAAGCAGACAGAAAAGGGTGAACACGCGTGAGCTGGCTCGAAAAACTGATGCCGTCGAAAATGCGGGGCGACGGCCCGCGCAGCAAGAACAGCGTGCCGGAAGGCGTGTGGACCAAATGCGGCAGCTGTGGGGCAGTGCTCTACACCGCCGAGATGGAGCGCACGTTGCATGTCTGTCCCAAATGCAACGCCCATCAGCGGCTGCGCGCCCGGCAACGCCTCGATCTGTTTCTCGACGCCGACCCGCGCGAGGAGCTGGCCACCGGTCTTGAGCCCAAGGATCCGCTCAAGTTTCGGGATTCCAAGAAATATCGCGATCGCCTGTCTGCGGCACAGAAAGACTCGGGCGAACGCGAGGCCGTGGTCATGATGGCCGGCCAGCTCAAGACCCTGCCGATCGTGGCCGGCGCCATGGATTTCAAGTTCATGGGGGGCTCGATGGGCAGCGTGGTTGGCGAGTCGTTCGTACGCGGTGTACACGAAGCCATCGAGCGCGAAACCCCGTTCGTGTTCTTCTCGGCCTCGGGCGGCGCGCGCATGCAGGAAGGGCTGTTCTCGCTCATGCAGATGGGCAAAACCAGCGCCGCACTGTCACGCCTGGCCGATCGCGGCCTGCCGTTCGTCTCGGTGCTCACCCACCCGACAATGGGCGGCGTGGCGGCCAGTTTCGCCATGCTGGGCGATATCAACGTGGCCGAGCCCGAGGCGCTGGTTGGTTTTGCCGGCCCGCGCGTGATCGAGCAGACCGTGAAACAGACCTTGCCAGAAGGCTTTCAGCGCAGCGAGTTCCTGCTAGAGCACGGCGCGATCGACATGATCGTCGAGCGCGAACAGCTGCGCGATCGTATTCACGGTGTGGTCTCGATGTTTACCCATCAGGCGCCAACGCTGGCCGCCGCAGACGATGCACCGGTCGGCGACACGGTCGATAGCGCGCCCGCAGCCGAGGCGTCGGCCCAAGCCGAGACACCGTCCGCGCCCACGGAGTCCGGCACCTCTTGAACACGCCAGCCGGGCAGGCAACGCTCGGTGCCTGGCTCGACGCCCAGCTGGCCGCGCATCCGAGCGAGATCGAGCTGGGCCTGGATCGGGTCGGGCGCGTGGCCGATGCGCTGGGCCTTCGTTGCCCGGCGCGGCAGTCGGTGGTGATCGGCGGCACCAACGGCAAGGGCAGTTGCGTGGCTCTGACCGCCGGGCTGATCGGCTCGCGCGCCCGGGTGGGCTGCTATACCTCGCCGCATCTTTGGCGCTATAACGAGCGCGTGACCGTCGACGGCGCACCCGCCAGCGATGCCGATTTCATCGCTGCGTTCACGGCGATCGAAGCCGTGCGCGGTGATACCCGGCTGACGTTTTTCGAATGGGGCACGCTCGCGGCCCTGTGGCTGTTCAAGCGTGCCGGCGTGGATATCGCGATCCTTGAGGTCGGCCTGGGCGGACGTCTCGATGCGGTGAATATCGTGGATGCCGATATCGCGCTCGTGGTGTCTATTGGCCTGGATCATACCGACTGGCTGGGCGATACCCGCGAGGCGATCGGCACCGAGAAAGCCGGTATTTATCGGGCCGACAAGCCGGCGCTCTGCAGCGAGCGGGACCGGCCGGCCAGTCTCGCCGCGCAGGCGGCGACGATCGGTGCCTGCTTTGAACCCATCGGCGAAGCATTCGATATCCGGCGCGTGGACGGGCAGTGGCGGATCCGCGACGGCCAGCAGGCCGTGGCGGCCGCCGTCGAGGCCGACGTGCTCGATGACAACATGGCCGCCAGCGTGGCGCTCGTGCATCGGCTGGGTCTGTCGGTGAGTGCTGCGGATATCGCACGGGCGGCACACGCCCAGCGGCGGTTGCCCGGACGACGAGAATGGCACATGTCGTCGCCCGCCATCGTTTATGATGTCGGTCATAATGAAGCCGCCATCGCGCGACTGATCGAGACGCTGACCGACCGGGCGTTTGACCGGGTACATCTGGTGATCGGCATGCTCGTCGACAAGCCGATCGAAAAGATCGGGGCGATGCTGGCGCCACACGTCGATCAGTGGTATCCGGTGGATCTGTCCGGTGTGACGCCGCGTGGGGCAAGCGCGGCCGAGCTTGGCTCACGGCTTGGCCAGGGCAATGAACAGGCCGGTTTTGCCAGTCCGGCAGCAGGTTTGGCGGCCGCGCGGTCGGTGGCTGACGCGGCCGACTGTATTGTGGTCTGTGGTTCTTTCTATACGGTGGCCCAGGTTCGGGATCCAATGACATGAATGACGTAATGAAAAAACGCCTGATCGGCGTCGTGATCATCATCGCCATCGGCGTGCTCGTGCCGGTGCTGCTGTCGCAGTGCATGGGCGGCAACAACGAGGCCGACAAGTCGGGCGATATGCGTGTCTATACCGTGGATCCCGATGGTCAGACCCAGTCGGAGTCACAAGGCGATAACCAGGGCGAAGACGAGACCGACGCGAACGACACGCCGGATATGCCCGAAGCGGTTTCGCCCCAGCGCGATGACAGCGCCGATACCGATCAGGCCGACGACGAAAGCTTCGAAACGCCGCCGGTCGCCGGCCGCCAGAATGACGCTGACAACGAGGCGAGCGACGACGCTGGCAACGCGCCGGCCGACGACGAGGCGCCGCGTGCCAGCCAGTCGCAGCGTACGTCAGAGCCGCAGCAGTCGCGCGAGCCGGAACCTGAGCGGGAGCCCACACCGGCGCCCGAGCCCGAGCCGGCCCCGCAGCGCTCGTCACAATCGGGCAGCGATTACGGCGCCTCGACCCAAGGCCGTGCCAGTCAGCGCGACACGACCTCGAGCAGCAACACGTCGAGTTCGAGCGCCGGCCAGCGCAACAGCATCAGCGGTTGGGTTGTGCAGGTGGGCAGTTTCTCCAAGCAATCCAACGCCGCAGACCTGGCGCGTTCGTTGGGCGGCCGTTTCTCGGCCTCCTACACGCCGGCCACGATCAACGGCCGCACGCTGTATCGCGTGAACATCGGTCCGTTTTCCAACGAGGGCCAAGCACGCGATGCCGCGGACAAGCTTTCGCAGCAAGGCCGCAACGGGCTGGTGCGAAATCTGCCTTAACCATCAGTGTGGTCGCGGGACAGCGTTCAGGGCTGTCCCGCATGATCCCGAGACGCGCGGCTCTGGTATGATCGCGGTCTCACGGGGTTACAACGAGCCGTCATGATCTGGATCGATGTCATCATCGCGATCGTCGTCGTGCTATCGGCGATCATCGGCTTCTTTCGCGGTTTTCTGCGCGAGGTGCTGGGGCTGGCAACCTGGATCGTGGCTTTTTTCGTCGCCTTTCGTTTTGCCCCGACGGTCGAGACGCTTCTCGTCGACTGGATCGACATGGATTCGGCGCGCCTGGTCGTGGCGTTCGCCGCGGTCTTCATCGGTGTACTGATCGTGGGTGCGATCCTCAATTACTTCCTGGGCCAACTTGTTTCGGGTACCGGCCTGGCGGGCACCGATCGAGTGCTGGGCATTGCCTTCGGCGTGGCCCGGGGCGTGGCTGTACTCGTGCTGCTCGTGATGCTGGCCGGCGTGACCTCGGTTCCTCGGGATGCCTGGTGGCAGAACTCGATCTTCATCGCCAAGCTGGAACACGGCGCAATCTGGGCCCGCGGGTATCTGCCGCCCAATGTCGCCGGCGCAATCACGTTTCCGGACGCCACCGATGGTGCAGCCGGCGATGGCAATCCCGCCAGCGCATCGATCAACTGACACGACCCTCGTCTTACTCAACCGAGCGACTCGCTTATGTGCGGCATTGTTGGGATGGTCTCGACCTCCCCGGTCAATCAAGACATCTACGACGCCCTGACGGTACTTCAGCATCGCGGCCAGGATGCCGCGGGTATCGTGACCACCGAAAACGGCCGGCTGTATCTGCGCAAGGAAAACGGCCTGGTGCGCGACGTGTTTCGCACCGATCACATGCTACGGCTGGTCGGCAACGCCGGCGTGGGCCATGTGCGATACCCCACGGCCGGCGTGGATTCATCCGCCGAGGCCCAGCCGTTTTATGTGAATACGCCCTATGGGATCTGCCTGTCGCATAACGGCAACCTCACCAATGCAGAAACGCTGGCCAAAGAGCTGTACCGCTCGGATCGACGGCATCTGAACACGGATTCGGACACGGAAATCCTGCTCAACGTCTTCGCCCACGAGCTGATGCTCAGCGAGCGCCTGGAACTGGCACCGGACGATATCTTCAAGGCCGTATCGGCCGTGCATCGGCGCTGCCGCGGCGGTTATGCGGCCACCGCCCTCATCACGGGCTATGGCCTGGTGGGTTTTCGCGATCCCAACGGCATCCGCCCGGTGGTCTACGGCAAGCGCGTAACCGAAGACGGCACGGACTACATGATCGCCTCCGAGTCGGTCGCACTCGATGCCCTGGGCTTTGAGCGAATCGGCGATATCGAGCCGGGCGAGGCTGTGGTCATCACGCTCGACGGCCAGATTCAGGTCCAGCAGTGTGCCGATAATCCGGTGCATTCGCCGTGTATCTTTGAGTACGTCTATCTCGCGCGCCCGGATTCGGTCATCGATAACGTCTATGTCTACAAGGCGCGGCTGCGCATGGGCACGTTCCTGGCCGAGAAGATCCAGCGTGAGTGGCCCGATCACGATATCGACGTGGTGATCCCGATCCCCTCGACCAGCCGTACCGCGGCCGTGGAGCTGGCCAATCAGCTCGACGTGAAATACCGCGAGGGTTTCATCAAGAACCGTTATATCGGGCGGACCTTCATCATGCCCGGCCAGCAGCAGCGGGTTAAATCGGTGCGCAAGAAGCTCAACCCGATCGATCTCGAGTTTGCGGGCAAGAACGTACTGCTGGTCGACGATTCGATCGTGCGCGGCACCACGTCGCGACAGATCATCGACATGGCGCGCGATGCCGGGGCCAACAAGGTGTATTTCGCCTCCGCGGCACCGCCGGTGCGTTATCCCAACGTCTACGGCATCGATATGCCCAGTGCCTCCGAGCTGGTTGCCCACGGGCACAGCGATGAAGAGATCTGCTCGGTGATCGGCGCCGACCGGCTGATCTATCAGGACCTGGCGGACTTGAAACGGGCCGTGGGGCTGGGCAACGAGGCGATCCAGGAATACGAGGATTCTGTGTTCACCGGGCGCTATATCACCCCGGATGTCTCACCCGAGTACCTGCAGGCCCTGGAAACCTCGCGCTCGGACGAAAACAAGGAAGAGCGGCGCCGCAAGGATAATGCGGTTCTGGAGATCCATAACGACAGTTGACCCGTAGTAAGACCCTGCGGGGGCTTGTTTGCTCGACATGAAAGCCCCCGCCCATATCTTCCGTCAATGCGCCGATTTGAAACAGCTTGCGGGCGCGGATTGTCCATCATGGACGGTCGAAATGCCGCTAAACGGGTCTGACATGTTGCTCGCCTGCGGCTTTCGCAGGCGTTTTTGTTTGTGCCCGGGATGGCCAAGAGGACGACAACGATGAGCGACAGCGACTTTGAACCGAGCTGGAACGCCGAGTGGGGCACCGCCACGAAAGGCGTGCGTGCCGGCACGCATCGCACCCACGAGGGCGAGCACAGCAGCGCGATCTATATGACCTCGAGCTTCGTGTTCGACTCGGCCGAGGCCTGTGCGGCGCGTTTTTCCGGTGATGAGCCGGGCAATATCTATGCGCGCTTCACCAATCCCACGGTCGATGCCTTCAACAAGCGCCTGGCGGCCATGGAAGGCGGTGAGTGCAGCGTGTCCACAGGCTCGGGCATGGCCGCGATTCTGGCCACCTGCCTGGCGACGTTATCGGCCGGCGATCATATCGTGGCCTCGCATACGCTGTTCGGCTCCACGATCGGGCTTTTCAACAATTATCTGGCCAAGCTCGGCATCAGCACGAGCTATGTCGCCCCGGATGATGTCGATGCCTGGCGCGCGGCGGTTACGCCGGCGACGAAGATGCTTTTCGTCGAGACCCCCTCCAACCCGCTGACCGAGATCGTGGACATGGCGGCTCTCGGCCAGCTGGCCGAGGATCACGGGGCCTGGCTGGTGGTCGATAACTGTTTCTGTACGCCGGCCTTGCAGCGCCCGCTGGAGCAGGGCGCACATATCGTGACCCACTCGGCCACGAAGTATATCGACGGCCAGGGCAGAGCACTTGGCGGTGCGGTCGTCGGTGATGCCGATGTGGTGGGCGACCAGGTCTTTCGATTCCTGCGGACCTGCGGGCCCAGCATGAGCCCGTTCAACGCCTGGATCTTCTACAAGGCGCTGGAAACCCTGGAAGTGCGCATGCAGGCGCATTGCCGGGCCGCGATGACGCTGGCCGAGTGGCTCGAAAACCAGCCAGGCATCGCCAAGGTCTATTATCCGGGGCTGGCCTCGCACAGCCAGCACGAGCTGGCCAAGCGCCAACAGCCGGGCGGCTTCGGCGGTATCGTCTCCTTCGACCTGGCCGGTGGGCGCGAGGCCGCCTTCGCGCTGATCAATGCCACCGAGATGTTGTCGATCACGGCCAATCTGGGCGATACCCGAACGACCATCGTGCACCCGGCATCGACCACGCACAGCCGGATCTCGCCGGCCGATCGCGAGCGGGCCGGCATCCGCGAGGGACTGGTGCGTGTTTCTGTCGGGCTGGAGAACATCGAAGATATCAAGGCCGATCTGGCCCGAGGCCTGGGTCGATGATGCAGCCCGACGATATCCATGCCGCGCTCATGACTTGTGACCCGGCCGAGAAATGCCGGGTCACACGCGAACTGCATGCCGCGGATTCCAGCGGCATGGCCGCATCAAGCGGTGAAGGCGTGGCCGTGCCGGTGCCCGGTCGGCCCAAGCGACCGGCGCTGGTGCATCCGTCCAAGGTGGCGCGCCGCGGGCTGGGATCGGAAACAGGCCGTGCGGCCTTGATCCATGCCATCGCGCATATCGAGTTCAACGCGATCAACCTGGGGCTCGATGCGGCCTATCGCTATCGCGGCATGCCCGCAGCCTACTACGCCGACTGGCTGTCGATGGCCGCCGACGAATCACGTCACTTCGACATGCTCAACACCCGCCTGGCCGATTTCGGTTTCACCTACGGTGATTTCGATGCCCACGACGGCCTGTGGGAGATGGCGGTCAAGACCGCGCACGACCCGATGGTGCGCATGGCGTTGGTGCCGCGCGTGCTGGAAGCCCGGGGGCTGGATGTGACGCCCGGCATGATCCAAAAACTCAAACAGGTCGGCGACCACGAGAGCGTGGCGATCTTCGAACAGATCCTGGAAGAAGAAGTACCCCACGTCGAGATCGGCACCCGCTGGTTTCGTTACCTGGCCGAACCGCGGGGGCTGGACCCGGATACCACATTCTTCGCCCTGCTCGACGAATACATGAACGGCGGCCCGCCGGGGCCCTACAACCTCGAGGCCCGTCGCGAGGCCAAATTCTCCGAGCCGGAAATCGACGAGTTGACCGAACGCGATGCCGGGCGCTCTCGGCGTTAGCGGGTTTGAACGATCGTCCGCGAATGAACCGCAATGGAAAAGCAGACAATCCGCAGATTTCGCAGATGACGCAGATTTGCTTACGGGCGCGTCAGCCAGCGAGTCGTCGCTGCCCGGAAAAAGATCCTGTCCGCAAATGAACGCCAAAAAGCGCGAATAAAGAAGAAGATAGGTCGCAGACGGCACAGATTCTTGGCTTACGGGCCGGTTTATCTAACCGTTTTTGATCCGTGAAATCTGGACAATCTGCGGATGACCGTCTGTATTCATTTGCGCTAATTCGCGTTCATTTGCGGACGACGTCAAAAGAGACAGCCTCGTGGCGCAGATGACGCAGATTGGCTTGCGGGCGCTGCAGCCTGCGAGTCATTGCGGCCCGGAAGAAGTTCCTGTCCGCAAATTGACACCGACTAAAGACGGATAAAAGAAGAGGGCGACAAAAGACGCCAGCAACCTACTGGATCATCTCGCCGGACGTTTTTTTTTCAAAAAATCGTCGATCTCTCTGTTCATTCTGTAACGCGGTCGCGCAACGACTCGACGGCCTATCCGCCTGGACATAATCGTCTTCTTAATCAGCGTCCATCGGCGTTAATCTGCGGATTGCCTTCTTTTTATTTGCGTCTATTCGCGTTCATTCGCGGACGAATCAGACGAATCATTCTCCCGACCCGATTCGTCCAAGAAGCGCCCATCGTCATCCAGCGCGCGGCGCCTGATGGTTGATCGGCTGAGCGTCAGGATTTCGGCCTGATCCGGGCGCCAGTCGGCCAGTACGTGTCGATGCACGTTGGCGTGGCGATGATCGGCCGGTTTGTGCACGTGACCGTGAACGATTCGAAACGTTTCTGTGTCTTGTGCCCAACGGGTCACGGTGTCGATATTCACATCCATGATATCGGCGGCCTTGCGCTGCTTGCTGGCCTGCGAGCGGGCGCGGGCCTTGCGGGCGATCATCCGTCGCAGCCCCGCGGGCATCCTGAGCATGCGGGCCCGCCAGATTGCATTGGTATAGCGCCGCCGGAACTTCTGATGGGCAAGGTCGTCGCTACAGAAGATATCGCCGTGGGCCAGAAGGACAGGCTGGCCGGCGATCCGGTGCACCACCGGATCGGCCAGGGGCCGGGCGCCGGTATGGGCAAAAAACCGGGTGCCGACGGCGAAATCACGATTGCCGCGCTGAAAATACAGCGGCACGCGGGCCGCACTCAGCGCGGCCAGGGCGTCCAGTGTGCCTTGGTGGGCCTCAAAACTGACATCGTCGCCGACCCAGACATCAAACAGATCGCCCAGGATATAAACCGCCGCGGCCTCACGGGCCGGGCCGGCCAGATAACCGGCGAGCCGACGCGCGGCCGGCGTGTCGTCACCGGTCAGGTGCACGTCAGCCAGCAGGTGCGTGGTGTCAGGCCACGGGCTGGCCTCTGGCCTGTGCGACGGAGCAGTCAACGGGCTATCGCTGACTATCGGACGTCGGCCGATTCGATGACGACCGTGTCCTGCGGCACGTCCTGGCGAAACGGCCCGACTGCGCCTGTCGGCTTGGCAGCGATCGCGTCAACCACGTCCATGCCCTCGGTGACATGGGCAAACACGGCATAGCCGGGGCGTGCGCCCATGCCGTCGAGCTGCTCGTTGTCGGCCAGATTGATGAAGAACTGGGCAGTGGCCGAATTCGGATCCTGGGTGCGGGCCATCGACAGCGCGCCGCGACGATTTTCCAGCCCGTTGCTGGATTCGTTCTTGATCGGCGCGCGTGTCTGTTTCTGGTTGAAGTCGCCGTCGAAGCCGCCGCCCTGAACCACGAACCCGGCGATCACGCGATGGAAGATCACCCCGTCATAGAAACCGTCACGCACATAGGCCAGAAAGTTCTCGGCCGTGATCGGGGCATTGGTTTCGTCGACCTCGATATGGATATCGCCGAGGTTGGTATGAAAGATGACCATGAATCTGTCCTGAAGGATGAGCGGGGCGTATTGTGCGACAGGCAGCCGCTGTTGCCTATGTCTGGCGCCTCGATGATCGCCAGCTCAGCCGGCGGCGGCCGTCTCGGCGGGTTGTTCTGGCGTAACCGCCGCCAGGGCCGCGTCCAGCACGTCAAGCCCGGCACCGGCCTGGTTGCCCTGCTCGGATAGCGTCCGTCGCCATCGACGCCCGCCCGGCTGGCCGTGAAACAGGCCCAGCATATGATGCGTGATATCGCGTAGCGCGCCACCGGCGGCCAGGTGATCAGCGATATAGCCGCGCATGGCCGCCACCGCCTCATGACGCGTCACGCGCGGCGTGGCCGTGCCGAAGAACTGTCTGTCGACATCGGCCATGATGTAGGGGTTCTTGTAAGCCTCGCGCCCGATCATCACACCGTCGACATGAACCAGCTGTGCCTGGCTGGCCGCCAGATCGACGAAGCCACCGTTGATGCTGATGGGCAGGTCGGGGAAATCCGCAGCCAGGCGGTGCACCCGCGCATAGTCCAGCGGCGGAATATCCCGGTTTTCCTTGGGCGACAGGCCCGACAGCCAGGCCTTGCGCGCATGCACGATCAGGCGCTGGGCGCCGGCGGCATGTATCCGGTGCGTGAAATCAGCCAGGAACCCATAGCTGTCCTGGTGATCGATACCGATTCGTGTCTTGACCGTGACCGGAATATCTACCGCTGCCTTCATCGCCGCCACGCAATCGGCAACCAGCGCGGGCTCGGCCATCAGGCAGGCCCCAAAAGCGCCGTTCTGAACCCGATCCGACGGGCAGCCGACATTGATATTGACCTCATCAAACCCGGCCTGTTCGGCCAGCCTGGCGCAATGGGCCATCTCGCCGGGCTCGGAACCGCCCAGCTGCAGGGCGATGGGATGCTCGTCGGGATGAAACCGCAGAAAGCGCTCGGTATCGCCGTGGATCAGCGCCTTGGTCGTGACCATTTCGGTGTACAGCAGCGCATGGCGGGTCAGCCGGCGCATGAAATAGCGCTGTGCCGGCGTTGTCCAGGCCATCATCGGCGCGACCGACAGGCGGGCACCGGCGGGAATATCGCGTTGCGTGGCGTGTAAGCTCATCGCCGTATTATCGCATCGCGCAGCTTTGGATTCAGCCGTGCGCTGGCCCGGGCAAGGCGTCACAATAGGCGTGTTTTTTCCCGGCCGTGTTGTCTATGTATTCGTTGCTTCGCCCCGCGCTGTTTGCCATGGACGCCGAGCGGGCACACGAGCGAACGCTGGCGCTGGCTGATCGGGCGCGCCCGGTGACGCATGCGCTTTACGGGACGCGCGTGGCGGCCTGCCCGGTGTCCGTGATGGGGCTTGAGCTGGCCAATCCGGTTGGTCTTGCAGCAGGCCTGGACAAGAACGCGGCCCATATCGATGGCCTGGCCGCGATGGGGTTCGGCTTCATCGAAGTCGGCACGGTCACGCCGGTGCCGCAGCCCGGCAACGACCGGCCGCGGCTGTTTCGCCTGCCCGAGCAGCGCGCGCTGCTCAATCGTTTCGGCTTCAACAACGCCGGGGCGACGGCGCTGGTCAAGAACGTGGCTGGAGCGCGCTACGACGGCCTGATCGGCATCAATATCGGCAAGAACAAGGCCACGCCGCCCGAACGTGCGGTCAGCGATTACACCACGGCGTTGTCGATGGTCTATGACCAGGCACACTACGTGACGATCAATATCTCGTCGCCCAATACCGCCGGCCTGCGTGACTGGCAGGCCGGCGATGCACTGGACAGCCTGCTGGGCGCGATCGTCGCCGAGCGCAACCGGCTGTGCGAGACCCGCAAGCGCTACGTCCCGCTGGCGGTCAAGATTGCTCCGGATCTGGACGCCGCCGGCCTGGATGCCATCGTGGCCCGGCTGCGCCGACACGCCATCGACGGCGTGATTGCGACCAACACCACGACCGCGCGCGACGGATTGGCGCTGCGCTGGCGCGATGAGGCCGGCGGCGTATCCGGCCGCCCGGTGCGCGAGGCCTCGAACAAGGTGATCGCCGCGCTTTATGAGCGCCTGGGAGACGATATCCCGATCATCGGCGTGGGCGGCATCATGAGCGGGGCCGACGCCGCGGCCAAGATCGCCGCCGGCGCCCGCGCGGTACAGCTCTATACCGGGCTCATCTATCGCGGCCCAGGCCTGGTGGGCGAGGCCGCCCAGGCCATCGCGGCGCGTGACGCCTCGCATCAAAAGAAGACGGTCGGCAAATGAGACGACGATAATCCGCGGATTGAAAGCGGATAACAGAAGAGAAGATTGGAAAGACAAGCGTGAAAGCTGTCGTCCGGCATGGCGACAAAGCGTTGATTTCCAATACCCGCCTTGTTTCTCGATCGGTCTGTAACGCTTCGGGCACAGCGTTACGTCATCTATCCGCCTGCGAACCTTCCTCTTTTCATCTGCGTACATCGGCGTCAATCTGCGGATAACCGCCTGTATTCATTTGCGCATATTCGCGTTCATTCGCGGACAATTTTTTCGACCGGCCATCAATCGTCGACCGGGCGCACGCGCAAAAGCTGGGCACGGAAGAGTGCGTCAATGAAATCCAGCGATTCGGCCAGCCGGTGGCCGTCGGCCACGAGATGCAGGCGGGCACGACGGCGTTTGGCAAAGGCAAGGCTGGACGCCAGCGGCACGATATCGTCGTCCCAGCCGTGCACGATTTCGGTATCGCGCGGGCAGCCGGCCGGATCCCCGGGGTAGCCGTCCATATACAGTGCGGGTGCCATGAGAAACAGGGCGGTCGGGTTGAGCCGGGCGGCCGCCATCGCGCTCACATAACCGCCCATGGACGAGCCGACCAGCACCAGCGGCGTGCCCTGTGGATTATGGGCCAACAGCCTGTCGAGACGCGCGGCCGGATCATCCTCACCTTGATAATCGATCGAGGCCACGCGATAGCCGAGCGCTTCGGCGCTTTTGGCCAGCCGTGTGATCTTTGACCCCCACGGCCCGCTTTCCTTGCCGTGTGAGAAGACGACGGCCGGCTGCATATAGTGATCGGACATCGCGGTGCTTGGGCTTGATAAAAATTTGCGTCTACTATGCCAGCTGCTGTCATTAAGTGGCCGGGAGCCTGTTTGACTGTTCTGCGCGTGTTCAACCGTCTTATCGCGGGGCTGGCGCTGGTGGCCACGCTGATCGGCGGGGCGCTGTGTCTGGCCGCGGGCATCGGCCACGCCGGGCCGGGTGCGGATCCATCCGGTTGGGACGATATCGTCACCGCGACCGAGTTGGGTCTGGTGGTGTTCTTGATCGCTTTGGGTGCAAGCTGGCTGTTCGAGCGCAGACACCCGGCACTCTGGGCCGGCGAGGCCACGTTGCTGCTGGCGGTGATTGCGTCCCTAATCTACGGCCTGGTACTTCGTTGATGCAGTCTTTACCCGATCCGTCGCCGATGCGCTGGCAGCCGCGGCGCTTCAAATCGGCCATCGTGGTGCTCGCGGTGGGCATCGTCTGGCTTGCCAGCTGCTGGACCGCGCCCTGGTGGGTCGCGATTGTCGGCACCGTGCCGGGGGTCGTGCTCATCGCGACCGGGTCCGGGCAGTTCCTCTACGCCGGCGATCGACAGCTGCTTTATCACATGGCTCTGACCGGCCCGGTGAGTGCACTGCTCGCGCTGATCGTTGGCTATTGGGTGGGCTGGCTGGTGTTTGTCGTCCTTCTGGCCGGCGGGATCGCGACGTATCTGATCGCGGGCTGGGCGCTGCGGGTACAGCATCCGGTGCCACCGGGCATCGAGCCGCCAACCCGCAAACTGGCACTGATCAACAAGGTGGCCGGCGATGGCGCCTTGCTGGGTTTTTTCGTCAACTGTGCCCGTGTCCCGCGCGGCAAGGCCGTGAACCAGGATGTGGCCGAGCTGCGCGCCTGGGGCGATCTGGCCGCGCGCGACGGCTGGCTGGAGCGGCCGGCCGCGATGCACGCCACCCCGCGTGTCTTTGGCGAAGCCCCGCGTATCAAGCACGCCAAGACGGCCGGGGTGGCGTATGAATGGCTGACCGCACCTTCAGCCTATGCCCCGGAGACCGCTTGGCCCGGCGCGACACGCTGGGCCGATCACAAGGCCAATCGCCTGATGCGTGCCCGCGTGGTACGCAGCGACAAAACCGCCGGCCAGCCCTGGCTGCTCTGCGTACACGGCTACCGCATGGGGCATGGGGCGATCGATTTTCAGCTGTTCGACGTGCCCAAGCTGCATGGCCGCATGGGCATGAACCTGATGATGCCGATTCTGCCGCTACACGGGCCGCGACGCGCCACGTTTCTGACCGGTGGGCGGTTTCTCGACGGCCCGCTGGGTGATCTGGTGCATGCCCAGGCCCAGGCGCTGTGTGATCTGCGCAGCTGTATCGCCTGGATTCGCGAGCAGGATCCAGACGCTCGGATCGGCGTGCTGGGTTATTCGCTGGGCGGCTATCACGCCGCGCTGTTGTCCTGCTTCGAGCCGGATCTGGCCTGCGTGATCGCCGGTATCCCGATGACCGATATCCCGGCCACGCTGTGGCAACACTTGCCCACCGCGCACGCCGACTATCTGGAGGCATGTGGCTTGTCGGTGGATTCGGTCAACGCGCGCATGGGCGCGGTCTCGCCGCTGGCCATGCCGTGCCGGGTGCCGCGCGAGCGGCGCTATATTTTTGCCGCCACGGCCGATCAGCTGATCTCGCCCGAGCAGCCGTCGGCGCTCTGGCGTCACTGGGATGAATGTCATATGCAATGGTATGACGGCTCGCATCTGTCGGTTCGACACGAGCAAAACGTCGTGCCGTTCATCGACCGCGCGCTGCGTGAAACCGGCATGAGCGCTTGATCGCGCTATTGTCGGTCCGAGAGGGCCGGGCCAGAATGACGCCCGCACAAGAATTAGCCGAACGAGGAGCATCAGCGTGAATCAAGTCGTACTGTCGGCCACAGGGCTGTACAACCCGCCCGAGTCGATATCCAACGAAGAGCTCGTGGTCTCGTTCAACGCTTATGTCGATCGTTACAACGCGGCACACGCCGACGAGATCGCAGCCGGGCAGAAGGCACCGCTGTCGCATTCGAACGCCGAATTCATCACCAAGGCGTCGGGTATCGAATCCCGCTATGTGGTGGACAAGGCCGGGATCCTGGATCCGGACGTCATGCACCCGCAGATTAGAACGCGCGGCAACGACGAGCCGTCGATCCAGTGCGAGATGGCCCTGGCCGCAATCGACGATTGTCTGAAAAGCGCGGGGCGGCGCGCCGATGAAGTCGATGCGATCCTCGTGGCCTGTTCCAATCTGCCGCGGCCGTATCCGGCATTGGCGGTCGAGGTGCAGGAATATCTCGGCGGTGGGGCGTTCGGTTTCGATCTGAACGTGGCCTGTGCCTCGGCGGCCTTCGGTATCCAGACCGGCGCCGACATGATCCGCGCCGGTACCGCGCGGCGCGTGCTGATGGTCAACCCGGAAATCTGTACCGCGCACCTGAATTTTCGGGATCGCGACAGTCATTTCATCTTCGGTGACGTATGTACCGCTGCACTGCTCGAACACGCCGATGACGTGCGGCCCGGGCAGGGCTTTGACGTGCTGGGCACGCATCTGCAGACGAAGTTCTCGAACAATATCCGTAACAACTTCGGCTTCTTGAACCGCTCGGAAACCGAGACCCGCAGCGACGCCGACCGGCTGTTCGTCCAGAACGGGCGGCGCGTATTCAAGGACGTAGGCCCGATGGTCGCCGAGATGATCATCGATCACCTGGCCGAGCACGGCCTGGCCGCCGAGGATGTCAGGCGGCTGTGGCTGCATCAGGCCAATATCAACATGAACACGCTGATCGCCAAACGCGTACTGGGTCGCAGCGCCGAAAGCCACGAACTGCCGGGCGTGTTTGCCGAGTATGGCAACACCAGTTCGGCCTCTCCGGTCATCGTGCTGCACAAGTACGCCGCCGATCTGGCCGCCGGCGAGATCGGCGTGATGGCCGGCTTCGGCGCCGGCTACTCGGCCGGCAGCGTGATCTTGAAGCGTCGGTAACGCCAGTCTTTCAAACCCTTCGACAGAGCATGCTATGACGGATCAGCCGCAGCGACAGTACCGGCTGGACTACCGGCCGCCGGCCTATCTCGTGGATACGGTAGCCCTGGATTTCGATATTCAGGAGAACAACACGCAGGTCACCGCACAGCTCGCGGTGGCGCGTAATGTGGCCGGGCCGGCGGGGCCCTGGCGCCTGGACGGGCGCGGCATGCGCCTGGTGCGTGTCGCGATCGACGGCGCCGATCTGGCCCACGATGCCTACGAGCTGACCGATACCGCTCTCTGGCTCGATAATCTGCCGTCTGTCTTCGAGCTGACGATCGTGACCGAGCTTGACCCGGAAACGAATCTGTCGCTGGAAGGGCTGTATCGCTCGGGCGCGATTCTTTGCACCCAGTGCGAGGCCACCGGGTTTTCTCGTATCACGTATTTCCCTGACCGCCCCGATGTGATGGCACGCTTCACCACGCGCATAGAGGCCGATGCCGCGCGCTACCCGGTGCTGTTATCCAACGGCAACTGCACACAAGCCGGCATGGCCCAGCCGGGGCGTCATTACGCGATCTACGAGGATCCGTTCGCCAAGCCCTGTTATCTGTTCGCACTGGTCGCCGGTGATCTGGGCGTGATTCGTGATACCTATACGACCGCCAGCGGACGCGAGGTCGCGCTGGCCGTATTCACCGAGCACGGCAACGAGCCCCAGTGTCATCACGCGCTCGATGCGCTCAAGAAAGCCATGGCCTGGGACGAGGCCACCTACGACCTGGAATACGATCTCGATCAGTTCTTCATCGTGGCCGTGGGCAGCTTCAACATGGGGGCGATGGAGAACAAGGGCCTGAACATCTTCAATACGGCCTGTGTTTTCGCCCATCCGGAAACCGCCACCGACGGCGATTTCGCGCGCGTGCGCGATGTCGTGGCCCACGAGTATTTTCATAACTACACCGGTAATCGCGTGACCTGTCGCGACTGGTTCCAGCTGTCCTTGAAAGAGGGCCTGACGGTCTACCGTGAACATCAGTTCGCCATTGATCACGGCTCGCCCGGGGTCACTCGTATCGAACAGGTGCGCATGATCCGGGATATCCAATTCCCCGAGGACGGCGGCCCGCGTGCCCACCCGGTTCGCCCGGACTCGTATATCGAGATGAACAACTTCTACACCATCACGGTGTATGAAAAAGGCGCCGAGTTGATCCGCATGATCGCGCAGATGGCCGGGCGCGAGGCGTTCACCGACGCGGTCAAGCACTATCTGCACAAGCACGACGGCCAGGCCGTGACGATCGAGGATTTCGTCGTGGCCATGGAAGAAACCACAGGCCTGGATCTGGCCCAGTTCCGGCACTGGTACAGCCATGCCGGCACGCCGCGTGTGGCTATCAGCCAGCAGCACGAGAACAACACGCTGACGCTGACGTTGTCACAGAGCACGCCGGCCACGCCCGGCCAGCCCAACAAGCCGGTCTTTGATATCCCGATCAGCCTGGCCGTATTCGACACGGCCGGCAGCCAGCAGGTGCCCCCGCAGCTCGTGCGGCTGAACCACGCTCGAAAAAAGATCGTGTACAAGGACGTGCCCGAGCCGGCCGTCGTCTCGGCACTGCGCGGGCTCAGCGCCCCGGTCAAACTGACCCAGGACACGACAGAGCGCGATCTGGTGTGTCTCATGGCCCACGACAGTGACCCGGTCTCGCGCTGGGATGCGGCCCAGTCGCTCTACATGACGCATCTGCTGGCTTGTGTCGACGCCATTCGGGCGGATCATGCATTGCCTGGCTTGGGCGATGGGCTAAGTCAGGCCATTACCCGACTACTGGCTGACTGGCCTGCCGATCGCGCGCTGCTGGCCGAAATGCTCACCCTGCCGAGCACCATACAGATCGGTGAAGCCTTCGAGCGGATCGACGTGGCGGCCATCGACGGCGCGCGTCGGGCCGTTAGACAACAGATCGGCAGCCGTTTTGAAGAAGAACTGACGGCCCTGGCCACTGCCCATGCCCCGCGCAGCACTTATGTCTTCGACCAGGACGCGGCCGGGCGCCGCGCGGTCTTCGCGCTGGCCCTGGGCTATCTGGCAGAAACCGGCGTCGAGGGTATCGAGGCCTGGTGCCGAACGGTCTATGACGAGGCCGACAACATGACGGATCGCATGGCAGCACTGGGTGCGTTGCAGTACTGCCCCGGGGCAACACGCGACCGGTTGCTGGGTGATTTTGCCCGGCGTTTCGCCAACGAGCCGCTGGTGATGGACAAATGGCTGCGGCTGCAGGTCAGCGCGCCGGATATCGATGCCGTGGCCCAGGCCCGGGCTTTATTGCAGGACCCGGCTTTCGATTTCACCAACCCGAACCGACTGCGCGCGCTGCTCGGCGGACTCGTGCGGGGCAATGCGCCTGCTTTTCATCGTGCTGACGGGGCCGGGTATGCGTTGCTGGTCGATGAAATCCTGCGTATCGATGCCTTCAACCCACAGATGGCGGCCGCGCTGGCCGGCTTGATCGCCCCGTGGCAACGCTACGACGCGCGTTATGGCCAGGGCATGCGCGCCGGGCTATCACGTCTGGACGGCGCCGAGCTATCCGATAACACACGAGAGATCGTGGCCAGCGGACTGGCCGATGCGCCCAATTGATGCTGTCACGGATGTGTCACACAAATTTCATAAGGTTCGACATCGAGTGGTTTGACGCAGATAGCCATTACCGTCATGCAACAGAAACATGTGCTGATCGTCGAAGACGAAGCCCCGATCCGGGATATGATCCGCTTCGCCCTGGAGCGCGCTGATTTCAGCGTAGCCGAAGCCGAAGACGCCCAGTCCGCGCGGCTGGCGATAGCCGATCATCTGCCGGATCTGGTCCTGTTGGACTGGATGCTCCCGGGTATGTCCGGGGCCGAACTGGCCCGGGAGTGGCGCCGTGACGAGCTGACCCAGAACGTGGCCATCATCATGGTGACGGCGCGCGTGGATGAAGACGATCGCGTGCGCGGGCTCAACATCGGCGCCGATGATTACGTCACCAAGCCGTTTTCATCTTCGGAGCTTATTGCCCGCGTGCGGGCCGTGTTACGGCGCAGCCTGCCCGGGGGCGAGGATGAATGTCTGGAGCTTGACGGCCTGTCGCTGGACGCCGCCAGCCAGCGGGTGAGCGCCGGGGCGGATGCCGTGCGCCTGGGGCCGACCGAGTATCGCCTGCTGCGGTTTTTCATGAGCAATCCCGAGCGCGTGTATTCTCGCGAGCAGATGCTCGATCGCGTGTGGGGCCAGAATGTCTACGTCGAAGAACGCACGGTCGATGTACATATCCGGCGCCTGCGCAAGGCCCTGGCGCCGCACGGTTTCGACAAATTCATTCAGACCGTGCGTGGCAGCGGCTATCGATTCTCCAGCAAGTCGCTATAAGCCAGTAACGCCGGGCCGTCGGAAATCACCCAGCGTGCGCCTCTCCAAGGATGACCCCGCATGATGAATGCCCCGGCCGGCGAAGTCCGCCGCACCTGGAGCCTGGCGCTCTTGCGTTTATCGGTATGGCTCGGGCTTTGGGCGATCATCGGTTTTTTCATCGGTCAGATCGCTTGGGCGCTGCTGGCAGGCCTGTCTATTTATACCGCCGGGCATCTGCTGTTTGCCTATCAGCTTCATCGATGGCTGGCCAAGCCACGAATCGAGCCGCGCGAAGGCCTGGGCGTATGGCAGGAGATCTATACCGAGCTCTATCGCCTGAAACAGCGTAACCGTCGTCGCAAACGCCGGCTCAAGGATATCGTCTCGGAATTTCAGGCCTCTACGGCGGCCTTGCCCGACGGCGCGGTGGTCATCGACGGGCGTGGTCGTATCGTCTGGTTTAATCAGGCCGCCGCCGTGATCCTGGCGTTGCGGGCCGGCCAGGATAACGGCCAACGCATCGTCAATCTCATTCGGCATCCGCGCTTCGGCGAGTTCATGGTCTCGGCTGCACTCGACGGCACGATGGCCGAGCTCGAGATCCCGGCACCGGCCAACGAGGCCAACACGGTGCTCTTGCGGATCGTGCCCTACGGCGACGGCCAGCGTTTATTGGTCGCCCGCGACGTGAGTGACCAGAAACGCCTGGAATCCACGCGGCGTGATTTCGTGGCCAACGCCTCGCACGAACTGCGCACCCCGCTGACCGTGCTGCGCGGGTATCTGGAAATCATGAACGAGGACGCCGGGGAGAGCGGGGCGCTTGCGGCCTGGCAACGCCCGCTTCGTGAGATGAGTGCCCAGTCCCAGCGCATGGGTCGTATCATCGACAGCCTGCTGCGCCTGGCCCGCCTGGAAGCCGAAGGCATGCATCAACGACAGGAAGCCATCGATATCGGTGAGATGATCCGGCAGGTGGTGGACGGTTTGAAACGCCACGAGGCACGGGATCATGTCTTCGAGCTGGATCTGCAGCCGGGGCTGAACCTCTATGGTCGCGCCAGCGAGTTGGAGAGCGTGATCGCCAACCTGGCGGCCAACGCGGCGCGTTATTCGCCGGCGGCGTCGACGATTCGAATTGCCTGGCAGGCCGAAGCAGGCGGGGCCTTGTTGTCGGTTGCAGACAACGGGCCGGGTATTGCCCCGGAGCATATCCCGCGGCTCACCGAACGGTTCTATCGCGTGGATAGTGGACGCAAGGCGAGCGATGGCGGCACCGGGCTGGGCCTGGCGATCGTCAAACACAGCCTGGAGCATCACGAGAGCGAGCTGATCATCGACAGCGAGCCGGGCGCCGGCTCGACGTTCAGCGCCCGCTTTCCACACAGCCGCCTGATCATCGAGGACGCGGCTTAGCTCGCAAGGGCGTCATACAGCTGTCATCAACGCATCACCGAACTGACATCTTTCATCGATAGCGTTGCGGCGGGTTTCGATCGTGTGCATGGCACATGAATCGAACCATTCATACCGCACTGAAAGGGTTAATCGATGAAACAGTGGTACGAGGGGAATATCGGCCGACGCCGTGGGCGCTTGGGCATGGCCGTGGCCGGGCTGATCGTTGGGGTCACAGCGGCTTATAGCCCGTCGGTGCTGGCGGCCGACGACCGGCTCATGCAGCTGATCAAGATCATGCGCGACAACGGCAGCATCAGCCAGTCTCAGTACGAGCAGCTGGCTGCCGCAAAAAACACGGCGCCGGCCAATCAACGCGACGACGCGCAGCCGGATCTTCAGGTCAACGAACAGCGCAGGCGCGGCGGCAATTCCGTTGTTCTACCCAACACGGCCACGAACCAGTTCGTGCCGCCAGAAAACGTGAAACGTCTGGTCGAGCGCGAAAAGAGTTTCGAAGACAAGATCAACGACAAGCTGGATACCTTTGACTGGGCCTCGAAGGTGCATCTCAGCGGTGACCTGCGGCTGCGCTACGAGTATGACGACGACAACGCGCGCGAGAACCTGGCCGGCAACAACGTGGGGCGCCATCGCGGGCGGCTGCGGTATCGCCTGGGGGTGATCACCGATCCGATCGACAAGCTGGAGATCGGCGGCGGCATCGCCAGTGGCGGCGACGACCCGCGCTCGACCAACCAGACCTTCGGCGATGATTTCAGCTCGAAACCGATCCGCCTGAACTATGCCTATGCCCAGTATCAGTTCACCGACTCGTTGGAGGCCGTGGGCGGGAAGTTCCGGTTCGGCGATTATCTGTGGCTGACCGACGACCTCATCTGGGACGGTGATATCAATCCCGAAGGCGCCTCGGTGCATTACAGCTTTGAAGAACCCAACGGGGCCACCTTCGCCAACTCCGGCGTCTGGATCCTGCAAGAGTTCGCCGCCAACAGCAGTGACCCCTATCTTTACTACGGCCAGCTCGGCCAGCACGTACATGCCGGGAAATATTTCGCCAGCCTGGCCGGTTCCTACTACGGCTACCAGAACACCGCCCAGCCGGGCACGTTCGACCCGGATTACGCGGCCGGCACCAACACCACGAACCAGTTCCAGGTCGTGGACGTGGACGGCGAGGTGGGGGCCAGCTTCGGCGATCACGGCAAGGCGTCGATATTTTCCGAATACGTGCGCAACGTGCATTCGGGCATCAATGAAGACACCGGCTATGCCATCGGCAGCAAGCTGGCCTATGACAAGTTTGCCTTCAAGTACATCTTCGGTGATCTGGATGCCAACGTGGTGCCCGATGTTTTCCCCGACTCTGACCGTGACCACGGCGCAACCGACATGAAAGGCTCGGAGATCGAGATGGGCTATGCCTTGAACACGGCCATCGAGTTCAATCTGGATTACTACAACACCGAGCGGAAATCGCTCGATCAGGACGACCAGCTGGTCCAGGCCGATATCAACTTCCGTTTTTGACCGCCATGGGCCCGGTCGGCGGTGGCGACACCGCGCCGGGCCGGCGACGACCGATCGCGCGACCGGAGCAACGGCTTCGCACGAGGCTTGTAACGTGGTTGTCACAAAAACGACATACGCTCACACCAAGCAATCGCACTGGATGCGCCGGCCGACGGGTTCGTCGGCACGGTCGGGCATCCAGGCGGCTGTCACCCGTGTGTCACAGCTTGGCACTAACGTGATCGGGCGAACGAATCGGGGGCTTAGAGGCTGCCCGGGCATGACACCAAGGAGATATTCGTGAGAATCGATTTCAAGAACACATTGATCGCCGCGGCTGCCGTATTGTCGTTCACGACAAGCGCCGGCGCGGCCGTTGACAAGATCAGCGGCGCGGGCGCGACCTTCCCGTACCCGGTCTATTCCAAGTGGGCGCAGGCCTACAACGAAAAGACAGGCGTACAGATGAACTACCAGGCCATCGGCTCCGGTGGTGGCATCAAGCAGATCAAGGCCAAAACGGTCGATTTCGGTGCCTCGGATGCGCCGCTCAAGAAAGAAGAGCTCGATCAGGCCGGCCTGATGCAGTTTCCCATGGTCATGGGCGGCGTGGTGCCGGTTGTCCGTATCGCCGGCGTGGATGCCGGCCAGCTCAAGCTCGATGGCAAGACCATGGGCGCGATTTATGCCGGCAAGATCACGAACTGGAACGACCCGGCCATCAAGAAGATGAACCCGGATCTCGACCTGCCGGACCAACAGATCACGGTCGTGCATCGCTCGGACGGCTCGGGCACGACCTGGATCTTCACCAGCTACCTGAGCAAGACCAGCGACGTCTGGGCCAACGGCCCGGGCCATGCCAAGGCCGTTGCCTGGCCGACCGGCGTGGGCGGCAAGGGCAATCAGGGGGTGGCCTCCTACGTGGATCGCATCAAGAACTCGATCGGCTATGTCGAATATGCCTATGCGCTGCAGAACGACATGACCTATGTGTCGCTGAAGAACAAGGACGGCAATGTCGTCGAGCCGACCTCGGCCAACTTCCAGGCCGCCGCCGCCAACGCCGATTGGGACAACGCGCCGGGCTTTTACGAGGTGTTGACCGATCAGCCGGGGGCCGACAGCTGGCCGATCACCGGTGCCAGTTTCATCCTGATGTACAAGGATGCCAAGAACCCGCAGGCGGCCCAGGCCGCACTGAAGTTCTTTGACTGGGCCTATGCCAACGGCGACGACATGGCCGATCAGCTCGACTATGTGCCGATGCCGGAAAACGTGGTCAAGCTGGTGCAGGACAAGTGGCACGAGCAGATCAAGGGCAAGAACGGTCAGGCGATCTGGCCGGTGAACAAATAAACTGACGATTCAAACGATCGTTCGACGGCCGGCATATGCCGGCCGTCTTGTACGAGCCCGAGCCTCTCGCGCGGGCTGGTACAAGACGGCTGCCATTCTTCGAGGTGTGATTTGAGCCAGACGACCATGGGCGACGCCGACGCGACGCTCGCGCCCCGAAAGAAAACCGTGAGCGCGATCGGCGATCGTGTCTTTCACGGCGTGACCGCGACATCCGCGCTGATCGTGCTGGCCCTGATCGGCGGTATTGCGGCAGCACTCGTGGTCGGCGCCTGGCCGGCGCTGACCAAGTTCGGTCCGGCGTTCGTGACCAGCATGGACTGGAATCCGGTCACCGACGAATACGGCGCGGCCGTGGCGATTTTCGGCACGCTGGCCAGCTCGGCGCTTGCCATGGTGATCGCCGTGCCGGTGAGCTTTGGGATCGCACTGTTCGTCACCGAACTGGCCCCCGTATGGATGCGCCAGCCCATCAGCACGGCCGTGGAGCTGCTGGCGGCCATTCCCAGCATCATTTACGGCATGTGGGGGCTTTTCGTCTTCGCGCCGTTCCTCTCGACCTACGTGCAGCCCTGGCTATCGAGCGCCCTGGGCGACTGGCCGGTGGTGGGGTATCTGTTCTCCGGGCCGCCGATCGGTATCGGTATCTTCACGGCCGGCATGGTGCTGGCGATCATGATCATCCCGTTCATCACGGCGGTGATGCGCGATACTTTTGAGGTGGTGCCGGGCGTGCTCAAGGAATCATCCTATGCGCTGGGCGCCACGACCTGGGAGGTCGCCCGTAGCGTGATCCTGCCGTATACCAAGACCGGCGTGATCGGCGGGATCATGCTGGGCCTGGGTCGTGCGCTGGGTGAAACCATGGCCGTGACGTTCGTCATCGGCAACGCACACAGCATCCCCGGCGGTCTGTTCTATCCGGGCAACAGTATCGCCGCGACGTTGGCCAACGAGTTCACCGAGGCCACCGGCGAAATCTATACCTCGGCGCTGATTGCGCTCGGCCTGGTGCTGTTCGTGATCACGTTGATCGTGCTGATTCTGGCTCGCCTGCTGCTCCTGCGCCTGTCCGCGCAGGAAGGGCAATAGGACTAACGCCATGACGCTGTTTCAAAAACGTAAGGCCATCAATACGTTCAACATGGCCATGTGTGTGGCCACCACGGTCTTCGGGCTGTTCTGGCTCGTCTGGCTGTTGTGGACCCTGATCTCGCACGGCATCGGCTATATCGACTGGGAGGTGTTCACCGAGATCACGCCGGCCCCGGGTAACGACGGCGGATTGTCCAATGCCATCGTCGGCAGCCTGATCGTGACCGGGATCGGCACGCTGATCGGTGCGCCGATCGGCATATTTGCCGGCACGTATCTTGCCGAGTACGGCCGGAACAGCAAGCTGGCTGCTCTGGTGCGGTTTTTCAACGATGTGCTGCTGTCTGCCCCCTCGATCATCATCGGGCTGTTCGTCTACGAGGTGATCGTGGTCACGATGGGGCATTTCTCGGCATTGGCCGGCGGTATCGCGCTGTCGCTGATCATGATTCCGCTGAACGTGCGTATCACCGAGAACATGATGCGTCTGGTGTCCGATCAGATGCGCGAGGCCGCCGCGGCCCTGGGTATTCCGCGGTGGAAGGTCATCACGCGGATCATCTATCGCGCCGCACTCTCGGGCATCATCACCGGCGTGATTCTGGGCATCGCACGGATCGCCGGCGAGACCGCGCCGCTGTTGTTCACCGCGCTCAACAACAATTTCTTCAGCACCGACGTTCTGGGCCCGATCGCGAATCTGCCGATCATGATCTTCCAGTTCGCGCTCTCGCCGTACGAGGATTGGCATCATCTGGCCTGGGTGGGTGCGTTTTTGATCACGTTCACGATCCTGGCGCTGAACGTGCTGGTTCGTCTGGTACTGCGGCCGAGCAAATAGGAGCGCGACATGACTTCTTCGACCACCGACACGCTCAACCCAGCAGGCGCAAGCGTTATGACCCGCGATACTCATTCGCCGACCGGGCGACAACAGACCAAGCGCGAAACCCCGGCCGAGGCCTCGGCGCCCCGCCAGGGCGTGGTGGCCAAGGATAATCCCTGCAAGATCAAGGTCGAGAATCTCGGCTTCAACTACGGCAAGTTCCAGGCACTGAAGGACATCAACCTGGATATCGTCGACAACGAAGTCACGGCCTTCATCGGCCCGTCCGGCTGTGGCAAATCCACGCTGCTGCGCTGCTTCAACCGTATCTTCGAGCTGTATCCCGGCCACTACGCCACTGGCTCGATCGAGATGGACGGGCAGAACCTGCTGGATAAAAGCATCGATCTGAACGTGCTTCGTTCCAAGATCGGCATGGTCTTCCAAAAGCCCACGCCGTTTCCCATGAGCATCTACGACAACATCGCCTTCGGCGTGCGTCTGTATGAAAAGCTCAAGCGTCACGAGATGGATGAGCGCGTGGAGTGGTCGCTGAAAAAAGCGGCCCTGTGGGATGAGGTCAAGGACAAGCTGCGGGCCAACGGCAGCGCCTTGTCCGGCGGGCAGCAGCAGCGCCTGTGTATCGCCCGGGCGATCGCCGTACAGCCGGACGTGTTGCTGCTCGATGAGCCGGCCTCGGCGCTGGATCCGGTGGCCACGCTCAAGATCGAGGAGCTGGTGCACGAGCTGCGTGAGGAATACACGATCGTGATCGTGACCCACAACATGCAACAGGCCGCGCGTGTGGCCGGCTATACCGCGTTCTTTCATCTGGGTGAGGTGATCGAGTACGCCGATACCGATTCGTTGTTCACCAACCCGCGGGAAAAACGCACCGAGGATTATCTGACCGGTCGCTACGGCTGAACCCGAGACGAGCTTTTATACGATGGAACACGAAAAGACACAGATCGAGCGGCATACCTCCAAACAGTTCGACGTCGAGCTCGAGGACGTGCGCGAGCAGGTCCTGACCATGGGCGGCCTGGTCGAGCAGCAGATCGCCAACGGTGTGAAGGCGCTCATCGACGGCGACAGCGCGCTGGGCGAGGACGTGGCCCGTAGTGATTACAAGATCAACACCATGGAAGTGGCCATCGACGAGGCCTGTACCAAGATTCTGGCCCGGCGCCAGCCCCAGGCCGGCGATCTACGCCTGGTGCTGGCGATCGCCAAGACCATCACCGATCTCGAACGCATCGGAGACGAGGCCGAGAAGATCGGGCGCATGGCCGTGCATCTGGCCGGCAAGGACCGGCCGCCGAGTGCGTTTCGCCAGATCAGCCAGCTGGGCGGGCATGTGCGTCAGATGGTGCGTGACAGCCTTGATGCGTTCGCGCGCATGGATACCGAGGCCGCACTGGCCGTGGCCCAGCACGACGCCGAGGTCGATCGCGAATATGAGGGCGTCATGCGCCAGTGCATCACCTTCATGATGGAAGACCCGCGAACCATTAAACATATGCTGGATGTGATGTGGTCGGTGAAAGCGCTCGAGCGCATCGGTGACCACGCGACCAACATCAGCGAATACGTGGTGTATCTCGTGGGCGGGCGTGACGTGCGTCATCTGAGCATTGAAGAACTCGAGAAAGAGGCCGCACGGGCGATCTCACCGCGAACCGGCCAGTAGCGGTTCGTTAGCCGCAACGACGGGCCCGGTCGAAGGCTTTGATACTATCTGCGCGGTGCTCCCGCATGGATCGTCGTCTTGGCTCGTCAATCAAACAAGAAAACCGCCGCTGCCTCAGGCGGCCGCCCGCGTCGTAGTCTCACACGGCGCCTGCTGCCGTACCTGCTGCTTATCGCGACCGCCGGCGCAGCCGTGCTGGCGCTGTACATGGCGCATCTGGATCACGAGGTGCGGGCCAAGTTCGAGGGTACGCGCTGGAAATTACCGGCCAAGGTGTATGCCAGCCCGCTTGAGCTTTACGCCGGTCAAGACGTCAGCGAAAAAGAGCTGATCACACGCCTGCAGCGCCAGGGCTATCGCCGCGCGGCGAGCGTCGACGATGCCGGCACCTATAACGAAAGCGGGGCAGGGCTTGCTCTGCACACGCGGGACTTCCAGTTCTGGAACGGCGCGCAGCCCGATCGCAAGCTGCGCCTGGGCTTTGATGCCAACGGTGTGTCCTCGCTCAAGGCGACAGACGGCGAGGGCGATCTGGCCCTGATCCGGCTCGATCCGCAGTTGATCGGCAGTATCTATCCCAACAAGGGCACCGATCGTATCCTGGTCAAACTGGGTGAGGTGCCGCCCATGTTGCCGGCCGGGCTGATCACGGTCGAAGACCGCCACTTCATGAGCAACTGGGGCATCTCGCCGCGCGGTATCCTGCGTGCAGCCATTGCCGACATCAAGGCCGGGGCGATCGTGCAGGGCGGCTCGACGCTGACCCAGCAGCTGGTCAAGAACTTCTATCTGGATAACCAGCAGACCCTGTCGCGCAAGGGCAAGGAAGCGCTGATGGCGATCCTGCTGGATGCTCATTACAGCAAGGAGGAGATCCTCGAGGCCTATCTCAACGAGGTGTACCTCGGCCAGGATGGCTCACGCGCGATTCACGGCTTTGGCCTGGCCAGCTATTTCTATTTCCAGAAACCGGTCCAGGAGCTGCAGCCGAGCGAGATCGCGCTGCTGGTGGCGATGGTCAAGGGGCCCAGCTACTACGACCCGCGGCGTCACCCCGATCGCGCCCGCACGCGCCGCGATCTGGTCCTCAACATGTTTCACGAGGCCGGCTTTTTGAAAGACGACGCCTGGCAGGCCGCCAAGGCCAGCGATCTGGGCGTGACCGGCACCGCGGCACGCGGTAACACTCAATACCCGGCCTTCATCGATTTGGTCAAACGCCAGCTCAAGGGACAGTACAAGGACGAGGATCTCACGGAGGAGGGCCTGCGGGTCTTCACCACATTGGATCCCACTGTTCAGGCGGCGGCCGAGGGGCGTATCGCCGACGGCCTGTCGCGCGTGGAAAAACAGCGGGGCATCAAGGCCGATACGCTGGAATCCGCGGCTGTCGTGACGAGCATCGAGGGCGGCAACGTGCTCGCGCTCGTTGGCGGGCGCGAGCAGGGCTATGCCGGGTTCAACCGGGCGCTGGAAGCCAAGCGCCAGATCGGCTCGCTGATGAAACCGGTCGATTATCTGACCGCGATGATGCAGCCGGCCAAGTTCAACCCGATCACGCCGCTCGACGACAGCCCGCTGAGCGTAAAACTGGCCACCGGCAAGACTTGGCAGCCGGGCAACTACTCCAATCGCAGCCACGGTGACAACGTGCCGGCTTATTACGGCCTCGAGCACAGTCTGAATATCGCCAGTTCCAGACTTTCGCTTGCCGCGGGTATCCCCAACATCATCGACACGCTCGGCAAACTCGGCTATGAGGGCGATGCCCCGGCCGTGCCCTCGCTGGCGCTGGGTTCGGTATCGATGTCACCGCTCGAGGTTGCCCAGATCTACAACACGATCGCCACCGGCGGGTATTACACGCCGCTGCGAGCCATCAAGGACGTGACCACGCGCGAGGGCGAGCCGCTGAACCGGTATCCGCTCAAACTCACCCAGACCGTCGATGCCGGGCCGGCTTATATCACGACCTGGATGATGGAACGGGTCGCGCGTCACGGCACCGGGGCCGGCATGTATTCGACCATTGATCGCAGCAAGACCATGGCCGGCAAGACCGGGACCACCAACAACCTGCGCGATGCCTGGTTTGCCGGGTTCGGCGGCAACCGGCTTGGTGTGGTCTGGGTCGGGCGCGACGACAACAAACCGGCCAAGCTGACCGGGGCGACCGGCGCGCTTCCGATCTGGTCGCACATCATGGCCGATATCAATACACGCGGTATCGTCGATACCCCGCCCGACAGCATCGCGCAGGTGCCGCTACAACTCATTTTTGACCCCAATGCGGCCAATCAGGGGGCCGGAAATAACCCGAATCAATGGTTCGCCAATGGGCAAAGCTGCTCAAATGCGGTAAAAGTACCGTTCATCAAGGGATTCGTACCGCAGGGCCTGCTCAACTGCGATACGGATATCATGCGAGTGAACGCGCAGCAGAACCAACCGGCCGATAACCGTGGCCGCGCGCCACGGGATCAGGATAACGATCAGGGCAGCTGGTTCGAGCGCATCTTCTAGTCGGAACCGTCATGAAACGCGTATCAATCGTCGCTGCTTTAGGGCTTGTCATGGCTGGCTGTGCCAGCGCGCCACCGGACACCATGCCGCGTACGCCGCCGGGCCAGCCGTCCCCGCAACAGGGCCAGACCCAGCCCTTGCCGCCCTCGCAGCGCCAGGCGCCGCCGCAGGTGCCGGCAGATCGGGGCGGTCCGAGCCCGTCGCGCCAGAACCAGAGCCGGCAGCCCGACACACCGCCGAAGGAGGCGCCGCCACAACACGCCGAGGCGGTCTCCAGCCCGGCGGTCATGTCGCTGATGGGCCGTGCGGATACGCTGGCCGGCAGCGGACATATGGACGATGCCGCGGCCACGCTGGAACGCGCGCTGGATCTCGAGCCGCGCAACGCGTTCATCTATCAGCGTCTTGCCGCGGTTCGCCTGGCCCAGGGCCAGGCAGGGCAGGCCGAGCAGCTGGCCCAAAAATCCAACAGCGTGGCCGGTGACAACCCGTTCGTTGAAGCCGACAACTGGAAACTCATCGCCGAGGCCCGCAAGACCGCCGGCGATGCCAAAGGCGCCAGTGCGGCCAGCAGCAAGGCCGTGAACTACGAGCGCTCGACCGCCCAGTATTCGCAATGACGGCAGCCGACGGGGCTGCACTGTTCACTGACGATACCGCGCTGGCCGAGGCCCTGCCGGGCTATCGACCGCGTCCGGGCCAGGCCGATATGGCCGCAGCCGTGGCGCGCACCATCGACGACGGGGCGCGTCTCGTCGTTGAGGCGGGCACCGGCACCGGCAAGACACTGGCCTATCTATTGCCCGCACTGGCATCACGCCGCAAGACGATCGTCTCCACGGCCACGCGCTATCTGCAATCACAGCTGGCCGACAAGGATGTGCCCCTGGCTCAGACCATTCTCGGGCGCGGGTTTCATGTGACCGTGCTCAAGGGCCGGGCCAATTATCTGTGCCTGCACCGTCTCGAAGTCGCCGAAGGCGCGATGGACATGTATTCCGCGCCGCGCATTCGTGCGGTACGCGAGTGGGCCAAGACCACCCAGACCGGGGATATCGGCGAGTTCGGCGATCCCAGCGACGGTGATCCGATCTGGCCGCGTATCACCTCGACCACGGATAACTGCCTGGGCACCGAGTGCCCGCTGTACGACAAATGCTGGGTACTGCACGCCCGACGCGAGGCCCAGGCCGCCGATCTGGTCATTGCCAACCACTATCTGCTGTTCGCAGATCTCACACTACGCGAGTCCGGTTTTGGCGAAGTGCTGCCCGGGGCTGATGCCATCATTCTCGACGAGGCACACAAGCTGCCTGACATTGCCGGGCGTTTCTTCGGCCAGGCGATCTCTTCTCGCCAGCTACGCGATCTGGTGCGCGATGCGCGCGCCGAGCTCGATGCGCTGGGGGGTGATATGCCCGACCGGCGTGCCCAGATCGATGATCTGTCGCAGGCCGACCGCGCCTGGACGGATAGTCTGGCCGGCGGCGCCCAGACCCAGAGCTGGCAGGAACTGGCCACGCCTGAGCGCATTGCCGCGCGGGATACGCTCATCCAGGCGCTGGCCGCGGTCACACAGGGCTTCGATGCCGTGGCCTCGCGCAGCGAGGGCATGCAGAACCTGGCCAAGCGGGCCGACGAGCTCGCCACCCAGCTGGACACCGTGACCGTCGACAACGACGGCGAACGTGTCAGCTGGCTGGAAATACGCGGTTCGGGCTGGATCTGGCACAGCACCCCGCTGGATGTGGCCTCGCCGTTTGCACGGGCGATGAACACCATGCCCGGCGCCTGGGTTTTCACCTCGGCAACGCTCTCGGTCAAGGATTCGTTGTCGTACTTCTGTAACCGCCTGGGCGTCTACGAGGCCGAAGAGCGTATTCTGCCGAGTCCGTTCGCCTACGAAGACAACGCGCTGCTCTACGGGCCTCAGGGCATGCCGGCACCGGCCTCGCCGGATTTCGATGCGGCCGTGGTCAACGAAATCGTGGCGCTCGTCAACGCCGCCGACGGCGGGGCGTTCGTGTTGTGTACCAGTTACCGGGCCGTGCGCAGCTATGGCCAGGCACTGGTCGATGCCGGTTTTTCGCCGCTGGTGCAGGGCCAGGCCAGCCGGGCATCGCTGCTGGCGGATTTCCGGGCCGACGAGAACGCGGTACTGGTGGCCACCAGCAGTTTCTGGGAAGGCGTGGATGTACGCGGGCGGGGGTTGCGCCTGGTCATCATCGACAAGCTGCCGTTCGCCTCGCCGGCCGATCCGGTGCTGGCCGCGCGGTTCTCGGCGATGAAGGCGGCCGGCGACAACCCGTTCATGGATTATCAGCTCCCCCAGGCCGTGATCACGCTGAAACAGGGCGTGGGCCGGTTGATACGCGATGCCGAGGATCGCGGCGTGCTGGCGATCTGTGACCCACGGCTGTTCACGGCCCGCTATGGCGGCCTGGTACGGGCCAGCCTGCCGCCGATGGCGCTGACCCGAAAACGCGCCATCGCCTGTGAGTTCGTGGCCCAACTGGCACCCGACGCACTGGCGAACTCGTCATGACGATACTGGCCTTTGATGCTTCCACCGAAGCCTTGTCGGTCGCGCTCTATGATCGACAGCGAGCCATCGACGATGCCTGTTTCGAGATCGCCCCGCGCGAACATGCCAACAAACTGTTGCCGCTTGCCCAGACGTTGCTGGATCGACACGGCCTGTGGTTGACCGATCTCCAGGCGCTGGCCTTTGCCCGTGGCCCGGGCGCGTTCACCGGGCTGCGTATCGCGGCCGGACTGGTACAGGGTCTGGCGATCGGCGCGTCGCGCCCGGTCGTGCCGGTATCCACGCTGGCCGCGCTGGCCGCGCGTGCCTTTGCCGGCCAGCCGGACGCCGCACGTGCCCAGATCGTGCAGGACGCACGCATGGGCGAAATTTACACCGCAACGTTTGCACGCGACGCGCTGGATGCCCCGGAGACGCCCGAGCGCGTCATTGCTCCCCAGGATCTGGCCGTCGAGCCTGCCGGCGACGTCATACGTGCCGGCAACGGCTGGGCGTTGCTGGATATCACGATCGATTCTGAACTGATCTATCCGCACGCACGTAATGTCGCCCACCTGGCGGCGGCGGCAGCAGCCCGCGGCGAGGCGGTATCGCCCGATCAGGCCGTGCCGGTGTATGTTCGGGATGATGTCGCGCGCAAGCCCGCCGCCATGCGTTAACGAGGTATCGCCGTGTTGTATCGATTGGATGAGGTTGCCCCGGAGCTCGTGGCCCCGGAGGATTATTTCGTGGCCGATTCGGCCCAGGTCATCGGGCGTGTTCGTCTTGGCCGCGCGGCCAGCATCTGGTTCAACGCCGTGCTGCGGGGCGATCAGGAACGCATCAGCGTCGGTGATGAGAGCAATATTCAGGAAAGCGCGGTGTTGCATACCGACCCCGGCTATCCGCTGGATATCGGGCCGGGGGTCACGGTTGGCCACCAGGCGATGCTGCACGGCTGTACGATCGATGCCAACAGCCTGATCGGTATTCAGGCCGTCGTTCTCAACGGCGCGACCATCGGCAAGAACTGTCTGATCGGCGCCGGCGCGTTGATTCCCGAGGGCAAGATCATTCCCGATAACAGCCTGGTCATCGGCGCGCCCGGCCGCGTCAAGCGCGAGCTTACCGACGAGGAAATCGCCGGCCTTACGCGCTCGGCACGTCACTACGTCGAAAACGGGCGGCGCTTTGCCCGTGGGCTAGAAGCGTTAGCCGATTAGATAAACATCAAAGCGCACCGCCTTGGCCTTGACCTGGTGGCTGGGCGGCGCCAGGGGGGTACCGCGCGCATGTTGTTTGACGACCACGCGCTTGGCCGCGGTTTGACGTGCCGCGGCCAACAAGTCGTCGGCATCCATATCCGGGCCGGCCAGTTCGCCCAGCCAGGCCAGGGCCTTCTGCGGTTGTGCCTTGCGCCGTGCCGCGGCGAACATCGGATCCATATAGATCGTATCGATCGGCGCCACCGGCCGGCCGGCCAGCCACTGGCCCGCGTCCACCGATTGCGGGGCGCCAAGCCGATCGACCCACTCGGGATAAGACGAGCCTGCATGTAGGCGCTGCCAGGCGTCATGCAGCAGTAGATAGATGACCGGATGGCGTTCCAGCGGCGTGACGCTCGCCCCCAGCCAGGCCAGCATCACGCTGTCGCGGCCGAGGCCGGCGGTGGCATCACACACATGCATGGCCGTTGGGCGCGTCAAGCCACAGGCCTTGGCCAGCGGCGACTGGCGAGCGCCGGGAGCGCGCTCGGCGGCCACAGCGGCCAGGTCACAGATCAGCGGGTAGGTGCGAGGCCCGTCGGCGCGGTGAAGGCCGAGCCGGCCCTGGTCGCGTGCCAGATACAACCCGGTGGACGGCGGGGTTCGCCGCACGGCGATCTGGTGGTCACGAGCCAATGCTTCGTCATCGCCCACGGCCGTCGTTTCGGCAATCCACCAGGTAACAGCCGTCACGGGCTCAGGTGATCCGCTTGGGATCGAAGACCTGTTGTAGACGCTGGGCCAATATATAGTTGCCCTCGACCTTGATCTTGCCGGTCAAAAAAGCCGTTATGCCGCGCATGCGCCCGGTCATCAGCTTGATTAGATGATCGTCTCGGATACGTAACGTCACGTCCGGGGCATCGGCCAGGCCTTCATGTGCCTGGCAATGGCCGTCCTCGATCACGATATAGACCGGCTGACGGGTCATGTACTGGGCCGTCATCGACAGGTCACCGGCCACCTCGGGCATGAAACACAGCGGCAGGCGGGTCAGCAGATCGTGCGCATCGTTCATCGCGGGTCGTTCATCGAGGATGGGGCAGGCCGTTAACGAACGCGTAATAGTGCAAGATGCCGGCCATCTTTTCCAGCAGCGCCTGCGGTATCAGCCGTCCAGATAATCCACGACGGCCGAATATCCGTTTTCCGTCAGCAGGATCGCGTTGACCGTTGTGGCATAGATACGATCGGCGCTGCGTAGCTTCTCGATTTCGGCGCCGTCTTCGGCCGCACTCAGGTAGTGGAAGTCACGCCCCTCGTCGAAGCTGTCCTTGAGCTGCTTGAACGCCAGGAACGCGGTCCCCTTGTTGTCACCGCGGGCCTGGTCGATTTCCTTGAGACTCCAGGTCTTTTGTGTCTTTGCCATAACGAGCCTTTCGGGGTATCGGGTGGCAGAAGCTAGCAGCGTGCCCCGGACCGGTCAACGCCTGTGCCATGCGCGTGTCTGGGCCGGCTGGATGGTTTATCGTAAGCTCGTGCCGATCACATGAACGCCCAACAAAGCCATGAAAATCAAGGAACTGGTATCCCAGTGGCAATCGAGCGCCGGCGAGCAGCGCGCGCCCAATGCCTATGAAATCCGCCTGCCGCTCTACGACGCGGCCAAGATTGAGGCGTTGACCCAGATGTTTCCCGGCCTGTCGGCCGAGCGCGTGATCACCGATCTGCTGGCCTCGGCCCTGGATGAGCTCAACCAATCGTTTGCCTACCAGCCCAGCGATCAGATCAGTGGCTACGATGAGCACGGCGATCCGATGTATGCCGATGCCGGCCTGACGCCACGCTTTCAGGCGCTGACACGACAGAACGTCGACGCGATGAAAAACGATACGCCGGATGCGTGACTGGCCGGCCCGTCTGGCAGCGGCCTGTGACCACAGCCACGTCGGCGATCTTGCCGAGCGCGATGCCCGTCGGGGCGCGCCGGCCGCCATGCTCAAGCACGCCGCGGTTTTGATCGGGATACGCGATACGCCCGAGCCGACGATCATCCTGACGCAGCGCAGTACCGCACTGCGTCATCATCCGGGTCAGATCAGTTTTCCCGGTGGGCGTATCGAGGCCTTCGACGCCTCGCCGCAGGACGCCGCCTGTCGTGAGGCGTTCGAGGAGATCGGGCTGGCCAGACAGGCAATCGATATTCTGGGCGAGTTGCCGGACTATACGACGGTAACCGGGTTTTCGATCCGGCCCGTCGTGGCCCGTGTGGCCGCTGAGGCCGTCATCGCCGCCGACGGCGTCGAGGCCAGCCAGCTCATCGAGTTGCCATTGGCCCGGGCGCTCTACGGTCCGGCCTATCGGTTTCAGCGTATCGAGCGGAATGGCCAGACGTATCGAATCTATAGTATCGATCACGCCGGGCATCATGTCTGGGGGGCGACAGCCTCGATGCTGGTCACGCTGGCACGCGCCAGCGCCGCACTCGAGGCCCGCTCGTTCACGATCGCCACAGAAGCGGAAATCGGCTAATCGGCGTCGCCGTTGGCCCGCTTGGTGGCTTTCAACAAGGGCTCGATCAGATCCATCGGCAGCGGGAAGACGATGGTGGCGTTTTCGTTGGAGCCCATGTCCAGCAGGGTCTGTAGATACCGCAGCTGCATGGCCTGGGGTTCCTGCGAGAGTTGCTTGGCCGCCTCGCGCAGGTTTTCTGCAGCCTGCAACTCACCTTCGGCGTTGATGATCTTGGCGCGCCGCGAGCGTTCGGCCTCGGCCTGACGGGCGATCGCCCGGGTCATCGACTCGTCCAGCTCGACCTGCTTGATCTCGACGTTGGCCACCTTGATGCCCCAGGCATCGGTCTGGCGATCGAGAATCTCCTCGATATCAGCGTTGAGCTTGTCGCGTGCGGCCAGCATGTCGTCCAGCTCGTGTTGGCCCAGCACGCTGCGCAGGGTGGTCTGCGACAGCTGGCTGACCGCGGCATAGTAGTTTTCGACCTCGACGATCGCTTTCTGTGCCTCGATGACCCGGAAATAGACCACGGCATTGACCTGAACCGAGACGTTATCGCGCGAGATGACGTCCTGTGTCGGCACGTCCATGACCGTCACGCGCATATCGATCTTGAGCATCTTCTGAATGAAGGGGATGACGATGAACAGCCCCGGCCCTTTCGTGCCGGTGTTACGGCCCAGCGTGAACATCACCCCGCGCTCGTACTCCGGCAGGATCTTGATCGAGGCGAAGACGAAGATCACCAACAACACCACGACGGCAATGACAATATTGAGCACCATGAAAGGCTCCGGCATCAGCGAGAAGTTTCGAGCGTGTCCAACGCACGCACGTGCACCGTCAGCCCGGTTACGCGGGTGACGACAAGGCTCTGATTTTCAATGACCGGGGTATCGGTCTCGGCACGCCAGGACTCACCGTGCAGCCAGACGCGGCCCTGGTGTTCGAAATCGTGGCGTGCCGTGCAGTGGCGGCCCACAAGCCCTTCGTGCCCGGTCTCTATCCGCGTATGACGGGCGCGCCGGAACTGCCAGACGATCGTGGCCAGAATGAGCACAGCGGCCAGCGCGATGGTGATGATCACCGTCAGTGACACGTCATAGCCCGGCGTGTCGGTGAGCATCAACGAGCCGAACAGCAGGGCCGCGACCCCGCCCAGGCCCAGTGCGCCGAAACTTGGTACAAACGCCTCGGCCACGACCAGCAATACGCCCAGCGCGATCAGGGCGGCCCCGGTCAGATCCACCGGCATCATGTTGAAGGCATAGAATGCCGTGATGAGGCTGATGGCGCCGACCACGCCCGGAATCGCCGCCCCCGGGTTCAAGGCCTCGGCGGCCAGCCCCACCAGCCCGATCATGAACAACAGATAAGCCACCGTCGGATCCGTGACGACCGAGAGCACGCGCGTGCGCCAGTCCGGGGTGATCGGGCGTACGCGGGTGTCGGCCGTTGCAAGCGTTACCTCACCGCTGGCCGTGGCAACCGTGCGGCCATCCAGGGCGGCCAGAAGATCGCGCTGGCTGGCCGCGACAAGATCGACGACGTTTTTCTCACGGGCTTCGTCTGCACCCAGCGTGGCCGCCGAGCGTACCGCCGAGGCGGCCCAATCGGCGTTGCGCCCGCGCCGCTCGGCCAGGCTGCGGATATAAGCCACCGCATCGTTGACCTGCTTGCGGCGCTTGGTTTCGGCGTTACCGAGATCCGGCTCGCTCGTTTGAGATATGGCCGTGTCGCCGTCCTGGGTCGTGTCAGGGCCGTCATCGCTGTTGTTATCGGCGGGCTCGGCGCTGGCGCCGCCGATATTGATCGGCGTCGCTGCTCCCAGGGTGGTTGCCGGCGCCATGGCGGCAACGTGGGTGGCCAACAGGATATAAGTGCCCGCACTCGCGGCACGCGCGCCTTCCGGGGCAACATAGCCGATGACCGGGATGGATGACGCCAGAATCGACTGCACGATCTCGCGCATGGACGACGACAGGCCACCGGGCGTATCGATACGCAAGATCACGAACGGGGCATGGCGCGCGTTGGCCGCCTCGATCTCATCGATCACGAAATCGGCCGTGGCCGGGCCGACCGAACCATCGAGGGCGATCTCGGGCACCGTGCTGCGCGCGCCATCCTCTTGTGCCAGCGACGCCGTGGCGATGGCGCAAAGTGCTGCGATACACAGCACAAGCGCGTATCGAAGCCGGTATGAGATAACGGCGTGCATACCTAGAAACAACGCAGCCGAGGCCGCCGCGGATGCAGCCATGCACAAATCCGCGCCGGGCACTCAATCGTGGAGAACAGACATGACCGTTGCATGTCCTCGAGCATAGGCGCTTGTGGGCGCCCGGACTAGGGGCTGTTGCCGTTTCGTACGAGCGCCGCGTTGGCGCCCAAAATCTGGCCAGGCAAGGCGCGAGCCGCGGCTCTGGCTGTGCCCCGATCAAGGTGAGCCAGCGGCATGGCCAGATTTTGGGCCCAACCCTTCGGGACAAGCGCCCTAGAATTTACGACACGTCGGCAATACAGCGTTCTAGCCCACTGGCGCAGAATGACTGCGCGGCGCGTGCTACGCCTCGTCTTGCCGTAAAACAGCGCTTGGCGCGGACTCGTACGAAACGGCAACAGCCCCTAGCTCAGCCGGGCCACCAGATCGGGCAGGGCACGACTGGCCGAGGCCGCCAGCCGATGATCGACATGCTGGGACACCGGTGTTTCTTGCGGATTGATCTCGATGACCGGGGTCGCGCCCGCCACGGCCGTATCCACCAGAGCGGCCGCCGGGTAAACCTGATTCGAGGTGCCCACAACGATCACGCAATCGGCCTCGGCCAGGGCTGCATCGGCCGCGACCAGGGCCGTCTGGGGCAGCATTTCGCCGAACCAGACGATGGCAGGGCGCATCATCGCCCCGCAGTCACGACACCGCACCGGTGCATCGCCCTGGGCCTCGGCCATCGGCACGAGCCGGGCGTGGTCGCATTCACTGCAGCGCTCGCGCCAGATATTGCCGTGCAGCTCGGCCACGCGCCGGCTGCCGGCGGCCTGGTGCAGACCGTCGACGTTCTGAGTGATGGTCTGAAGCGATTTTATTTCAGCAAGCTGCGCCAACGCGTGATGTCCGGCGTTGGGCCCGCCGCGGGCGATGAGCGTGCGCCGCCAGTGATACCAGGCCCAGATGCGCTCGGGATCCTTGGCAAACGCTTCGGGCGAGGCCAGGTCAGCGGGGGAGAAACGCGCCCACAACCCGGTCTGTGCCTCGCGAAACGTCGGCACACCGGATTCGGCCGATATGCCGGCGCCGCTCAAGACGACGACGCGGCCCGCGCACGACAAGGCCTCGCCGGCCTGGTCAAGCGCCAGGTTGTAGTCGTCGTCGTCGGACACGTCTAGGACTTGGTCGTGGAGCGGGCGCCACCCGGCTTGGCGCCGGTCGTGCTGGCGCCCGTGCTCTTGGGACGGCGCGGCTTCCATTGCACGCGATACAGATCATGACGTCGATCGAGCATGTTCTGCACGCTGCCCGAGGTGCGTGCCTCATGCAAGGTATCCAGCCGAACATCGGCAATGGCTACCTGCTCGGCGTTGGCCGTGGTGTCCGCGGCGATGCCGTCACGCGCGAAGGCGAAATCACAGGGCGTGAAGATCCCCGACTGTGCGTAGTGCAGATCCATGGCGTGCACGCGCGGCAGGTTGCCCGTGTTGCCCGAGGTGGCCACGTAGATCTGGTTTTCCACCGCGCGCGCATGGGCTGAATAACGCACGCGCAGGTAGCCGGCCCGGTCCTCGGTGGAAAACGGCACGAACAGGATATTGATGCCCTGATCCGCCAGATGCCGCGAAAGCTCGGGAAACTCGCTGTCATAGCAGACCAGCACGCCGATCGGGCCGCAGTCGGTCTCGATGGCGTTGAGCGAAGAGCCGCCCTCGATGTTCCAGTAGTGGCGCTCGCCCGGGGTGGGGTGAATCTTGGGCTGCAGGTGCTCCGAGCCATCGCGCAGATAGACATAGGCGATGTTCTGCAGCTCTTCGCCCACCACCGTCGGCGTGGAGCCGGCGATGATGTTGATATTGAAGCGTACGGCCAGATCCGCCATCAGCTCACGGAAATCGTCGGTGAAATCCGCCAGGCGCCAGATCGCCGCGCGGTGTCGCAGCTCTTCGTTCTTGATCGAGAGCAGCTGCACCGTGAACAGCTCGGGAAAGACCACGAAATCAGACTTGGCGTCGGCGGTTTCGCGCACGAAGTAAGTCACGATCTGGGCAAACTCGTCGAAAGAGTCCACCGCCCGTTGCATGTATTGCACCGTGGCGATACGCACGGTATTGCGGCGTTGCAGATGCACGTGGGAATCGCCGACCACATCTTCGCGATACTTGTATTCCGGGTTGCGCCAGATCAGATGCGCGCCGTAACCCATCGAGTCGCGATCATCGGGTAGATACCCTTTCATCACGCCCAGCAGCTCATAACCCTGGGAGAGCTGGAACGACAGAACACGATCGCGAATCGACTTGTCGGCCACGGCTTCGACATAGGCCTGGGCCGAGCCGAACTGCTTGTAGCGCCGGCGCAGGCCGGGAATACGGCCGACGAAGACAATGCCTTTCAGCCCGAGCTTGACCGCCAGAGCCTCGCGCTCGCGATACAGCCGGCGCCCGATGCGCAGGCCGCGGGCGTCCGGATCCACGCAGATCTCATAGCCATAGAGATAGTCGCCGTCGATATCGTGGGTCGAGCCATAGCCGTTACCCGAAATCTGGGCCCAGCTGTGCTGGCCCATGACCTGTTCCTCGGGCAGACAGATCGTCGCGCAATACCCCACGACCTCGTCTTCATAGACCGCCACCAGCTGGCCGTCGGGAAAGTTGTTGATCTGGCCGCGCAGCTCGTCGAACGAGTAATCGTCCATCTTCGGATACGTGCGCTGCACGACGCGGTTGATGGCCGGAATATCCGACAGCTTGGCTGTACGAACGATCAAACGAGAACGAGAGTTCTGTGGCGCCATGAAAACACCTTGCTATGGGGCTAGCGGAACCGGAGATGGGTCTTTTACCAGTCCGCAAATGAACGCAAATACACGCGAATAAGGAAGAACAATCCGGCGATGAACACCGATGTGCGCCGATTAAAAATACAAGCAGACAACGCGCGGGCTGAAAACCAGACACTTCCCCGATTTTCGAGCTATGTCACCTGATGGATGACTGTCTGTATTCATTCGCGCTTATTTGCGTTTATTCGCGGACACTTCCAAACGAACGAGGGCATACAGCCCATAAATCCAGCCGATGTAATGGCCGCCGACGAACACGATCACTCGTTTTCATCAGCGGCCATCGGCGTACATCGGCGGATTGTTCCTAGGTCAGCTTCAATCAGCCCTTGGACGCGCGCTTGCGATCGGTTTCGGTCAGATAGCGCTTGCGCACGCGGATGGTGCCGGGCGTGACTTCGACCAGTTCGTCGTCGTTGATGAATTCCAGCGCCTGTTCCAGCGTCATGCGGATCGGCGGGACGAGCTGGATGTTCTCGTCGGTGCCGGCCGCGCGCACGTTGGTCAGCTGCTTGGCTTTCTGTACGTTGACGGTCAGATCGTTCTCGCGCGAGTGGATACCCACGACCATGCCTTCGTAGATCTCGTCGTTGGGCGCGATCATCATCTTGCCGCGATCCTGCAGGTTGAAGATCGCAAAGCCCACGGCCTTGCCGTTGGCGTTGGCGATCAGCACGCCTTTCTGGCGCTGGCCGATATCGGTGCCGCCAATCTTGCCGTAGTGATCGAACACGTGGGTGACGATGCCCGTGCCCGAGGTCAGGCTCATGAACTCGGTCTGGAAGCCGATCAGGCCACGCGAGGGGATCACGAACTCGAGCCGCGTACGGCCCTTGCCGTCCGGCACCATGTTCTGCAGCTGGCCACGACGCTGTTGCAGGTTGTCGATCACCGAGCCCTGGTCGTCGTCCTGGATATCGCACATCAGCAGTTCGTAGGGCTCCTGAAGCTCGCCGTCGACCTCACGGGTCACGACTTCCGGGCGCGAAACCGACAGCTCGTAGCCTTCACGGCGCATGGTTTCCAGCAGTACCGACAGATGCAGCAGGCCACGCCCGGACACCTTGAACTTGTCGGCGTCGCCGCCGGCTTCCACGCGCAGCGCCACGTTGGACTTCAGCTCGCGGTTCAGACGCTCACGGATCTGGCGCGAGGTCAGGTAATCGCCTTCCTTGCCGGCCATGGGCGACTTGTTGACCTCGAACGTCATGCTCATGGTCGGCTCGTCGACCGTCAGGCGGGGCAGGCCTTCCGGCTGGGCCGGGTCGCAAAGCGTATCGGAGATGTCCAGATCGTTCATGCCCGTCAGGGCCACGATATCACCGGCCTGGGCCGACTCGACCTCGACGCGGTTCAAGCCCAGAAACCCGAACACGCCGGCGATCTTGGCGTTTCGTTTGTCGCCCTCGCGGTCGACGATGCTGATCTGCATGCCGGGCTTGACCGTGCCGCGGGCGATACGGCCGATGCCGATCTGGCCAACGAAGGAGTTGTAGTCCAACGTGGTGATCTGCATCTGGAAAGCGCCTTCCAGGTTCACCGGCGGCGGGGCGACACGCTCGGTGATGGTGCGGAACAGGGGCAACATGTCGCCCTCGCGCACGCTTTCATCCATGCCGGCATAGCCGCCGAGCGCCGAGGCATAGACCACCGGGAAATCCAGCTGCTCGTCGCTGGCGCCCAGGGAATCAAACAGATCGAAGGTTTCGTTCAATACCCAGTCGGGGCGCGCGCCGTCACGGTCGATCTTGTTGATGACCACGATGGGCTTCAAACCCAGCTCGAAGGCTTTTTCGGTCACGAAACGCGTCTGCGGCATCGGCCCGTCGACCGCATCGACCAGCAGCAGCACCGAGTCCACCATCGACAGCACGCGCTCCACCTCACCACCGAAATCGGCGTGACCGGGCGTATCCACGATGTTGATGTGATAGACCTTGTCCTCGTCCGGATCACGCCATTCGATGGCGGTGTTCTTCGAGGTGATCGTGATGCCACGCTCTTTTTCCAGATCGTTCGAATCCATGATCCGGTCGGCCACGTCGTCGCGCGCGTCAAAAGTGCCCGACTGGCGTAGCAGACAGTCGACAAGCGTCGTCTTGCCGTGGTCAACGTGGGCGATGATCGCGATATTGCGAAGATTTTCGATCATGTAATGGGCCGAGGCGTTTGCGAAAACGCGGCATTATCAGGCATTGCGACGCCCGCGGCTAGCCGAAAGTCGTAAATCGTGCAAACGCGTTTTATGATTGCGCGCGCAACCCCTGTCTGCCAAAGGCCGCGCCATCATGAGCGATGTGTCTTCCCGGGGCCCGCGTTATCTCGAACGTGGCTCCGGCGAGTATAAAAAAGCCAATCTTGCGCTGTTTGCCGCCGGGTTCGCGACGTTCTCGTCGATGTATTCGGTACAGCCGCTCATGCCGCTGTTCTCGGATGCCTTCGGTGTATCGGCGGCGGTGTCCAGCCTGTCGCTTTCGGTGACGACCGGGGTGCTGGCCTTCACGCTGTTCGCGGCCGGCCTGATGTCCGGTGCCATCGATCGCAAGAAGATCATGATGGGCTCGTTGATTGCCTCGGCGCTGCTGTCGCTGGTGGCGGCCGCCGCACCGGGCTGGAACAGCCTGCTGGTGGCCCGTGCGCTGGAGGGTTTCGCCCTGGGCGGCGTGCCGGCACTGGCCATCGCGTATCTCTCCGAAGAGATCAAGCCCGCCGATCTGGGCACCGCCACGGGGCTGTATATCGCGGGCACGGCCATCGGGGGCATGGGTGGGCGCGTGATCGCCGGTTTCGTCGCCGATATCGCCGGTTGGCGGGTTGCCATGGCGACCCTGGGGGCGATCGGACTTGTCGCCGCGGTGGTATTCATTGTGCTGTTGCCCAACTCGCGCAATTTCATCGCTCAAAAAGGGCTGTCGATTCGCGAACACGCCGGGCCGGTGGCCGCGCATGTGCGCCACCGCGCGCTGCCATGGGTGTTTTTCTGTGGCTTCACCTTCATGGGCGCGTTTGTTTCGGTCTATAACTATATTGCCTATCGGTTGGCCGAGCCGCCGTTTTCACTCGGCCAGGGCGCGATCGGGGCCGTGTTCACGATCTATATATTCGGCGTGTTCACCTCGGCCATGGCCGGGCGGGTGGCCGATCGCGCGGGCCGGCCGCCGGTGTTGCTGGCCGGCGTGCTGTTGATGGGCGTGGGGCTCGCCGTGATGTGGCCGGATTCGATCATGGCCGTGGTCATTGGCATCGGGCTTTTGACGATCGGCTTCTTTGCCGGGCACTCCACGGCCAGCGGCTGGGTCGGCCTGCTGGCCGAGCACGGCAAGGGCCATGCCGCCGGGCTCTATCTGCTGGGCTACTACCTGGGTTCCAGCCTGATCGGGGCACTGGGCGGCCTGTTCTGGGCGCATTCGGCCTGGGCCGGGGTTACGGCGATGGTCGCCGTGGTGTTGGTGGCCGCACTGGCCGCCACCCTTCGCCTGGCCGGGTGGCAGCGCCGTGTCGATGCCGGTTAGCCGAACAGGATCCGGGTGAGCAGGAACACGTTGAGGGCGATGATCAATGTCGCAACCGCCCAGGCCAGCCAGGTGGTGATCCGCCGGTTGACCAACGACCCCATCAACGTCGGGTCGGAGCAGAAGATCAGCAGCGGGATCAGCGCGAACGGAATACCGAAGGACAGCACGACCTGGCTCATGACCAGGGCGGTGGTGGGATCCACGCCCAGCGCCAGCACGCCGAGCGCCGGGGCCATGGTGATCAGCCGCCGCAGGACAAGCGGAATCTGGCGGTCGATATAGCCCGACATGATGATCTGGCCGCTCATGGTGCCCACCGACGAGCTTGAAAAACCGCTGGCCAGAAGCCCCACACCGAAGAGAATCGCGGCCAGCGAGCCCGCCTCGGTGTTCAAATGGGCGAAGGCGCCCTCGAGCGTCGAGATCACCGCGGTGGAATCGAAGAACAGGCCAGCGGCCATCACCAGCATGGCACCGTTGATCACGCCGGCGATGGTCATGGCGATGAGAATATCGGCCATTTCGAAATGAAAGATCTTGCGACGCTCGGCCTCATTACGCCCGACCACGCGCCGCTGCATGAGCGCCGAATGCAGATAGATCACGTGGGGCATGACGGTGGCCCCTAGGATACCGGCGGCCAGCAGCAGGCTGTCGGCGCCGTCCAGCGTGGGCACGAACAGCCCGTGGAGCAGCTGGCTGCCATCTGGATCGGCGATATAGACCTCGTAAGCGAACGAGACCACGACCACCCCCACCAGTACGCCGATACCGGCTTCCAGCCAACGAAAGCCGCGGCGCTGCAGTTCCAGCAATACGAACGAGGCAATGCCCGTGATCACAGCGGCGGGAAACAGCGGAATGCCGAACAACAGATACAAGCCCAGCGCACCGCCGATGAACTCGGCCAGGTCGGTGGCGATCGCGATGAACTCGGCCTGTAGCCAAAGCCCGATGGTCACCGGCTTTGCAAAACGCTCACGCGAGACTTCCGGCAGGTTCTTGCCCGTGGCGATACCCAGCTTGGCTGACATGGACTGGATGAGCACGGCCATGATGTTGGAGACCAGCACCACCCAGAGCAATGTATAGCCATAGGTCGACCCGGCCTGGATATTGGTCGCGAAGTTGCCCGGATCGATATAGGCCACGGCGGCGATGAACGCCGGCCCCAGAAACGGCAAGAAACGCTTCAATCCTTTCTGTCGGCCATCCAGAGCCGCCGCGGCGGCGCGCTGTGTTGCGTTCTCGCCGGGCAGAAAATCCGAGTTGGAAGAGGCATCGCTCATGAGGCAACCGCTTGGAAAAGAAATAAACGCAAAATAACCATCGACAACAAATGTTAGCCGAGGCTTAGATTAAGCGCGCCGCGTGTCATCTTGCAAGGTGTGCGTCACGTATGACGCGGTCAACGATCGTTATAATCGGGCGTAATGAACGATAAACCCCATCAAAAGACGCACGGCGTGATCGCGGGGCCGATCCTGCGTCGCGTATCGCCGACGCGGATCGGTCTATGGCTGGTCACCGAGGCCGATGTCGCGATCGAGCTGTGTTTGTATACCGACGACAAGGCCGGCGCCTCGAACGCGCCCGTGTCGGCCCGTCTGGACACGATGGCGTTTCGCCAGAGTTTTCCCGTGGGCGACCGGGCGATCATCCAGATGATCGATATCGATCTGGCCGCGGCCGGAATCGCCGATCTGCCCCTGGACACGCCGATCGGCTATGACCTGCGGGTCGGCGCCGAGCATCGGTCGCTGGTGGCGGCCGAGCCGGGGCTGGCCTATCCGGGTGAGGCGCGGCCGTGTTTCATCATTCGCTCGCGCCTGGCCCATGTGTTGCACGGCTCTTGTCGTCGTCCGCACCACGCCTCGCGGGACGGCATGGCAGCCGCCGATGCCTGGGCGGCCGCGCGGCGCGACACGAGCGCCGACTGGCCGGATCTGCTCTTGCTGACCGGCGACCAGATTTATGCCGACGACGTGGCCACGCCACTGTTACGTGCTATCCACGCCGCGATCGCGCACTACGGCCTCTATGGGGAAACGCTTGAAGGGGCCACCGTGCCCGATAGTGCCGCGCTCTATGCCAGCGACGACACCTATGGCCGACGCGACGCCCTGTTGCCCCATGAAAAAGACAACCACGCGCTACGCGAGCGGTTCTTCGGCGGTACCGACAAGCCGGTTTTCACCTCGGCCTCCTCGGGCAATCACCTGATCACGTTGGCCGAAGTGATCGCCATGTATCTGCTGACCTGGTCGGACGTGCCCTGGCGACACATCACTTATACCCGCCCGCCGCTGGATGATGAACAGGCCGAGCGCTGGGCGGCCGAAGCCCCTCTGATTGACGCGTTCGTGGCCGAACTGGGCCCGGCACGACGGCTGTTGGCCAACGTGCCCACCGCGATGATCTTCGACGATCATGACATTACCGACGACTGGAATCTGACCGGCGACTGGGAGGATGCCGCCTACGGGCATCCGTTTTCCCGGCGCATCATCGGCAACGCATTGATCGGCTATACGCTGTGCCAGGGATGGATGAACACACCGGCTCGATTCGCCGAAACGCTCGGCCAGCCCCTGCAGGCGTATTGCTATAACCCCGATGCGACAACACAGGATCAGGCGATCGATGCGTTGCTGGCATTCGATCAGTGGCACTTTACGCTGGACACTGAACCCGCCGTGGTCGTTCTGGATACCCGCATGCACCGCTGGCGACGTACGCAAAAGACCCACCGGCCATCGGGGCTGATGGACTGGGAAACACTGATCGATATGCAGAACGTGCTGACCGGGCGCGAGAGCGCGATCATCGTCTCGGCGGCCCCGGTGTTCGGCGTCAAACTGATCGAGAACATCCAGAAGATCTTCACGTTCTTCGGCAAGCCCTTGATGGTGGACGCTGAAAACTGGATGGCCCATCGCGGCGCGGCCGTGGCGATGCTGCAGATCCTGTCGCATCGGCGCACGCCGGAAAACTTCACTATTCTGTCGGGTGACGTGCATTACTCGTTTGTCTATGACGTGGTGCTGCGTCATATGCCCACGCGTCAGCGGATCTGGCAGATCGTGTCGTCCGGGGTGAAAAACGAATTCCCGGCCACGCTTCTGGCCTGGTTCGATCGACTCAATCGCTGGCTGTACGCGCCGTATTCGCCGCTGAACGTATTCACCAAGCGGCGACGCCTGCGGGTCTCGCCGCGCCGGCCGATGGGTCGCGGCGACACCGGTCGTCTACTCAACCAATCCGGCATGGGCTATGTGAACTTCGATGCCCGTGGCCGGCCGACAACGATCGTTCAGATCGGCGCCGACGGACATGACGTACGCTTTGAGCGCACCGACGACGTCGAAACATGATTTCCAACCGACAGGAGATGGTATGTCCTCAAAACACGTAGCACGCGCGCTCGTGCTGCTTGGCGCCTGTTACAGCGCGAGCGTATGGGCTGCTCCGCTGACCAGTGCCGATGAAAACGGCGACGGTGCGATCAGCCGGCAAGAGGCGATGGATGCCCAGAACGCCTCGTTCGAGCGCCTGGACGATAACGGCAACGGCAAGCTCAGCCGCGACGAATTCGATGCCGGCCAACCCGGTGCGCCCGAAGACGCCAGCCAGGCCGATATCGCCCGTCGCAAGCAGGTGGTGAGCCGTTGGTTCGACCAGATCGACCGGGACGGCGATGCCAGCATCACGCCCCCGGAATACCGGGATGCGGTCTCGCCGTATTTCGACCGCCTGGATGCCAACCACGACGGTAAGATCTCGCAGCAGGAACTGCGCAAGAGTTTTCAGGAAGTCGACGAAGCACAGGCAGAGCTCGGCGGTTAAGCCGCTAGGGCGCCGATGCGTGTGAGCGCATCGGCGCGCTCGGTTCACTCGGTCGGTTTTTCGGCGTGCAGCGCCGTGCGGATATACGAAGCCGCCTGTTGCAAGGCCTTGTCGGCCTGGCGGACACCGCCGGCGAGATTCAGATAGCCATGAATCAAGCCCGGCTCACGTTCCATCGTGACCGCAACGCCGGCGTCTTGCAGCGCTTTGGCATAGGCCTCGCCCTCATCGCGCAGCGGATCGAAGCCGCCGGTCTGTATCAACGCCGGCGCCACGCCGGCCAGATCACCGTAGAGCGGCGAGATGGCCGGATCCTTCTTGTCCACGCCGGCGGGCACATAATGGCCCTCGAACCAGTTCATGGAGGCTTTTTCGAGGAAATAACCTTCGGCGAACATATCCTTCGACGGATGGTCGACCTCGAAATCGACGACCGGATAGAACAGCGCCTGATAGCAGGGCGCATGCACGTCGTTCTTGGTCTGCTGGGCGACGACGGCGGCCAGATTACCGCCGGCGCTGTCGCCCGCCACCGCCAGGCGATCGGCATCCAGGCCGAGGGCTTCGGCCTGGTCGACGACGGTGCGGAATGCAGCCACGGCATCCTGAGAGGCGGCCGGCGCGGGGGACTCCGGGGCCAGACGATAATCAACGGCCACCACGCCACAACAGGCATGATGAGCCAGCGCACGACACACGGCGTCGTGGGATTCCAGATCGCCGACCACGAAACCGCCGCCGTGCAGGAACACGATGGCCGGCAGGTGCCGGTTGGCATCATCCGGCCGATAGAAGCGGGCACCGATAGCCGGCAGGCCATCGCCGGCCAGCGATAGCTCTCGCACCTCGATATCGGCCGGCACTCGCGGGCCCAGCGTGCCGGATTGTTCGGTCATGACGCGACGCGCGGTGTCCACTTCGCCACCGCCCAGGGCCACGCCGCGGGTTTTCATGATCTTGAGCAGCATCTGACACTGAAGATCCAGCGTCTGACCGTCTTTTTCGATCGGCGGGCCGGCCAGCGGGCGCAGCAGGCTTTCCGGCAGGCCAAGCAGTGCCCGGGCCCCCAGGCTTTCCAGGCGTTGTTGAAATCCACTCATCGTCTTGCTCCCCCTTATATGACGCGCGGGCCGTGGTTATGCGCGAAAGCCCGTTTCCAGAATGAAATAATCGATGTCGAGATCGGCCAGCGGCTGACGTAGTTTGTCGAGTTCGGCGGCCGGGCCGTGCATCTCCATGCGGGTGACCGTCGCAATCTCCTGGGCCTTGGCGAACAGCGTGCCGACGTTATCCAGATGGGCCAGAAACGCATCCGCGTTGGCATAGCCTTCGCGACACATCGCCTGATCGCCCTTGAAACAGAAGCCGTAATACAGACAACCCGCTTCCTGGCGCGTGGTGGCCACGAACTCTTCGACCAGCGCCTCGAAAGCCGCACGGTTGGCAGATGGAATATCGAAATAAGGCGCGAACGAGACGCCGCTATCGGTGGGTGCGTCCATGTCGGTAATCCTGAATAAAACAGAAACTTGATCCTACCGCAGACAACCGGGCTCAGTCGTTTTTACGCTCGGCCGCCAATACCTTGTCGCCGTCACGAACGTGATCGAGCAGCCAGGCCTCCATCGGCGAGTCCTTGGTCAGCACCGAGATATCGCCGGTGCTTTCCATGATCACCGCACGCACCTGGTCACGATGCGTCACCCCCGCCTGGCGCAGCTTGCCCCGGATATCGTCGACGGTGACCCGCGCGCTGTTGAGATTTTCGGCCAGCAGTTCAGGGCCGGCCATCAGAACCATCGGCTCATTGCCTACAAGCCGCTCAATGCGATAACTCTTGCGCCGGGCGAACGCAGTCGCGCTCTGGACGAGAAACAGCGTTACCAGTCCCGCCACACCGGTAATCAGGGCCGGGCTTTTGGCCAGCAGCGTCGAGGCCATGATCGAGCCGAAGGCCACGGTGATCGCGAAATCGAAGCTCGACATCTTGGAAAAACTGCGCAGCCCGGCCAGTCTCGTACACACCAGCAGCGCGATATAGATACCCAGTGCGGATACGAGCATGTCGACGAGGTTGCTGGGGTTGGCCGTCAGCCAGGAGATATCGATCATCAAAGCGCTCGCGAGAAAGAAGCCCTCATCATGCCCTAAGCCGTGCGCCAGCGATCAATCCTCGTTCGGGCCGGCCCATCGATAGCGCGCCAGTTCGATACGCCCGCCCATGAACACCACACCTTCTTCTTCCAGCCGGCGGCGCTGGGTCAGCCAGGCCGTGCTGCCCGCCGCCACGGAGAGCCGGCCCTGGGCATTGATCACTCGATGCCAGGGCAGGCCGGGCGGGCAACGATGCATGGCATAGCCGGCTTGCCGCGCGGCCCGCGGGCGGCCGGCATAGGCAGCCAGGTCCCCGTAGGTGGCCACGTTCCCCGAGGGAATACGAGCAACCAGCGCATGCACGCGTTCAGCAAAACGCTCCCCACTCATAGCCAATCAGCCGGTGCGAAGAGGTGGCGCATCGCGTTGTCAGCAACGGCGGAGATCATCAGACTCATGTCTTTGTAGTTTGTGGTATCGAGAGTTTCATGAAGCATATTCGAATGCCCGGCGGCGACGAAGTGGCTTGTGTAGGCCAGGGCACGTGGCATATGGGCGATGCACCCGCGCACAAGGATCAGGAGATCGCAGCCCTGCGTGAGGGGATCGATCGCGGTATGACGCTTATCGACACGGCCGAAATGTATGGCCAGGGCCGGGCCGAGTCGCTTGTGGGCGAGGCGATCGCCGGGCGCCGCGATGAAGTCTATCTGGTGAGCAAGGTCTTGCCGTCCAACGCCGGGTTCGAGGCCACAATCGCAGCCTGCGAGGCCAGCCTGAAACGTCTGGGCACCGACTGGATCGATCTGTATCTATTGCATTGGCCGGGCGCCACGCCGTTTGAACAGACCATTGCAGCATTCGAGCGCCTCATGGCCCAGGGCAAGATCCGTCAATACGGCGTGAGCAATCTCGATACCGCTGATTGCCGGGCCTTCACGGCGGCCGGCGGGCGTGCCATGCAAGTCAATCAAGTGCTCTATAACCTGGATCAGCGCGGCATCGAGTGGGATCTATTGGACTGGATGGCCGAAAACCAACGCGTGACGATGGCCTATTCACCCTTCGACGGCGGGGCGTTGTTGGCTAACGACGCCTTGGCGCGTTTTGCCCGCGCGCGCGACATGACGAGCGCCCAGGTCTGTCTGGCCTGGTTACTGGCGCATGATCACGTGCTGCCGATTCCGAAATCGGCAACGCCCGAGCGGGTGGCCGAGAACGCCGAGAGTGCACATTGGCAGCTGGACGCCGAGGACCTGGCTGAACTCGATGATCTGTTCGCCCCGCCCAGCGGGCCGGAGCCGTTGCAGATCTATTAAAAGACCACAGCGCCATCAATGAAAATCTCGCGAGCGTGTCTGTAGTGTGCCCAGGCGCGCGGTCTCGTCAACGATTTCATGGGCCAGGCAATGCGTGACCGCACCGGCGCGCTGCATTACGCCTACGACGCGTAGCAGGCGCGCCGACAGTACGGCCACGCGGAATTGTGCCAGCACGTCCCGGCGCACGATGACGTTGACCGTGGCCGTTTCGTCCTCGAGCGTGACGAACGTCACGCCCTTGGCGCTGCCCGGGCGTTGGCGCATGGTCACAATACCGGCCACGTGGGCCGTGGCCTCGTGATTCAAGCGTTTGAACGCCGCGCCCGACATCACGCCAAGACGCGCAAGCTCGGCGCGCATGAGGGCGACCGGATGGCGTCTGAGTGTAAGCCCCGTGCTGTTGTAGTCGGCGGTGATATCTGCGCCCTCGGCCGGGGCTGGCAGGGCGACATCGTCCTCGACGGGTTGTATATCGGCAAACAGATCGTTGTGTACCGCGGCCGCTGCGATCTGCCATTGGGCCCGATGACGATCGCCGGCCAGGCCGGCTAGCGCATCGGCCCGGGCCAGCGCATCGCGTGCCCGCTTATCCAGAGCGCCGCGTGTAACCAGATCAGCAATATCGACAAACCCACGCTCGCGGCGCGCAGCCACAATCCGCGTGGCCGCCGCCTCGGATAGGCCCTTGACCCGGTCTAACCCCAGCCGTAACGCCGCACGTCTGTCAGGATGGGCCGCTTCGCCCGGACGGGATTCCAGGCGTGACTCAACCTCAGAATAGCGCACGTCGGCCGCCCGCACGGCCACCCCGTGGGCCCGGGCATCCGCCACGATCTGGGCCGGCGCATAGAAACCCATGGGCTGGCTGTTGAGCAGGGCCGCAGCAAAAGCGGCCGGGTAATGACATTTCAGATAGGCCGAGACATAGACCAGCAGTGCAAAACTTACGGCATGCGACTCGGGGAAACCGTAGCTACCAAAGCCCTTGATCTGCTCGAAGATGCGATCAGCAAAGCTCTCGTCGTAGCCGTTGGCGCGCATGCCGGATTTTAGCCGCTCGCGCCAGGGCTCCAGGCCGCCGTCTTTCTTCCAGGCGGCCATCGATTTACGCAAGCCGTTGGCCTCGTCGCCAGTGAAATCGGCGGCCACCATCGCGATCTTCATCACCTGTTCCTGGAAGATCGGCACGCCGAGCGTGCGGGCCAACACCCCGCGCAGCGCCTCGCTGGGATAGCTCACCTGGGCCGGATTTTCACGCGCCTTGAGATAGGGGTGCACCATGCCGCCCTGAATCGGGCCGGGGCGCACGATAGCCACCTCGACCACCAGATCGAAAAACCGTGCGGGTTTCAGGCGCGGCAGCATGGTCATCTGGGCCCGGGATTCGATCTGGAACACGCCGATCGTGTCGGCAGCCTGAATCATGGCGTAAGTCGCACTGTCCTTGGCCGGTATACCGGCCATGCTGAGCAGGCGTCCGGTATGCCCGGCGATGAGATCGAAACAGCGCCGAATACAAGAGAGCATGCCCAGCGCCAGCACGTCGATCTTCATCAGCCCCACGGCTTCGAGATCGTCCTTGTCCCACTGGATGATCGTGCGATCGGGCATGGCCGCGTTTTCGACCGGCACCAGCTCTTCCAGCGGGCGCTGGCTGAGCACGAACCCGCCAACGTGCTGGGATAAATGCCGCGGAAACCCCATCAAGGTGTCCACGAGCCCCAACATGCGATGCAGCAGGCGCGCATCCAGACGCACGCCGCGCTCGGCCAACTGCTCAGCGATGGTGCCGTCATCCGCCCGGCGTGAAAGCTCACCGGCGACGACATCGATCTGATCGGCCGACAGGCCCAGCGCCCGGCCCACATCACGCATGGCACTACGCGGGCGATACCGGATCACCGTGGCCGCAAGGGCTGCCCGACCACGCCCGTACTTGGCATAGATGTACTGGATGATCTCTTCACGCCGGGAGTGCTCGAAATCGACGTCGATATCCGGCGGCTCGTTGCGCGACTCGGAAATGAAGCGCTCGAACAGCAGCTCGTGCCGGCCCGGATCGACCTCAGTGATGCCCAGGCAATAACAGACCACGGAATTGGCCGACGAACCGCGGCCCTGACACAGAATGCCCCGGGCCCGGGCTTCACGAACGATATCGTGCACGGTCAGAAAATAATGCGGGTAGCCCATGGCATCGATGAGCGCCAGCTCTTTCTCGATCTGTTCGCGCACCTTGGCCAAAACCCCATTGGACCAACGCTTTATAGCGCCTTTTTCAACCAGTTTACGAAGATGCGAGGCCGATGTGTGCCCGGCCGGCACCAGCTCGGCCGGATAGTCGTATTCGATCTCGCGCAGATCGAATACGCAGTCATCGGCGATCCGACAACTCGCCGCACGCATCTTGGCCGGGTAGAGCAAGGCCAGGTCGGCACGCGGGCGCAGATAACGCTCGCCGTTGGGGGCCAGCGCCGTGCCGGCCGCCGCCACCGTGGTGTGTCGTCGAAGTGCCGTGAACACGTTCTGCAGCACCAGGCGCGAGCGACAATGCATGTGCACATCACCCACGGCCACAATAGGCACGCCGTAGTGACGACGCAGCTTTGACAGGCGTTCCACGTGAAGAGCATCCAACGGGCCGCGATGCAAAGCCAGTGCCAGCCGCACCGATCGCGGGTAGCGACATACCAGATCGGCCAGCAGCGCATGCAGCGCCGGCGGCGGGGCCTGTGCATAGGCCGGCAGCACCAGCAGCCAACAACACGACAGATCGTGGCCCGCCAGATCGGCCAACGACAGTCGATAACCGCCTTTATCGCTGGCCCGGCGGGCCGCCGTGATCAAGCGACACAGCTGGGTATAACCCTCGCGATTTCGTGCGAGCGCGATGAGCGTGACGTCTTCTTGCAACGTAAAGCGGCTGCCCAGAATCAGCTTCATGTGGTGTTTTTCGGCGGCCATCCAGGCGCGTACCGCACCGGCCAGACTGCATTCGTCGGTCAATGCCAGTGCCCGATAGCCGAGTGCGGCCGCTTGGGTGATCAGCTCCTCGGGATGAGAGGCACCGCGATGAAAAGAAAAATTACTGACACAACAAAGCTCTGCGTAATCATCTTCATGTATTGGATCAGAATATTCCATGACTAGCCGAACAAGCCGTGCACGTAGTAATCGGGCGCATCGGCGCTGGCGACACCCAAATCACGAAAGATCCAGAGCAGGCGCCCCGTGTCATCCAGCACGCGGTAATAATCTCGACGCTGGCCGCCGTCCCACCAACCGCTTTCGATACGCTCCGGGCCGCTGATCCAACGAAAACACCGGGCCTCGTCTGCGCCAACGCGTTCGGGCACATCGAGCAACCAGATCGGGCGCGGCGCCGATGTCTGGTCTGTCGCGATCCGGTCTGCGGCCTCGGCATCAGCCGGCCGGTCGGCATGATAAGAACCGCGGTCCGGGCGATGATCGGCCCGTGCATGGATCCAGCCCACGGCCTCATGCCCAAGCCGTGCGCGTATGCGATCGAGCACACCCGGCCAGGCTGCCTCAGAGGATTCGGCCTGCATCGCCCAGAGCCGACGTTGATCGTGTGCCGAGCGCCGCAGGCGGTCACTGGTTAGTCCGATGGCCAATACCGGGGCCGTGAGCGAGACTTGCGACAGGCGCTCGTGGGCGACACGTTCGAGATGCCGGGCATCGTGAGACGGCGCCGACAGCTTGAGCACAAGCTTTGTTGTCTGCTCGTCTTCGTGAATAAGCGTCAAACGCAGGGTCTGAATCGCGCTGTCTGCGCCGCTCAGAAAGACAGCCACTTCCTCGAAGACACGGCGCAGGACGAAAACCAAACCCTGGGTATTGTCGATTGCGCCGAACAGCTCATGGCGCGTGTCATAACGCGGCGGCAGGTCATACAACGACAATCCGTGCGGGCGCTGTCCCTGTAGCCGCTCCAACGCATCGAGCACGCTCCGACCGAAACGCCGTGCCAAGGCAGCCGGCGGCAAGGCCAGTAGGGCATCGGTATGCGTGATACCGCTCGCGGCCAGCGTCTGTTCGGCCTCGTTGGCCAGACACAGGCAATGAATCGGCAGGTCGCCCAATACGCCATCTTGTCGAATGGCCGGCTCGGCGCGTGCAAACGCCAGTGCGGCTTGTGGGCTCGTGCCCAGGCCTGCCTGGTAGCGATAAGCAAACCCGGACAGGTCTTGTTCGATCGATGACAACAGCCGCTGGCGCCCGTGAAAGAGCTTCAAACTGGCGCCGATCTCCAGCACCAAGCGGCTGCACTCGATGTGGTCATCAGCGATCGCCCAGTGCACCTCGTTGCTATACCCCCAGGCCCAGCCGGCCAGCCGGGCCAGGGCCGCCCGCTCGGGGGCGATCCTGCGCTGGAAGACCTCGATATCGGCCCGTCGTAGGCGGGCATCAGCCAAATCCATGCCAAGACGTATGCCTGCAGATAACGCCTCGGGGCAGGCCGCCACGATACGTTGACGCTGTCGTTGCGCGGCGACGACAACCCGCGCATGCGTGGCCTCGTCATCACGTCTTGCATCCAACGGCCAATGAACGAAACGCAGGGCCAACCACATGATCAATCCGGATAGAGAAAGGTCTTGGGTTTTCTGTTTTTGTTTTTTATATTTTTATAACAATAGGTTAAATCAGTTTTATGATGTGGTTTCGAGGCTTTTAATGGCCGTAGTGATACCGGCCGCGACGGCGTGGCCGTGCCAATCGTTGCCTCGTTGTCACTGGGTGCCTGCTGAATTCGTCCGAGACGAAAAGCCTGCTTCGGGCGGGTCTGTTGCCAAGGCCGGTCGCGCCCGAGCGTGAGTCCCCGACTGCGGGCCCCGCCCGGGCCACGGCATTTCAAGACCTCGATACGTTGTTGCCCGGCACGCTGGGTCAGCACCAGACGAAGTGCCGCCGGCGAGCGTTGGCGCGCACAGGGCATATGACGATAGACGAACACCGGACACCCGGCTTTTTCACTGGCCAGCTGCAGCCGGCGCAGATCGGTCATCTCCAGCTGATCCTCCCAGAGCACGAAGCCGACGAAACCGCCGGCGGCGGCCAGTTGTTCGATGCTCCAGATCGCCTCGGCCGGCGTGGTGCATCGCAGCACCGGCATACGCCCGCGATCGATGGTGGCGGCGTCCAGTGCCGGCGCGTTGAGCGCATAGGGCGGGTTGACCAGTACCAGGCGCTGGCTGGGGTTGGCTTGCAGTCGCGGGCCCAGGCCCGCCAATAACAGGCTCAGCTCGCCCATGCCAGAACGCTCGATCAGCCATTCGGTGACGCTGGCCAGCGGATAGCCCTGGCCCGGCAGGATACGATCCAGCGCGGCCAGCCCGGTGGACCAGGTGATCGGGCGCGCAGCCTGACTGGCGCGATGAACACCCAGTCGTTGCCAGTCCGCCTCGATTTTGGCGGTGGTCTGTGGAGAGGAGGTCGTCGCGTCGTCTTTCATGACTGTATTTATATACAGTAAAAAACCGACTGGCCAGCCCTGTCTGGTTGTACGCGGCCAAGCCGCTGACACGACAATATTCTCGATCTGAAGACAGGCGGCCAAACATAGGCACTGCGCGCTATCATGCGCAGATGACGTTATCTGCGACTGCCATCTTCGATGGCCACAACGATCTGTTGCTGCGGCTGGCACAACACGCCCCCGACGAGGCTGTCCGGCTGTTCATCGAAGGCCGCGATGGCGGGCATCTGGATTGGCCGCGGATGCAGGCCGGCGGCTTTGTCGGCGGGCTGTTCGCAGTGTTCATTCCCTCGCCCGAAGCCGATCGACGCGGCTTTCATCGCATCCAGGGCGGTTATGAGGTGCCCGTACCCGCCCAGATGGATCAAAGCCGGGCGCTGCCGCCGGCGCTGGATATGATCGGTTTATTGCATCGTATCGAGCGGGCTTGTCCAGAGCACCTGCGGGTCTGTCGCACGGTGGCCGATATTCGCGCGGCACAACATGTGGGCGCTATTGCGGCCGTGTTGCATCTGGAGGGGGCAGAGCCCGTGGATGCCGATCTGCGGGCTCTGGACGGGTTGTATGCCGCGGGCTTGCGCTCGATCGGCCCGGTCTGGAGCCGGCCGACCGTGTTTGGCCACGGCGTGCCGTTCAAGTTTCCGTCATCGCCGGATACCGGCCCGGGCCTGACGCGGGCCGGCAAGTCGCTGGTCACCGCCTGCAACGATTACGGCATCGTGCTCGATCTATCGCATCTGAATGAAAAAGGCTTCTGGGACACGGCCCGCCTGTCCACGGCCCCACTGGTAGCCAGCCATTCCAATGCCCATGCGCTGTGTCCGCATGCCCGGAATCTCACTGACGAGCAGCTACGTGCCGTCGCCGATTCGGGCGGCATCGTGGGCTTGAATTTCGGCTCTTATTTCCTGCGGCCCGACGGGGCATTGAACGAGGCCACGCCGATCGCGGTGATGCTCGATCATATCGATCACATGATCGGCGTCATGGGCGCCGATCATGTTGGCCTGGGCTCGGATTTCGACGGTATCCACGCCACGCCGGTGGCTGATGCCGCCGATCTCCCGCGTCTGATAGAAGCCATGCAGGCACGCGGGTATGACGATTCACTTATCGCGCGCCTGTCTCAGGACAACTGGCTGCGCGTGCTCGAAGCCACCTGGGGCGAATGAGCGCTATTTGGCAGGTAACGGCTGGCGGCTGCCGTCAGGGTATTCCAGATAGCGTTGGCCGCCGCTGACCGCCGGGCCAAAGGCACCGCTCTGGCCGGCCGCTTCCATGCCGGCGGCGAACTGGGCATACGTGATACCGCCCGGACGCGTGTTTTCTGCCGGCTGTTGAATCGTCGATGTCGTATCGAACGAGTCATAAGCATCAGCGATCGCCGGGTTGGCCGCCAGCTCGTCGCGGCTGAGCAGCGCATCACCGTTACGATCGAGCTGATCGAACAGGGTACGGACCGTGATCGAGCCCTGGTCGGCGGCCTGATCCGGTGCAGCGATTGCCGCTGTCCCTGCAGATAAGACAATCAGGGCCGATAGGCCGAGAGTCATGAACGGATCGCGCATCGCCGACTCCTATAAAAGATGACAGAACACGATGGTGTGATCATGCCAGCCCAAGCTGAACCGAGCCGGACAGCGACCGTGTTCAAACGTAGAATCAGACGGCGTGCTTTTTCGCCACAAGGATATCGATATGCCCGGCACCGGCCATGGCAACGCCTCGCAGCTCAAAGCCTTTGAACACGCCGAGCAGGCGTTGGCGCATATCGAAGCGCTCTATCAGCGGGCCTGCGACAGTATTCGCGAGCGTCATCGCCGGTTCATGGCCGGCGAGAAAACGCCCGAACCCATGCCGGAGGCATTCTATCCGTATGTGGGCATTGAAATTACGGCCGATCGGCTGACAGCCAATGCACGGCCCACCTATGGATCACTGCGCAAGAGCGGGGTGCACGGCACGACCGTGACCCGGCCGGATCTGTTCCAAGACTACCTGCTGGAACAGTTGACGCTGCTGCTCGACAACCACGGCGGGCCGATCCACGTGGGCCTGAGCGGCCAGCCGATTCCCTTGCCGTTCGTGATCGAATCGGCCACGGCCGATCTCGAGCCCGATGATCTGCGCGCCATGGAACAGGCGTTCTTTCTGCCCAATCTGGCCGATATCGACGACAGTATCGCCAACAGCACGCATCGAACACGCCGCGGCCATCCGTTCCCGCTGGCGCTTTTCGACGCTCCCCGCACCGATCTGGCCTTGCAGCGCCTGGGGCACTACACGGGCACCGATCCGGCTTATTTTCAGGGATTTGTACTGCTGACGAACTATCAGCGCTATGTCGATGATTTCAGCGAACATGCCGACAAAGAGCTCGGCCGGGACAACGCCTATACCGGGTTCGTGGCACCCGGCGACACGATCACGGGCCGGCCCGACGGCACAGGGCTGGTCACGGATGGCCAGACGCCGCGGCATCTGCCGCCGATGCCGGCCTATCACCTGGTGCGCGAGGACGGTCTGGGTGTCACCTTGATCAATATCGGCATGGGGCCGTCGAACGCCAAGACCATCACCGATCATCTGGCCGTGCTGCGCCCGCATTGCTGGTTGATGATCGGCCATTGTGGCGGGCTGCGTCGCTCACAGCAGTTGGGCGATTACGTGCTGGCCCACGGCTATGTCCGCGAAGACCACGTGCTCGATCAGGATCTGCCCACCTGGGTGCCGATTCCGCCGATCGCCGAGGTACAACTGGCACTGGAAGATGCCGTGACCAACGTCACGGGTTTATCGAGCCGAGAGATGAAGGATCGCCTGCGCACCGGCACGGTCGCCAGCACCGACAACCGCAACTGGGAGTTTCGTTTCGACGAACTCTATGAGCGGTTTTCACAGTCACGGGCGATTGCGGTGGATATGGAAAGTGCCGCGATTGCGACCAACGGCTTTCGCCTGCGCGTGCCTTACGGCACGTTGTTATGCGTCTCTGACAAACCCATGCACGGCGAGCTCAAGCTGCGCAGCATGGCCAATGCGTTTTATCGCACGCGGGTGGCCCAGCACTTGACGATCGGGCTGGAGACGATTCGCTTGCTGCGCGAGGGTGGGCTGCCCGATCTGCATTCCCGCAAGCTGCGCTCGTTTGACGAGCCGGCGTTTCGTTAAACGCCTTGCGTGAAAAAGAGCCTGTGCCCGGTCAGTGTGTCCACTTGTAGGCGACATAAATGAAGGCGCCGGTCATGCTGGCAATACCGATTATCGGATAGATGATCATGTAATACCCTCCAGTTGTTGCAACAACGATCTTATTCGTAACGATAATACAACAGTTGCAAGAAGCGCAATTTCAACAGCCAGCACGATCAGCGTTTCAAAAGAAAAGAACCAGACCGAGACGAACGACCAGAGACTGTCGTAGCGCGCCGGGTCGGCGTCGCTTGATCTGAACGCTTTAAAAAGCTGCCCGATCAACGTGGCATCGATACCGATCGCCGCTACCAGCACCAGCCGAAGCGTGCCGATCTCTTCCTTGATACGTTCCTTGTTGCGCCGCCGATAACGAAGCGGCATTGCATCACGCTTTCCATGCACGGTTTTCTCCCATAAAAAATCCGGCTTCTCGTCAAAGAAGCCGGATTCAGACGACGAAACCGCTCGACGATAGCGCCGAGCGATTGTCGTGGCAGCGTTAAGCTGCCTGGGCCAGCTGGCGCAGCACGTAGTGCAGAATGCCGCCGTTCTGGTAGTAGTCCCATTCCTTGGGCGTATCGATGCGTACGCGGGCATCGAAGTCGATCGTCTCGCCCGATTCCTGGGTGGCCGTGATGTGTACCGACTTGGCACCGGCGGACAGGCCGTCGATGTCATAGGTTTCGGTACCGTCCAGGCCCAGAGACTCGTGCGAATCACCCTCGTTGAACTGCAGGGGCAACACGCCCATGCCAACGAGGTTGGAGCGATGAATCCGCTCGAAGGATTCGGCGATCACGGTCTTCACGCCCAGCAGCAGAGTGCCCTTGGCCGCCCAGTCACGCGAGGAGCCGGTGCCGTATTCCTTGCCGGCGATGATCACCAGCGGCGTGCCTTCGTCCTTGTATTTCATGGCCGCGTCGTAGATGAACATCTCACGACCTTCCGGCTGATACTGCGTCCAACCGCCTTCGGTGCCCGGAGCCAGCTGATTGCGCAGGCGTACGTTGGCGAACGTGCCGCGCATCATGACTTCGTGGTTGCCACGACGCGAGCCGTAGCTATTGAAGTCCGACGGCTTGACGCCTTGTTCCTGCAGATACTGGCCCGCGGGCGAATCCTGGGTGATGGCACCGGCCGGGGAGATATGATCGGTGGTGATCGAATCCCCGAGTTTGGCCAGGCAGCGTGCGCCCTTGATCGTCGGGATGTCGTCGACATCGACGGTCATGCCTTCAAAGTAGGGCGGGTTCTGGACATAAGTGGAATCGGTATCCCACTCGTAGATCTCGCCCTCGGGCACGTCCAGGTTCTGCCAGCGCTCGTCGCCAGCGAACACGTCGCCGTAAGAGTCCTTGAACATCTCGGAGTTCAGCGAGGAACCGATGGTGTCGTAGATCTCTTTCTGCGACGGCCACAGATCCTTCAAGTGAACCTCGTTGCCTTCACTGTCGGTGCCCAGCGCATCCTGCGTGAGGTTGATGTCGATGGTGCCGGCCAGCGCATAGGCCACGACCAGCGGCGGGCTGGCCAGGAAGTTCATGCGCACGTCGCCGTGCACGCGGCCCTCGAAGTTGCGGTTACCCGACAGGACCGAGGCCACGTTCAGATCGTGCTCGCGCACGGCGTTACCGATCGGCTCGGGCAGCGGGCCCGAGTTACCGATACAAGTGGTGCAGCCATAGCCCACGAGCTGGAAGCCCAAGGAATCCAGATCATCGTCCAGGCCGGCTTTTTCCAGATACTCGGTGACCACCTTGGAGCCCGGTGCCAGCGAGGTCTTGACCCAGGGCTTGACCTGCATGCCTTTAGCCACCGCGTTACGCGCGACCAGGCCAGCGGCCAGCATCACGGCCGGGTTGGAGGTGTTGGTGCAGGAGGTGATCGCGGCGATGACCACCGAGCCGTCGTGCAGGTCGAACTCGGCGTCCTTGTACGACACCGGCGCGTGGATCGGCCCATCGATGCTGTCCGAGGCGATGCCGGACTCGCTCTGCATCTTGGATTCTTCCATGGACTTGCCGGCCTTTTCGGCGCGGCTCTTCATGAACGGCTTGACTTCGCGCTGATAGGTCTCCTGCATGTCGGACAGCAACACGCGATCCTGCGGGCGCTTCGGCCCGGCCAGCGAGGGCTGTACGGTGGAAAGATCCAGTTCCAGTACATCCGTATAGTTGGCGTCCGGCTGGCCTTTCTCGCGCCACAGGCCCTGGGCCTTGGCGTATTCGCGGGTCAGATCGAGCTGTTCCTGCGGACGACCCGTCAACTCCATATAACGAAGCGTTTCTTCGTCAACCGGGAAGATGCCACAGGTGGCACCGTATTCCGGCGCCATATTGGCGATCGTCGCACGATCGGCCAGGGCCAGATCTTCCAGGCCATCGCCGAAGAATTCGACGAATTTGCCGACCACGCCCTTGGCGCGCAGCATTTCGGTGACCGTGAGCACCAGATCGGTGGCGGTGGTGCCTTCGGCCAGCTTACCGGAGAGCTTGAAGCCCACCACCTGCGGGATGAGCATGGTGATCGGCTGACCGAGCATCGCGGCCTCGGCCTCGATACCGCCCACACCCCAACCGAGCACGCCTACGCCGTTGATCATGGTGGTGTGCGAGTCGGTGCCGACCAGCGTGTCCGGATAGGCCAGATTCTTGTCTTCGTTGCCGAAGACCACACGGGCCAGATATTCCAGGTTGACCTGGTGGACGATGCCGGTATCCGGCGGCACCACCTTGAAGTTATCGAACGCCCCCTGGCCCCAGCGCAGGAACGCATAGCGCTCCTTGTTGCGGTTGAACTCCAGCTTGGCGTTCAGATCGAAAGCCTTGTCGGTGCCGTATTCGTCGACCATGACCGAGTGGTCGATGACCAGCTCGGCCGGCGACAGCGGGTTGATCTTGTCGGGGCTGCCGCCCAGATTTTTCATGGCGTCGCGCATGGCCGCCAGATCGACCACCGCCGGCACGCCGGTGAAATCCTGCAGCACGACGCGAGCCGGGGTGAAGGCGATCTCGGTTTCCGGCTCGGCCTTGGCGTCCCAGTTGGCCATGGCCTCGATATCGGCCTTGGTCACGTTGCTGCCATCTTCGTGACGCAGCAGGTTTTCCAACAGGATCTTCTGCGCGTAGGGCAGCTTGGCCACGTTGGGAAACTGTTTTTCGAGGGTCGGCAGGCTGAAGTAGTCAAAACTACGATCGCCTGCCGTGAAATTGGTACGGGTCCCAAAGCTGTCGGTCATGAACCTTATCTCCTGAGCCGGTAAATAGTCGCTTGTGTGCGCGCCGGTCTGTAAGTCGCGGGCTGCAGTATAGCGTTTGAACACGATGGCTGCAGGGCGGACGCGCTGTTACGAAAAGAATGATTTGCAGTTTGGCCTGCTGTTTTATTCAGCCGCCCTCGAGCCCGGCCAGCAGCGCCTTGCGCCGCAGAAACAGCGACACGAAACCGCCGCCGCACTGGCGCCAAAGCACGCCGGCACGAATGGCGGCCAGCAGCTGTGTACGGATCCGTCGCTGCAGATACTCGTTCTTCAGATAACTCGGATGCCCCTGGAGCATGATCTGAGGCCGCATCGGACTGATGGTCTCGCGATAGGCCGTATCCAGAATCTCGGCCACGTCGGCACTTTCGGCCAGCCGGGCGCGATCGATCGCACCGCGAATACGCCCCAGGGCCTGCTCGTCCTGTCGCAGCCGGCCTGCAAGCTTCAATATCTGGCCGATATAACGCGCGACCTGCGCACTTTTGTCGTCCGGCCGCTGCCCGGCCAGCTGGGGTTTGAGATAAGCGATGCCATCGGCCAGTTCGTGTCGGTTTTCAAACACATCAAGCGCCTGATCGGGATCGGTACAGAAGATCGCATGCAGGGCGCGCTCGAAGCGTACCGGCAGATCCTGACCGTCCTGGGCCGTGTCATGCGCATAACGCGCGAACTGTGCCACGCCGGCCAGGGCATAGGCCTGATCCTGCAGGTTGGGGCCTTGATTCATGCAATCGATTCCGAAGTTGTGGGTTCTGCCCGGGCCGCAGCGCCGGCATGACTGATCTCTGCGCTGCCAAGACAATGCGCGCCGTCATAGAGCACGACATACTGCCCGGGCGTGATGGCACGCGGCGGGCGATCAAAAACCACCTCGATCCGGCCATCGGCGAGCGGCGTCGCCTGACAATCGATCGCGGCCTGGCGATAGCGCACCTGGGCCTCGCAGCGAAAGGGCTGCGCTGGCGGCTCGATCAGCCAGTGTGCCGGCCCGGCCACGAGCTGTGTCTGTTCGAGTGCGGCGTGATGGGTGTCCTGGCTGACCCAGAGCGTATCGCTTGCCAGGTCCTTGTCCACGACATACCAGGGCGCGGCCGCGGCGCCGGCCACGCCGCCCAGCCCCAGGCCGCGTCGCTGGCCGATGGTGTAATAGATCAGCCCGGCGTGCTCGGCGATCACGCGGCCATCCAGCGGCCCACCGGATACGCGTACCGGCCCGGCGCGCCCGGACAGATACTGGCGGAGAAAGCCTTCGAAATCCCGCTCGCCGATGAAGCACACGCCCGTGCTGTCGGGCTTGTCGTGAATCGGCAGCCCGGCGGCCTTGGCCATGGCGCGTACATCGGTCTTTTCGATCTCGCCGACCGGGAACAACGTATGCGCGAGTGCGGCGATCGGAACCGCTGCCAAAAAATAAGACTGGTCCTTGTTCGGATCCCGCCCACGCAACAGCCTGGGTGTGTCGCCCGTGTGATCCATGCGCGCGTAATGACCGGTTGCGATCAGATCCGCGCCCAGGCGTTCGGCGTGATGCATAAAGGCATCGAACTTGATCTCGCGGTTGCACAGCACGTCCGGGTTGGGCGTGCGCCCCGCGGCGTAGCTGTCCAGAAAATACTGAAACACCCGTGTCTTGTATTCGGCGGAGAAATCAGCGCGATGGAGCGGAATATCCAGCGCCTGACAGACCTCGGCCGCATCATCGAAATCATCGGCAGCCTGGCACCGCCCGGCCTCATCCTCGCCCCAGTTGAACATGAACAGGCCTTCGACCTGATAACCGGCCTCGACCAGCTGCAAGGCGGCCACGGACGAATCCACGCCGCCGGACAGGCCAACGATCACCCGGGTATCCGCGGGGGCGGCTCCGGCCGGGGCACTCACGGCGCGTTCTCGATGTGATGCAGATAATCCAGCGGCATAGGCGAGCGGCGTTCGTAGTCATCGATGGCGCGCAGCACGAGCGGGCTACGCATCGCATAATCTTGGGCCAGTTCGCGGCGCATCAACCAGTGCGCAGCCACGACCGGGGCATCCAGCGCCTGTCGGGGATCATGATCGGTCACATGGCCGGCGATCGCCACGCGCAGGGTGGTACGCCCGTCGGCATGCGGCCAGTAATAGAGCCCGACGAGCCCGTCGGGCACGAAACCCCAGGCGCTTTCTTCGCGGGTTTCTCGTACCGCGGCCTCGATAATGGTCTCGCCCGGCTCGACGTGGCCGGCCGGCTGGTTGATGACGTAACGGCCGCTGATGGCTTCCTCGATGACCAGATAACGCGGGCCGTCGGCCACGATCGCGGCCACGGTCAGCTCGACATGCACCATGCCTGGGCCTCGCTTACTCATATTGCAGGGCAAAAGTGTAGGCCCACGCCGTCAATCGTGCGAACGCGGGGGTTTCCAAATTCACATGGCCAAGCGCATATCGGCCGGGTATCATGCGCCGGACTTCATACATCGACCCGTTCGATCCTATGTCGCGTTTTGCGATGATCTTTCCCGGGCAGGGAGCACAGTCGGTCGGCATGCTGACGGCTGCGAAACAACAGCACGCCGTGGTCGACGAGACTCTGGCCGAAGCCAACGAGGCCCTGGGCCTCGATCTGGCCGAGGTTATCGATAACGGGCCGGCAGAAACGCTCGGCAAGACCGAATACACGCAGCCTGCACTGGTGGCGGCCAGCATCGCGTACTGGCGGTTCTGGCAACAGGCCGGCGGGCCGATGCCCACGCATCTGGCCGGGCACAGCCTGGGCGAATACAGTGCGTTGGTGGTCGCTGGCGCCATGGATTTCGGCGATGCGCTACGCCTGACCCGTCTGCGCGGGCAGGCCATGCAGGGCGCGGTCGAAGCCGGGCAGGGCGCCATGGCGGCCATCATCGGCCTGTCGGATGACGATGTCGTGGCCGCCTGTCAGGCCGCCAGCGACGAGCTGGCCGATAAGGGCCTCAAGGTTTCGGCGGCCAATTTCAATGCGCCCATGCAGGTCGTGATCGCCGGCCACGCCGATGCGGTGACGCGTGCCGGAGAAATCGCCAAGGAAAAAGGCGCCAAACTCGTCAAACCGCTGGCGGTGAGCGTGCCGTCGCACTGCAGCCTGATGCGTCCGGCCGCCGAGCGTCTGGCCGCCCATCTGGAAGATATTCCGCTGCGCGAGCCGCGGTTGCCGGTGTATCACAACGTGGATGCTCGCCCGCGCGAAGATTTACAAGGCATCCGCAAGGCGCTTGTTGCCCAGTTGGCTGGCTCGGTCTACTGGGCCGACACGGTGCGTCACATCAAAAACGCCGGTTGCGATACCTTTGTTGAATGCGGCCCGGGCAAGGTGCTGACTGGCCTGAACAAGCGCATCGACAAGACGATCGACAGCGTGGCGTTATCCGAGGCCGAGGACATGGCCGCCACGATCACCCGCGTGACCGGCTAGCGCCGCACGGCCTATTCATCCAGAACGAGTCTTAATCGTATGTCCGAGAACACACTCGCCGGCCAGGTCGCGCTCGTCACCGGGGCAAGTCGGGGCATCGGCGCCGCTATCGCGGATCGGCTGGCCGCCGACGGGGCGACGGTCATCGGCACGGCCACGAGCGACGACGGGGCAAACGCCATCAATGATCGCCTGGGCGTCCATGGCGGGGCCGGGCGCGCGCTGGACGTGACCGACGGGGCATCGGTTGAAGCCTTGATCAAGACAATCGGTCAGGAATTCGGCGCGCCCACGATCGTGGTCAACAACGCGGCCATCACGCGCGATACGCTGATGCTGCGCATGAAAGACGATGACTGGCAGGCCGTGATCGATGCTAACCTGTCTGGCGTGTTTCGTGTCTCCAAAGCCGCGCTCAAGGGCATGATGAAAGCCCGTGGCGGGCGCATCATCAATATCAGTTCGGTTGTCGGCCTGATGGGCAACGCCGGCCAGGTGAACTACAGCGCGGCCAAGGCCGGGCTGCTCGGGTTCACCCGATCCATGGCGCGCGAGGTCGGCTCACGTGCGATCACGGTCAACGCTATTGCCCCCGGTTTTATCGAGACCGATATGACCCGTGACCTGCTCGAGGACACCAAGAAGTCGATGCTCGAGCAGATCCCGCTGGGCCGGCTGGGCAGCGTCGATGACATCGCGGCCGCGGCTGCGTTTCTCGCCTCGCCGCAAGCCGGGTATATTACCGGCGAGACGCTTTCTATCAACGGCGGCCTGTACATGGGCGCCTAGCTGGCGAAACGCCCCCTTTTTCCCTAGAATGGCGCGCGATCTGCGAGGGCGGATAGTCGCGTCAAGCAACGTAAGACCAAGCAACAGGAGAGATCCCATGAGTAGCGTGGAAGAACGAGTGCAGAAAATCATCGCCGAGCAGCTGTCGGTGAGCGAAGATCAGGTCACCTCGGAGGCCTCGTTCGTCGACGATCTGGGTGCCGATTCGCTGGACACGGTCGAGCTGGTCATGGCGCTGGAAGAAGAGTTCGAGATCGATATTCCCGACGAGGAAGCCGAGAAGATCGTGAACGTCAAAGACGCCGTGGACTACATCAAGTCGCACGCCGAAGGCTGATCCGTCCTGCGATCTGTGACGCTCGGCCGTCGATAACGACGGCCGGCTGGATCTCTGCCGCCGCCGCTTGGGCGGCCTTCTTTTCTGACAGGGGGCGTCGTTGAATCAGCGTCGCGTAGTAGTAACCGGCCTTGGCATGGTCTCGCCGCTGGCCAATGATGTCGAGAATACCTGGGCAGGCATACTGGCCGGCCGCAGCGGTATTTCAACGATCGATTCGTTCGATACGTCGGCTTATCCGACGCGTTTCGGCGGGCCGATCCGTGACTTCGACGTCACCGATTACATGTCGGCCAAGGAAGCCAAACGCTTCGATCCGTTCGTGCACTACGGTGTGGCGGCGTCGACTCAGGCGCTGGCCGACAGCGGGCTCGAGCTCTCCGACGAGTATAACGATCGCGTCGGCGTGGCCGTGGGCTCGGGCATCGGGGGGATCGGCACGATCCTGAAGACCTGTGCGGCCTTTCACGAGTCCGATTACAACCCGAAGAAGGTCTCGCCCTTCTTCATTCCCAGCAGTATCGCCAACATGGCCGCAGGCGCGGTATCCATACAGCTGAATCTGCATGGGCCCAACATCGCGGCTGTTTCGGCCTGTACCACCGGTGTGCATAACATCGGGCTGGCCGCACGCATGATCGCCGGCGGCGATGCCGATGCCATGCTGGCCGGCGGCTGCGAGATGGCGGTCAACCCCATCGGCCTGGCCGGGTTCTGCTCGGCGAAGGCGCTATCAACTCGCAACGACGACCCGCAGCGCGCCAGCCGCCCGTGGGATGTCGATCGCGACGGCTTCGTGCTGTCCGACGGCGCAGGCGTGCTCATGCTTGAGGATCTGGACTCTGCCGAAGCGCGCGGGGCCAAGATCTACGGCGAAGTCGTGGGCTTCGGCATGAGCGGCGATGCGCATCACATCACCATGCCCAGCGGGCGCGGCGCGCGTCATTGCATGGAGCGGGCATTGACCAACGCCGGCCTGACCGGCGCGGATATTCAATACGTCAACGCCCACGGCACATCCACCCAGGCCGGCGACGTGTCCGAAAGCCAGTCGATCGAGGCGGTGCTGGGTGCGGGCGCCAAGAACGTGGCCGTCAGCTCGACCAAATCGATGACCGGCCACATGCTGGGGGCCGCGGGTGCGGCCGAGGCGATCTTCACGCTGCTGGCCATCCGTGATCAGGTGGCGCCGCCGACCATCAATCTGGACACACCGGCCGAAGGCTGCAATCTCGATTACGTGCCACATGAAGCACGCAAGATGACCATCGATGCCGCACTGTCCAACTCTTTCGGCTTTGGCGGCACCAACGGATCCCTGATCTTCAAACGCTACGTGTGACCCACCCTCAGGATTGCCGGATCCGGCGTCAGGACCATGTACTGACATGGCTGACGCTGGATGCTTCCCGCTGTATCAGCCTGGACCGGCTGGCCGAGAACGACCCGGCCGTCTTTCCGTTTCTCATGGAATCCAGCGCGGGGGCGGCTGCCCAGTCGCGCTACGACATCCTGCTCGCCGATCCTGACCCCGCCTCGTCGATCGAGATCGAGGATCTGGCGGATGCCCCGGCTTTCTTCGATTGGCTGGACGCACAAGCTGCCGCCTATACCGAGACCCCGGTGCCGGAACTGGCCTTCATCGGCGGCTGGTTCATCTATCTGGGTTATGAAATGGCCACCGGGGTCGAGCCACGTCTGCGCTTGCCCGTCGATGCCGATGATCCCTTGCCTCATGCCCTGGCCGTGCGATGTACGGCCGGATTGATCCACGACCGCGCGGCCGGCCAGATTCATATCGTGGTCGAAGGCGATGCGCGTGCCCGGGGCGAGGCCCTTGCCGGCCAGGTCACCGATGATTCACGGCCCGGGCCGGAAAACAAACCACCAGCCATCGATTGGCAGGAGGACCCGGCCGAGCAATACCTGGCGGCCGTGAACCGGGCACGCGATTACATCGCGGCCGGTGATGTATTCCAGACCAACCTGGCCCGCGCCTGGCACGGTCGGCTATTGGCCGAGACGTCGCCGGCGACAATCTATCGGGCACTGCGTGCGGCCAACCCGGCGCCGTTTTCCGGGCTCATGCAATGGCGCGGCGCGGCCTTGATCAGCTCCTCGCCGGAGCGGCTGTTGCAGATCAGCGACGGCCGAGCCAGCGTACGGCCGATCGCCGGCACGCGGCGACGATACGACACGAGCGATCCGACCCACGACAGCCGCAGCAGCGATGAGCTGATTGCGCACCCGAAAGAGCGCGCCGAGCACGTCATGCTCATCGATCTGGTGCGAAACGATCTCGGCCGCGTCTGTCAGCCGGGCACGGTCGCCGTCGACGAACTGATGACCGTGGAATCCTATGCCCACGTACACCATATCGTGTCCAACGTTTTTGGGCGCCTGCAGCCGGATATTGGCCCGGGCGCGGCGTTGCGGGCCGTGTTTCCCGGGGGCACGATCACGGGCTGCCCCAAGGTGCGCTGCATGGAGATCATCGGCGAGCTCGAGGCTACCGGACGCGGCGCTTATACCGGCTCGTTCGGCTATCTATCGCGCTGTGGGCGTCTGGATACCAATATCGTGATTCGCTCGCTCACCCAGTCGGGCCAGGCGCTGGTGCTGCGTACCGGTGCCGGCATCGTGGCGGACTCGATCCCCGAGGCCGAGCTCGAGGAAACCCGCCACAAGGCGACCGGCGTGCTGCGGGCATTTGTCGATCGCAACGGCACGTCTTATGCCTGAGCCGCGTCTGCGCATCGACGGGCAGGCCCAGACGTTCGTGGCGGCCGATGATCGCGGCCTGGCTTATGGCGACGGTGTTTTTCGCACCCTGGCCATCGACAACGGCCAGGTCGTGGCTCGGGTCTTTCAATACGAGCGTTTGGCACACGATTGCGCCGCCCTCGATATCCGGGGGCCATCAGCCGCCTGGCTTGATGCCGAACTCGGCCAGCTGATCGAGGCCGGTGACACCGGTGTGGCCAAGATCACCGTCACGCGCGGCAGCGGCGGGCGCGGTTACACGCCGCCCGTGCCGGCCCGTCCGCGGGTGATCATCGCCTTTACCCCGGGAATGCCAACCCCGCCGGACACCCTGGCGCTGGATATCGCGGCCACGCGTCTGGCCTGCCAGCCGCTGTTTGCCGGCGTGAAACATCTGAACCGGCTGGAACAGGTCTGGGCACGGCGCGAAGCCGGGGCCAGTGCGGCCCCGGATCTGGCGATGACCGACACCCAGGGCCGGCTCGTTGCCACGACCATGCGTAACCTGTTGTTCATGGACCCGGCCGGCTTATGGCATACGCCGGGCTTGGCGCGCTGTGGCATCGCTGGCGCGACTCGGGCGCGTTTGATGCAGGCCGCGGAACAAGCCGGCCGGCCTGTGGTCGAAGTCGATATCCATGCGGCAAGCATCGCCGACTTCTGCGCGGCCATTGCCTGCAACTCGATCGGCGGGGCGATTGCCGTGTCACGCATCGGTGAGAATCGATTCGAACACAGCCCGGCCATGGCGCGCCGGGCCGCCGCATGGCTCGCGGCCACCGCTTGATTGTCTGACGGAGCACATCGCTTGTTCAAACGCCTTATCGCGATTCTTTCGGTGTGTCTGGTACTGGCCGCGGGCCTCGTCGGTGCCGATCTTTATCGGTTTTTCGAACAGCCTCTAGCCAACGCCGAGCCGGAGTTGATCGAGATCACGCCGGGGACTTCGTTCACGAAACTGACCGCCAAGCTCAAGGCCCAGGGCGTGGTGCGCCATGGGCGTGATATGCGATATCTGGCGCTCTATGCCCGTCTGACGGGTCAGGCCACCCGTATCAAAAGCGGCGAATATCTCGTGCCGGCCGCTCAGAAGCCGGCCACCCTGTTGCACCAGCTGGTGTCCGGGCGTATCCGCCAGCGCCGACTGACGCTGGTCGAGGGCTGGCGGTTCTCCGATATCGTGGCCGCGGTTGCCGCCGACGCTGCGATCGATCATCAACTGGCCGACGACAGCCCGGCCGAGATCATGAAAGCACTGGGCCACCCCGGCGAGGATCCCGAAGGGCGTTTCATGCCCGATACCTATATGTTTCCGCGCGGCACGAGCGATATCGCGTTCTTGAAGCGAGCCTACAACACCATGCAGACGTTTCTGGCCAAATCCTGGGCAGAACGGGCCGAAGATACCGTCGTCGATACCCCTTACGAGGCGCTAACACTGGCCTCGATCATCGAAAAAGAAACCGCTAAAGGCGACGAGCGTGAGCGCATCGCCGGAGTCTACAGCCGGCGCCTGACTCAAGGCATGCGCCTGCAGTCGGACCCCAGCGTGATCTATGGCATTGCCGATTATGACGGCAACATTCACAAGTCCGATCTCAGGCGCGACACGCCCTATAACACCTATACCCGCAAAGGGCTGCCGCCGACGCCGATTGCCATGCCCTCGCGGGCCTCGATCAAGGCCGCGCTGCACCCGGCCGACGGCGATGCGCTGTATTTCGTGGCGCGCGGAGACGGCTCGCATGTTTTTTCGGCAACCCTGGCCGCGCATAATCGCGCCGTGCAGAAATATCAACTGGGAGGCTCGTGATGCCCGACACCCACGGCCCCGGCGGGCTGTTCTGCTTTGAAGGCGGGGAGGGCGCCGGCAAATCCACACAGATACAGGCCGTGGCCGAGCGGTTACAGGCCGCGGGGTACCCAGTGCACACCACGCGCGAACCCGGCGGCACGAGGCTGGGTGAAGCTATCCGCGGCGTACTGATGGGGGATCATGGCCTGCCCATGCCGGCGATGAGCGAACTGTTGTTGATGTTCGCGGCCCGCGCCGCCCATCTGGCTGAGGTCATCGAGCCGGCGCTGGCAGACGGCCAGATCGTGCTCTGTGATCGTTTCACCGATGCCAGCTTTGCCTATCAGGGCGCGGCCCGCGGGCTCGGCGACGAGGCCGTGACGGCACTCGAGCGTCTCGTGCAGAAACAGCGGCGTCCGGACGGCGTGCTCTTGCTGGATCTGCCCGTCGACGTGGGCCTGGCGCGTGCGGCCGAGCGTGGCAAGGGCAACCGCTTTGACACCGAGGCACGCCAGTTTCATGACACCGTGCGACAGGCGTATCTATCACGCGCGGCACAGGCGCCGGAGCGCTATGCCATCATCGATGCCACCCAGCCGCGTGATGCCTTGAGCGATACGCTCACGACACGAATCATGGCCTGGCTTGACCGATGAGTGATACGAGCCTGGATCCGCGCCTGCCGTGGCACGACGCGATGTGGGCGCCCATGCGTCGCGCCCTGGGCGATGCGCGCGTGGCGCACGGCCTGCTTGTCTGTGGCCCGCCGGGCATCGGCAAGCGTGTGTTTGCCGAACGCGTGGTGGCCGCCTTGTTATGTCGCGCCCCGGATGACAATCGCGATGCCTGTGGGCGTTGTGCGGCCTGTCGCCAACGCCTGGCCGCCACGCATCCGGATATTTCGCGACTCGTGCCCGAGGATACGGGTAAAAAGATCAAGGTCGAGCAGGTCAGACGCTTTGCCCATGCGCTGCATCTGACGCCGCAGTACGATGCCGGGCGTATTGGCTGGATCGATCCGGCCGATGCCTTGACCCCCAGTGCGGCCAACAGCCTGCTCAAGACACTGGAAGAGCCGCCGGCCGGCTGTCATATCCTGCTCGTGACCGATCGCCTGTCCGCGCTGTTGCCGACCATTCGTAGCCGTTGCCAGCTCTGGCGCCTGCCTGCCGCTGAACCCGACATGGCACGGGCCTGGCTCGAGGCACAGGGCATTGCACACGATCAGGAAAGCTCGGATCGCCTGCGGGCCCCGATGCTGCTGACCCGTGCCGAGGCCGGCGAGGCGCGCGGCCGGCAACAGGCCTGGGACGCTGACCTCTGCAAACTGCTGCAACGCCGGGCCAACCCGATCACCGTGGCCGAACGGGCCGCCGATGCTGATCGCGCGGCCTGGACCGCTTGGCTATATCGCCGGACTAACGATCTGATGAGTCTGGCCGTCGGTGCGGCGCCGGCCACGGGGCTCGACCCGGCAGCCGAAGACGTCGCTCGTCGATTGGGGGCGGCTCACCTGTCAGCCTGGAGTCAGAGCGTGACCACTGTCGGGCGTCGCGTGGATACCAACGCCGACTGGCAGCTGACGCTGGAAGCGCTGTTCATCGACCTGGGCCAGCGCGTCGCCGGTATTTCATCGGCGTAGCAAGGCATCCGGAGACAGCGTGTCAGTTGGCTGGCCCGCCGTAACGCCGGGCCAGCACGGCCTCGCTGGCGATCGCCCGCCACAACATATCGAATAGCGCGCCGGATTTATCAGCCAGGCTGTCGCGCCGGCCGCGCATCAGCCACATCGCGACATTGCGATTGGCCACGCCCCAGATGAAATCCGAGATCTCGACCTCGTTAACCTCGGTCGTCAGCACACCGGCTGCCCGGCCTTCACGAATCACGTCCAGAAACACCGACATCAGTTCGGGTTGGCGAAACGTGTCGTCGTCACGCCAGGTGTTGAGATAGACCGAACTCAGAATGATCTGTGCGACTTCCGGGTTGCGCTCGAAGTAATCCAGCAGCACCCAGAACACCTTGCGCAGCCGATCACGATAATTCTCGATGCCCTGTAGATGATCCAGCATGCGCTGGGCCAGCGTTGCCAGCCAGGTCTCCAGGCTGGCGAACAGTACGTTTTCCTTGTTGCCGTAGTATTTGTAGAGCGTCTGCAGACTGATCCGGGCATTGCGTGCGATATCAATGAGCTTGACCCGATGAAACTCACGGCCGGCGAAAAGCTCGCGCGCCGCCTGCTCGATACGGTTGCGCGTATCGGGATCAATCGCCGTGAGCACGGCTTCTCGTTCTTGGCTGTTCAGGGCAGGGCGATGCATCGCAGAGTAATGTTCGTTACGCGTTGACGCGAGAATCTAGCAATTCGAGGGCGGCGCTCATACGACGTTTAAACAACACGATAATTGCACGCGATATAACTCGCCGGCACGACGGGCAATGAACAAAGGGTAATTTCTATTGTTCTTGGCCTCGGCGACGAGGCGGCGTAATCTGAATGAAAGCGTGTTTCGTTTTTACGTGCTGTAAAAACCGCTGCACACCGTTCATACGTCCCGGTCCGCCTGGAGGTTGTCAATGTTCGCTCGCACACTCAAGTACATCAAGGACGCACAGATTCTGCCGCGTATTTCCGACACGGAGCGCCAGGCACTCGAGGCCGGCTCGGTCTGGATCGACGGCGAATTCTTTTCCGGTAACCCTGATTTCCAATCCATGATGGGTGAAGCCTACCCGGCGCTGTCCAGCGAGGAGCAGGCGTTTCTGGATGGGCCGGTCGAAGAGCTTCTGCATCGCGTGGACAGCTGGAAACTTCGCAATACCCGGCGTATCGACGACGACACTTGGTCGTTCCTGCGCGAAAAAGGCTTTTTCGGGCTGATCATCCCCAAGGAATACGGGGGGTCGGGCTTCTCCACGCTGGGCCGCAGCTCGGTGATGATGAAGACCTCGCAGCTGGGCCCGGTCGGTACGCTGATCGTCATCCCCAACACGCTGGGCGCGGCCGAACTGTTGATCGCCTATGGCACGGAGCAGCAGAAGGACCATTACCTGCCGCGTCTGGCCACGGGCGAGCTGGTGCCCTGTTTCGGCCTGACCGAGCCCACAGCCGGTTCCGATGCGGCCTCGATCAAGGCTGAAGGCCGTGTCTTCAAGGACGAAGACGGCGAGATCAAGGTCAAACTGAACTTCGCCAAACGCTATATCACGCTGGCGCCTATAGCCAATCTGGTCAGCCTGGCCTGTCAGCTGCATGATCCGGACAACCTACTGGGCAAGGGCGAGCTGCCCGGCATCTCGGTCATTCTGCTGGAAAAAGGCATGGACGGCCTGTATCTGGGCGATCATCACCTGCCGATCGGCGCGTTCGACAACGGCCCGATCTTCGGCGAAGACGTGGTGGCCCCGGTCGATCACATCATCGGCGGCCCCGACATGGCCGGCCAGGGCTGGCGCATGCTCATGGAGCAGCTCGGCGGCGGGCGCGCGGTGTCTCTGCCGGCCGGCGGCGTGGCTTCAGCCAAGGCCGCAGCATCGGCGGTCGGCCCGTACAGCATCGTGCGCGAGCAGTTCAATATCCCGGTCGGCCTGATGGAAGGCGTGAGCGCCAAGATCGCACGCACGACAGCCTTAGCCTACATCATGGAATCCTCGCGCATCTATGTCTGTGCCGGCGTGGATCGCGGCCATCATCCGCCGGTGATATCGGCGATTCTGAAGCAGCAGACGACCGAACTTGGCCAATCCTGTCTCATCGACGGCATGGACGTGATGGCCGGCGCCGGCGTCATGCAGGGCCCGAACAATATCCTGGGCGATGGTTACAAGAGCGCGCCGGTGGCGGTCACCGTTGAAGGCGCGAACATCCTGACCCGCACGCTGATGATCTTCGGCCAGGGGGCGGTGCGATGCCATCCGTATGCGCTGCCCACACTGGAAGCCGTGCAGAACGACGACGTCGATGCGTTTCGAAAAGCCATTCTCGGATGGATGCGTCACAGCGTCACCAATTTCGGCCGCGGTATCGTGCGCGGCATCACCCGTGGGGCAACGGTCAAGGCACCGGTGGACGACGAGACAGCGCGCTACTTCAAGAAACTGGGCTGGGCCTCCTCGCGTTTCGCTTTTCTGACCGACCTGGCCATGTTCTTCGTCGGCGGCAAGCTCAAGCAGCGCGGCAAGCTGTCGGGCCGCTTTGCCGATGCGCTGTCCTGGATGGTGTTCTCGATCACCACTCTGCGCCGTTTTCAGGCCGAGGGCGCGCGCAAGGAGGACCTGCCGGTCGTTCACTGGGCCATGAAATACAGTCTGTTACAGATCCAGCAGGCCTTTGACGGCATCTACGGCAACTTCGGTGGCCCGATCGGCTGGATCCTGAAATATCCGGGCCGTTTCTTCCTGCGCATCAACCCGTTGTCGAACGGCCCGAGCGACAGCGAAGACCGCGCGGCGGCCGCAGCAATCCAGTCACCCGGCGAGCAGTACCAGCGTATCGCTCTGGGCGGCCTGGGCTCGCCCTTGCCAGAGTCGCCCGGCATGGGGCGTCTGCTCCACGCCTGGCGCCTGGTCTGCGAGGCACAGGCACCGACGTTCAAGATCAAGAAGGCCCTGCACAAGAAGCAGATCAAGGCCGCCAACCTGCTCGAGGCCGTGCCCGAGGCCGTGAAGGCCGGCATCGTGACGAACGACGAGGCCGAGCAGATCAAGCGCGCCGAAAAAGCCCGGCTGGACGCGATTCAGGTCGATGTGTTCGACAAGGACGATTACTACCTGGACAGCTTAAGCGATATTCCGGTCAAGACCCGTTTCGGCTCAGAAGACGCCAACGATGATGAGACGATGGCTGAACCCGCATTGGCCCGAGCTGCCAACGACTGACCGCAGGCACCATGACCGTTCGAGCCGGCACGATCATCGTGCCGGCTTTTTTGTGTCTGCCGATAATGAGCAAGGTCATGAAGGCGTCTTGTGGCGTGTTGGCTTCGTTCTTTCCGGACTATCCGCAGAGTTACGCAGATGACCCAGATGGCGGGTTGAGCACGGTTTCGTTTATCAGACCGTGGCGCCACGGCTTTTGTGGTTTCGCTCTTGACCGCGCTTCGGACGCCTTCGAAAAGACCGCAAACGCTCGCTCCAACTTTTTATCCGCGAACGCCCTAGATACCATCTCGCCCGACTGAAACCAAGCGGCTCACCGAGCGATCTGAGGCTGAT